>JARGNR010000047.1 GCA_029212405.1 Saprospiraceae bacterium
CGGGTCTGCTCTGGCAGGAAATGTGGGTAATATTTATGCAATTCAATATCAGTTAAGCTCGGTAAATAAGTCTTCTGTCAAAATCAATAACAACTGTGTTGACAACGTAGGAAATAATACAATTACTAACAATAGTCTTGGAGGTATTGGTATAAATGACAGCGGAGCGACGGGTGTCCTAACAGGATTAGAAGTTAAGGATAACTCTATAAGTAATATAGAAATGAGCAATGCGGCTTGGCCAACTGGTAAAATTGCATATGGTATTATATTAAATGTAGCTGGAGGTACCACAGGTAATATATTAGGAGCTGAAATCTTAAATAATACTATCGAACTGTTATCCGCGCATATTTCCACGGGAATAGCCATGGAAGGAAATACTGAAAATGCTGTTGTTAAAGGAAATACCGTTTCAACATTGTCGGGAACAAAAACGGGTACACGATCAGGAGGTGGTTATGACTTACAAGCACTTAAATTTGAAAGCAACAAGTGGGTTAGTACGGTCACCGTTGAAGAGAATAATTTCAATGCCGATGGATTTACTCATTCAGATCCGAATGGTGTAGGTTATGCTATAGCCAACTATGTAACAGTTGCGGATGGCGGTGCGTTAACGACTTCATGTAACTGGCACGGTGAATCTTTGTTTGCAGATATCGAAGACAATGCAACGTTTACAGGCAGAATTTTCAATAAGGACATGTGTGAAACGACTTTTATTACATTTTGGGAAAGTCAAAATTCTATTGTATGTGAAGGAGTTGGACCAGTAGAAAATCTTTCTACGAACATTACCTATGCTACTATTCAAGAAGCAATAGATGCGGCCACCGCTGGAGATATTCTTGAATTGTCTGCACATACATTTACCGAAAGAGTCGTCGTCGACAAGTCACTAACCATTCAAGGTAAGACCACCTCTAAAACGTTGTATGTAATTGATGGTACGGACGAAGTCGGAAATGGTGATGGAATCTTCATTCAAAATGGAGTTACGAATGTTTCCATTAAAAATGTAACCGTTCAGAACTTTGCCGGTGCAACTGGGAATTCAGATGCTGGTATATATGCAGTTGGAGGGAATAATGATCTTAATGTAGATAATGTTGCGATACTTGATAATGCAGGAGGATCTGGATTTTATGCAAATGGACCAGTGAATGGTGTGACGATAAATGACTGTATGGTTTCAGGTCATACATCTGGTGCCAGAGGAATAGTTATCTGGAATGGATTGAAAGAAAATATTGTGATTACCAATAATACAGTAAGCAATAATAATTGTTGTGGGATAGAGCTTCAGGATGGCAATGCTAATTTGGTCACTATTACAGGTAATACAGTAACCGTCACGACAGGTGATAGCGGAATGGGTTTGACTGGAATGAGCAATGCCCTTGTAGATAATAATATCATAAATGGTGCGGGAAGATTTGGAATTGAAATCAAAAATCCAAATGGAAATGTAAGCGTCACTAATAATCAAGTGACCAATACAGGAGCATCAAATAATCGAGACTATGCAGGTATTGCAGTATTCCGTAGAGTTGTTTTAGCTGGAAATGCAGATATTCCAAACGGAGTTACATTAACAGGAAATACCGTAACTGGGTATACACATCTTGGTCCTGTAGCTGAAGGCTTCGGTATTGTAGTGGAAGGTACGAATCACATCATTAATAATAATACACTTAATGGTAATGATATTGGTATCCAACTACAAGGCGCTGGTCATATCAATGCAAACTATCCAGGAGGTGACGGAGATCAGGTTGCTGGTCAATCCCCAAATTATTTTGGAAGAGGAAATACCCCGATTATATGTGACATTGACCTTGGAGCAAATACATTCTCTGGAAGTGGTACTGAGTATAGACTGTCAACAAATGACATTTCAAGCACCACAACTCCAAGAGTAACAACCGACCTTACAGAAATTAATCAATATCTTGATAATGAAATAGGTTTCACAATCAACGGAGTTGCAGCTGGAAACACAAACAATGGATCAATAGATGTAGCCGAAGACATAGATATTGGCGTGTGTAGCGGTGATAATAATGTGGTATTTTCATTGATCTCACCAGACTTAGAAAATATTGTAATGTCCGTTGATTATTCAAGTTCAAATTTGGATAGTCCTCCAATATCCTACTTGGCAAGAGTGACCGATTTTAACGATCAGATTGCGACTTTAGGAACATTGTCTCTAAATTTAGATAATCCAGCTATTTCAGGAAGTCTTACTATTACCATCACTACTTTCAATGATGCAAATGATAATGGAGTGCTTGATATTTATGAATGTACTGGAGATCTCATTTTAGCTACGATCATGGTCAAACCGAATCCAGATGTAGTTGATCCCATAGATCAGATTAAGTGCGATGGAGAGATGAGTGATGAAGTTGTATTTGCAACTACTCTTGGAATTCCAGGTACAATGTATAGTTGGGTAAATGATACGCCTGCGATAGGCATCGCGGCAAGTGGTACAAGTGCTACCCTACCAGCTACAGTACTTAGCAATACAAGTGAGAATCCAATCACAGCAACGATCACAGTGACACCTATTGTTGATGGATGCGAGGGTTCTTCAGAAAGCTTTACCATTAGAGTATTAGATTCATACCCAGCAGAAATTATCTGTCCAGATGACATTACAGTTGACAATGAGTTAGGATTATGTGAAGCGGTCGTAAACTTTGATTTACCGATGGCTTATGACCAGGTATTTTTTGATGGATTTGAAAATGGAATAGCAACTGATTGGATATCATTCAACAGTCAGATAACTACTACTCCGTCTGGAGCTATACCATCATCTTCAGGTGCAAATTATGGTGACATAAATACTACCGTAGATGCTCAGACTGGAATGTTCACAAGATTAGGGGGGTATAATTCTACTTTTGGTGATGGATTCCGTACCAGTCTGGATGTATTTATGGATCTAAATGATCCTGCAGTAATAGCAGATACTTATGGATGGGATTTATCTTCCGCTGTCAATAATCAATCTGGTGGACACAGACGAGACTTTATCTTCCATACTGCTAATGATGTTGCAGGTAATATTCTAGTTGGTGGAAGTAACAATACAAATTTCAGCAGAAGAGAAGATATTGCAACACTAAACCACTATACGATAACAAGTACTGGTTGGTATACATTTGAGTTTGTATATAGAGATGCCGGAGATGGATCTTTGGCTGTTGATCTGAATTTATTAGACGCTGCTGGAAATTCACTATGGACGGAAACAAGAAATACTCCTTCTGATGTCATCGCAACTGAAATTGGTGGCAATCGCTACATGTGGTTCACTTTCATTGCTACTGATAATTTAGCTATTGATAATACAACAAGAGCCAACACCTTATTTGCTACTGCTAGTCCTGTAAGTGGAAGCTCTTTTCCAGTTGGTTCGACTACAGTTACTGTAACATCAGATATTGATGAATGTGGTGTTGCAGCAACATGTACATTCGAAGTGATAGTAAATGACACGGAACAACCTGAATATGAAGATTGTCCGAGTGACTTTATGATTTGTAAGTCTTTAGATGACATGTATAATTGGACACATGTGAAATTAGTTGATAATTGTGCGTTGGGCACGGGAATGACGGAGCTTACCTACTCCTTGAGTGGGGCAACCATGTCAGGTCCTGTTGCGGTAACATCTTTTGATGGGTCGACAATGGCCAACGAGATGCTCAATGTAGGAATGACAACTGTTACCTATTCAGCCAAGGATGCGGCAGGCAACCTGGTGGATGGTGTATGTAGTTTCACTATTACAGTACAAGCACTACCAGTATCCGAAATCACTGCGGACTATGCAGTTTGGATCAATTCAGATAGTCATTTAGCTAGTGTTGCTGATGCTGGAGTAGGTGCAAGTTACACTTGGTCAATTTCTGGAGATGCAATGATCACTTCTGGTGATGGCACAACAGAAATTACATTTGAATCAGGTACTGATCCAAGCATAGATATATCTGTAACAGTTGTCGATGGTAACACTTGTGAATCCATGAGTACAACTACAGTAAAAGTGATTGATCCTTGTGATCTTATAGATTTCAGTGAGGAATTAGAGCTTAGTATTGGAACTATGCCAGGGGTTGGACTTTGGTCTGTAGATCGATTTGCACCTCATGTTTTTGAAGCAATGGCGACAGCACCTGATGGAACTTTAAATACGTTACATGTTGGTATTGATGCTGCAGATGGACAGTCCAATGGTTTTTATAACACGCAAGGTAGAAAGTATCAACATCATCCGACTACAGTGGAAACTGAGATTGACCTATATGTAGACGCTTCATGGGCAGCAACCGGAAGAAGAATGGCGGGTTTTTGGTGTACAGCTTTGGATATATCAGATGCTATATCAGCCTACCCTATTATTGAATTTACTTCTGATGGGGGTACCCCACGATTTAGAGGTTGGGAATCAGATGGAACCTGGTATGACATGGGACTACCTGCTGGATTTGTCTATGATAGTTGGGTAACTTTAAGAATTCAATTATTGTCAACGGGAGAATTCAGATATACTGTTGAGACTGCTCAAGGAAATTTAATGTACAATACCACGACACATGGTGTTTATGGAAGTACACACTTAGATAATACCATCATTCAAGCACACAATACTACTGCAGGAGTGACTTATGATGTTTATTGGGATGACCTAAATGGCTCACCTTTAAGCTTCTCTCTCTTGGCTAATAGTACTGAACAATACCATTTAGATACACTGGTTTATTGCGATACAGACATGGTTGAATTTGTAATTTCAGGGAATGTCGGTGACACCTATGAAATTGAGCTCAATGGATCTTCTGTATCATCAGGTGCAGTCAATGATGCTGGATACAGCTTTATTGCGAGCCCAACCACAGAAGGGACCTATTCAATCACTGTTACCAATAGTGATGGATGTATGCTTACCGAAACCTACGAAATGAAGGTCAATCTACTACCTGAATCTATTGCACTATCTCAGGAAGAAGCATGTTCAGGGGTTGAGTATACATTGGCTCTTGATGCCTATTTGACAAGTTTAATCGGTTCTTCTACTTTTGCCTGGGAGATTACTGATATTACTCCTTTACCTACAGTTATCGGAGTGAGCGTTGGCGATACTGGAAATGGAGACATTACCCATACCGTAACCAACCCTTACACCATAGTGGAGACTATAGAATATACCATAACGCCAACAAGCATAGATGGCTGCGAAGGATTACCTTTTGTGGTGAATGTGAAAATTAATGCAAATCCTCAAGTGGCTATAAATATGAATGGACCAAGTGAACTTTGTCAAGGTGAAGTTAGAAATCCTTTAGGTTTTGTACTTCCTACTGGATCGTACAGTTATGATTGGAAAATTGTAAGTGCAAGTTTTGGGAATGCGACTATAACAAATACAAGTACTCTCAACCCTGAATTGACAGCTCAAACAGACAATGAAAATGACCTTACCATTCGATTTATTGCTACGAATACTACGACAGGTTGTCAGGATAGTACAGAAGTGACATTTACTGTTGGAGCCGTTCCATCTTTCTCCTCAGGAGAACCTTTGGATTTAGTCCTTTGTGAAGGTACTGAAGGAGGAGGTACTGCAATTTTCGACCTGAATGATGCAATCACATCTGTATCTCCTGTAACAGCTGCAGTTACTTATCATACATCGGCATCAGATGCTTCGAATGGTGTAGGTGCACTGGGATCGCCCGAATCCTATACGGCTGTAGATGGAGAAATGATATTTGTTCGTCTTGAAAACAATGGTTGTTTCATCACCGGGGACTTTATGTTGACTGTTAATCCGTTACCTATCGTAACCATTGATCCTGTACCAGTTCTTTGTGCTTTAGGAGATCCTGTTGCACTCAATGCTTCACCAAGTGGTGGAACATATAGCGGCCCTGGTGTGGTGGGAAGTAATTTCGATCCAGAATTAGCTGGAGCAGGTTCTCATACCATTACATATACAGTTTCAGTAGATGGCTGCACAAATAGTGGTTCTATTGTAATTGTGGTCAATGCCTCAGAAGATATTGTCATGAACAATAATAATAGTGGTGTTGGATCTTTACGATATGTGATAGCAAATACTTGTGCTGGGGATACGGTCTTTTTTGATAGCGGATTGCTAGGTTCTACTATTACTTTGACTGGAGGAGAAATAGATATTAATTCATTCAAAGTCATTAAGGGACTTGGAGACAATGTATTGACTGTGTCCGGAAATGATTTATCTCGAATCTTCAATGTTCAATCTGGAGTCAATTTCCATGTGAAAGACATTAAGCTGATCAATGGTAGCGAAGCTACTGATGGAGGTGCAATTCTTAATAATGGAAGCTTGATATTAGAAAATTTGACTTTAGAAGGAAACAAGGAAAATGGAATTCCAAAAGCATTGACTAATAATACTGGGGCAAGTTTAATATTCAGAGGAGATGTAATCATCAATAATTAATTCAGAATATTTAGAGGCTGTTCCTGGAAAGGAATAGCCTCTTTTCATGAATAGAATGTATGTAATTTACAAAAAAAGCATTTTCCAGATTAAATCTTAAGAAATTGGTTTCAGTTTAATGAAGGCCTTTTCTATGGGAATAAATCCTAACATCGATCAAAATTGATTACATATGAATAGTGTCAAATAACATTATGAATTGTTCATCAGATTCCTTTTCTAAGTTTATTGTGATGATACTGTATAAGTATAAGAGACAAAAGAATATTAATGGCCATCAATACAACTAAGCATAGTATTTAAAAGATAAGGGAACTAAACCTCTATGTTTCATATCGAAAGAGTTTGTTTCTATTAAAAGCAAATCAATTTAGTGAAGTTATATAAAAACAAGAATTCCATATCAAATTATTTTTAATAATTATTTATAAATCAGCATATTATGCAAATTGTTAAATCTGAATTTAGACTTTGCAAACAGAACAAAGTATTGTCATTAAAGCAAAGAAAACCGCAACAAATAGTTTACAAGTTATTACCAACTAAAATTGCATTTCCAACTTTAGATGGAACTAGATATATTAGATTTGAAAACATTATCCATTGCTCATCAGCTAATAATTATTGCAAAGTAATATTAAAAGGAGGAGAAGAGATCCTTTTATCAAAAACCCTTAAATGGGTAGAAGATAGATTGCCTAGTGAATTCTTTGTAAGGGTACATGCATCACATCTGGTCAACATAGATTACATATCAAAATTTTGTTATGACTTCCTACTACTAGAGAACAATTCTCAAATCCCAGTTTCAAGATCAAGAAAAATTGAATTGGAAATTAAGCTTAATAGGCAATGCTTCTTATAGATTAAATAAACGAATTGAATTAAAACTCCTATTTTTTCCTGATCGATGAGTTCAAAAAGTCAGATTTCTGAAGTCCATTCATGCTGAGGCGTTTTTCCCAAATTTGATCGTTTTTTATCCACCCATCTGCTCCAAGGTACTTTCCTCAACTTTCAATTGACCATATAAAGTATCCCACAGTTAGTTTAATGCTAACACAGATCCACAGGAAGTTCAAGCCAATAACCAATAACATTCTGGTAAAATTATTAAGCAAATCTCAGAACAAACAAAACCACAAAATCTTAGCACAACTTTGAGGTCGCGGGCATGACCAACCGTTCCGCAGGAATGACTGACTGATCCATAGGAGAATTGACACCGTCAATTCAAGGAAGGAACCGTGCCCCAGCACGGATGGGCAGCCAAACTCACCACCGATATTTCACAAACCCAGGAAAGATTGAACAACTAAACTCCAAACTATCAAAGAATCCAAAAAAGCTTATAATCTAGCAAGTCTCTGAACAAACAAAACCGCAAAATCTTAACACTACGTTGAGGTCGCGGGCATGACCAACCGTTCCGTAGGAATGACTGACTGATCCATAAGAGAATTGACACCGTCAATTCAAGGAAGGAACCGTGCCTCAGCACGGATGGGTAGCCGAATCCGCCACTGAGATTTCCCAAACCCCGGAAAGATTGAACAACTAAACTCCAAACTATCAAAGAATCTAAAAAAGCTTATAAACAAGCAAGTCTCAGAACAAACAAAACCGCAAAATCTTAACCCAACATTGAGGTCGCGGGCATGACCAACCGTTCCGCAGGAATGACTGACTGATCCATAGGAGAATTGACACCGTCAATTCAAGGAAGGAACCGTGCCCCAGCACGGATGGGCAGCCAAACTCACCACCGATATTTCACAAACCCAGGAAAGATTGAACAACTAAACTCCAAACTATCAAAGAATCCAAAAAAGCTTATAATCTAGCAAGTCTCTGAACAAACAAAACCGCAAAATCTTGGCACTACGTTGAGGTCGCGGGCATGACCAACCGTTCCGCAGGAGGATTGACAGCGTCAATCCAGGGCGGGAACCGTGCCCCAGCACGGATGGGCAGCCGAATCCGCACGTGACCTCTATATGTTGCTCCGCAACATATGTTATTTATAGCCAAAGCTATAAATAACAAAAGCCTCGAAGTTTTCACTTCGAGGCTTTTAGAGGTCGCGGGCGGATTCGAACCGCCGTAGATGGTTTTGCAGACCACTGCCTAAGCCACTCGGCCACGCGACCATTTCATTCAAATGGTGTGCAAATATATAATCTTTTTTAAAAACAAATAATATATATCGATTATTCTATCGCACACTTTATAAAACTAATTTAGACAAATATTGTTCCACTTACGACTGTAAACATAGCATAAAGGGGAAATTATTGGGGTAAATGACTGAATATCTATCATTTAATACCAAACAAAATAGTACCTTTGTGCGAAATTTGAAAAAAAAATAAAGGAATGGATACACAAGTAAGCACAAATTACAAAGTAAAAGATATAAATCTTGCCGCTTGGGGAAGAAAAGAAATCGAATTGGCAGAAGCAGAAATGCCAGGCCTAATGTCTCTTAGAGAAGAATTTGGAGATTCTCAACCATTAAAAGGAGCGAGAATTGCCGGATGTTTGCATATGACGATTCAAACAGCTGTTTTGATAGAAACTTTAGTTGCCTTGGGTGCAGATGTCACTTGGTCTTCATGTAACATTTTTTCTACGCAGGATCACGCAGCAGCCGCTATTGCTGAGGCAGGTGTTCCAGTATTTGCCTGGAAAGGAATGAATGAAGAAGAATTTGACTGGTGTATCGAACAAACGTTGCACGCCTTCGAAGATGGAAAGCCATTAAATATGATCTTGGACGATGGTGGAGATTTGACCAATATGGTATTGGATCGATTCCCTGAATTAGTCAAAGATATTAAAGGAATATCTGAAGAAACAACTACAGGAGTACACAGATTGTACGAAAGAGTAAAAAATGGTACACTTCCAATTCCTGCGATCAATATCAATGATTCTGTAACCAAGTCAAAATTTGACAATAAATACGGATGTAAAGAATCTTGTGTAGATGCGATTAGAAGAGCAACCGACATAATGATTGCTGGAAAAGTCGCTGTAGTAGCAGGGTACGGAGATGTTGGAAAAGGAAGTGCTGCTTCATTGAGAGGCGCAGGTGCCAGAGTGATTGTTACTGAAATCGATCCTATTTGTGCATTGCAAGCTGCTATGGACGGATTTGCTGTGAAAAGAATGACTACCGCTTTGAAAGAAGCAAACATCGTAGTTACTGCTACAGGAAATAAAGACATCATTACGCCAGAATATTTCCAAGCTATGAATGATAAAACAATCGTTTGTAATATTGGTCACTTCGATAATGAAATCGATATGGCATGGTTGAATGGAACACATGGAGATAGCAAAGTAGAGATTAAGCCACAAGTAGATAAATATACAATTGATGGAAAAGACATCATCGTTTTAGCGGAAGGTAGATTGGTAAATTTGGGTTGTGCTACAGGTCACCCATCATTTGTAATGTCAAATAGCTTCACCAATCAGACGTTGGCTCAATTGGAATTGTGGGAAAGAGGAGACAAATACGAAAACGACGTATACATGTTGCCGAAACACTTGGATGAAAAAGTGGCAAAATTACACTTGGCTAAAATTGGTGTAGAATTAGAGGAACTTTCAAAAGACCAAGCGGATTATATCGGTGTGGCTCAAGAAGGACCGTACAAACCTGAATACTACAGATATTAAGAGCAAAATTGGTGATGCAAATCATCAATCAAATAGAATACAACTAGGTGGAGCGAGATTTTTCTCGCTCTACTTTTTTCTAAATAATGATTAACTATAATGAAAAAAGCTGAATCTTATATTGTTTTACAAAATGAGTTGGACATCTACCGAAAAATGATGACTCAAGCAGGTAAAATAATTTTAGACAAGGACGTTTCGGAATACCCCATTATGGTCGCACATCAGCAAGAACTAGAGTTGGGAATGCCTATTTTCAGTAAAGAAGATAATAAAGGGTCTAAGTGGTCCATTCATGCCTCTACGCTAGAAGAATTTGTATCCAGACAAATTATATTTCCTGAAAAAATTGAAGAATTTAAAGGCAACTATAAAGATCCAAAAACAAATATTTGTGTTTTTGTATTGAGTGAATTGGGTGCCGAGTTTATATTTCTACCTATCAAAGAGTAATTGACTTATACCCTATTAACCTGAGTTCAATTATTCTAGCGCATATAAGTCTTTGATAATCGAACTCAGATTAAAACAATTAATAGGGAGTAACTCTCGAAAATATATTTACATTCTTTTTTCCAAGCAGAGACCTATTCCTACCCCTGTGTATTTTTCTTCTAATATTGTAGAGGTAAGAGAGGAAGAAAGTTGCTTCCAATAATTTGCTTTTATTCCTATAGAAATAAGATCAGAGCAGTGATAATTAATACCTAGTCCTATATTTGCACTGTGCACAAACCTACTTCTAAACAACTCGCTTTCAGATATTTTCTTTTGGTTCAAAAGAACCAAATCTTCATTATATGACCTGCCATAATAGCGATGAGAAATATTAAAATTATAGGCTAAATCAAGGTTAAAATCAACAAAACCAATTGATTTTCTGTAGTTCATAGCAATAGGTAGATCTATATAAAATCTACGAATAGGAGTGCGATAGTGTGTAGTTTGGGTAGAAATACCTGTAAGAAATCCAGAAGCATACTCGCGAATACCATTTATGGTTACATAAGCCGAAGAATCCGATTGAATTTGGACAGGTTCAACATCGGTTATAGAAGCATTGTACCATTCTGATATTTGTCTTACTTTCAACCCTAATCCAACTCCTAATCCATTTCCCAATCGTGTCCTCAATAATGTTGAAATCTCAAATGAAGGTGAAGGTGAATTGCTCAAATCGTGTAGATTAGCCCATAACTGTGTATCAGGTAAATCTGCAAGGATAGAATTTCTATGGGTGAGATAAGAAAGGTTGAAGACAAATTCATACCTAAAGGATTGAAGATTTTTCACCTGAACAAATTCTGATAGTTCCAATTCTTCGGAAGAAAAACTAAGAGATGAACGCATTGGTAACCTGTCTACTTGTGGAATAAGTAATTTGGTTTCGGACAGGTTAAATCCTTTCGCCTCAAATATCACCCTATCATTTTCTGACTCACCTTTTTTAACTTGGTCAAAGTTCTCACTTCTAGTTCCAATAAGGGAAGCTTTTAACATCGATGTATTTGGATCCTCTATTCTGTTTATTCCTAATTTTTGATTGGACTCTAGAGATGTATCAAGGTTGTAATTTTGGAGATTCAACTCCTCTGAAGTACTATTGAAAACATGAGTGGATGAGGAAGGAATATCAGTATTTTCGGGAACTGACATTTTATTGTTACTGTATTCCTTTTCCTCATCTTGGTCGAAATAAGAAATAATAGGTTCGGGAATTGAATTTGCTAATATTTCATTTTCCTTATAGAGTGGTTTATCAGAAATAATATGATCTGAACTGGAGCTCTGATGCATCATTAGCAACAAACCCAACAAAGCAATACCTCCAAAGAACCACCACCATATAGCTCTTCTTTTCTTTTTGGGTTTATCCAGATTTTGTTCGATAACATTCCACATGGATTCTTCATCCAATACTTTGGATTCTATATCTCGGGATTTTTTATACAGTTCTTTGAATCTCATTACCGCTAATTTTTCTCCATTCTCTAATAAATGATTTTTTGGCACGATGTAGCTTTACTCTTGATGATTGAGTGCTTATTTGAAGCATTTCTGAAATTTCCTGATGACTATACTCTTCATAGAAAAACAGATCAAGAACAATTCTATCATCTTCATCCAGGGAATTAATAATTTGAGTTACTGATTCCAACTCCATAGAAGCAAATACTTGCTCATCAACAAAACTATCGCTTAGATCTACATTCTTTTCCAAGGAGGAAAAAATGGTTCTATCTTTCTTTCTAAGAATTGCCAAAGATTCATTGACCGCAATCTTTGTTATCCAAGATTTAAAGCTTCCTTTTTCAGCATTGTATTGACCAATATTCTGGAATACCTTAATAAATGTAGTTTGCACTACGTCTTGTGATGATGCTGTATGAGTAACATACCTGTTAGCAATACTTGACACCAATTTCACAAATTCATAATAGAGCTGCTTTTGAGCTGCCCTATTATGTTGCCTTACCTTTTCTAGTATTTCTTTCTCTTCAATCAAAACTTCAAACTTAAAGTACAAGTCCCTTGCACCACATCCCCATTAATGTCTTGAAAATCTCCAAATACTTCTACTTCTGCTGTATTCGCAGTAAGTGAAGTAACATTTGCGTTCATTACGCTATTTACCGCCTTGAAATATACTCCCGATATCCAATTTCCTAATTCCAAACCTATAATATCATTACTTCCTTGCTGAATATCAGGAATGGTAAATAGAGCAAAACTCAACGTAGATTGATCATCCGATATGACATCTCCATTTTCTAACCGCACATTGATTTGATCAAAATTGTAATCAATTCCATCTAGGTTCATAGTAACTGTTGAAAATCCAACTTCAGAAATAGTACATGCACGCAGCTCTAATAAGTTAGTACTATAACCAGATTCTGTGATTTCCATAAAGAGCGTATCCGAGTGCATATTATTCGCTAAATCCATACCAACGACTTCTATTGTGTATGGAAAAATCATACATTCATCATCACTAAAAGTAAAAGTGCCATCACTTTCTCCCTCGAAGACATAAACCTGGTTTCTATTTCCACTGTCTTTGATTGTGATTTGAATTTCAGAAACTATGGAAGCTGATCCATCACATTGTTTTACTTGTCCAGAAATTTCTAATTCATTGTTTAATAGCGAAACCACATAATCATCAAATACAACATCATCTTGATATGGCCCCATCACCTCAGCCTTTGCCCCACTGGTTAATTCTATTTCCTCTTCCGTTAAATATTCAGCACAGTCACCGTTCTTGCCTAAGATATAGACATAGAGCAGTGCATCCTTACCAACTATCAATTCATAGTACCCTAGATTATCTGACTTCGTATAATTGTAATAATTAATATTGTCGATCTCATATTCGGCTGCAATCAGTGCATCTCCAGGATCCCCTAAAAAGTCCACAATATTTCCTGAAAGGGATATATGGTCATCCGAGTCGAGGTTATCAATGATGTCGTTAGCTAAATCATTTTCAGGGTTGGTCAATTGAACATTTAAGGTTGACAATGTTAATTCCTCTCCGGACCGCTTCCGGTATGCAATATTATACAGTTCGTTTTGAAAAACTAGGAAGATATCATCACCCTCTTCAGTTTCAATTTCAATTGTACTAAAAGCTCCATTCTCATCGGTCTTAGTAGTACCTTTCAATTCTCCATCCTGATAGACTGACACCAGCGTGTTCTCTATGGGTTCAATTTCATTGGTAACAATTCCTTTTGCCACGGGATAGTCAATTTCAGTCGGTGGATCGACTATAATTACGGGATCGTCTACTATGATAGTTTCTTTATTACATGATCCTAATCCAAAGATTAATATTATTGATAGATAATATACTATGCTTGTTTTCATTGTTTTTTTTTTGACAGCGATTGATTTCGCTAGATAAACTAATAAGTAAATCTGACAGTCATGATTCACTTATAGTATGTTGCTCCATTGTATCGCGTTACAAAAAACAAGATAAATTTTAAAAAAATTGTAACCTGCTTCCGATCTATCACCAATCTATCTATCCTCAAAAGATAATAATTTAACGAACAAATATATAAGTAGTTGATCGTCAAATTCTTGTTTCTGTTTTGACTTATATTGTTAAAATTCTTTCTAGAATAACATTGAAGGGGCCCTTGCTTGGCAATTGAAATCTATTTGTGCTTTCAACATGTAAAGAGAAAATTCACTTTTTTAAAATCATGAATTTATTAACTGATTTTTTACCCTTTGTTGGCTAACTGCCCACAAGCTGCATCGATATCTTTCCCCCGACTTCTACGCACAGTAACCATCACTCCACGATCTTTTAGATATTGGGCAAATCGGTCTATTTTATCTGCATCTGCTTTTACAAAGTCGGCTCCATCAATTGGATTGTATTCAATAATATTGATCCGAACTGGAAACTGACTGGATAGCTTCAACAAATTTTTAGCATCCTCAATACTATCGTTAAAATTTTGAAAGGCAATGTATTCGTAACTGATTCGATTTCGGGTCACTTGATAATAATAATTGAGTGCTTCCATGATCACCTCCAAATTATTTTGTTCGTTGATCGGCATGATCTCGTTCCGCTTCTCATCATCCGCTGCATGAAGTGACAAGGCCAAATTCACCTTACTTGCGTCATCCGCCATCTTCTTGATCATTTTGGCAATACCCGCAGTACTCACCGTAATTCTTCGAGGAGACATATGCAGCCCCTCAGGAGATGTGATGTAGTGGATGCTCTTCATCACATTTTTATACGCCAACAATGGCTCTCCCATGCCCATGTAGACAATATTGGTCAATGGATGCCCATACATCTCTTCGCACACTTTATTGATCATCACCACCTGATCGTAAATTTCTCCGGCATCCAGATTTCGCAGTCGTTTCATCTGACCTGTTGCACAAAATTTACAAGTAAGACTGCATCCAACTTGTGAAGAGACACATACGGTAAATCGATTATCCGCAACGACAGGAATCAAAACGGATTCCATAAAATGACCATCGTGCAATTGAAATCTGGTTTTCACAGTACCATCTACTGACTTTTGAGTTACATCCTCTTTGATCGCATTGATCACAAACTGAGACTTCAATGACTCTCTCAAGTTTTTGCTCAAATTTGTCATCTCATCAAACGACTTCGCAGACTTCTGCCACAACCAACTGTACACTTGCTTTGCTCTAAAGGCAGATTCGCCCATCTCTACCAAATAGGTTTTGATTTCTTCTTTTGAAAGATTCCGTATATCTGTTTTAACGATTTCCACAGTGCAAAGGTAGGTTAATTTTTTGGTGTAATAAACATATTTCACTCTAGGTCAGGCCTATATATTTTAATTGTTTATATAAAATAATCTAATACGTTTTTCTCACATTTTTAAGCGCATATACATTTACTATAAAAAATATAAGAATACATACTAAAAACTTACAAATAAATGAATTACATATTATAAATAATTGTAATTTTATCTGATTTTAAATGATTTTATTTGAATTTTTAGACGCCTTAATTGGTTATCTAATAGAAGAAACTACATTTTTCAAAAATATTAAAAGGACTCAAAATGGGACGATTTCTTAAAGTTGCAGTGTATATCGCTGTTTTATTTTTAGCCTATCTATGGATCGCTACGGTTGCCAAATCATGTAATAAAAGAGCAGTAGCAGAATCCAATGACAATACCGAAATGGTGGACGATGTTGCTGACGTGTATTCCGATGAATTCGAAGATGATCTCTTTGAAGATGAAGAAGGAAGCGATTATGACGAAACAGCTACCTCTGATGGAATGGGTGGTGGTACATTCGAAGACAACGATCTTGTAGATAATGAGACTATTGATTATACTGAAGTAGATGATATCATTGAAAATAATTCTCCTACTCCGAAAGTAACTCAACCAAAACAAACCACAACAACTACATCTACCAACGCATCGTATTCAGGAAAATTCATGCTATTGGCTGGATCTTACCTAATTGAAGACAATGCAAGAGTCATGGTGAAAAAGTTGAAGAAGTTGGGATATAAAAATGCTGAAATGGTCATTTTTGATATGTCTCAATATCATTCTGTGTGTGCAGGTAGGTATTCAAGCTTATCCTCTGCTCAACAAGAATCGAGTACCTTAAAAAGAAAAGGGATCGACAATTATGTTCACACCAAACAATAGATTTCGGTATATCTTCTAAATTTTCAGTTATTTAGTAACTAAATACGATCTTTAGAAGATATATTCAATTTTTATGTGTGGCAGATCTTCACTGACAAAAACTGAAAAAGAAATAGAGGAACGCTTTAATGCGACCTTCTACTCTGATGAATTGGAGCGGTACAATCCGTTACCCAATTATAATGCAGCACCCAGTCACATGCTGCCTATTATCACCAATCATGATCCTGATCGAATCCATCTTTATCGCTGGGGCCTTATCCCATTTTGGGCCAAAGATGAAAAAATTGGATATCGCATGATCAACGCTAGAGTGGAGACACTCTTAGACAAATCAGCTTTTAAGAATGCTGCAAAACATCGAAGATGTCTAGTTCCAATGGATGGGTTCTACGAATGGAAAAAAGACGGAAAAACCAAAACACCTTATCGAATTATTCTTCCAGAAACACCGATTTTCACAGCAGCTGGGCTATGGGAGAGTTGGAAAAACAGTACAGGTGAAGAGATATTTTCTTTTACAGTAATCACTCAAAAACCCAATACCTTAATGGCCAACATTCATGATCGAATGCCTGCCATTTTAAGTCCCGAACAAGAACGATTATGGATCGATAATGATCTATCCGCTTCAGATGCTATCTCGTTGATCGAACCATATCCGAGTAATCTTATGCATGCGTATATGGTAAGTCCACGAGTTGGAAACGTCAGAAATAATGATCCCTCTTTGATTGATCCTATCGATGCCCCACCTCCAGTACAAGGAGAATTATTCTGACATCAATTTTTCAAAAAGTAGAGCTATATTTGCACCGTGCAGAGCTATACTATCAAACTTCAACAATTTGAGGGACCATTTGACCTTTTACTTTTCTTTATTGAGAGAGATGAGTTAGACATCAATGATATTCCTATTTCAAAAATTACAGAAGACTTTTTAGCGTATATAAAGGAACTTGAAAAATTGAATATTGATGTAGCAAGTGAATTTATATTGGTGGCAGCCACCTTGATGCGCATTAAAGCCAAAATCCTTTTACCCCGGAAAGAAATAGACGAATTAGGAAATGAGATAGATCCAAGAGAAGAGTTGACTCAGCGGCTGTTAGAGTATAAGAAATACAAAGAGATTCTAGATGAAATGCGAGACATGGAACAAACTCGCAGCACAAAATTTAATCGGGGGAATGTCAGCAAAGAATTGAGAGTCATTGCTTCTAAAGCATTGGTAGATGTCGAGCTGGAATCATTGACATTGTACAAATTACTGACTACCTTCCAAAAACTCATGGAAAACTATGAAGCTAGGGGATCACAAACCATTCATAGGATAGTAAAATACAATTACACGATTGAAGAACAACAATCTTATATTTTCCAAAAGTTAAAAAAAGGGAAGCCTGTTGATTTCAAAAATCTATTCTTAAATCTGGAGAATAGAATTCATGCCATTGTCACCTTTCTTTCTTTATTGGAACTATTAAATGTGCAAAGAGTGAAGGTAACACAAGGAGAAGGAATCAACAACTTCTGGATTACTGCTACCGATAAAGAAATATAAATCAAATTATCTGTGAACCGAATTTTCATCAGTCGTGCGCTAAAACCTGATTCACCATTGCTTAACATCAAAGGCAAAAAATATACTCTCCTAGATCGAAGCCTTATTGAATTTTCTGCTCTAGACTTCTCAAGGCCTTTTGCAGATTGGATATTTTTTTATAGTAGAAATGGCGTCAAATACTTCTTTGAAAATGATAGTTATGAACTCTACCCTTACCTATGGGCATGTATGAGTCATGGCACGGCTGAAGAATTGTCCCACTATGTTACTGATATTTCATTTGTAGGAACTGGATCACCAGAAGATGTGGCTAAAGCGTACAGCAAAGAATTGGACTCGAATACCATTACGTGCTACATCAGAGCAAAGCAATCCGTAGATAGTGTTCGACAATTAATCAACAGGAAAGATGATTTTTCACTTCCCGTCTACAAAAATTCTTTGAGCCAGGATGTTCCAGACACCCCTTTTGATATTCTCCTATTTACAAGTCCCATGAATGTAGATGCCTGGTTGAATAAAAGAGCCTATGCAAATGAAAAAGTCATTGCCATTGGTAACACGACCGCAAAACAGCTAGAAAAACATGGAATAGTGGATTATATTGTTGCTGAAAATCCTTCAGAAAAGTCACTGGCTGAATCCCTTAAAACTATTCTTTAATACAGTTTAGATTTTCCTATTCCCAATTTACACAAGAAATGCACTAAAGAGACTCTGAGTACCCCAAATCCATATTTTGCACTTCTTCTGAAATTAATCGAGGAGGCTTCTTCAAAGTATTTGGTGGGACACGTCACTTCTCCAATATCAAATCCAGCATATACAATTTGGGACAACATTTCATTGTCAAATACAAAATCATCCGAATTCGAATTGAATTTTATGGTCTCTAACACCTCTTTACTAAATGACCTATACCCTGTATGATATTCGGATAATTTATAGTTGATCAATACATTTTGAGTAAACGTCAAAAATCGATTAGCGATATATTTATATAAAGGCATGCCTCCTTTTAGTGCTCCTTTTCCCAATATCCTTGACCCCAACACCACAGGATACAAATCATCCCCAATGATGTTGACCATACTAGGTATCAAGAGGGGTGTATATTGATAATCAGGATGCAGCATTATTACAATATCAGCACCTAATTCTAATGCTTTATTATATAATGACTTTTGATTGCCTCCATACCCTTTATTTTTTTGATGCTCAATAATGTGATGGATTCCAATTTTTCTGGCCAACTCAACGGTTCCATCATTACTTGCATCGTCACATAGAATGACTTCATCCACCATATCGAATGGTATTTCATCATACGTCTTCTGCAATGTTAGGGCAGCATTGTAAGCAGGAAGAACTACAACAACCTTTTTATTTTTGTACATACGTGGAGGTTAAGTTGGATGCGAAATTAATTTTTTCAATCATATAATTCAAAACGAAGATCAATTATCCTTGAATGGACTCAAAACGTATGCTAAGTTGATTTGCAGGTGCTTTGGTTCTTAAATCACTTCATGATTTACATGGCCACTCCCAATCATCCAAAGGAGCTTGAACTGTTTTCAATGAAAAGTGCCACCACTCAGTTCGAATACCTTTCAGTCCATGGATATCCATCAATTTATTCAAAATGGTTCTATTTTTCAATATTTCTTTAGAGAGTCCCTTATAATCAGTATGCGCCTCCCGTCCAAAAAAATCATAGGCTGTCCCCATGTCTAGTTCGTCACCACTTGAATCTACAAGCGTAATGTCTACTGCCAGGCCCCGATTGTGCATAGATCCTTTATCTGGATGAGTGACGTAATCTTCATTAGGTACAATATCCCATAACTTTTGTTGTGCAGGTCTGGGACGATAGCAATCAAATAATTTGAGACTCATCCCATACTGGGCTTGTATATCTTTTTGCAGTCGTTGAATTCGATCGGCTAGTTCCGGGCGTAAAAAGCAACGCCCACACGGATAGATTTGCTTTTTGGTGAAATTATTCTCCGTAGCATAACGGATATCCAAAATCACTCCATCTTCCGCTTTTATTTCTTTCCACTTTGTCACATCATAATCTATCTGACTTTGTGAATGCTCCTTTTTTAATTCTGGTGATTCACTTAATGGTTCCGCACCATCTATATTATTTTTGTTCTTATTTGTACAACCAAGCATTAAACCCAAGCTTACAACAACAATAAGGTATTTCATACAGAGCATTTATTTACAAATCTATTTCTTTGATTAAAGTGAACAATGCATTCTCAAAGAGATACATATATCATATTTTTATAATGCAAAATTAGAATAAATTTTCATGCTACGTAATAAGACATATTGCAATTATTTTATAGATATTAGCATCGTCCAAAGCATAAATAATAACCGATTACTGGCAAGACGAAGCCAGCCAACATTATTTACAAATTCCCATAATTGACTGTTTTGGCTCTTGGTTTTTGTGGCTACATCAAAAATCAGGGGATTCCCCTATTTTATACTATTTTATCAAAACAAACTGATAAAAAACAATTTACATATGTATATTTGTTTTAATATGAAATTTCTCATACGAACTAAAGGCTCAAAATAATGGAAAAATTCTCTACACTTTTGAACAGAAGCATGGTGTTTCTATTTGTATTATTCACCGTATCTCCCTCCTTTGCAAATGAAAATTGCGTAGAAGAAGACGATAGCTTCACATTGTATTGCCCTGATGATGTAACTGTTTCTTGCAGCGATGAAATCTGGGACTTATCCATTTATGGCAATGCTACCTACTACTACAATGGTACTTGGTACAATGCAGGATACCCTGTTGTCAATTACTACCTCAATTCTTGTAATTCGGGGTATATCACTAGAACATGGACAGTGGAGGACTACAATTGGAATGTGTATTCATGTACGCAGACTATTACTGTTCTTGCTGATGGAAGCACGTTCAATGAATCCAACATTACTTGGCCTCAAGAGCATATAACATTGGAAGGATGTTACCCTTCTACTCACCCAAGTCAACTGCCTCCAGGATGGGGTTATCCTACATGGTCGAATGGTGGAGGATCTTGTGGAGTCGATAATGTAGGCGTTTCTTTCTCCGATCAAACCTATACCATAAGTTCTACTTGTAAAAAAATAGTAAGAAAATGGACTGTTATTGATTGGTGCCAATACAATCCTAATTCATGGTATGGTGGAGGCGGACTGTGGACCTACTATCAGTTCATTAAAATTTCTAAGGGAGATTTACCTATTTTAACATGTCCAGAAGACATCACTATCAATTCAAACAATTGTGTAGATGCGTATCTTCATGTACCACCACTATGGGTAGATGGCGAAACGTGTGGAGGAGATTATGAGATTACCAATAACTCCCCTTATGCAGATTCTAATGGAGCTGATATTTCTGGTACATATCCTATCGGATGGTACTATGTTCAATATACCGTTAAGTATGGATGTGGTTCAAAAAAGACTTGCACTAGACAAATAAAAGTTACCGACAAAAAACCTCCTGTACCGTATTGCTATGCATCTTTATCTGTTCCATTAATGGGAGTTGATAATGATGGAGATGGCGTATTTGATGATGGAATGGTAGAAATCTGGGCCAAAGACCTCGACAAAGGAAGTACCGCCTCTTGTAATGGCGGATCGCTCAAGTTTTCTTTTTCATCAGATGTTACGGACACCTACAAAACATTCACCTGTGATGATGTTGGAGAGAATACGGTTCAAATGTGGGTAACCGACAATGATGGAAACCAATCTTACTGTGTTGTAATCATCCATGTTCAAAATAATGGAGCAAATATTCCTGACTGTGAACCTGAAGAAGAGGATTCTGATGAGGATGGTATTATTGATAGTGAAGACAATTGTCCTTACGTAGCGAATCCTGATCAAGAAGATGAAGATGGAGATGGTATTGGAGATGCTTGTGAAGAAGTAAACAATGATTCTGATGGGGATGGCATTTTGGACGAAGATGACAATTGTCCTCATGACCCTAACCCAGATCAAGAAGATGAAGATGGAGATGGTATTGGAGATGCTTGTGATGAAGATGATGATACAGAACCGGGATACACTTATTATATTGGTGGAAATATATTCTCTGCTTCAGGAGAACCATTGGACAGTGTAAAAGTTACCATTAAAAATACAGTGCCTGATACTAGCTTTGTTGTGACATTGGATACCGTGATTACTCCATTACTAGATAGCATGTACAATGAAATGGATAGTTCGTACACCTATATGGTAACCTTAGATACGGCGATTACTGCAATGATGGATACGTTTGTTAACAATCTTATGCTGGATGCATACACCAATGACTGGGGCCATTACCGATTTGCTGGCTTTGCTCAAACTGGAGATACCTATGAAATTTCTGCTATGTTCAACAGTACAGCGTTCAATAGTGGTATTGATACCGATGACCTTGATTTCTTAATGGATTACGTTGTAGGAGCTACCGATTTCACAGAACCACATCAAAAATTTGCAGCTGATGTAGACCAAGATGGGGATGTGGATTTCGATGATCTCAAGCGTTTATTGGAGTATCTGACAGGCGAAATAGATGACTTTGGTGTTGCTAGTGAATGGCTCATCATCGATAAAGCGCAATTTGAAAGTGAGACAGCTGATGAAATCTATAGTGACCCTGCTACAATTATTGATGTTTTAGTAGAAACGGATAACATAGATGATCAAGATTTCGTAGGTATACGTTTAGGGGACATTGTATTTGATGACAATGGACTGACTTCTAACTCTACATTGGAGACATTGTCACAATTCATGGTTGATAATCCAACTGACAATGAACTAGAAGCTAAACTAAGAGACCTCATCACCGACGATTTAGAAAATACGGTGGAAGTTTACCCTAATCCATTTTCTGAATCATTTAATATGACCTATCATAGTCAAGCGAACACACAGGTGACGGTTGAATTACTTGATGTCAATGGAAGAAAAATATATTCTAGCCCATATACCTTAACTGCTGGTGAAAACGTTCTTTCATTATCACTTGACAATAATTACAAAGGTATCTTAGTATATCGTGTCATAAATGGAGATCATATCATTTCTGGTAAAGTAATAAGCTTATAAAATACGTACATTCTTAAATACCCTTTATGAAAGGCTCATCAAAATTGATGGGCCTTTCACTTTTTTTTATCCCTGCTATCCCTGTCATATCAAGGGCAAATCGACATATTGCAATTAATATCGTAAAATACGACATAATAATGTCGTGTTTATTGACTTTTTATGTATCTTTGTCTTCCGTCAGTAGAAAAGCTATTCCTTTTACACTAGCTTGATGCTCTCGGCAATTTCTATCCTAGAAAAGTAAAACGACGATATATACTATGTTTGAACGAGCTGTGTTGCACATGGACTTAGACTCTTTTTTTGCTTCCGTCGAAGTATTAAAGAACAGTTCCTTAAAGGGAAAACCTCTCATCATTGGTGGGACCAGTAACCGTGGAGTGGTATCTTCTTGCAGTTATGAAGCTCGCAGATTTGGAGTTCATTCCGCAATGCCCATGAAGATGGCGCTTCAACTATGTCCAAATGCCACCATCCTTCGTGGAGATATGGACAGCTATTCCTATTACTCCAGAATGGTCACCGATGTAATTGCCGAAGATGCACCCGTATATGAAAAAGCATCCATCGACGAATTTTA
This sequence comes from Saprospiraceae bacterium, assembly GCA_029212405.1. Lineage (GTDB taxonomy): Bacteria > Bacteroidota > Bacteroidia > Chitinophagales > Saprospiraceae > CAJXUU01. The sequence goes on from JARGNR010000047.1 coordinate 23,685, forward strand.
TCTCGACCTCACTGGTATGGATCGGTTTTTTGGATGTTACAAATGGTCTCGAGAACTTCGTCAACGAATCATTGCGGAAACGGGTCTCCCTATATCATTCGGTCTCTCCGTAAACAAGTTAATTTCAAAAATAGGGACAGGAGAAGCCAAACCCAATGGAGCCAAAGAAATAAAACGCGGTATAGAAAAACAATTCATTGCCCCCTTGCCAGTCAAAAAAATACCTGGTGTGGGGCAGAAGACCTACAAGAAGCTCAGTTTTATGGGTGTGAGATCGATCAAGATTCTCAGTGAGATCCCAACCCGACTGCTTGAACGAGAATTTGGTAAATCGGGTCGCCAACTCTGGGAAAAAGCCAATGCCATAGACAATACTCCTATTGTTCCCTACAGCGAATCCAAGTCGCTCTCCAAAGAACGTACATTCAGTGAAGACACCCTGGATCTCAAAATGATCCGAAATATGCTCATCGATATGTCAGACAAGCTCAGTTTCGAGTTGCGAGCATCCAATAGACTTACATCCTGTATCACCGTAAAAATTCGATATGCCGACTTCAATACATTCACCAAGCAACGCAAAATACCCTATACCGCTCAGGATAACATACTCGGAACATATGCCCTGCAGCTCTTTGACAAAGTATACGAACGAAGACAACTGATCCGGCTGATTGGTGTAAAGTTCAGTGGACTCGTACACGGTAATTACCAGATCAACCTTTTTGAAGACAGCATAGAGCGAATTCGCCTTTTGCAACAAATGGATCGAATACGAAACCGATTCGGGCAAGATGTTATAGGAAGGGCAAGTGCATTGCAAAGTGGATTAAAACGACGATAAATAGAACACAAACCCTACAAGTAAAGAGAAATGACCTAAAACAAACCAATTACATCCCACCTTTGCATAACCCCATGCATTTAAAAAGGGGTAGAGACAATCGTCTCTACCCCTATCTTTATTCTATACACCCCGAAAACACTAGATTTGAACGGGATATAAAATCTTTAAAACTTCACATCAAAAATGTAGTTGTCCGCATTGTCCTGAAAGGTAGTCTCTACCTGAATCACTTCTAATACCCAGTATTTCCCGTCTCTTTCCACAATAAATACGTCTTCAATCATTACAACATCACTCGCACCATCAGTCAATTCAATACCATTATCAAACAACAGAGGTAAATCTTCCTTGAATGCAATCGACGCAAATGAGAAATCTTCTGGAAGCCCACCTTCACCGGCTTTCAGATATCTCATAGAAACACCATTATCCGCAATTGGAGAAATAGTACGCAACCAATTTTCATCAGCAGGTAAATCCGTATCAATACCGTTGTCCCTGATTTCAGCTTCTGCATCATCTGAGTTAGTACTCATCCCATTGTCCAAATCCAAGCCTCCAGTGCCTTGTCCACCACCAGCATTCAACAACACACCCTCTAACATTTCAACAGCAGTTCCACTAGGTAAGGTTGTAACATCAAATGACAGCTCCGCAGTAGAACCAAATTCATCCGTAAGAATTACTCTATAAATAAAATTTCCTTCCGACTCAGGAGTCATGATGAATAATTCTTGTTCATCAAATCCACCTTTATCATCTTCTCCAAGTAAGAATGGATTTTCAGAAACAGAAGTACCAATCGTTTGCCAGAAAATCTTGGATGGATCTACAAATTGATCATTTTCTCTCACTTCAATAGAAACCAAGTCTCCACTACCTTTTACCGCAGTAAGTCTGAACAAATTTTTAATATCCTGTAAAACTTCGATAGTCATAGGAGAAGTTGTAGTCAACGTTGGAGGTGTACCCACAGTAGTCACAGTAACAAAAGCAGACCCTGTCTGTCCCGCCTCATCTTGAACCTCCACTTCATAGGTAGAAGTAGATGTAATAGATTGAGCAACTACATCAATAGACCAAGAAAGTCCATCCACATCATCTCCAAAAAGCAAAATAGCATTCGAAGCTGCAGCTGTGCCATTAACTGTTAATCTTGAAAAAGGTACTTTTGTTCCATCTTCATACACTGTCACAGACTTTAATGGAGAGTCATCCCCAATGGAAGCACTAAAATCAATTGTAAACGTCTCCATTGGCTCCAATGTGAGATCAGAAGAAGACAACAAGCTAACAACTGGATCTACATTAACAGGGCCAGTAGGCTCATCTTCACAACTATATAAAAACATAGCGGCAATCAACACTAGACCCACAGATGAGAAATTCAAAATTCTTTTCATACTAAAATAATTTTTGATTTTAAATAAGTAGTTAAATAAATAAGGGTGACCTAATACCAATCGAGTCTATACCTACGTATACCGCAAATCTATAAGCCCTACGACTTTGCATTAGGCAATCGAATACATGATAAAAAAAAGCTTAGTGCGGAAAGCGCTTAATACGCTCTTTTATCATTGTTTTCCATATAATTAATAAACGATCTATTCACGACTCTCGTTCCTCCAACAGTCGGATAATTTCCAGTGAAATACCAATCGCCTGTGTTATTAGGACATGCTTTGTGTAAATTGGTCACAGTCTGATAGATTACTTTAACTTCAATGTCCAATCCTTCCGGAGTGACAATCTCTGAAATCTTGTCAGAAATCTGTTCATATGTAAATTCGTCGTACAATGGTTGCACTTGATTGATCATTTCACCCACTGGTTTTTGCTCTTCGGCCAGACATCGCTTGTAGGCTTCATCCAAAAGGTTTGACTTATTATTTTCCTTTAATAATTGCACCAATGCTTTGAAGGCCGCAAATTCTTTCATCCTACTCATATCAATCCCATAGCAATCCGGATATCGAATCTGAGGTGCTGAAGAAACAATGACAATTTTCTTTGGCTTCAATCTGGACAAACTGAATATAATACTATCTCTTAAAGTTGTCCCTCTTACAATACTATCATCAATCAATACCAGAGTATCAACATTATTTCTCACTATTCCATACGTCACATCGTATACATGTGCGACCATCTCTCCTCTCACCACATCGTCCGCTATAAAGGTCCGCATCTTAGCATCTTTAACCGCAATTTTTTCAATTCTTGGAGTGATCGCCAATATTTTATCCATCTCCTCATCGGTATAATCCGTACTCAGTTCTCTAATTTTCTTTTTCCGTATGGTATTGGTATATTTTTCTAGCCCTTGCACCATTCCAAAAAAGGAAACCTCTGCCGTATTAGGAATAAATGAGAAAATAGTGTGCTCAAAGTCTTCATCTACAGCTTTAATAATTTCAGGCACCAATAATTCACCCAATTTTTTTCGCTCCAAATAAATATCTCGATCCGTTCCTCTTGAAAAGTAGATCCGTTCAAAAGAGCAAGCCGTTCTGTCCAATTGTTCTTTACACAACACCTCACTTACACTTCCATTCTTCTTAATTATCAAAGCGTGACCTCTTTGCAATTCTTTCACTTCATTGATAGAAACTCCAATACATGTTTGAATGGCAGGACGCTCTGATGCAACAACAACGATTTCATCGTCTTGATAATAAAATGCGGGTCGAATTCCTGAAGGATCTCTGAATACAAATGCATCTCCATGACCAATTAATCCAGCCATCACATACCCTCCATCAAACTTTCGACTGGCTCTTTGCAACAACCGCGTCACATCCAAATGCTCCGCAATTAATGTATTGATCTGTTGATTGGTATACCCTTCAGGTTTGAACCATGAAAAAAGTCGCTGAACTTCATCATCTAAAAAATGACCGATCTTCTCCAAAACAGTAACAGTGTCCGACTTCTCTTTTGGGTATTGCCCAAATCCAACCAATTCTTCAAACAACTCGTCTACATTTGTCAAGTTAAAATTACCCGCTAAAACCAAATTTCTGGTGATGTAGTTGTTTTGTCTTAAAAAAGGATGGACCGTCTCTATCGTATTGGCTCCATGGGTACCGTACCTCAAATGGCCCAATAACAATTCACCTGTATACGGTTTATTTATCTTCAACCATTCTGGGTCATTCCTTTGCTCCTCTGTCAATTCATTAAAATGACTAAAAACCCCTTCAAATAAATGCTTGATGTATTGAGGATTATTACTTCTCTTTCTGCTGATATATCGACTACCAGGAGGCATATCCAACTTAATGGTCGCTATACCAGCACCATCTTGTCCTCTATTCCTTTGTTTTTGAAGTAAAAGCTGCATTTTATTCAGCCCATACAGTGCGGTACCATACTTTTTATGGTAATAACTAAGCGGTTTTAATAATCTGATGACTGCTAAACCGCATTCGTGGTGAATTTGATCACTCATGGAGTTGCTCCGTTACTTTAGTAAGCATGCAAATGTACAATTTTACCCAACGAAATACCCTATGTTTTATTTATAAATCACGTTTTTTAAATGAGAATCAATAGAATGTCTTTTATACCACATTTTTTAATCTTGTGGAATAAGAACAATCCTCTTTTAGAAACCTTTAAAATTAGGAGGTAAATCATTAATATTTAATTAAATACTTCTTCAAAGTGTCATAATTAATACCGTTCTTTTATAATTGCTAGCCTGGAATAGTCAGACCTTTTAAAATTGTTTGTATTTTGCCATTTAATAATAATGATAATATGTACCATAGGATAATAGCAACGCTTGCACTTACATTCATTTTCTATACCGGTTTTGGCCAAGAAGCATATCATAGGTTGTATGAAACAAACTTAAATGTTCCATCTACAACGATAGACACGTTGTTCTATCATATGAGCAGTACTACAACTGAAGGTGATGTATTTGCTATGGGTACCAAAAGAGTTGGGGATGAAGATTTAACGATCGTCTTCACAAAACATGATTACAAGGGAAACATTAAGTGGTCCAAAGAATTAGATTTAGGACAAGACAGTGTTGAGATTCTCAGTTTAGGTGATTATAATTTTAATGGAACTCAAGATAGTATATTGTTTACCATCAATGCGAATATCAATGGCGACCCTGCTATGATATTTGGGCGATTAGAAGGTGGTGGAAATTTAATAGACCTAAGAACAGTCGGTGGCAGTAATCCATTGAGTGATGTATCTGCAAGATCGTTAACTGCACCCTTCTTTGGTCAGAGTGATTTATTATTAAGACCTTCTGTATTGCCAACCATCAATAGAATTGGTCCAGCAGACAGTCTCGTTTGGTCTAGAACTTATGAATTTAATAATACAGATGGAGACATCGTACTAGATGCCGTTACCGATATCAAACAGAGTGCAGATTCTACTTTTGTAATTACTGGTACATCCAATAATGGAGGAGAAGAATTTGTTGTAGCAAAATTAGATAGCAATGGAGTACAACTTTGGGCAGAATCCTATACGTTCTCTGTAGCAGGAATAGAAAACATTTTACCTGTTGAAGTTAGATCTCTATCTGATCGAAATACGGCCGTGGTGGGAACATACGGAACAGGAGGAAGTTCAGTGGAAGGATTTGTTGCTGTCTTGGATACTGCAGGAGGAATAATAATGGCTGAAAACATTATTGTTGAAGGTAATAATACAGACCTCATCAATTTTGTTGAAGGAGATGATGGAACACTTTGGATTTCAGGAATCGTCACTCAGAATGATTCAACACTGTATTTCACTACAAATATGAGTTTGGATGGTACTATTAATTGGACTACCTTCTACAATCAAGAAGTAAGCTTCACACAACCATTTACAACGACTCTATTGAATGTGCAAAGTACAGGAGGAGCTACTTTAGTAGGACACGGTTTCAAAGACGATACCGAAGTGATGCATGTAATGAAACATAATGCTCAAGGTGTCATTACAACTGATGGGGTGGTCCCATGTTCAGACACACTGACCACTACTACCATTGATTTAGTGATGCTTTCTGACACCTTAACTTCTACTATAGAAAATGGTGGTTTATTTTATAATATTTTGGAACATGAGTTGAATGGTTTTAGTGGATTCACTCCACCACAATTGAATATTGACCAACAATACCCTCCATTTTGCCCTAATGAAGTTATTGATACATTGCTGATTGCATCTGTTTCTGGTGTAGATCCAGAAAATGTGTCCTACATGTGGAGTACTGGTGAGTTTTCAGATACGATTCGAGTCATGGAAGAAGGACAATATTCCGTAACTGTAACTGTAAATCAAGATATCTGCTTCAAAATGTGCGATACGATAGAATTGACAAGATTGATGTTGCCTGGTATAGCTATTACCCAAGATAATAATCAATTCTGTGAAAATGGGATTGTCGTGCTGACTGGTAATTATACCCCTGGAGCCCTTGGAGAAACCTATTTATGGAATACAGGAGAAATAACGCCTTCAATTGATGTCACCGAACCAGGATTATATTCCGTTACTGTTACCGATGACTGTGGCGAAATGGCTTCTGATGCATTAGAAATGGCATTGCCTGATATATCATTTAATGCGAATGGTGGGCCAAATTTTGTTAATTTCTGCACAAATGGCGGAGTAGAATTGAATACTGGAGTTGTACCTGCAGATATAGAATTTGACAATTTTTCTTATGAATGGTCTACGGGTCCTGAAGACACCGCGGACTCGCTCATTGTAAATGAAGATGGAATGTATCAAGTAACTATTTCGAACCAATGCGGTGTAATGGAAATTATTAACTACGATATAACTGTCCCCGTAATTCCTACTACTGGAGAAATCACTTTCGATCTGAATTGCAATGAAGAAAACCCAAACTTATCAACTATAGAGTTTGAAGGAACATCTGAGATAGGAGACCAATCATATCTAGATTTAACAATATCGGATTTAATTAATCCATTAAATTCAGTTACAGGAATGAATCCTTCTGGCTCATTAAGTTTAAGTTCATATTATGTAGAACTAAAGATTTGTGAAGAAATTGTAGATTCATTAAATATTGATACTCGAGCATTATGCGGAGGACTATTAAGATATCCAATCGCATTTTTTCCTGGAGGACAAGATGAATTTTCAACCACCTTCGGACCTATTCCAAGTGATACTATGAATCTAGATCGAATTTCAGATGTAGAGTTCAAAGTATTTAATAGATGGGGCGAAACGGTTTTTGAATCCAACGCGATTTTAGAAGCATGGGATGGAACGCATAAAGGAGAGCCAGCACCAAGTGAGGTATATATCTGGTATGTGTCTTATTTTATTGATGGTCAACAGATTCTAGAGAAGGGAGACGTCACGTTATTGAGATAAGGATGCTTGACTTAGTCATTATAGGAGGAGGCCCTTCTGGAATTAATTGTGCCATTGAAGCTCAAAAGGCTCATTTGAATTATGTGGTGCTGGAAAAAGGAGTATTGGTCAATTCCATATTTCACTTTCCTGCAAATATGACCTTCTTTTCTACGAGTAAAAAGTTAGAAATAGCAGGTGTTCCTTTCATTTCTCATTCAGATAAGCCTACACGTCGTGAAGCATTAGAATATTATAGACGTTTGATGGAAAGTTATAACTTGGCCATCGATTTTGATATGCAGGTACTAGGAATGCATAAAAAGGACGGACATTATAGTATCTCAACCTCTGAAGGTGAATACCACACCAAATACGTGATTGTAGCAACTGGGTTTTATGACAAACCTAATCTCATGGGAGTGCCTGGAGAAAACCTGCCTAAAGTCAAACATTACTACGATGAAGTGCATCACTATATCCGTAAAAAAGTAATGGTTGTTGGTGGAGCCAATTCCGCTTGTGATGTAGCACTGGAATGTTGGCAAAAGGGAGCAGATGTGACCATGGCGGTCCGAGGATCAGAATTGTATCAACGGGTCAAGTATTGGATCCTTCCCAATATTGAAAATCGGATTAAAGAAGGGTCGATCCAGGCACATTTCAACACTACTATAAAAGAGATCTTACCAAAATCAGTGATCTTGAATACTCCAGAAGGAGAAAAGACCATTTACAACGATTATGTTCTCGCGATGACCGGCTATTCTCCCAATTATGAATTGTTAGAAAATCTAGGATTAGCTATTGATACGGATGAATTGAGAACACCCATTTTTGATGAAAATACGTTGGAGAGTAATTTGCCAGGAGTATATTTAGCCGGTGTGGTGAATGGAGGTCTAAAAACCAATAAATATTTCATTGAAAACACACGGCATCATGCGGATGTGATCGTGCGAAATATTGAATTGAAGGAAGGGATCCTATAAACATTCATTTCTAGCATTTTTCAAGCTAAATCTCAAGTACTGGCATAGTTTTAGTGTTTTAAATAATAATTAAACCAAAAAAGCTATGCGATATCTAAAAGTAATTCTTTTATTCCTATCCCCCTATCTGTTATTGTGTCAAATAGATCCAAATGATCCAACTTCTGGTGAAGAAGCAATCGAAGCATCATTAGTTCAACCCACCATTGACGATGGATGTAATAACGGCTCCATTACTTTGTCCATTAATGGTGGCTATGCTCCATATTCTTACCTGTGGGATTATAATGATTCTTCAACATCTACCTTATCTGATATTGGAGAAGGCGTCTATTGTGTCACCGTTACAGACAATTTATGCGGAGAAGCCAGTACTTGTTTTAATTTAAACTGTGTCCCATTCTCTATTAATGGAGAGGTAACCCCATGCACTTCAACTAGTTTTGGAGAAATAGATATAACAATAGACGGAGAAGGCTTGGGAGGCTGCAGCTGATAATGGTATGATAATAAAAAAACCATTTTCATAAAATATATACAGTAATATGAATAAAATAGTTGGAATAAAGGAAGTAATTTTAGCTGGTGAAAAATTCAAAGACCCAGTTTTTGAAATTAATGATGATCTACTTATTAATTTGTTTAGATATTCTTCTAATGAGGTTGATGACCTTTTTCTAAATAAATTAAACAAAATCAGACTTGCCACTTCAATTAATGAACATGCAAAATTAAAAGATTTTGAAGTTAGACAGGATGAAATTCTGGAATATGAAAGAGAATTACCTGTACACATAAGGGAAGATACAGGTTTTAAATTGGGCAGATTGATACATCTACAAAGTTACATTCACAGTACTCATCTATACTATCGTATTGAGTCAGACGAAATCGTGTTATTGCAATATTTAGTTGGATATGAAACTAGATTAAGGTTATTTAATTCAAAGTATTTTATAAATCTATGTAACCAATGGAAAGAACAAATATCCAAAACTTAAAACTTTTCAACATGATTTTGGTGGTTTATAATGTATTAAAGCCCTAGTATCATTTAGAGAGTAGCCACACTTTTATTAAAGGAGTCTTTGAACTTTTTTATTGGTGAGCACTTTTTCGTTAAAAGAGAAGATGGGTTTATTTTCTTCATTGAGCTATTCTATAAGCTTGACAAGTTCTATCATAGGTTATCTTCTATTGTCACTTCTTGAAGGATTGCGCCTTCATTTTTAACTAATTGATCCTTGATCATACTAAAGAGGGTTGATATATTTGGTAACTTTTCGATTATAAATGACTTATCTAAATTACAATATGATAGTAATACCTTATTGGTTTTAAAAAATTGGAGAATATTTGCTAAAAAATGCGAAAGGATTTTTAGATAAAAAAATAAAGAAAATTGATAAAGATAACCATTTCAAAAATGGAGGCCATGATTTTGAAATAGAGTGGGCTTTACATATTGCCATACAAGAAAAGTATGTAAGGTTAGACGCATTGGGTTTCCCTGATTTCTTAGATGACATTGGACAACATGCTTATCATCTAAAAAAAATCAATGGCCCTGGTCCAGGAGAAAACAAATTAGGTACTTTTGCAGCAGATGCTGTTAAACAGTTTAAACCAAGTGCAGAACCAGCGCCATCGAACTACTCAAAAAATGTTTTTATTAAAAACAATAATCCAAATAATCCACATTATAATGCAAGCCAACGAGAATTGATAGAATATCTTCAAGGATATAATCAAAATAGCGGTACACCAATGTACCCTGGACCATCTGGCACTTTAAATGGAATGGATAAGTTTATAATTAAAAACAATACTGGAATACATGAAATATTAGGTTTATTAATAGATGTACAATGAAGAACTACTGGAGTATAAAACCAGATAACGGATCCTTTTATTATCAATTTGTTTTAAAACAAAACAAGTATGATATTGTATTGATTAAAGAATTACTGAATTTAATTGTCTTATCTGGCTGGGAGTTTGGGATTATAAAACTATTAGATCAAATATCAGTATTTTAATATTTTTATTAATATTTAAAAATATTTAATATTTTCTTATAAAAAAAGTTTAATTTAAACGACTTTGAGAAAAATATTAGGTTTTTTCAACAGGCTTTTCCATATTTAGGAAGTGATTATAAAAACCCTCATGTAATAGTTACACAGCTTGCATTCTATAATGAAAATGGAGAAATAGAGATAAAGGATGTATTTACAAATGAAGTGTTTTATCCGCTTCTTAATCCTTATAGAGTGCATTTATACCATCACTCTGAAACAGGTTCTTATAGCCCACTATTTTTAGAATTATCGATTTCTAAAAGTAGAGATCTTGTTCTAATAATATCTTCTGGACTAGATATTTGGTTGCCATATTATAAACCTGATTATGATATTGATAATCAAAAATTGGAAGATTTTCCAATAAATGAATACGGTTATATTGACAATAGAGAATTGTATCTACTCAATACTCCAAGACTGCTTGGCTTTGTAAAAAAAATAAGAAAATTCTTTGAAAGAAACAATGGAACAGAGTTGTCAGATAAAAATAGAATAGAGGAGTTACCAGTATTTCCATGGTATGAAAAATAAAGTGTTCTATAGTTTGAACTTTACAATGTTTCGCATTTGAATAGAAGATGAAGATACGCTGGAAAGTAATTTGCCAGGAGTATATTTAGCCGGTGTGGTGAATGGAGGTCTAAAAACCAATAAATATTTCATTGAAAACACACGGCATCATGCGGATGTGATCGTGCGAAATATTGAATTGAAGGAAGGGATTGCGTAATATTTCATTCATATAAAGCATCGATTGCTGTATCTTTCCACGCTTTGCTGTCAAATAACTTTTTCTTTTTAAAAAATCTTTTCAAAAAAAATTGATTGTGTTTTATTGGAGGTTTACTTTCCAACCGTTTTTTCCTGATTCGATCAAGTTCAGATTGGGGAATAGTTTTGGGTTGGTATGAAGTGGCGCGCCGCATAAATTCCTCATCACTCCCCAACACTGAATCATCTAGCTCTCTAAATTTATTTTTGAAAAAATTGGCATTCACATGATATTCCCCATTTTCGCAAGAAACAATTGCTGGAAATAGCCCTTTGTTCATCAAAAAATCCATCTCTTCATAGGAGAGAGGTAGAGCAAGGTCACTTTTATACGATTCTCTAGGTAAATACGTAGTTGTTCCAAATAAATAATACCACTGATCATTAATTTTTGCTCCAATTACCTCCATGATATTGTCCGTCTCGGTACCTTTCCATTCAAAGTTTCTTACCATTAAGTGAGTATACATTCTATTTCCCTTTTCATTGAGGTAAAGTAGTTTGGATACTGTCCAATGTGCTCTCAATAATAAATGTTTTACCACATCTTTATTTTGCAAAACAAGGGACTTAAAATGATGTATAGCGGTAGTACGCACAGGATCGATTCTTTGCGCATTGGTCTGATAAAATGAATCCATCTCGGATTTAAGTTTTAGTGATCTCTTATTCGATTTCATTTCTATTGGTTTATTACTTCCGAAGTAGATTTATCTGATCTACGCATTTAGCAAGAACTACAAGATCAAAATAAAATTAAGAATTTATCAGTACCCAATTTTACATTTACGGTTTAACTCTTTTAATTAATCTACCAAAACACAATTTTGTATCTATCAAACATGTAAAAACTGAAGCTTAGAAAATCATCATACCCAAATTCCTACATTTTCATTTACTACAAAAAATGCTATATTGAGACTCAACCAACATTTAATTTTCTGACCCCAATATTACCTCATGAAACATATTCATTCATTTTTCCTTCTTTTGCTTTGCAATGTACTATTAAGTCAAAGTACCACAACTACGCAGAAAGCACTAGTTCCAACCAGCACTCCCCCAGTCACTTATGTTATTAATAATGACAATTTAAATCCCCCAATAAAGCTATCTTTATCGACTTTGGACGGAGCATCTATACGCAAGGATCCAAATAAAACATTCCAATATTCCCTGCATAATTCTAAACGATATAATCCCAAAGCCGTAAAATCTACGAGCAATCCTGACAAAAAATACTTAGCTTATACGTCGCCTCAAGGGATCATTGAAATCATATCCCTTCAAGATATTGGGAGGACACTTTTTCTTTCTTCTGCTAACGAACAAGAATTCACAGCTGCAAGCAAACTATTATTTGAAGATATTGTAGCCCTTGCAATACCAGAGCAAAAGGAAATTTTTAATCTTTTAGCTAGCAATTCTTTTACTACTAAAGCCTGGATGGCACTAGAAAAATCTGGGTATGCTCATGTTGTAAGAACAAATACAGGAAACCTCAAAATCGTATCGGCTTATTTCGAAAAGTACCCTTCTCATACAGTTCCAGACTTCAAAACCACAACAGACCTATTTAGTGATAAATTAGATTATTTGTCTATCCTCCCTGACATCGTCAATAACCCAGTTGTAAAAGGAAGTAAATACGAAGACTTTGTAGCCGTTTCCAATTTTGATGGCAATTTCCATCAGTCAGAATACTCCTTCTATTTATGGAAAGTAGAGCAATGGAAAGAACTGGAAGACTTCTTCAATGCCAATAAAATAAATGGAGGATGGCCCCCAAATCAAGGCGGGTATTACGAACAACAAAATGTTCCTCTCATCAAAGGATTACGATTCGATCGATATGGGAGCGTACTCAAAATTGATAGCACGATGACTCCTTATGAACCCATTCTTACGGGAACATTCACCAGTCCAATAGAAAATGGCCGGCCGTATAGTTTTGGTCAAAGAGCATTGAACAAACCAGAAAATACCTATGATTTGTATTTTGAGATTGAAGTTTTAAAAGATTTGCCCTTTACATCTTTGGATGCTACAGTCATTCCTTGGTTTAATCAAGTAGGAAATGGAAAACAAGCCATGTGGAATATCCCTAAAGCAGCCAGTGGATACCCTATGACTTGGAATGATTTAGTAGATTTGGATTATATTATTATCCGCATAAAAAAATCACCGAACGGCAGTTATAGCCAATTTGCAAATACAGTTCTTAAATGATAAATAGATTAGCAGAAGTCTCAACAATTAATTATTCTCTCTCAGGAAATCCAATCATTCCATCTATTAGAGAACAACAGCAGAATGGAGAATATTTAGATTGTATGATTCCAACTAGCTTCCAGTATAATGGCGTATGGAGTATATCTCATTTGTGTACTTCATGTGAAAATACGATTACATTTCAGGATTTACCCAAACAGAATTATAAACACATCAACCGACTATTTAGTAAATTTTATGCAAAAGAGTTTCTAGAGGCAATTGCCAATATATTTCCTGGAACAAAAGTGATCAAATCCAACAATAGCGACTATCATTTTCTGACCAATGTCAAGTTTGAAGGGAATATTGTTTCTGATTTATTCATACCACAAAAGGCTTTTGCATACTATAGTTGTTCTGAATGCCAGGCGGAATATTTGTGCCAAATTAGACATGGATATCCAATGGAAGCCAATCGTGGAAATACAGCAGGTAAGTTAGGAACTATCTACATCGATGATATCGGCCAGGTTCACATGGAAGATGATAAAATGAAATTCTCCGATGTGTTAGAAAAATATCGGAAAGCATGATATATCTATATTTCCAGTTTTCTTATCGTAAATTGTATTTATAATTTCGAGTAAATCAACAGCAAAACTTAAAATTGGTAATTTCTAGCTTAGGGGGATTCAGAAGTAGCAGGATTATACCCTTTGAGAACAACTGAGGAGCTTGAAAATAAACGAGGGCAAAAAATGGCCTTATTCAGTTTAGTATTTTGGACTCCTATTTTCTGTTAAGAACTCAAAAGTGTTTGAGGAAAGTAAATGATTGTTTGAAAGTATACATTCCAATAAATCAATACATTTCTTTTGAAAAATCGATCTTTAATCCGAGTTTTTTGGGTTTAAGAAAATATGGATTCAAAATGCGTTAAGAACTGAATAAAGCCGCTATACCTTAATTGAAAAATGATTTAATTTACACCATAATCACCTATAAACTTCATTATTAAACCACAAGATTATTCACCTTTAAACACTGGTTTTCTTTTTTCTAAAAATGCATTCACTCCCTCCTTATAATCTGCAGTAGCACCAGCAATCGACTGATACTCATGTTCCATAGCCAATTGCTCTTCCATATTATTCTTAGCTGATAGATTGAGCAATTTTTTAGTGTACGCCAATCCTTTAGTAGGCATATTGGCCAGTTTATTGGCTATTTTGTCCACATATGCGTCATATTCCTCATCATTCACCGCTTTGTATATCATTCCCATCTCCATGGCTTCCTTAGCCGGCACTTTCTCCCCCAACATCATCAATGCACTCGCTCTTGCTTGACCGATCAGACGAGGTAATGTATAGGTACCCCCACTATCAGGAATCAATCCAATCTTACTAAATGCTTGCAAAAAACTAGCAGATTCTTTAGCAATCACCACATCACAAGCCAATGCTATATTTGCCCCAGCACCAGCAGCAACTCCATTTACTGCAGCAATTACCGGAACTTCAATATCTCTGATTTGCATGACAATTGGATTATAGTGTTTACTCACAATGTCATTCAATGGAGGGCCATTAGGATCGACTATTTCCCCTAAATCCTGTCCAGCACAAAATGCCTTTCCTGTTCCACTGAGTACAATAGCACGAATATTCTTATCCGCTGCACAATCGTCAAATGCAGATTGAATTTCAAATGCCAATGCTTGATTTACGCTATTGTATTTTTCTGGTCTATTGAGCGTAATATATGCTATACTTCCTTCTTTTTTAAACAGTAACATTTGGTTCGATTTTGATAATTATATATTGAGCTTAAAAGTACTTGAAAATTTAGGGAACACCCTGTTTTTCATGATAGTTTATTGGATTAATTCGGACTGCCTTAACAACCAACAATTCGATTTCTAATTGACAACTTACAGATTCAAAAACAACAACTCAAACACCTTTTCTGCCTCAACTCTTACACTTCTGTTTCCTTTTGCATGATCATTTGAAATAAAACAAACGGAATATTCCTTCCCCGATTTCCCTTTGAATATCCCTGTGTATGAAAGTACCTCTCCCATAGAGCCTGATTTTAAATAGAAATTTTTACGCCTTTTTTTTCCTTGCATCAATGATTTCACGGTACCCGAGACTCCCACGTGTGGTATATACTTTTGCAACTTCTTTATGCCCAGATCATTGATTTTTGTTGTCAGGTATTGAGAAAATGAGGAAGCCGTTATGCTGTTTCTTGGTGACAAGCCACTTCCATCTTTAATGGAATAACTACTCTTTGGTATTTCCATCTCTTGAAGGGCTTCCGAAATATAATCTAAGCCCCCATCAAAAGACCCCTCTTCTTTCATTTTACGCCCCAACATTTTCAATAATACCTCACAATAAAGATTGATACTCTCATAATTTGCTTGTTTTACAATTTGGGAAAGAGCTGGAGATTTAAAACTCGCGAATTGAGTAAATTCTGATTTTTTAATAGCATCATTCGATACCATAGATCCATTGCATTTTATCCCAAGTTTTGAAACCTCTAATTCAATCATATATGCTAGTGACAATGGAGGGTTTGGTGTAGCACCTTTTATTACAAATGGTTGTTCACTGTATGGAATACTTCCTCTTACAATCTTGGAATAGTGAAATGGGTCACCGTATATATATGCATTATCTCCTGTTTTCGGTCCCTTTATTATGACTTCGCTTGACAAATGCATATTTGGAATTTCAGGTTTGATGTATTCTAATGTGGCAATCTCTCCTTCTTTAACTTTTGGACTAAACGCCAAGTCGTACTTATTTTCATTAAAATTCACCCCCCAAGCACCACTTGCATAATAATTGGCAATGTCAGAATAAGGCCAAGATGGACAAATAGCTTGCCCTTTGAATACATTTGTTTTAACCTCAATTTTACCTTCAATACATTTAATCCCTGCATCTTGTATTGCTTTTACAATTTTAGCCAAAACAACGTTCCATTCATTTTCTTTACCAAACCTTCTGGATCCTAGTGATGGATCGCCTGATCCAATGATCACAATATTACCATTCAATGTACCTGCTCGATCTATTTGACCAGAATAACCAATTCTAGTTTGAAACTTAAAGTCTTCTCCCAACTCCTCAATCGCCTGAAGGGTAGTAATTAGTTTTAACGAACTCGCGGGAATTAATTTTTTATCTGAATTGAATTGAACCACTTCCTTTCCATCCATCGACCTGACGGACAATCCTACTGAGGCATAATCAAAGGTAGAACTTTCCAGGATTGGCTTCAGCTTTTTCATCAACTCTCCCTGACCACTAGAAACAAGTACACCGTAAATCAAAAAAAGCGAAATAAACAGAATTCGATAGATCATACCTCAGATATTTCATATCCAATATGAAAGAGTGCATCGCCCTGATTGACTACGGAAGCATTGCTATGACCAATTATATACCCATCTCTGCTTGCACTAACAGTTATAGACTTATTTCCATAGGCATCTTTCAACACTCCCAATGGTTCTCCTTTCTTCACAAAATGTCCTGAGCTTTTGGACCAGATAAAAATTCCAGAATACGGTGCTCTTTGCCAAGAAGTCTTTCTGATAATTATGGATTTTGTATTATTATTTTGAGTAGGATGATGGGTCATTTCTAGGTGAGCAAAAACTCTTTTCAGACCTTGAACACCTACTGAAATTGCATGTCCATCTAAACGTACACTCTCTCCTCCTTCAAAAACTAACGTTGGTATTTTATTCAACCTCGCCGTTTTTCTAAACGACTTTGGTATCACTGGCTTCTGAATGATAAATCGAGTTCCAAAAACGATGGCCAATTCTTCCGCCAATTTATCCACTTTACTATATCGTATTTGAGGGAAATTAAATCTTGAAGAACCACCCGTATGAAAATCTAAAGCTACATCTACATAGGGGAGTATTTTTTTAGTTAAAGTATTGGCAACTCTCGAAGCCAATGAGCCCCTACTGGTACCTGGAAAACTACGATTTACATCTTTTCCATCAGGAACTTCTCTACTAAAATTGATAAAGCCAAATACATTTAATAAAGGAATGGCTATTACAGATCCTCTATCCAAATTTGCAAATACATCCTCTTCCAATGATCTCCGGACAATCTCAATCCCGTTTATTTCATCTCCATGTACTCCTCCTAGAAGCAACACACAAGGACCTGGATTTTTACTTCTAAAAATATGCGCTATAATATCAATTTTAGTATCCGAAGGTAACCTTCCTACATTCATTCGCACTAAACCATATTCCCCTGGAAAGACACTTTCGTTGTCAATAATTATCGGCTCTTCAAATACATGTTTGACATCAATATTGTCTATCATCTATAGTTATAATTTTTTTCGATATACTTAATTATTTTTCCGGCGATATCATGACCGGTGGTTGTTTCTATTCCTTCTAATCCTGGAGAAGCGTTAACTTCTAACACCAAAGGACCTTTAGAAGTTTGCAACATATCAATACCAGCTACCTTTAATCCCATCACCCGAGCTGCTTTTCGAGCTACGTGTCTTTCCTCTTCTGTGAGCTGGATCACCTCCGAGGTAGCTCCTCGATGCAGATTGGATCTGAATTCACCTTCCATTGCTTGCCGTTTCATTACTCCAACGATTGCATTGTTGACAACAAACACTCTTACATCGGCTCCTTTGGCTTCATGGATAAATTTTTGCAAAAATACTTTTTGTTTGGCTTTATGAAAAGCTTCGATGATCGATTCGCCAATTTTCTTTTGTTCTGCCAACATGACACCTAATCCATGCGTACCATTAACCAGCTTTATCACAAAAGGAACAGGTCCCACCTCATCAATCATTTGATCAATGGATTGGAGGTTATTAAAAATTGTGGACTTGGGTACTTGGACACCATGACTGGCCAATATTTGCATACAAGAGATTTTATCCCTCGCTTTCAACAATGCATCTGCTTTTAAAGTGGTAAATACTTTCATCAATTCAAACTGACGGATCACACAAGCACCAAATGAAGTGGCAGAAGTCCCAATACGAGGAATAACAGCCTGTACATTTCGTATTTTTTGTCCTTGGTAGTAAATGGTTGGAGCATTGGCCTCAATAACTATATCACATTGCATATGATCAAAAACTCGAACAAAATGGTTGCGCTTACGTGCTGCATTCACAAGACTTTGTGTGCTATACAACATGGGGTTTCTAGATAGAACGATTATATTCATCTCAATTATCTAATTCTATAATATCCAAATTATTTAGAGTCCAATATACTTATTGATCCTGAGTTGCACCTCCTATTTATTAAGGCCTTTTAAATTTAAATCACTTTTATTAGAATTTAATTATTAATTTTGGAGTTGATATAGCAATCAACATGAAAGCTATCCTACCTGAGACGAGGTCAATATTTAGACCTTTTATACGAATTAGATTTTCTCAATATTAAAATTTATGTCATGCAGCAAATGATGCATACCTTTTTTTCGGCCATTGGATTTGTAACCATTTCTTTTATCATTTTTACTTCCTTCTCCAATCTTGCAGAAAAACAGAATACGGAAACTAATGAATCCGAAACCACTGAAATAGTGAATCTGCCTCAGGTCGTGAAACCTATCCCACCGATAACCAATCCTTCATTTGCTGGCGAACCCATGCCTCTGAACATGGATACTAAAGAACGTCTAGACAGAGAATTATCCGTGAATACCTATTGGCACAGCTCTACCATATTAAATATTAAAAATGCCCATAAATATTTCCCAATTATGGAACCGATCTTAGCAGAAATGGGCGTTCCTGATGATTTTAAATATCTAGCCGTAGCGGAAAGTAATTTGAGAAATGTTCAATCGTCAGCAAAAGCAAAAGGTTTCTGGCAATTCCGAAAATTGGCAGCAAAAGAACTTGGACTAGAAGTAAATGAGGAAGTAGACGAACGATACCATATTGAAAAAGCAACCAAGGCAGCTGCTGGATATCTCAAAAAGTTATATAAACGATTTGGATCATGGGCAAATGCAGCAGCAGCATATAATGTTGGGCCAACCAACTTTGCCAAAACCTTAAAAAACCAAAAAGAAAAATCTTTTTACGATGTAAATGTCAATGATGAGACGGGTAGATATTTATTCAGATTAATTGCCATCAAAGAAATCATGAAAAACCCCGTTAATTATGGGTTTTATCTTGAACCTCAAGACATGTACGAAAAAATAGATCATGTGTATTATGTAGAAGTAAAACAGTCTGTATCTGATTGGGCTGCTTTTGCAAAGCACAATGGAGTTTCTTATAGAATGCTTAAGTATTATAACCCTTGGTTAAGAACTGGAAAATTAACCGTGATTAATAATACGTATAAAATAAAACTGCCTAGAAACTCTTAGTAGCACTTAAAGTAATCAAACGGTTCCTTACAGTCTAAACATTTGTATAGAGCCTTACATGCAGTACTTCCAAAATGACTAATCATCTCTGTGTTTTTGGACTCACATTGAGGACAAGGGACAATTTTGGGTTCATCTGAAAGGTAGGACTTATCTGTTGTTTTTTCTACTGGAGGAGCAATTCCATATTCTTTCAATTTTCTGAGCCCATCTTTGGAAATCATGTCTGTGGTCCATGTTGGACTAAGAATAAGCTTTACTTCTACATTGGTGTATCCCGCTTCCTGCATTGCTGATTTCACATTCACCGAGATCATATCCATAGCTGGGCATCCCGTATACGTCGGAGTAATCTTGACTATGATTTTATCCCCTTCCAGGTCAAATCCTTGATATATACCTAAATCTTGTATGGTTAGCACTGGTATCTCAGGATCTGTTACCTGTTTAAGTGTATCTTCGATATGGAGTTTGTCGATTACCAATTGCTGTTTGGATACGCTCTTTGAAGAAATTGTAAATCGGCTAAGATAAAACCTAATTGTTCGGAATGTAACCCATTCTTTCCGCCTTCTTGTGGATATTCTACTTCTGGGATTTTCAGGGTTGCTTCTTCACATACGCTTCGAAATTTTTCCCATGCCCTATTTCTAATGCGTTCGCAATCTACAGCAATACCCTTCAACGATTCCTCTTTTTCTATTTTTGATGGTATAAAAGCTTCATCAAAAAAGCGGATTAAATCAGATAATGCTTCTTGCATTTTAGCATGACTTTCTTCGGTTCCATCTCCTAGTCGGATCATCCATTCAGAAGAATATTTCAAATGATAGGTAGCTTCCTTAATTGTCTTTTTTGCAATCTCTGCCAGTCGGATATCCGACGAATTTCTCATCTCCGTCAAATGATAATAATGGTAACAATCAAACATAAACTGTCTCACTATGGTGTGACCAAAATGTCCATTTGGCTGTTCAACTAAAAGAATATTTTTCCAGTCTAAAATATCTCTTTTGTACGGATAATCATCTTCTGTTTTACCATTCCCTTCAATTTCGGCAGCATAGGAATACAACACTCTCGCCTCTCCTATCAAATCCAGAGAAATGTTTGTGATGGCAATGTCTTGCTCTAGAATAGGCCCATGCCCACATAGCTCTCCCAATCTCTGCCCTAAAATCATGGCATTGTCAGCTAATTGAAGTACATATTGCAATAGAATATTTTTGTTCTTATCCATTCCTTAAAATTATAGTTAGATATATTCTAATTCATCTGGTAAATCATAAAATGTAGGGTGTCGATAAATTTTATCTTCTGCAGGATCAAATAATGATTCTGATTCTTCTGGATTAGAGGCAGTAATATATTTTGATTCTACTACCCATAAACTTACACCTTCTTGCCTTCTGGTATATACGTCCCTTGCATTATTTATCGCCATTTCTGCATCTGCAGCATGAAGGCTTCCAGCATGTTTATGAGACATTCCATTTTTTGATCGAATAAATATCTCGAAAAGAGGCCAATTTTTATTTTCCATGTTAAGCGACTTGACTGTTGTTAGAAATCTTATTTACTTTTTTGTTGGCATAAGCAACCGCAGCATCTCTTACCCATTGTCCTTCTTCATGTGCTTTTACCCTTGCTGCCAATCGTTCTTTATTACAAGGCCCGTGTCCTTTCACAACTTTCCAAAACTCGTCCCAATCGATTTCTCCGAAATCGTGTTTCTGTTTTTCTTCATCCCACTTCAAATCTGGATCAGGAATCGTAATGCCTAAATAATCTGCCTGAGGCTTGGTCATATCTACAAATCGTTGTCTCAGTTCATCGTTCGAAAAACGTTTAATTTTCCATGCCATAGATTGAGCGGAGTGTGTAGATTCTGCATCATTCGGACCAAACATCATTAATGCAGGCCACCACCAACGATTCAATGCGTCCTGTGCCATGGCTTTTTGTGCAGGACTTCCTTCACAAAGCGTCAGCATGATTTCATACCCTTGTCGTTGATGAAAAGATTCTTCTTTACATACTCTGACCATTGCACGAGCATAGGGCCCATATGAGCATCGACAAAGCGGTACTTGATTCATTATCGCAGCACCATCTACCAACCAGCCGATCGCCCCTATGTCTGCCCAAGTTAGGGTTGGGTAATTAAATATGCTAGAATATTTAGCTTTTCCAATATGTAATTGATCAATTAATTCATCTCTTTCTACACCCAGTGTTTCCGCCGCCGAATACAAATACAATCCGTGACCTGCCTCATCTTGTACTTTGGCAATCAATCCCAGCTTTCTCCGCAAACTTGGTGCTCTAGTAATCCAATTCCCTTCAGGCAGCATTCCTACTATTTCAGAATGTGCATGCTGGGAAATTTGACGTATTAATGTTTTTCTATATTTCTCAGGCATCCAATCTCTGGGCTCTATCCGCTGATCCGCGTCTATTTTTGCCTGAAATCTTTCTTCTAATGATGTTATTTCTGTCATATCTCTTTTGGATTTGAATCACAAATATAACTATAAAAACGAACAGTTGTTCGCTAAATGGAATAGATATTAAAAAAATTCAATTTCCAAATTGATTTCATGGCTATTCATTTCACAAAATCAACTTCACTATAGAATACTCCTGTCCTTATATTAAACCCGCTGAATTTTACGTTCTTTGTAACATATAAAGCAAATTGCTTCAAATGGATATCTATAAAAAAAAGTCAAACTGGAATATATTTCTTGCTCTTTTTGGACTTTTAATTCTTATTATCACCTTGGTCTACTCCAACTTCTTAGCCAAAAATCTGATTCAAAAAGAAGAGGCCAATGCTAAAATATATGTCAAAGCAGCAAAAGATTTTCTTGAAAACTCTGGAGGATTGAATGAAGAGGTAGGCTTGCACGAAAATATTCTATTGGACAATAAACTTCGATTGATCTTAGAAGATGAACAAGGGGTTTTGGAAGGAACCAATTGGGGAGAAGAAAAAGATCTTGATCAAGCGTTTTTATCCCAACAAAAAGAAGTTTTTCTTAACTCGGGGAAAGAATATCTTAGAGGTTCAGGCTACGCTGCAAAAGTCTATTATTTTAATACTGAATTGGTAGGCTACATCAACTATTACCCGTACATCCAAATGCTCTTGGTAGGTTCTTTTATATTAATGGGATATTTTTTCATTACTGCTTCCAAGAGAGGAGAACAAAATAGAGTGTGGGCTGGAATGGCCAAGGAGACTGCTCATCAATTAGGAACCCCGATCAGTGCAATCATTGCTTGGATTGAACACCTAAAACTCACTGAAATCGATGAAGAACAAGCTGAAATTGTTGAAGAATTAAGAAATGACGTGAATCGATTGGAATTGGTAGCAGATCGTTTTTCTAAAATTGGGTCTGAACCAGTTCTTACTGCCACCAATATTTATGCAGAAATAGAAAAATGCAAACTTTATATGGAACGGAGGGCTCCTAGAAAAGTAACCTTTGACTACCCTCAGAAATCTGATGGAAAATTAATTGTAAAAATTAACCAACATTTATTTGATTGGGTGATTGAAAATTTAATCAGAAACTCATTGGATGCAATGGATGGAAAAGGAAAACTAACCTGCGTAATTTATGAAGATGGCGGCTGGGTCACCATAGATATTTCCGATACGGGAAAAGGGATTCCATCATCAAAATTTAACACCATATTCCAACCTGGGTTCACAACCAAAAAAAGAGGTTGGGGGCTTGGCCTTTCTCTAGCAAAGAGAATTATTGAAAATTATCACAACGGAAAAATATTTGTGAAAAACTCAAAGCCAAATGAGAACACAACTTTTACCATTAAATTGCCAAAAGCAATCCTGTAAGACTACTGATTCATTCTAATTTTTCAACAAGCGTATAAATTATACCCTTCTATACCCATCCTCTAATTAAAACATTTTAACTTTGTCCCCCTTAAATATAGACTTCGCGTCTGACTTTATTATCACTAGGTGAAAAAGTAAATTATGAAGACATCATTAAGTTGGTTGAAAAACTATGTTGATTTAGATTTGGAAATCAATGATTTATCAGAAATTCTTACCACAATTGGTTTGGAAGTCGAAGGAGTGGAAGAAGTAGAAATGATAGAAGGAGGGTTAAAAGGTGTGGTTGTAGGCCATGTAAAAACCTGTGAGAAGCACCCTGATGCAGACAAACTTTCATTAACTACAGTAAATGTAGGTGGCGAATCTGATCTACAAATTGTATGTGGTGCTCCAAATGTAGGTCCTGGTAAAAAAGTTTTGGTGGCAACTATTGGCACCACACTTTACAATGACGATAAGCCTTGGAAAATCAAAAAAGGAAAAATAAGAGGACAAGTTTCGGAAGGTATGATCTGTGCAGAAGATGAATTGGGCTTAGGAGCAAGCCATGATGGTGTCATGATCCTTCCAGAAGACACCGTTGTGGGCACCCCCGCAGCAGAATATTTTAACATCGAAAGTGATGTGGTTTTCGACATAGGCTTAACACCCAATCGGTCCGATGCAACCTCTCATCTTGGAGTAGCAAAAGATTTGCATGCATATCTTAAAATCAACCATGGCCTCACAAAAAGTGTAAAAGAGCCAGATATAAACGGATTTTCAGTAGAATACAACAGCTTCCCTATTGGAGTTGAAGTAAGAGATAAAGTTGCTTGCCCAAGGTACTCTGGACTTACCCTTTCCAATGTAAAAGTAGGTGAAAGTCCTGAATGGATGCAAAATCATTTAAAAGCTATTGGCGTTCGACCCATCAGCAACATCGTAGATATCACCAACTATGTACTCCATGAATTAGGTCAGCCGTTGCATGCCTTTGATGCGGACAAAATATCAGGAAAAAAGATAATTGTAAAAAAAGCAGAGCCTGGTGAAAAATTCTTAAGCTTAGATGAAAAAGAAAGAACCCTGAATGAGGAGGACCTCATGATTTGTGATGGTGATGAAAAACCCATGTGCATTGCAGGCGTATTTGGAGGTTTGAACTCAGGAGTCACCGATGAAACTGTAAATATATTCTTAGAATCTGCTCATTTTGAAGCAGGAAATACTAGAAGAACAAGTACACGCCATCTATTAAGAACTGATGCTGCAAAAGTATTTGAGAAAGGAAGTGATCCAAATATTACAGTTTTTGCCCTTAAAAGAGCTGCACAATTGATGGTGGAATATTGTGATGCCACAATTTCATCAGAAATCGTTGATGTCTATCCAACTGAAATAAAAGCAAAAGAAATTAATCTGAGCTATGCAAAAGTCAACAGGCTTATAGGAGCAGATATCTCAAGGGATGAAATTCATAATATCCTTAGAGCAATGGAAATGGAAATCAATCCAATAAATGATGACCAAATAAAGGTGAGCGTGCCGACCAATAAAGCAGATGTCATTCGCGATGTTGATCTTATTGAAGAGATCTTACGAATATATGGGTTCAATAAAATTGAAATTCCTACGAAGGTAAGTAGTACGCTATCTTTCACTGAATTTCCTAGCAAAAGAAAGATCATTGAAACTACTGCCAATTTCCTATCCTCAATTGGTTATAATGAGATGATGGGCTTATCATTAATTGAGTCTAAAAAGTATGAGGATAACTATCCATTAGATGAAAAAGAGTTTGTTTATATCAATAACACCTCAAATATTCATTTGGATATTATGCGGCCAGAATTAATGGTCAGTGGGTTATTATCGGTACTCCATAATCATAATAGACAACAACTGGATTTACGTTTATTCGAATTCGGAAAATCCTACATTAAAACTGAGGAAGATTTTAAAGAAACAGAATTCTTGACCCTTTTTGTATCTGGGAAAAGAAGATTGGAGAGTTGGAGACATGACTTCAAACCTCAAGCAGACTTTTTTGACATTAAAAAGACGGTAAACAATACCTTAGGTAGATTGGGAATTAGTGGATATCAAGTTTCAGAATTGGAAGATCCTCGACTTGCTTATGGATTGAAATACCATAGAGGACAATCAAATCTTGCAATAATTGGAGAAGTAGACGCCACTATTTTGAACAAATTGGGTATTAAAAACTCTGTGTTTTATGCTGAAATCCCATTAAAAATGATGGTGAAGTCCGCTAAAAGTGCCAAAAACACCGTAAAAAAAATAAGTAAATTCCCTTCCATCAGAAGAGACTTAGCTTTGGTCGTTGACAAAGGAGTGAAATTTGAGAACATTCAAAAACTGGCTGTCAAGGCGGATAAGAAACTATTGAAAGAAATCAATCTATTTGATGTCTATACCAATGAAGAACATGTAGGGAAAGGTAAAAAATCTTATGCAATAAGTTTCCAATTTGAAGATAACACAAAAACGTTGAATGATTCTGAAATAGATAAAGTGATGAAGAAATTAATCGGGTCATTCACACATCAATTGGGTGCTGTAATACGAGAATAAATTAACAGTTT
>JARGNR010000194.1 GCA_029212405.1 Saprospiraceae bacterium
TTAGGTTTACTTTTTCAGGAAATCGATATTTCGTTTAAGCCCTTTGTACTTGGTTCGTTTTACTGCAGATCCTTCAAATAATGTAGAAAATACCTCTTCAGTGATCTCTTCCCATTCTTGTTTTTTCATAGTTAAGAGTCCCTCTTTGGGTTGAAATTTGTCCTCTTGGTGGGGAACTGAAAATTTATTCCATGGACAAACTTGCTGACAAATATCACAGCCAAACATCCAGTTTTCCATTTGATCTTTAAATTCTTCGGGGATGCTGTTTTTAAGTTCAATGGTCAAATAAGAGATGCATTTACTTCCATCCATGATATAGCCTTTTTCACTAATCGCATCCGTTGGACATGCTTCAATACATCGAGTGCAGGTTCCGCAATGATCTTTGATTGGATGATCATATTCGAATTCTAGATCACAAATAATTTCACATAGAAAAAAATACGATCCCCTTTTGGGGTTTACCAATAAAGTATGTTTTCCTACCCATCCCAAACCTGATCTTCGTGCCCAATCTCTTTCTAAGACAGGAGCACTGTCTACAAAACATCTTCCATCTATCGATCCAAATTGCTCTGACATCCACTTGTAAAGATGGATTAATTTCTTCTTCACTACTTTATGGTAATCCTTGCCATAGGTATACATTGCCAATTGGGGAGCTTCTGGATCTTCTTGTTGCTCTTCAGTAAAATAATTGTACATCAAACTAATGACTGACTTTGATCCAGGCACCAGCTTAGTAGGGTCCACTCGTTTGTCAAAATAGTTTTCGAGGTAAGACATCTCGCCATGATTATTTTGGTTCAGCCAATTTTCAAGTCGGATCGCTTCTTCATCCATGTGCTCCGCTTTGGCAATAGCAATACCCATAAAGCCCATGTCTAGAGCTTGTTGTTTGAGTAGTTGTGTTCTGTCTTTTTTATCCATATTTAAGGAGAACAAGATCCTAAAAATTTAACAAATAGCTCTGCGATTTGGTCTTGATTGTATCTAATGGTGATATTCGTATAGGCATTTTGTGCAATTGACTCGCGTTGGTCTGGAGTATTGACCAATGACAAAATCGCATTGCTCATACTTTCTGGTTGATTATCCGTCAAAACGATGTCTCTTTGATCCGTAAATAGTTCTCGTATAGCTGGTGTATCTTTCGTAAGAATTGGTTTTCTGGCCGCCGCATAGTGGTATATTTTATTCGGAATGACTACATCTGTCTTAAGTGATTCACCAAATACACCTAAACAAATATCAAATTGGTTGATGGCTGCATTCAGGTCTTTGTAAGGAACGTTACCCAGAAATTCCACATTACTTGTTTTTAGTGTCGCAGCTAATTTTTGCACTTGAGCATAAGTCGAACCGGTCCCTATTATCTTAAACTCAATATTGGGATAATTCCTAAGCAAGTGGGCGGTTTTAATAATTTTATCTATGCCTTGCAAGGGATTAAAACTTCCATAAAAACCAACGATTATTTTATTACTTATTTCTTTTTTAATCGGATAAAATAAATCGGTGTCTACTCCAATGTATATCGGTGCATTTGGTTTTGTAATAGTATATTTTTTGACGAGGTAATTCTGATGTGCCTCTGTGTCCCAAATTAAATAGTCGGGCCAATAAAATGCCAATTTATCTACTAGATACTTTTGAGGTCCTTTCCATTTTACGCCATAATCCAATACGCGAGTCATATACTTGGAGATAAGCGGGTCGAACAAAACAGGAGCAGCACTTGCCCATTTTACAAAAGCCACATCTTTGTGCCTAAAGGAGGGAACGATCACAAAATCTACCTCTTTGGATTGTTTTCGAATCGCTTTGAAGGTGGCCCAATTCCTTTTTTTTATTTGAAGTACTTGTACACTGACATCATTTCTCCGTTTCAATCCATTCAATAGAATTAAATCTCGGTTATAGGTAAAATCTGTTTTTCCGACAAAGAGTAATTTCAACGTGTTGCGTGTTATTTCAAGTTAAAGGTATTAGAATACTTCTATTTTGCAGATTCTGGAAGGAACAAGTCGTTGTAACTCCTCCTAGCCATCCCAAAAAGAATGGAAAAAACTACAAAAATAAAAAGCCCAATATTTCTATTGAGCTTTTCAGTTTTCATACTAGTTGAATTCTACTTTTCTGCCACTACTGGCTCTTCTAATTCTTCCTCTTCGTGGGTATACTTGGCTTTAATTTTCATTTCGATTTCCTCAGCAACTTCTGGGTTATCGATTAAGAATTGTTTTGCCGATTCTCTTCCCTGAGCAATTTTGGTATTGTCGTAACTGAACCAAGATCCACTTTTTTGAATCACTTCATTTTCAACTCCCAGGTCTAGAATTTCTCCATTTTTTGAGATTCCTTCCCCGTACATGATATCTGCCATGGCGATTCTAAATGGAGGTGCCAATTTGTTTTTCACAACTTTCATTTTCACGGGATTACCCATGACGTTGCCTTCTTTATTTTTGATGGCAGATCCAGATCTTCTAATATCAATCCGAACGGATGCATAAAATTTAAGTGCGTTACCTCCAGTTGTGGTTTCTGGGTTACCGAACATCACTCCAATTTTCTCTCTCAATTGGTTGATAAATATACAGCAACATCCCGTTTTACCGATTGTTCCGGTCAATTTTCTAAGTGCCTGAGACATCAATCTGGCTTGAAGGCCCATTTTTGAATCTCCCATTTCCCCTTCGATTTCACTTCTAGGAACTAGGGCTGCCACAGAATCAATTACTAGAATATCAATGGCACCTGAACGAATCAAGTTTTCTGCAATCTCCAATGCTTGTTCCCCATTATCGGGTTGAGAGATCAATAGGTTTTCAGTATCCACTCCTAGCGCTTCTGCATAAAACCGATCGAAGGCGTGTTCTGCATCGATGAAGGCGGCAATCCCACCTGCTTTTTGGCATTGTGCAATGGCATGAATGGCCAAGGTTGTTTTTCCTGATGATTCAGGTCCATAAATTTCAATTACTCTTCCTTTTGGAAAGCCTCCAATTCCAAGAGCAATATCCAGCCCTAATGAACCGGTAGATATAACATCGGTAGCTACGACTTGCTTGTCGCCTAATTTCATAACTGTACCTTTACCATATGTTTTATCCAATTTATCCACTGTCAGCTTTAGAGCTTTCAGTTTTTCTTCTTTTTCTTTTTCTTTAGATTTAGACATTTCTACTTTTTTATAAGATGGTTAAGTATGTTTTCGTGCTATGGAGTATTTGTACTCAAGGGTAGAAAACATATTAAGGAAAACAAATATAAGATAATCTTTTAGGAATAGAGAAAGCGAAAAGGTCGAAAGTAATTGCAAAAATTAGAATCACTATTTAGGACTAAAAATTAAAAGTCTGATTGTAACTGGGGCGGGTTATCGTGTTACGACTTTGTAATTTGGCATCCAGGTAATTGGTTTACTAGACGCGATCAAAACACCTAAACTTTGCTTTAGTTACCTTCTCCCTTTTCGGCTGTCTAATCTAAAATGGTACCGCTTCTTTCTCAGGTCGAGTCATGTTGATAAACTCATTGACTTTCACCTCAGAAGTATACTTAATATTTCCTTCTTTGTCTTCGTACGTTCTGTGCACGAGTTTACCATGAAGGACAACATTGTTTCCTTTTTTCAATACTTTAGCCATCAATTCGGCTGTTTTGCCCCAAGCGACGATGGAGTGCCATTGCGTCTCTTTAATGACTTCTCCTTTGTTGTTTTTGTAATAGTCGTTGGTGGCAAGGGTAAAGCGCGCTACTTTACTACCTGAAGAAACTTCTCTTAGGTCTACGTCTTTTCCTAAGTTACCGATAAGCTGTACTGAATTCTTTAAATTGTTCATAATGTAAAATTTTTATATCCCGTTTATATAGGTGGGATGGTTGATAAATAAAAATTAAAAAAGCCGATGTGGCTGTCTAAAATTGTTGACAATGCAAATATGGGGGCAAGAGGAGGAGATAACCGTTTTTTAAATGTTTATAAACGTGTATACACGGGTATATCTAGATATATACGGATATAATAGGCAAATGACCTGGTGTAACTTATTCATTTACTGTAGTTTGTGAACGAATTGATCATTTATTAATTTTAGGGGCAAGAATTTGTAAAATCTTGGAATAAATGGAAATTTATTGGATAGAGCTATAACTGTTGGGTATAATTTAAAACAAGGAGGGCTTAAAGGTTGGAAAAGATGTTCCTCCAATGGACCAACAATTACCCAATGGTGAACCATTCTAAATTATTGGCAAGGATTATTAATGAAGTTTTTTAAAAAGTGAGGGAAGAGTGGTATATTTAGATGCGTTAAGATCAGATAGAGCAATTGGAATTTTTGATTATCAAAGTGTTTATATCCGTTTATTATTTGGTTTTGTTTGGATAGGAATGGATGGGGTTGATCGAAAGAATTTCTAATTTTAGCTGATCACATATGTGGAATACACGACATAAGGT
>JARGNR010000048.1:0-10465 GCA_029212405.1 Saprospiraceae bacterium
AGGTAAAGGTAATAAATGTAATTTCCCATCTAGGATTACATTTAATCAAATACAAATCCAACGTTCAATTCCCCTATATATGTAGATATTGTGCCAATTTTGTAAAATGATGATGATGTTCGTGGATCTAAATTGAATGAAATATTGCATTTTTCACTTCTTCAAATCATGGGTAATTGGGTGGATCTTTTGTTTAATAACGAATTCGCATGAAAGTTGATGCACATTGACTTCCTTGGTTATAGGCATAAAAAATCCAGCATCCTCGATGCGAGAATGCTGGAAATTATTTTTTGTTGGTGTTTGCTTTGACTAAGCTAAAAACTTCTTCACGGCATTATGAGCTCTTTTAATAACCTCATAATCAATCTCATATGTTACAAACTTTCCACTCTTTTCTGCGTGGACAACTCCTGCCATCTTCAATATCTTCAGATGTTGAGAAGTAATGGATTGTTCAATATTAAGCGTGTTGTAGATTTTGTTTACATTGATAGCTCCTTGTCTATCAATGAATTCTAAGATTTTCAATCTTAGCGGATGTGCCAGAGCCCTCATTAGCTCCGATGAGTAGTGTAACTTCTCATTGTTAAAAACAACCTTCGTTCCTTTCATTTTTGTAGTTTCTTATTTTGAATATTGCGACCTAGGAACAAATATGAAAAATTATAATAAGCTGACAAAATTATATTACGAAAAATTGTAATATATCTTGAAAATAGTTCCAAAAAGGTACAAAAAATGAGAATCAGGGACGATTTATATATTTTTGCAGGTAGTTTTATTTACATAAGCAGTTCTTATTCAATCGGTTTAATAGGTTCAATTAAAGTTATTTGATTATCCAGCTAAATCCTCTACCAAGGTTGAAATCTGAGCAAGTCGATTTTTATCTAATGAATAGTAGATAAATTTGCCTTGTCTTTCTGTAGCCACAACACCGGCTCTTCTTAAAATAGCCAAATGCTGAGAAGCAACAGATTGCTCCAATCTCAATTTAATGTAGATGTCAGTTACGGTCATAGTCTCGCCATCTTCTAAAAGATCAATGATCCTTTGGCGTAGTTTATGATTCACCGCTCTCAACACCAAGACCGCTTTTCTAAGATCAGCATAGTCCAGTTGGACATCACTTCCGCCTTTCTTTAGCGTTACGGTTTCATTCTTCTTATTCCTCATTACGAAATTGTTTGATAGTTCACGGAAAAATTCTATAACTCTATCTATGCATGTTTTGTGCCAGTTTTACGAATTGCTTATGATCTTGACTATAAATTGGAAGAAATTTTACACTTTTTATTTCTTCTACTGGCTTTGAATATTGTGAATCTCTTCTTAAATAAGCAGTTAGCGATATGAATCGATTAGGATAATTTCAATATATAGAGAACTTAATATGAAAAGAATAAATTCCAATTATCTCAAAATATTCTTCTTCTGTACCGTTATATTGGGTCCTTTGTAGTAAAATGGTTCGTAATAGGCGATATCTTCAAATTGTTTAGCAAGAAATTTTTCCTCAGAAAGTTTCACCATATAGGTAGAAGAACATTCTACATCAAAAAACCAACTGTTTTCAATGGTCAATATATCTTTTGCCTTTGGTGCTCCATCTCCACAGAATAGTAATTTCCTATAACTGCTCAACGATTTGAATGTATTTTCATCTAAAATGATAGGTTCTACTTCTTTTACAACCTTTCCACGGTGGTCATAGATAGAAAGATAGACTTCTTTTCTACGAGCATCAATCATGGGTATTACCAAATCGTTTTGCTCTGCGTTGTCCTGTACACTTGTTCTTAATGCATCTAAGGTGTCAATAGCAATCAAAGGGATAGAAAGAGCAAAACAGATTCCTTTTGCCGTAGAGGCGCCTATGCGTAATGCTGTATAGGAACCTGGCCCTCTACTAATAGACACCGCTTCTATATCTGTCATGCTTATCTTAGCTTCTTTGACACACTCCTCAATGAAAACCGCAATAACCTCACTATGACTGTAAGATCGTTCCGTTTCTCGAATAGCTAATATTTTATTGTCTTTCGCAAGGCAAACTGAACAAATGTCTGTACTCGTCTCAATATTTAGTATCAAAGGCATGGCACAAAATTAACACTACCTACCTATTTTCCTAATATTTTATTGTAACGCTCAGAATCATTTAATAATGTAATGGCTTCCTGAATTTCCGAATCTCCATTCAGTTTTTGTTTGGCTTTACCCGATTGGAAATAATATCGAGAAATGATTTGCATCTCAATTTCTTTAGTGATTTCTTCTTCATATTCATCCAAGCTTTGTTCTTGAAGACCATTTAACTTCGCCAACAATAGGTCAAACTCTGTAGACAATTCTTTTTCTGATTCCTTCTTTATTTCATTAATCTTTGATTCGAGCTCTGATTCAAATTCAAATCCACTTTCCTTAACAAAGGTCTTGAACCCTGCAAAATCATTGAATACAAATTCTCCTGGTGCTTTGATGCTGTCGTGACTTAAAACAAATGTATTTATATAATTGAATACAATATGCTGAGAAATCAATGCTTTGGTATATTCTGACTGCTCTTTCGCAGGTAATTTTACATCAGGAGTCACTCCTCCACCGTCTAATACTACCCTACCATTTGCCGTTTTAAATTTTGATCGCTCCGAATCGGGGATATCAACCGGCACCCCATTTTCATATTTCACCGCTTGAATGCATCTCCTACTTGGTATGTAATATTTAGATGTTGTCAATTTAACTCTTGAATTATACCCAATCTCTTCTGTGTTCTGGACCAACCCTTTTCCAAATGTACGCTGCCCCATGACCACTCCTCTATCATAATCTTGCAATACACCTGAAACAATCTCTGATGCAGAAGCAGATCTTTTATTCGTCAATACTACAATTGGAATATCTGGATCTATTGCGGGCCTCATTGTTTGAAAAGTTCTGTCTCTTTCTTTGATCTTCCCTTTAGTAGAAACAACATCCAATCCTTGAGGAAGGAAAATATTGCATATGGCAATGGCCTCTCTCAATAATCCTCCACCATTGTATCGTAAATCTAAGATTACTCCATCCAATCCACCATCTTTCTTCAATTCTTTCAATGCATTTGATATATTCTTACTAGCATCCCCCGTAAATGTGGTTAAAGAAATATATCCAATGTTATCTGCTACTCTTCCGGAATAAGGCACATTCGGTATAATGGTTTCTCCTCTAATCAATTCAACATCCATCTCCTCCTTCTCTCCTGTCCGTTTTATTTTCAGATTCACTGTTGTACCTGCAACTCCCTTGGCAATGGCATTCATCTCATCGGTGGTCTTCCCTTTAGTTCTAAAACCATTCACTTCAACAATCTGATCGCCAGCTTTCAATCCTGCTTTTATAGCAGGACCATCTTCGTAGGCTTCAATAATTGTAATATAGTCCCCTACTTTTTCGATAATTACTCCCATCCCTTGATACTTCCCTTCATTGGCCAGTCTGTAACTCTCAATTTGACTCTCGGAAATATAGTTGGTATATGGATCCAATGAACTCACCATCGCGTCAATACCAATCCGCATCAATTCGCTTGGGTCTATCTCATCCACATAGTTGGTATTCAGCTTTTGAAATGTATTGGCAAAAATTTCAATGTTCTTTGTTATTTCAAAGAGTTTGTCATTTTGAATCACCATGGCAGACATACCAATCAATAAGACGGCAGTTAAACTGAGAATTTTTATACCTTTTTTCATCTTGTACTTTTTAAATGCATCGTTTTCTGGATATCAAAAAATGAAATCCTCAGTGAAACGATCTATTCGTATGCAATAATACGTATCTCTAATCTTTTGATTCCAAAAACACAAAAAATTAGATAAGATTAACATGTCGAATGTAGTCCCATATCCAATGCTTCTCCTATTAATTATTCCTATTTTTTTGTATAACCATTGATTTTAAGAGAAAATACACCTAATTTTTACTCTTGATAAGATTACTGTAAAATGTAAACAGTTTGTACTGTTTCCCTTTAATACCCCTAGACAGAAAATTAATAAGGTGTACCCAAATCCTGCCGAGACATACTTAGGGTTTGATAACAGCACAATGAAGATTAGTGAAATATTTATTTATGACTTTCAAGGCAACCTAGTAAAATTTATAAATATCAAGCAAAGTGCTGAGATAGATGTATCAAATCTCTCAACAGGCATTTATTTCATATTTGGTTTGAACAATACAGGTGCTAATTATTCCACTAAATTTATTAAAAAATAGAATATATGAAGTTCATTGTATTTTATATAATTATACTATTCAATTTGTTTTCAAACGTAACAATTGGACAAGAATATTTCAATAAACACTATAAAATTGGCACATCTAATGTGACACCCGTGAACTTAATAATTTGGCAAGATCAAACGGTAGCTTCTTTTCTAAATTTTAATGATCAAGGAGAATCTCAATCTGGTCTTACCTTTATTAATCCAATCGAAAACGATTTGTCCATACACCTATTCGAAAATATTCGGATTGGACTTGATGGGATATTTGAAATCAGGGATACTTTACATTTTTTTGGAAAAAGAACTGAAATTGACAATAATTTGATAGCTTTTGGTTTTGATTTAATCAACAAAGATTATACATACATCAAGGAATACAGTTCCTTTCTGGATTCCAGCTTTCCATTTGCAGGCACTGAATATAAAAATAATATATATAGAAGTTATTCAGATAATGTAAATGGTGAATTAATTAGAGAGCTTGGGATAATGAAACTAAACTTAAAAGGAGAGAAACAATGGCAATATAATTACAGTACTCATTTTCAACAAAACACTAACGCTGGTATAGAGGTTATTCGGGGATGTGACCTTATAGTAACATCAAAAATTCAAAACAATTTTAATGATGTAGCCCAAACACTCAGAATTAATGAAGAAGGCATAGTAATAGATAGTGTACTCTCAGCAGAACAAATACTAGATTTTACTTCCAGAGTGTATATGGCTGTTATTGATAGCCAAATAATCGTTAATGCCTATGAAATTGAAGGAGAATGGGACAAACAACCATTCCGCTTAGATTTTTACAATGAAGACTTGGAACTTTTAAACTACACCCTTCTTCCCAGTACTGAATCAATGAGAATAAGTCCTTTTAGACTTCACAATGGTGGAGGAAAGTACTTTTTTATGATTGGATCATTTATTGATTTCAATGGAGATCTTTCTTATGGTTATATAGTCAAAATAGGAATTGATGGTGATATTATTTGGGAACATTATTACAGGAATCCTGATTTTTTAGGTGAAGACGTTTTTAATACCATCATAGATATCCATGAATTAGAGAATGGTGATATTTATTGTCTTGGCAGTATTTCCCCTCCAGGATTACAAAAAGAGCTTTGGCTATTCAAAATTGCCGAAAACGGTTGTTATGGTACAGATACTTGTGGCCAGGAAGTCCTGCTTACTTCTACTAATCACATCCAACATTCAAGCATTGAGGTATATCCCAACCCCACATCCAATCTACTCAATTTCAAAGGAATGGATAATATTATAAAGTTGAACATTTTGGATATGCATGGAAAAATCCTTTATACTACAGAAAATAAAATTAGCTCTGAAACCTTAGATGTTAATTTTTTACCGAATGGTGTGTACTCTATTGTCCTTTTTGACAAAAAAGGGGTGTCCTTCTCTACCACTTTTGTAAAAATTTGATGCCTTGTTAACGTAATTTTAGTCCTTCAAAAAAATTTTTAACAGACCCACCAATTCGTCTGGCTTTTCAGCATGTATCCAATGCCCGGCATCTAATGCTTCAAATTGGGAATCCGGAAATACATCTTGAATGGATTCTATTTCAGAAGGAATAATATATCGTGATTTTTTTCCATAAATAAAAAGAGTATCTACATCTATAGATTCTTCTGAATGTATCTCTGCAATTATATTCTTATATTCTCGATGCAAAAGTGACAGATTCATTTTCCACCTGAATCCCCCTTCTTTTATCCTTTGTAGGTTTTTCATCAGAAATAGTCGTACTCCTGCGTCGTCTATATAGTTTGAAATTATCAATTCAACTTCCTTTCTTGATTCCACTTTTTCGATCGGCACTTCCATCAAAGCTTTAAATATCAATTCATGCCCCGGGGCATAGGCTTTCACTCCAATATCAACCACCACCAATTTTTCAATCATTTCGGGATGCATTGAAGCAAATTGCATTGCCGTTTTCCCGCCCATTGAATGGCCAATTATGTGACATCGATGAATCCAATTTTCTTCTAAAAAAAGATGCAAATCCTCCGCAAGCAACGTATAATTGAATTCATCCGTATGCTTGGACTTTCCATGATCCCGTTGATCCACCAAAATGACCATGTACTCTTCTGCTAGTTTTTTAGCAATTGTCTGCCAATTGTCCAACATCCCAAATAATCCGTGTAATATGACAATAGGATCCCCCTGACCAAATATTTTGTGATTTAACATCAATAAATTGTTGTATACATTCTATAAAATGAAATTCAAATACAAGAAACACCTCAAATAATATTTAGTTGGCAATTTTACTTCTTGTTTTGAACATAAATGGAACCATAGCAATCAAAAACAAGACGATAGATAGTAACTCTACTGATAAAATATACCATGGCCAAGGTCCTAAAAAGTCCAACAAGGATGCTGAAGGTGGTTTATGACTGGTATAAAAATAATTGGATCCAATTCCATAATTAATAAGTAACGTGATCAAAAGGTATATATTTCCAGCAATCACCGCATTGATAAAATCCTTCTTTTTAATCCTAAAACCAAATACCACAATACAATAAATAGGAAGATAAATCAAAACTCCATGCAATACCCAATAGGACATATAGCTATAATGTGGTGCAGCCTGCGGTAAATCGGGTGTAAGTAAAGCTTGTAATGTGCCTACCATGGTAAAAAAGTAAGTTATCCCAAACCATTTTTCATTTTTAAAGTAAATAACAAATGGCAAGATCAAGGCCAATAATCTACAAAGATGTAACGGAAGTTCTTCTTGAATGGAAAATGTACCTTCCATAGATGTAAATACCATTCTACTCAAAACACACAATGCAGGAATGATGGCCAAACCAGTGCCAAATAGAATCTGTTGTCGGTCATTCAAATGCTTTTTTGCCAAAAAAATGTATGAAATCATTAAAATCGAAACGAGTAAAATAGGATACCAATGCATGATTGTAAATGCCATAAACATGTTACTGGTATCAAATAGTGGGGTCAACATTTGTCTTAACATATATAGATGATCGATGGTTTTTTTTATGGCTCACCTGATAATGATGTACAAATTATTATAAATTTTTAAATTCGTGTCAAATTGAACAATCAATCTTTAATGTTAGGACAATTAAAGCTGCATTGTCGTTTTATATTCAGTTTAAATCCATTCAGTAAAAAAATCAACTTTATGAGGTATTTCATCCAATCGTTTCTTCTCGTTTTCTTATTAAGTCAGACTTCAACTGTTAAAGCTGGTGAAGGAATGTGGCTTCCTATTTTTCTTAAGGCTTTAAATGAGCAGGAAATGCAACATATGGGCATGAAAATTTCTGCAGAAGACATCTATAGTGTAAATAAAAGTTCTTTAAAAGATGCCATAGTGCATTTTGGTGGGTTTTGTACTGGAGAAATTATTTCAGATCAAGGTTTGATACTCACCAATCACCATTGCGGGTACAGCAATATTCAATCTCATTCCACAATTGAAAACAACTTATTAAAGGATGGGTATTGGTCCCAATCCTTTGATGAAGAACTGCCCAATCCAGGCTTGTTCGTTACATTTATTGAAAGTATTGAGGATGTAACAAAAAAAGCACTACTAGGGACAAACGATCAAATGTCAGCAGTAGAACGTCAAAGTACCATTGATAAAAATTTAGAAAATATCAGAGCTGGATACCGATTGGCTGAATTTCATGAAATTATTATTCGACCATTCTATAATGGGAACCAATACTTCCTTTTTCATACCGTAAAATACAACGATGTTCGTTTGGTAGGAACACCTCCTGAATCCATCGGTAAATTTGGAGCAGATACGGACAACTGGGTTTTCCCAAGACATACAGGTGACTTTTCACTCTTTAGAGTTTATGCTGGTCCAAACAACGAACCTGCAGCCTATTCTCCTGATAACAAACCATTTACACCTAAACACTCATTACCAATTTCATTGGATGGAGTGGAAGAAGGTGACTTTACCATGGTCTTTGGATTTCCCGGCAGAACCAATCAATATTTGCCTTCTCCTGCGGTAGAACAAATCATCAATACCCTTAATCCAGCAAAAATTGAAATTAGAGATAAGGCACTTAAAATATTGGATAAGCGCATGAGAGCAGAACCAGAAGTACGGTTGAAGTATGCGTCTAAATTTGCCCGAGTGGCGAATTATTGGAAAAAATGGATCGGCGAAAGTCAAGGACTTAAATCTTCCAATGCCCTGAAAAAGAAATATACCTTGGAAAAAGAGTACGCTCAAAATGCTCCAAAAGATTTTAAAAACATCGTTCAGGAATTTAAAACCCTCTATGGTGAAATTGAACCCTATGCATTGGCCAGAGACTTTTATTCAGAAACGACTTCCAGAAACATTGAAATCCTGAGGCAGATAAGAAATATACAACGCTTGGTAACTACGTATGAAGAAAATGGAGAAGAAGAGTATAAGGCATTGGTAGAACGATATATCCCTTATTTTGAAAATTTCTACAAAGATTACGAACCTGAATTGGATCAGGAAGTATTTGCTGCCCTGACTGCGTTTTATGTAGAATCTCTGGACAAAGAATTCATACCTGAAGAGTTAACGCGAGAGTTTTTATTCATGCGTGCATTAAGAGATTTCAACGGATTGGCAAAATACATGTACTCGAACAGTACATTCCCCACAGAAGAAAAATTTATTGCTGTATTGGGCAAGGAACCTGCAGAGGCTGTTGAATTGATAAAAAAGGACCCTTTATATACCTTATACACGAGTTGGAACGGGCTGTATACCAAAGCTATTTCTGCCCCCTACAATCACTATAAGACTCAAATTGATTCTTTACAACGGTTGTATATGAAAGGTCAAATGCTCACATTTAAAGACAAACGCTTTTGGCCTGATGCAAACAGTACCATGAGAGTAACTTACGGAAAAGTAAATGGTTATAACCCAAGAGATGCCGTTCGATACCTCCCATTCTCATATGTGGAGGGGATTATGGAAAAATATGTGCCGGGAGATTACGAATTTGATGTGCCTAAGAAATTGGTCAAGCTGATTGAAACTAAAAACTATGGTCAATACGCTGATGAAACTGGAAGTGTCCCCGTTTGTTTTATTGGCACCAATCATACCACTGGAGGAAATAGTGGAAGTCCTGCCATAGATGCATATGGCAATTTGATCGGACTTAATTTTGACCGAGTATGGGAAGGTACGATGAGTGATATCAATTATGATTCTTCTATTTGTAGAAACATAATGGTAGATGCCCGATATGTTTTATTTCTGGTTGACAAACTCGGAGGTGCAACTCGATTGATCGACGAAATGAAATTGGTACGACCAAAAACAGGATTGAGAAGTAAGAAATAAGTTTTGAGTTTAATATAATGCTGAAGTTATAAAAACAATTAAAGGATGATAGATTTTAAAAGTGCTCTAATACTTTGCTTAATAGGTTTTGCAACTGTAAGTTACTCGCAAGCTGTAGAAGGAACATTATTGGGCACTTGGTCTGATTCCACCTTGGTGGCTTCAACTGCGCATGACAATACGTATAATGAAGTGTGGGGTTTGGAAGTAAACAACCATGAAATCGCAATTATAGGGACAACTCTCGGTACACATTTTATTGATGTTACAGATCCTTCAAACCCCACAGAACTATTTGTTGTTGAAGGTGGGAGTACTGGACCGGCTATCATCCATAGAGATTACCATGATTACAAAGGATACTTGTATGCTATAGCGGATGAAGGTTCCAATACGGGCCTACAAATTATTGATATTACTGCGTTACCCGATTCGATTAATGTCGTGTATGATAGTCGAGAATACTTTACTCGTAGCCACAACATTTTTATTGATTCTTCCAAGGCAAAGTTGTATTCTCTTATTTCAAATGGAACTGCTTTTGGCTTTAGTCCTATGCGGATATTTGATATTTCTAATCCCATAGATCCACAACCGATTGGCTCGTATGACCGATTTGATGGGAAGGTGATTTCACAAGTGCACGATGCATATGTTCGAAATGATACAGCCTATTTAAATTTAGGTCCTAATGGTTTTGCCATTGTCAATTTTGAGAATGTCGATACTCCCGATGTAATCACCTTTCTCGAACCATCAGAATATCCTCAATCTGGTTACAATCATTCCGGTTGGCTTACGGCGGATGGGA
>JARGNR010000048.1:10498-47859 GCA_029212405.1 Saprospiraceae bacterium
TTATATGGCAGATGAGAATTATGAAAGCGATATTAAAATCCTTGACTTGAGTGAATTGCCTGATATAATGATACCAAATACCTTCAATGCTGAAGCTGTGGAGTCATCGATTACACACAATCAAATTATTCATGGAAACAAACTATATGTATCCTACTATGTGGATGGACTTCAAGTTTTTGACATCAGCGATCCTGTAAATCCAGTGCGAGAGATGTACTACGATACCAGTACAGAAGCACCGGGGCCAGGCAGATATCGAGGTGCATGGGGAGTATATCCATTTTTGTCCTCAGGAAATATATTGGTGTCTGATATGCAAAATGGATTATTTGTAATTGATAGCAACTTGCCCACGTCAAGTAGTTCTGAAATTCAAAATTCATTTTCTTTATCAAGCTTCCCAAACCCTACAACTGGTTCTTTTCAAATAACACTTCCTCCGATGAGTGAAACGCCATGTGAAATCAAAATTTTCAATGAAAAAGGGATACTTGTTGCTAGTCGTAAATCATCTCAATCTATTGAACATTTTAATCTTGACGGCCATCCAATAGGAACATATCTTATTGTTTATCAATCACATAACAAGATCCTATCTTCAAAATTCATTTTAGCTTATTAGCATATATATAAATAATATTTATGCTAATTATAAAAATAATAAACTTTACTTAATTGATGTTTTGAATTAATTTTGAATCTCATTTCAATAATATTTAATAACTAAATTTATGTTTATGAGAATTTTAAAATTTGTCTATGTATTATTTTTCGCGATTTTATTAGTTTCCTGTGAAAAAGAATCCACCGAATTAATTGAAAATGATGATCAAGTTTTCGAAGCTACAACACGAGAAAACACAGAGTTGGAAAATTATTTGGGATACAATGTTAAGAATTTTGAAAACGGTAATTTTACGTTTTATATTAATGACAAGGACGTTATTACGGGGACAAAGACCGGTGAAAATCACTATTTATTGTCAAATCCAAACGGTGAACTTTTGGAAATGAAGGCAGACATGCGTGTAGAAGGTGGATTAAACGAACAAATTAGCGCCAGAAAGGTAGGAGATCCTCAATACAGTGAGATATTTAATTTTTCGTACTTTTTTGCTGCTGCTCCCAATGCTACAGCTCAAGCAGCAAATCCTTGCAATCAACATCCGGCAGGAGAATCTTTTGACAATTGCTTTAAACGAGAATGGTCGGATTTTTGTGAAGACTTTATTAGCTGTATAGCACAAATCACAAACCCTATTCCGGTTGCCGTTGCTGTTGGAATTCACTGCGCATCCTGCTAAAATATATTGATATGTATTATAAATTAAAATACATAATTCTATTATTTGCTTTAGGTACATTTGGCATTTTCAATGCGAGCCTGCTTAAACTCAATGGTAACCCAAACTATCATTATGCCCTAAGTACAGCTCTCATTTTATATTGGCTATCAATTATAATTTTTATAATTCAAAATCGTAAAAAGATTTTTGATCTTTTTAGAAAATAGATACAAATCAATTGTGTCTTGAAATAAAAGTTAATAGAATAATGAGGTAACTCAGAAGTCCACTACTTCTGAGTTGCCTCAATTCCATCTTTTCTTTCTAACCTAGACTGCGCCTGTACCAAATGACGCTCATTATGGAGCAACACAAATTGAAAAACATCTCCTAGTCGCATAGTAATCCATTTGGAAAGACTAATCGGTAGTCGAATTTTGGTGAGATTGTAGTTTTTGGCTTTTCGAATCAATTGCAATAAATCTTCTTCATTTTGTATGAAGTCCTGGATCACTCTAGCTGAATCCAATTGCTCTTGAGGTATGTAATCGCTAAAGGCTTTTACCTTTTTATTAGTCCTGTAATCCATGGATTTTGAAAAATAACTCCCCAACCAACCACTGTGAAAAGTATTCGCATTCTTATCCTCTATGGCTTTCTGAAGTGCTCTTTTGATCGCTGGATTATAATAATTAAAATAAAAATTGAGATGCTCCAAGTTCTGAGCTACACTCCACCCTCCACCTTCACTTTGTTTATTCAAAAGGGAATCATCTAAATTTTGAAACTGGTCAACAACAAGATTTATTTGTCTATCCAACTCAGTTTCCAATCGATCCAGTAAGGTATTTCTTGCTTCTTTTTTCATTGTTTTAATTTTATAGAACAAAGATGAGAAGCTTCAAACTATTTTGAATTGG
Source organism: Saprospiraceae bacterium (assembly GCA_029212405.1). Classification (GTDB taxonomy): domain Bacteria; phylum Bacteroidota; class Bacteroidia; order Chitinophagales; family Saprospiraceae; genus CAJXUU01. Next base: position 12,708 of record JARGNR010000048.1, read on the forward strand.
TATTTACCAAGATTATTGAAAGATCAATGACCAGAATTATACAATCTCTGAGCTATGGTCATTGATAATGATATCCATCAGTTCTTTACCGCTATCATATACATTGTCCATGTCAACAATATCAACTTTTGAATTTCTATTGTATAAAACCAGATAAGATCCAGCCCCTTCCACTGTAAAGTTTTTAAGCCCCAACATAACTTCTGCAAATTGAATGGTGACTGTTGTACGCATGAAATTCATATTAGATGATTCAACTCCAAAGCCCTTGTCAAATTCCGAACTTACATTTGACCATTCACTTGAACTAAATATGCTTCCTAATTTTCCAAACCCTCCTTTGGGTTTAATAATAAAAGAAGGAAGCTCTAATGAATCACAGTCAAATAAAAATATGGTTGTAGTTGATGTCCCCAAGTCACCGGAGTATTGGTAGTCAAATATTTGATTAAACGAATTAAACTCAAGATCTTTTTTAAACAAATACCCTTTTATTGATTTTCTTTTCTTCCCTTCATAAAATTGCATTCGCTGCACTTCAATAGGCAATTTCTCTGCTTTTACTTTTTTTCTGATTTGAAACTGTTTAGAATTCGCAAAATGCTTCAAGGATTCATATCGCTTGTTTCCAAAAATCAAATCTCCAATATCATCTAAAAAATCAATCATTAAATTTTACAATTTGTAAATAAAACCAATTAACATAGAATTATGTTTGTTATCACCATATAAAGATATTATAGTTTCACGTTATTTAAAAGCTTACTAAAATTTGTAGGGTCAATACCAATGTAATTCGCCAAATATTTATGCGGAATCTTATGTAAAATGTGAGGACTTCGCTGCAACAGCTTTTTAAATTTTTCTTCAGAAGAAAGGATCTGTAATTCTACCAATCGAGCCATAGTCCCTGAAAACCCCAGATACAATGCCTTATCAATCGCAAGCTTAATACTTTCATATTGAAGTTGTAACCGATCAAAGTCATCCTTTTTACATCGCAATAAAACAGATTTGGAAAGCGTCTCGTAATAATACTTTGAAGGGGTTTGCAAAAGATAAGAATCTAAAACCCCTCCAAAATCTCCTTCATATGTAAAAACGATGGTGGCTTCTTTTCCTGCATCATCCAGATAATATATACGCTGAATTCCATCAATAACAAAATAGGTATATCGTTCTATTTGTCCTTCAGCAGTGATATTGACCTTCCTTTTTACATCTATCTTTTCCCATATCTTGGAAAAAGCATCCCATTCCTTGTCAGGAATATGATTTAATTGCGCAAAGGCCTGTTTCAGTTTTTGTAGTTCGTTCACAAAAGTGAAGATACTATTTCAAGTGTATCGATTAGAATACATATCCTACTATTTCGGCGATAATTCACCAAAGAAAGTATAAGACGCACACCAACTCTGAATCGGCGTTTCAGTCTGCCATTGCTCATTTTCAACTTCAAATTTTAAGACACCTGCCTCTTCAAATAGTTTACACGTAATTTTAGAGTTGCATTTAAAAAGCATGGAAATTTCAGATTCAAACAGAAATTGCCCGTCGACAAAAGATCCTACGATTTCTTTATCGTTGTTATCCTTATACAGAATTCTCTCATTGTTGGTTGGATCTTTTATGAATGAAATTTGGGAATAGGATGCATTTAATGGTGATCCAGTTTCCTTAAACTTGTAATTATATTCTCCTTCCAATTCATCTACCAAAGACGCAACATCAAACTCACAACAGCAATCTTCTATGGCTGAGGAATCAAAATTATTGGCAAAGGAATTCGTGCATCCAGTGTCATCTGAGCTATCGCAACTGATAACAAGAAAAGAAATGGAAATAATAAAGAGAAAATAGAACGGCGTAAAAGGTTGTAGTGATCGCATAACATTGGGTTTAAAAGTGAACAATGCATACAAATTAGTCTATCATGAACTATTATACTTTAATTCGTTCAACAATAACGATTTTTTAGTACAAGATTAAGATTCCTATAAAACTAATGACATTCAAATCTTAATTTTATACTTTACCCCTTTTCTGTCAACGTATTATGAATATCTGTTTTTGACGCCTTTATTGCTGGTATTAATGATGCTATGATACCTATCACTAGAGAGATCCCAAAAAGTAGAAATTCTGATTTCATGAAATACCACCCTGAGAAAGAATATTTGTAGGAACTTTTAAGAGAATTAGATAATAACTCCAATCCAAAATGACTTAATAGAAACCCAACTAAAAAACCAATGCCTGTCAAGATCATTCCTTCTAAAATAATCAAGAGGAATAAGTTTTTTCTACTCCCTCCCATCACTCGAATTAAGGCCAATTCATATTTTCGTTCTCTCATTGATTTAAACAAAACTATGAAAATACTGATCACTGAAATAAATGCAATAAGTATAGCCAAGCCTCTTATCATTTCTCGCCCTACTCCAATCATTGAATACAACCTATTGATCTCGATAGCAGGAGAAGCAGCCTGCATATCCGTATTTTCATTAATTGCTCGAGGCATACTCAATGCTTGAAAATTTGTTCTATTCTTAAATTTTATCAGAATGGAAGTTATATCCTTATCTGGGTACTTTAATAAATCCAAATTGGTCCGAGCAAATGGCATAGACGATTCGTGACCGTGATCGTGTCCTTCGTGGTCATGCCCTTCATGGTCGTGTCCTTCGTGATCGTGTCCTTCATCATCTTCTGAAGCAGTTTGTGACCCAACATCATGATCATGTACATTCCAAACCGTAGAAGGGTTGGTTATAATCAGTTGGTCAATGACATTACCTGCTCCTTTTAAGATTCCTACAACCTTAAATGCAGCATGGTCATGTGCCAAGTCTTTATCATCATTAAATCCATGCGAACTTGTAAACTGATCTCCAATTTTCAATCCGGTATCATCCGCTACAGCTTTTCCTATAGTGACTTCAAAATCTTTATTATAAATAGTTCCTTCTCCTACCTCAGCATGATAAAATGAAAAAAGACTATCTGTAGATCCAACAATTCGGTACGATTTATAACTATCTCCCAATGAAAGTGGAACAGATGCTTTAATCAATGGATGTTTTGGGTTTAAAAAAGCCTTTGCTTCACCAATACTAATATTTCCAGTAGGATTATCAATGTGATACATCGAGGAGAGTATCATTTGAAGGGGAGATCCTTTGGCGCCGATGACCAGATCAATTTCTGCCAAATTACTATCAAACTTTGACTTCAATTGCGCATTAAAAAGAAATAAAAAATTAATCAATCCGATTCCTAATCCGAATAAGATAATACTCAAAATCAAGTTGAGTGGATTATGAATGATATTTCTATAAGCGAGTTTAAGTATTTTCATATTATACCAAGGTAATTTGATTGGATACTTTATCTTTCAATCTAGTATCGTGGGTAACAATCACAAGTGCTGCTTCTGCAATATTCGCTTGCTCTTCTAATAAATGGATAACCTCATCGCAATTTTTATCATCCAAAGCCGAGGTAGGTTCATCCGCCAATATTAATGATGGATTATTGACCAATGCCCTGGCAATCGCAACTCTTTGTTTCTCTCCTTCACTCAATGTCCGAATCGATTTATTTGCCTTACCCTGAATATTCAATCGCTCCAGCAAATTCATACACTTCGCTTGATCTTCATTTTTACCTCCAAAAAACTGTGCCATTAACAGATTCTCCAGCACGGATAAAGATGCAATAAAATGATTTTTTTGAAAGACAATTCCAATGTGGTCCCCTCTAAATTTATCCAGCTCAGCATGCTTCATTTGCGCTAAATCTTTTGTGCCCAGCACTATGGACCCCTTCTGCGCATTCAACAGTCCTCCTAGTAAGTGTAAGAGTGTACTCTTTCCTACTCCTGAAGATCCCAATACTAAAAGCTTCTCCTTTTTTCCGCAGACCAAATCTGGAAAGCTGAAGGAATGACCATCATCATATTGATATTGCAACGATTTTGTACTTAGCACGTCTTTGTATTGATTGAATAATAAAATTTATACCTTTGAAATACTAATATGAATTACAATTCTTAAAACAATTAGTTTTCAAACAAACCAAAATTGAGTGCTAAAGTAGTGACTTTTATTAGATTATTTAGCGCTATATTGTCTCTCAATTTAATAGTCCATACTATTGCTACATCTTAAAATGACGAGTACCAATATTTATAATTAAACTTAGAACTGCATTTAAAAATACAAATACAACATGCGATATTTACTTATTCTTCTCTTAGGGTTTTCCTTCTTCAATACGAATGCACAAGAAAACCCAAACTGGTTGAGACATCAATCTATCTCTCCTGACGGCTCTACCATAGTTTTCACGTATAAAGGGGATTTATATACAGTCCCTTCTACCGGTGGTGATGCTACTCAAATCACGTATCACGATGCTCATGACTATAAAGCGGTTTGGTCAAAAGATGGAAATACCATTGCCTTTGCTTCCAATCGATATGGGAATTTTGACATTTTCACAATGTCAAAAAACGGAGGACAAGCCACAAGATTAACCTATCACTCCGCCAATGAAATTCCTTTTTCATTTTCCAGCGATGATGCAAATGTAATTTTTGGAGCAGTCCGCCAAGACTTAGCCCAACATCGTCAATATCCCACAGGAGCCCAGCCGGAAGTGTATTCCGTACCTGTAAACTCAGGTAGAGTTAACCAAATATTCACCATTCCTGCAGAAGGTGTTCAAGTGAATGCACAAGGTTCGCAAATGCTATACCACGATAAAAAAGGATATGAAAATGAATGGAGAAAACACCATACTTCCGCTATTACCAGAGATTTATGGATGTATGATGCAACCACCCAAAAACATCAAATGATCACTTCTCACAATGCAGAGGACAGACAACCGATTTATAGTGAAGATGGAAATACAGTTTACTTTCTTAGTGAAAGATCTGGCACATTTAATGTCCATAAAATGCCCTTGCTCAACCCGAACGACGTCACACAACTGACCTCTTTCACCTTGCATCCTGTACGATTTCTTAGTCAAGGAGGAGGTATGCTATGTTTCGGTTTTGATGGAGAAATATATACGATGAAAGAAGGGCAAGAACCCACAAAACTCAGCATTACCATTCGCACTCAGGATAAAAACAACGCTGATAAATATATTTCTGTTGGAAGTGGCATTAATGAGATGGCTATTTCTCCTGATGGAAAAGAAATTGCTTTTATCGCAAGAGGAGAAGTATTTGTAACCTCTGTTGATAAATCTTTCACAAAACGGGTCACTACCACCCCAGAACGGGAACGATTTGTAACATTTTCTCATGATGGAAATGCCATTATATATGCGAGCGAAAGGCAAGGTAGATGGAGCATTTACCAAAGTAAAAAAGTAAGAGACGAAGAACCTTTTTTCTTTGCTTCTACCCTTCTCAAAGAAGAAGCTTTAATTGAAAATGATCTGGATAATTATCTCCCTGAAATGTCCCCTGATGGAAACAAGATTGCCTATGTAGAAGGACGAAGAACGTTAAAAGTAATGGATCTAAAAACGAAGGCAGTAGTCACTCTTCTGACTCCAGATGATTTGTTTCATATGCGAGACGGTGATCAGGACTTCACTTGGTCTCCAGATAGTAAGTGGTTGCTTGTAGATTGGGGCAAATCTCTCAACAATAGTGATATATTACTAATGGCTGCAGATGGCTCAAAAAGAGTAAACTTAAATAATAGTGGATATTATGACAGCAGTCCAAAATGGGTAAATGGTGGCAAACAGATGCTGTGGGTAAGTAATAGAAATGGATTAAAAAGTTATGCCACTAGTGGAAACAGCCAATTTGATGTTTACACTATGTTTTTCAACCAAGAAGCCTGGGACAAATACAATCTGAGTGAAGAAGATTTTAAATTATTAAAAGAAATCGAAGAAGCTCAAAAAGAAAAGAAGAAAAAAGAAGAAAAAGAAGCCAAAGAGAAAGACAAGGATAAAAAGAAAGACAAAAAAGACAAGAAGAAAGGAAAGGATAAAGACAAGGACAAAGAAGAAGACAAAGAGAAAGAGGACGAAGACGAAGTAAAGCCTATAACATTTGATTGGGACAATATGACAGATCGCAAATCTCGACTTACCATCCATTCTTCTAGCCTGGGTGACGCAGTATTGTCAAAAGATGGGGAGACACTCTATTATTTAGCCCGTTTTGAAGATAAAATGAATCTCTGGAGCACAAATCTAAGAACTAGAGAAACAAAAATGGCTATGAAATTAGGAGCAAGATTTGGATCCTTACAATGGGATAAAGAAATGAAAAATTTATACCTTTTGAGTGGAGGTTCTATCTCCAAAATTGATCCAAAAGCGGGAAAGAAAAAATCAGTAAAAATTAAAAGTGAAGTTCCCTTTGATCGAAATGCGGAAAGACAAGCTATGTTTGATCATGTATGGATTAGAACCAACAACATTTTTTATCATTCCAATTTCCACGGCATCGATTGGGATTTAATGAAAACCGAGTATGGTAAATATTTACCTCACATCGGCAATTCATATGAATTCACTGAAATGTTATCCGAGATGCTCGGAGAATTAAATGTTTCTCACGCTGGAGCAAGATATAGAGGGGGTATTAGTAATGGAGACGCTACTGCTTCTTTAGGAATATTTATGGATTATAACCATACGGGCAATGGAATTTTGATTGAAGAAATAATCGATGGTGGACCTTTGGATAAAGCCAACTTCAACATCAAAAAAGGAATGATCATTGAAAAAATTGATGGGGAGACCATTACCCCAGATAATGATGTTGCTAAATACTTGAATCGAAAGTCAGGGAAGTTCACACTCTTAGAAGTAAGGGATCCGCAAACTCAAAAGACGGAAACGATTACCATGAAGCCTATCTCAATAGGAGCCGAGAATAGACTGTTGTACAAAAGATGGGTAAAAACCAATCGAATGGAAGTTGAAAAAGCAAGTGATGGTAAAATAGGTTATGTACATATACCAGGAATGAGTGATGGTCCATATAGAACGATTTATGAGGAGATGATGGGGAAATATTTTGAGACAGAAGGAGTAATTGTTGATACTCGATTTAATGGCGGAGGTGACTTAGTGGCCGACTTGGCTATGTTTTTCACTGGCGAACCATTCATTTCTTATGAGACAGAACAAAGAGTTGTAGGTGGAGAACCTACCTCTAGATGGACAAAACCTACTTTGGCGATGTTTAATGAAAGCATGTATTCAGATGGGCATTGTTTTGCTTGTGGATATAGCGACTTAAAGATTGGAAAAACGGTAGGCATGCCTGTTCCTGGCACATGTAGTTTTGCTGGATGGGAAGGACTTCCTGATGGCTCAAGATGGGGCGTGGTGCCAGTAAGTGCCAAAGACAAACAAGGAAAATGGATGGAAAACAGCCAAACAGAACCAATGTTTAAGGTTAAAAACATGCCTGGCGTTGTTGACAAAGGAAGAGATCAACAACTGGAAAAAGCCATCGAAGAAATGAAAATTACAATTCAAGGAAGATAATTAACATTGAAAACCGATTCTTAAAAGAGTCGGTTTTTTTTTATTCTTATATTCAAAATATAAAGTGAAGAACTTTTACAATTTGTATTTTTTCAAATATCAATCATACGTATGTCAACTTTAAAATTAATAAGTCTTTTACTTATGGCATCGTTATATGTATTTGCAGGGGTCAACCACTTTGTCAAACCTGCTTTTTATTTAAAAATCACTCCAAAATGGGTACCTGCTCCAAAAACAATTAATTACTTCGTTGGACTCATCGAAATCCTTTTAGGTATTGGATTATTATTGGGATCAACCCGGCAATTTTCTGCTGCAGGAATCATTATACTTCTTGTAGCTGTATTCCCTGCCAATGTTTATCATTTTCAAAGGGCACTAAAAAAGAAAAAACATGTACTCCCTGTTTTTATTCGATTGCCTTTTCAAGGTTTCCTTATTTATTGGGCGTATACTTTTTTATAGTCATTCGTGTTACTATTGGGTTTTATTACGTTTTGACAATTATTTTCTCAAAAATGACACAACAAAAGCACTTGAGTAAACTTTTATTAGCTTTGCAGTTTTTAAGAGTCGAGAAATAAAATGTGTTTTCACAAAACCAAAGTAGAATATGTCTAAAAACTTATTGATTGTAGAGTCACCGGCAAAGGCAAAGACAATTGAAAAATATTTAGGAAAGGAATTCAAAGTAAAATCTAGCTATGGACACATACGCGATCTCGCGAAAGGTGACCAAGGCATCAACATAGAAAAAGATTTTGAACCTACCTATGTGGTCTCACCAGAGAAAACAAAAGTGGTGAAAGAATTGAAAGATGCCGCTAAGAAAGCAGAAGTAGTCTGGCTCGCGACGGATGAAGACCGAGAGGGAGAAGCTATTTCATGGCACTTATGTGAAGTCCTAGGTCTAGATGCGCTTACGACCAATAGAATCGTATTTAGAGAAATCACAAAACCTGCTATCACTAAAGCCGTTGAAGATCCAAGAACCGTTGATCTAGATCTGGTTAATGCCCAACAAGCCAGAAGAATATTAGACAGATTAGTCGGGTTCGAACTTTCAGGAGTTTTATGGAGAAAAGTAAGAGGAAAACTCTCTGCCGGAAGAGTTCAATCCGTTGCTGTTAAGCTCATTGTGGAGAAGGAAAGAGAAATCATGAAGCACATAGCTCAATCTTTCTACAAGGTATCAGCTGTCTTCACGGTTAAAAACTCTACTGGTAATAATGTTGAGTTAAAAGCTGAATATTCACCTAGATTTGACAAAGAAGAGGATGCACGTTCATTTCTAGAAGATTGTAGAAATGCTAGCTTCAAAATCAGTGATATCATAAAAAAACCGACTAAGAAAAAACCTGCTGCACCATTCACTACATCTACATTACAACAAGAAGCCAGTAGAAAGTTAGGGTTCAGTGTTAATAGGACGATGCAGAATGCCCAAAGATTGTATGAGGCAGGAAGCATAACGTACATGAGAACAGACTCCACAGCACTATCGAATCAGGCCTTGGGAATGATTGGAGAAAATATTGTAAAGGAATTTGGTGAAAAATATCACCAGGTGCGTCAATTCAAATCGAAATCCGAAAATGCACAAGAAGCGCACGAAGCAATCCGACCCACCTACATTGAAGCTAAAGAAGTGACTTCTGATCGAGATCAACAACGATTGTATGAGCTCATTTGGAAAAGGACGATTGCCTCACAAATGGCGGAAGCACAAATAGAAAAAACAACAGCGAAAATATCCATATCAACTAGACCAGGAGATGTTTTAAACGCCACTGGAGAGGTGTTAACTTTTGACGGATTTCTAAAAGTATACTTAGAGTCTAAAGACGATGACGAAGAAGAAGGCGAAGCAAAAGGAATGTTGCCCCCTCTTAATATAGGCCAAGAACTGCCTTTGAATAATATGGTAGGTGTAGAAAGATTTACGAGGCCTCCATCTAGATATACAGAAGCTAGTTTGGTAAAAAAATTAGAAGAATTGGGCATCGGTCGTCCATCAACTTATGCACCTACGATCACCAAAATCATGGAAAAAGATCGTGGATATGTAGTCAAAGAAAGTAGAGAAGGAAAAGAGCGTAAGTTCAACCATCTACAATTGGCAGATAATGAGATTACAGAAACAATAAAAACTGAAGTAACTGGGACTACATCAAATAGATTGTATGCAACGGATATGGGCATGCTTGTCGTAGATTTCTTGTCAGAACATTTTAGCGAAATCATGAATTATAATTTCACAGCTAATGTTGAGAATCGATTGGATAGTGTCGCTCGTGGAAAAGAAGAATGGAAAGCATTGTTAAAGAGCTTCTATGAACCGTTTCATAAAGATGTAGAAGATACCAAGGAAAATGCAGAAAGAGCAAGTGGGGAAAGAATTTTAGGTACAGACCCAGAAAGTGGAAGAACTGTTTTGGTTCGTATGGCTAAATTTGGTCCTGTAGCTCAAATCGGTACGCCTGATGAATTGGGTGAAGGTGAAAAATCCAAATTTGGCAATTTGAAACCTGGCCAATCAATGGAGACCATTACGTTTAACGAAGCGATGGATTTGTTCCAATTGCCAAAATCGTTAGGTGAATATAAAGACATGGAAGTCATTGTTGCTCGAGGAAGATTTGGACCGTATATTAAATTCGGAGAGAAGTTTGTCAATATCCCTAGAAATGAAGATCCTATAGAGTTAAAGATGGATCGAGCGATAGAGTTAATTGAAATAAAAATAAAGGAAGATGCTCCTGTAGGATCGTATAAGGGGATACCATATACAAAAGGAAAAGGAAGATTTGGGCCATTTCTTAAATATGATAAGCTTTTTGTGAATGTTCCTGCTCGATATGATTTTGAAAACTTATCTCAAGAAGACGCCCACCAATTAATTGAAGCTAAAATCCAAAAAGAAGCGAATCGATATATCCATCAATGGCCAGAAGATAAATTGGCTGTAGAAAATGGAAGATGGGGACCATTTATTCGTTTTGGGAAAAAGAGCATTAAACTGCCAAGAGTGGATAAAAAGGCAATGTCACAAGAGGATGCTGCAAAATTAACCCTTGAAGAAGTGAAGAAACTCGTTGAGGCCGAAATTCCTGATGCGTTCAAGAAAAAAACTCGAGCGAAGGCGAAACCTAAAGCAAAAGCCAAGACTAAGGCAAAACCTAAAACAAAAAAATAGACCTTCTTACTAGACTTTAATTTCATACTCCTATTTCAACGATCAGTTGGAATAATGACTTTACTGTAGTGCATAATTTGAATGTTGGAGCTACTCAACATCGTATATTTGTTAATGATTAATTTAAATGGTTATCCAATGCTATACGTTGGTTACCATATTCCATAAAATAAAAGGTAAAAGGAATAGGAACAACTTAATTTTAACGAAGAATCGCTCTTCTGGTACAAGAATTTTTCGAAAAAAATTCATCATTTCTAAACAATACCATAGATCAATGTGTAGTAAACATGTAAAAAATCTACGAGTATTATGGAATTGGACGAAGGTAAAAGACAATTCATCGAATCATGGGGGCAATTGGGAATCAATTGGGGAACAAATAAAACAGTGGGAATGGTTCATGCTTTATTGCTAATGACTCCTACGCCGATGTGTTCTGACGAAATAATGTCCCAATTAGAAATTTCAAGAGGGAATGTCAATATCAATACACGTACATTAATTGATTGGGGGCTCGTCTACAAGAAATTCAAGAAGGGCGAAAGAAAAGAATACTTTATTGCCGAAAAGGATGTTTTAAAAATATTTAAAGCCGTTATCTATCAGCGTAAGAAAAAGGAATTTGACCCTATGTTAAAGGTTTTGGAAGAGATCAAAAGTGTGGAAAGAAACTGTGAAGAATCCAATGAGTTTTGCAATGTTGTCAATGGTCTATACCAATTTTCAAACCAAGCGGATAAAGCGCTTTCCAACTTAATAAATACGGATTCCAAATGGATCCTTGGCGCTATGATGAGATTTATGCATTGACCTTATAAAACGGCAACTTCACAATTTCTGCTTCAAGGAATTTTTTTCCAAATTTCACTTTTATAGTGTTTCCAACTTTAGCCATTTCTTTAGGAATATATCCCATACCAATCGGATATCCCAAAGAAGGTGATTGTGTGCCTGAAGTAACTTCTCCTATTTCGTTCTCTTCCATGTCATGAATCGAATAGTGTTGTCTTGGCACTCTCTTACCATCAACGGTAAAAGCGACAAGCTTTTTACTTATCCCTTCAGCACGTTGTTTTACAAAAATTGATTTCGAACTAAAGTCCTCCTCTACTTTTAGCTTTGTAATCCATCCTAGACCTGCTTCTAAGGGTGATGTAGTATCATTGATGTCATTCCCATATAGACAGAACCCCATTTCCAATCGTAAGGTATCTCTTGCTCCTAATCCTGCTGGTTTTATATCAAATTCCTTTCCTGCATCCATTACAGCATTCCATAATGCTAATAAATTATCTGATTCCACGTACAATTCAAATCCTCCACTTCCAGTATACCCCGTAGCAGACAAAAGCACATTGTCAATTCCAGCTATTGTGGTCTTTGTAAACGTATAATAAGAAAGTGTTGATGTATCAAAATCAGTTAGTTTTTGGACTAATTTCACCGCATCGGGACCTTGCACGGCTAGTAAGCCTGTTTTGTCCGATATATTATGCATTTTAGCTTCAAATGTATTTTTGCTTTCCAACCAATTCCAATCTTTGTCAATATTAGATGCATTTACAACTAACATGTAGGCCTGCTCGCCTTCACTACATTGGTCCTCACTCAAGCGGTAGACTAACAAATCATCCACTATCCCCCCATTGTCATTTGGCATGCAACTGTACTGTGCATCTCCTATTTCCAATTTATGCACATTATTACTGGTCACACTTTGTACAAAAGCAGTCGCCTCCTTTCCTTTTACGATGAATTCTCCCATATGAGAGACATCAAAAACCCCTACCTTTTGTCGAACATTTTCATGTTCATCTGATATCGTAGTGTAAACAATAGGCATATTGTACCCTGCAAATTCAGCCATCTTGGCCCCTAAGCCTATGTGGACTTCTGTCAAAGGAGTTGATTTCATTGTATGGATTATTTTTTTGGTTAGATTATGAGTGCAAATCTACAATTTTGAAATTATTACATCCTCAATTTTGTCACCAACTTCAATATTATGTACGATATCCATGCCTGAGAACACTTTTCCGAAAATAGTATACTTGCCATTTAAATGCATTGCGGGTGAATGTGTAATAAACCATTGCGTTCCTTCCGTATGTCGACCTGCAGAAGCCATTCCTATATATCCCTGATCATCATAATACTTTTGAGATAATTCTGACCGTATTGAATAATCTAATGCTCCATACCCATCGCCTCTTGGACATCCACCTTGAATCACGAAATTAGGCACAACTCTATGAACAGTTTTTCCATCATAAAAATCTTCAAGAGCAAGACTTATAAAATTTGCAACGCTTCCTGGAGCCTCATAAGGATACATTTTTACCCTGATTACTCCCTTATTCGTTTTAATAGCCACCTGTATCGAGTCCCCGTAGGTATCAAATATCGACCAATCTATTGGGTGATTCCATTCTGGAGTCTTAGGTGAAAATGATTGGCCTGATAAATATGAAAGTGCTCTACCCAAACTATTGTATGTTTCAATCTCTTTAGGCAACTCTAATTTACTCATAGCGGCAGATATGAAATCTGTATCTTCTATTAATGGTTTTAGGTCTAAAGCCTCATCTGCTAGAAGTTCTCCATAGATTGCACAAGCACCTACATCTCCTGTTACGATATGTTCCTTGATTAGCTCTACTATCTCACGCTTAACTCTTCTTTGCCCTCCTCTAAACGCTTGAATAAAATTGGGATTGCTTAAAATCGTATACAAGGCAGTTGCTCCCGCCGATTTTACGACCACATGGGAAGAAGAGGATGCCATTTCAGCGATCTCTTTATAATTAAAAGGATCATTGCTTAAAGCAGTCATATACGCTGCTATTTCATAGGGGTTATCAGATGCATCTTTCAACTCTAAAATACTAGTCTTCAACCTATTCTTCGTATTTGTATAATAGACAGGCATATGCTTCAAAATGGAGCCATATATTTTAGCTTTGACACTATAATGTTGATCCTCTGTTATGTAATCTTTATAAATTGAAGCGTCATTTCTGTTTCCATTTGAAAGTAAAAAATCAGCCGCAGTAGTTGCAATATTTAAATTTTCATGGTTTAACTTATCTAAGATAAATTCAATCACATTGATGTAAGGGTAATTGGACAAAGACCGGACAATATTTGTTTTTACTCGATAATCCGTTTCGTTTCCATAATGCCTTAAGAGCGTTGATAACACCTCATTATCCTTGGTCTTTCCAAGAGCAATGACCAATACATTTCTTATATCAACATTCTCCTCTTCCTCCAATTGTTTTGCTAGTCTGAATTTGTAACTTTCCAAATCCAGATCACGTGCACGATATAGATAATTTGCGGCAATAACCCGTACCTCTTCAGGATAACCTTCTTTCTCAGTTAGATATTGGACCATCCTATCCGTTCCTTCAGGCGACGTCATACTTCTCAAAGCATAATTGTAAATAGCACGGGCCTGCCCTTTTAACAACAAAGAATCGGTAACTCGATAAGTAGAAACGGTAGCCAATGGAGCCAGCAAGTTTTTCTTTCCAACTTTTCCTATCGCTTCCAAAATAGAAGCATTATAATGGTTGTTTACATCTAAGGTATCTTTCGTTTTGAATGCTGAAATCAATTCATTTGCTGAAGACGATTCCCCAATTTGTCCAATCGCATAAGCTGCAGTAGATCTTACCTGCATTACAGGATCGTACAACAATTTATACAATGAATCTAGTCCATCCTTGGATTGAAATGAAGTCAATGCATTCGCAACCATAAAACGGTAAGAAGGATCAAAATGGCTGGTGTAGGAAAGTAAGCTATCTAAATTTTGTTTATCCTGAAAATCAACTATCCTTCTGTATGTAGGATCTTCCACATTTAAAGTAACTTCAGTTATTTCTTCTTCAATTACTGGTAAACAGGATGTTATACATAAAGAAACAATTAATATTAAAAAGCCATTAATTTTCATATCCAGTTTTCTATAGATCATATTTTAGTAATGCAATTATTATGCTAAAAGTAGGACCAACTAAATTAAAGTTCAATATCATAAATTCCCCTTCCATATTGACAAGGCGAATAATCGTATAAGAAACGGTTTACACCGCTTAAAAGTGTATTAAAAAAGAGAGTATTGCATTCGACTACAGACTACCAATTCATCTGTATTTTTAAAAACAAACTTGGAAATTCTAAACTCCTAGATAGAACTATTCTCTAGTTTTACCTCTAAGCACACTTACATTCGGATTTATAGGATTTCCTGAAGATCTACGGTAACTTACGATCTGTCCCGTATGATAAATAGCATCTGCTAAAGGCCCATTCAACAAGTTCCAAAATGGTAATTCGGAAGTTTCTTCTCCTCGTTTAAATACGATATCTAATCCTGAAACATCTCCTGTGGCTCTTAGAATATCACTCGCCATCTTTATATTTTGTAATGTTGCCTTTCGTTGTTCTTTCCAACTTAATTCTGGGTATGTAACACTATTATCATGTACTTCATTTTTTATCGTTCGCAATAAAAATCTAGAAAGTCCTAGAATATGCGTCAATACTTCACTACAACTTTGCCCATCATTTCCTGGTTCAAAAGCTAAATCTTCTGCACGTAAATCTTTAGTGGCCCAAAAATACCGATAGCCAAGTCCATCTACCATTCTAGCTACAACACTTGCCGCATTATAACTCATTGGTGCCTCAGGAATTTGATAATAGGGTAAGGTATCAAGTGGAGTCATCTCATAAGTATTGCTTGCCTCTATGCTGTTCAAAAAACAAAAAAAGAAACAGAAAAATAAAAGTGTTTGATATCTCATATGCAAAATTTTCACAAAGATAGCCATCTTTTGTTTAGTTGAAGTTGAATTAAATCACCAAAATAATAATGTGTTATCTTCTTCCTTTCTTTTTCGATTTTCTCTTCATCGCATTTTTAATTGTTCTCATCTTCGCACGCTCTGATCTCGATAAGTTCGTCTTCTTATTCTTCGCTTTCTTCTCATGAAATGCCTCCCCTGCCGACTTCTTGACCGTATCTTTTAGTTTGATGGTCTTCATGTTGACCTTTGGCATTTCGTCTTCAGTCAAAACCTCTGAAATAATAACTCCATCTGGCAACTCTGATTCTGGAATGGTGTAATTCATCAAGCTTTCGATATTGGAAATGTGCTCCTTATCTTTCTCAGTTACAAATGTTAACGAATTTCCCTTTTTATCTGCCCTACCTGTTCTTCCAATTCGATGGATATAATTTGCGGCTACTTCAGGAGTATCAAAATTTATAACATGACTCACTTCAGATACATCAATTCCTCTAGCAACAATATCTGTTGCAATAATAAATCGATACGAGCCATCTTTGAAGTTTTTAATTACATTGAATCTGAAATTTTGAGATTTGTTGCTATGTATAACTCCAAACTGTTCCCCAAAATGGTCCTCAATTTCTTCTGCCAATTGATCAGCCAATTTCTTAGTTGCAGTAAATACCAAAACTTTTGAAAAGATTTCATCCTGATCAAGCAGTACCTTAAGTAAACTGACTTTCGAATAAAAATTTGGTATATGAAATAAAGATTGTTGAATATTTTCCAATGGAGTCCCCATCGGAGCAGCTTCAATCTTAAGAGGTCCTTTAAAATATTCTTGAATCAAATACTCTATTTCATCTTCCATAGTAGCAGAAAACAATAAGGTCTGTCTCTTTTCAGGAAGCATATTCAAAATATTCCTAAGCTGGGTTCTAAAACCTAAATTGAGCATTTCATCTACCTCATCAATTACCAATTTCTTGATTGTATTTGCCTTCAATGCCCCTTTTAGTAATAAATCATAAAGCCTTCCTGGTGTAGCTACCAATACATCCAGCCCCAATTCCAACATTGAAATCTGACGTTTGATATTGGCACCTCCATATGCGCCACCAACTACCAAATTCATTCTTTCAGTCAACATCTCTATTTGTTCTACCACCTGCACCACCAATTCTCGTGTAGGCACAATAATTAAAATTTGAGGGTATGGAGATTTTGTAAATTTCCAAAGGTTAATCACAGGTAAAAGATAGGCAAGAGTCTTACCTGTTCCTGTTTGTGCCAACCCTACTACATCTCTTCCAGACATGATAGGAGAAAATGCATTTTGTTGGATGGTTGTAGGTGTTGAGTACCCATTTTCCTCCAATGCATTTTGCAATTGTTTTTTCAACTTTAAATCTGAAAACTCCATATGCTTAATTTATGCAGCAAAGGTACATATTGCAAATTCAATTTTTCCTTATTGGCTTAAAGACTATTTCTATTAAAACAAAAATTTAAATATTACTAAAAAGAAAAGGACAATTGCACGATACAATTGTCCTATCCTGATTCTTTAATTCAGATATTTACTTTTTCACAAAAGAAGCGGAGACTTTACTTGAAGCATTCTCCTTAATAAAATACAAACCTTCTGCCAAGTGGGACACATCTACAATAATTTCATTGGTTTGTGAACTCGCAGTCAAAATTCGTCTTCCCATTGGATCTAATATATCAATACTTCCTATTCCCCCTTGAGGAATAGTCACATGTACAGTTTGATAGGCTGGGTTCGGAAATGCATTGATTTTGGTTTCTATCGACTGCTCTTCAATAGAAGAAATTACTGCTTCTTCTAATTCTTCAATATCAATGACTTCATTGTTTTCATTGACAACTTCCTGAGGGAATCCAGGTTTCAAACTAAGCAGATCAATCAATTTCCCTGACTTGTCTGAGACTGCTGAAATTTCGAAATAAATCTTGTCTATCGACTCATTTAAATCCATAGCTACATACGAAACGCGGAGCTCGGTATCATTAATGATGTTATAATATACCTCTCCATTGTACTCAGATTCTAAGGATTCAAAGGTGACCCCATTTGATACTAATCCAGCCAGAAGTCCTTTAAAACTGACTCCTGAGTCATAACTCAAGTTAAACGTAAATGGAACTCCAGCTTCAACCTCCATATCTGTCACCTCAAATACATCCAAATCTCTTGTATAAGATGTTTCATCGGACTTTACCAAGCCATCCTCTAAAACAGCACTGCCATTTATATCCCCTAATTTATACCCTTCGAATAAAAATGATTCATTTTCAAAATTGGTTTTATCAAAGTCATATTTTGTAAAATCATAATCGAAGTCAAATGGATTAAAATCAGAAGGAAAAGTCAATTCGGTAGGTTTGAATATCACATTTTGCAATTCTAAAGGATTCGGAATCCCCAAAATTATAGACCTTGTAAGTACTAAATCTCCAATACCATTATAGCCAGAGTTATCCAGATCCATGACAATGGCATCTAATGGATCATTAAAATCATCATCAATAATAATACGTTGTAAAAATACAAGATCAAGAGTGCTAACCCCATTCAATTGAAATGGCCTGGAATCAAAATCCAATGTATTATTACCATCTATTAAGTCATCTTCGCTAAGAATCCATCCTTTTCCGGTTGCACTTAAAGGGAGTAGAGTACCATTTACCGAAACTTTGGTATTTGCAAACGTTCCTAGAGGAGGATCATTTGAGATTTTTATCAATTTTTCACCATCTTCAAGAGTAGGCCCACATACTTCCAATGGATCTACCAATAATAATTGACACTTTGACACAAATCCTGTTGCTGCATCCTTGATATAAACGGTATGATATCCAATATCTTCGCACCCTAAAATTACTTCATCAGCATAATCAGTTGGTTCAGGTCCATTTATTGATGTAATGGCCATTTGGACATCGGTACACGTATTTGCATTACCCAAAAACATGGAAGGAAATAAATTCACCTCTGCAGTAAGATCTAATTCTACAGATAGACTAGATTCAGTAATCAGAAAACAATCCAAATTTTGCCATGCATAAAAAATAGAATTATCATATAAGGTCACCCCATTATCTGAATAAGATAGAACAATCGGTGTTATGTATTCCGTAATATTATCTGAGCTAATCGTTGGGCTATAAGTCAAATTTTCAGCATCAGATAGTAGTCCTATCGCTATTTCATACGTTCCGTCACATTCTCCTGAATTAGAACAGATTGCAAAGTTTTCAGCTGCGAGTGTATATGGCCCCGTAGAATAGAAAGAATAGCCTCCTACTGCTTTGGGACAATCTTCAATTGGGTCATCGCAAAAAGTATAGTTGGGACAGCTATCAAATGGATCAAGAATAGTAAATAACCCCCAACAAGATTCTTGTAATTCTCCGTCAATTGTATATTCAATAATGTACTGATTCGTCCAAAATGTATTGCAATCTATTGGAATAATATCTTCTCCAGAAGTAATTACGCCTGATGTAAAAGGAGCAACATAATAGGTTACCGTACCATTGGCAATAAAAAATTCAATATTATTAACCAAACTGGATGCTTGAATCCCTCCTTCACCATCTTCATTTAACGTAACTTCTATGAAAGTTTCACAACTTAATTGTGCCTTAACAACATTACTTGCAAAACATGCAACTAACAAAAAGTAAATAATTTTATGTTTCATGATATTTGTATTTTTTCTTTAATTGAATTGATTTAAAACCTGAAGTACAACCCACTAGAGAAGTCTATTGTGGTATATTTTTGATCGATCAAATATTGTGTACTGTTTATGTTGTTTAATTTATTATATCCTATCCGAAATCCAAGATCAACCATCCTTGATAAATGAGTTATTCCTTCAAAATGAATACCATAGCTATACCCACCAAACGTCCTGAATTTTCCATCTTCATCTTGACTTAAATCATACCGATTCTGTGATCCAGAAAAACTTGTGAACCCCTGATATTTCTGATGAAAACTATAAGCAAAACTAGCACCAGCTCTAACATTAATTTTGTCCAAATCCATTAGGTTTAATGACAAAGTAATCGGTAATTGAATAGTCCTCCATTGATTGTACCTTGTCTCCGTCACTTTTTGTATCCCATTAATCACTGTTGTTCCAGCAATACTCTCCACTGTTCCGTCTTGAAGATAAATTGTACTTTCTGTTTCTATTTCATTGCCTTCTACAAACTCAGAAACAAAATACGCCCGCTCATGTATTTGTGTCAGGTTAATCCCAGAATAAACCGTCAATTTGGGAGTAATTCTAAAACCAACACCTCCCTCTATTTTCCACATTCCAAGCACATCTACTACTTCATTTCGTCTATCCATTTCAGATCGCAACTCAGGGATTACCGTACGTAATGATCTGGATGCTAACCCTCCACCTCCCAACACATAGAAGCTCCATTTATTCTTTGCTTTTGCTTTCTTCTCTTTTTCAAGGTTGATACGAGTTGGTTTTACTTCTCCTTTTAGATGTAGAGGTTCCCATTTCAAGACTGATTCAATTGTGTTCAAGAATTCGATTGTCAAAAAATCTCGTTTGCCCACATTCTCGTTATCCAATTGACCAGCTGTCATTTGAATGGATCCTACCAACTCTCTACCAGTTGATTTTGCTATTTCTAGATGGCTTTCTCCAATAATCTCACTGGGCATTATCTCACCAGTCTTTCTATTTGCTTCTTTCAAAGTAAATTGGTCTACATTAGATTGCTTTTTGCTGAATACTGGAGTAAAGTTAGTTGATCCATGAATAGCTTTCGTTTCGTAAGTGGACTTATCAGTACTTGTTGAAGCAGAAGCAGTTACTTTTTTCGCCTGAATAATTTTATCTGAAATAGGCGGTACTACTTCTTTTTCTATTGATGCTGTACCTACAGACAAATCAGGCACTAAAGCAAGCTGTTTCGTAGATAATATCGTCGAATCTGATGAAAATTTTAATGCACCTGCAATAATACCAAATAGGATGACCCCACTAAAAACCCAAAACCCAAATCGTTTCTTTCGTTTTTCCTTTGGAATATTTCCAGACACCTCCTCCCAAAGACCATCCACATCAATCTCTTCACGATGATTCTTAATCTGATGTATCAAATATTTTTCATTATTCTCCATAAAACTCTACTTTGTCATGATTGCGAATTAATTCTTGTAATTTCTTTTTTGCTCTGGTCAAATGTGCTCTAGAAGTACTTTCTTGGATGTCCATCAATTCTGCAATTTCTTTATGCTTCAACCCATCAATAACATGCATTTTAAAAATTTCACGCAGTAAGGGAGGTAACTGATTTACAATTCTTAATAAATCATCATATTGCAATTCCTGTAGTACTTTTGCATCTTCTTTTGGTGGGTCGAAAAATGTTCCTAAATAAACAGATCTTTTCATCTCATTGGAATCCAATTTTCGCAATGCTGTGTGTATAACAATTTTACTCATCCATCCCTCTAATCTCCCTTCATGAGTGTAGCGAATTATACCATTGAATATTTTAATCCATGCATCTTGTAATATATCCTTCGCTTGAGCTCGATCAACCGCATATCTCAATGCAATACTAAATAACAAAGGGGTGTAGTACTCTAATAGCTGCCTTTGAGCTCCCGATTCACCTCGCTTACATCCTTTTATTAATTCGGCTACCTGCATGGACAATTTATCTACTCTATATTTCCAATGAAAGAAATCGTAAGTTCTTCATCTGTAGAAAGATATTCCGTACGAATAAATCCACCCACCTTGTTTTGAGATTCATCGTACAAAACAATATTTACTTCCACCTCTGGTTGGACATCATTGTCTGTGATTAATGGAAAATAAATTAATCCCTCAAATGTACCTACCCCATCTCCTTCAAATGATGCTAGAAAAACTTCATCATCAGAATTTTCTCCTATGACTACCGTTTCTTTAGGTCGCACTTTCACTCGACACATTTCAAAGTCTTGAATTAGTTCGCTACTATTTGAAACGATAAGATTATCACTTAAATCAGAGCACGATAGAAAACTCTGAGTATTGGATGTTAGATAACTAAGATCAATTTGTTTACTACTTTTATACGTGAAATCCTCCGAATAAAAATTAAAAACAAGATCATCCGTACTGGTAAATGTTTCTCCGCTCAATAATCCGTTAGAAATCTTCTTCACCTTATGTTGCCCATCGGTAAGTATCGCATAGTACCCATCTGAAAAAGTGAAATCACAATTATAAACTAATCCCTCAAATTGGACTTGAATATCTTCTTCAAATTCAATGTTTTTCTCGAGATCGTTTACAGAAAAACCTGAGATAATTTCGCTGATGTATGCTCCGCTATTTAATGAAACAGAAAGTGATTTATCTATTGGGAAATAAGTAGAGATGCTTCCACCCAAACTGGTGTACAATTCTGGTCCACTATAGTTGCTATTTTCAAAGAAGATAGATGCAGCCGCACTATTTACTAACTGATCGTCATTTTCGAGCACATTTAATTGGGCATACACTGCAGAAACTTCATCTGCTATTGTCCACCAACCATAGCTGTCAATCTCAAATTCTATAATTTCATTTTCTTCCCTATACTGAAATGGTTTCTTTTTCCATTGAAGATCCGTTTCATCAAATACAAAAAGGTTCAGAGAAGATAGGTCAGTTGAAGTAAATTTCTCTTTATCTAATGCGATTTTTAAATTGGCCTTCTCATTCAACATGGCTGTTCCATCAACATAAAAAGTAGCTTCTTTCAGTAGGTAGTTCACTTCATTTGCGAAATACAAAAAATCATTATTCCCTAATCCCGTATTTTCACCAAAAAAGGTGCGAAAAACAAAATCGCCTGTTTGATTTATTGCACTACTACCTATTTGTAAATCCCCAGCATCACTTTCCAATTTACCACCCGCAACACCTATCGACACTGAAGGAGGGGCTTTGAGAAGGTTAACGTTCAAATTAATGTCTTCAAGACCCTGATGATGTGCTATTCTAGTAAATCCAGTTAAATACCCATCTTTTTCAACTTGTAAAACCTTCCCCCTTTTACCAATTTGCGATTTTGATACATAAAACAATCCAGAATCATCTGTTTCAAAATCATTTCCGTCCAATCTAATTTTAACTTGGGATATATATTCTTGATTCTCATCCGAGGCGAATCCTACCAGATTGACCTCATAAATTTCATCGGTTATTATAGGAGGCGGTGGGTTCTCAATAATGACAACATCTTTGCCACAAGAAATAACGAAAAGGATAAGTAATAAAAAGTAAAGTATATTTTTTGCCATAAAATTGGATTTACCTATATAATACATACACAATCAAAAACGCTTAACCATTTTATAAATATTCTCAATTATTTTATAAAAATAATATATTTAATGTATAAACAACTGATATACAAATACCTAATACTTAAACCTAAACTTACCCATTTTCCATTCTAATTTAAATTGAGAAAACATCCATCTTCTTTAAACTCCACATTGTATTTGTTCGTTTACCGACATTCAATCCCAACTTCTTTCCATTATCTTTGTTCCTTGTTTTAAATACAGAATATATGCTCGACAAACATCTTGAAGTTCAAAATTACTACGGCAAAGAATTAGATAAATCAGAAGACCTCAAAACAAATGCATGCTGCACCATAAATCCGCCACCAAAAGAAATCGTTGAAATAATAAGTCAACTTCATGATGAAGTAGTCACCAAATATTATGGGTGTGGATTGACGATCCCGTCGAAAGTTAAAGGTATGAATATCTTGGATTTAGGGTCTGGTAGCGGAAGAGATTGTTTTATTGCTTCTAAGTTAGTAGGTCAAGAAGGTCGAGTTGTAGGTATTGACATGACCAAAGAACAATTAAATGTAGCGAATAAACACATTGATTATCATACTGAAAAATTTGGATTTAGGCACGCAAATGTCAAATTCTTGGAAGGCAATATCGAACAATTGGATACCTTGGATCTTGAAGACAACAGTTTTGATGTTATTATTTCTAACTGTGTAATAAACTTGGCTACTGATAAAGCAAAAGTATTAAAAGATGCATATCGATTGTTAAAACCAGGAGGTGAGATGTACTTTAGTGATGTGTATTGTGATCGAAGAATTCCAAAGAATTTACAAGATGACAAGGTCCTGTGGGGGGAATGTCTGAGTGGAGCAATGTATTGGAATGATTTTCAAAAAACTGCACGAAATGTAGGCTTTACAGATCCACGCACAGTAGAGAATCATGCCATTTCTGTGGAGAATGAAGAACTTGAAGAAAAAATTGGTGAACTAAAATTTTTCTCTGTCACCTATAGATTATTCAAAATTGATGGATTAGAAGAAGATTGTGAAGACTATGGACAAGCTGTTCGATATAAGGGAACGATACAAGGAAGTTCATCTAGCTTTGATTTAGACCACCACCATAATTTTCAAACTGGAAAAGTTGAGCCCGTTTGTGGGAATACATTTTTAATGCTTCAAAAGACTAGATTTGCTGAAGACTTTGAGTTCTTTGGAAATTTCGATAAGCACTATGGTATATTCGAAGGATGCGGCGGTGCAATGCCTTTTACAATAGATGGCAATGAAGAAGCTCCCTGTTGTTAGAATTTAGCATTTTTTCAATTGAAATAAACAAAACTGCAAGTGATTTTTGTTGAACTTTTACTTTCAATAAACACCAGAAGTAAAATTAAAAATAAAGGCTCTGAAAATTTCAGAGCCTTTATTTTTAATTTGTCCATATTTCAATAGAACTCTAATTTATTGTTTAATCTATCTAAGAATGACTACTTTTTTATAGTAAGATACATCTCCAGATTTCAATCTAATCATATATGTTCCTCCTACATAATTGCTCACATCAATCATATAATTTGAGGAATTAAATGAATCTGTTGCTATCAATTTACCATGGATATCCAATACCTGTAACTGAATTTTATCCGACTCAAAATTATCCAATTCAATATTTAATTGTACTTGAGCAGGATTTGGGTAAATATTTACTTGTTGGAGTTCAGCTTCGGTTACAGAATTTGAAATAATAGAAAAGGTTTCAGTTACCGTAAAATCTCCACATTCATTGCTCACTACCAATGTTACTTCATAGATTCCATTCTCTAAAAATGTATGGCTAGGATTTTCTTCTGTGCTTGTATTACCATCTCCAAAATCCCAAGCATAAGAAGTAACATTGTTTACATCTGATGAAAAATCAATTACATTGTCCGATTGGTTTCCTGTAAATGTAGCGCTTGGCAATCCAATAACCGTAACCACATCTATAAAGTTCTTGGTAGATTCACCATATTGATTGGATACGGTCAACATAATCGTATATGTACCTTCTGCTTCATACGTTACGATCGGGCTATCCTCTTCTGAAGAATCTGGATTTGCACCAAATAACGTCCACATTTTGGTCTCTGCATTTAGTGAATTATCAAAAATCTGAACTTCAGAATCAACACATGTAATTATTTGAGCTTCTTCCAACATTGCTTCGGGATACACATCAATACTAATCTCTACATTCGCCACATCTGTCCCACACTGATTTTCAGCAGTGAGCTCTACTATATAAGTACCATTTTCTGGAAATGTATAAATCAATTGATCATCTGCAAATGACTCTCCATCAATTGTCCATGACACCGAATTTGCTGCCGTCCCTCCATTTGTAGCAGTAATTTCATTGCCAACCAAATCATAATTTATTTCAGCAGTTGGTGTAGAAAACACTTCTATGTAATCGTCAATTACAAGTAAATCAGTACCAGCAGCCGATATCACTTCCAGCTGTACTTGATATGTACCTGGTGTTGCATATTCAACAATTGGGTTTTCTTCTGTACTCGTTGCAGGGTTTCCTCCTTCAAATGTCCATGCCCATGCTATCACATTAGAGGATGATTCATCAGTAAATTCAACTGTTAAGGGGCC
This sequence comes from Saprospiraceae bacterium, assembly GCA_029212405.1. Classification (GTDB taxonomy): domain Bacteria; phylum Bacteroidota; class Bacteroidia; order Chitinophagales; family Saprospiraceae; genus CAJXUU01. The sequence goes on from JARGNR010000048.1 coordinate 38,259, forward strand.
ACAACCACTTTGAACTTCTGCACCCAAACCAGCTGTTGGGAGTGCATTAATTGAAACCATCGTACTACTCGAAGTTGTCCCGCACTCATTGGTTGCAGAAAGCAACACTTCATAAGTTCCTTCTGCTTCATACGTATGTGAAGGATTCTCTTCTGTACTCGTATTTCCATCTCCAAAATCCCAAACAAAACTGGATCCTTCAACGGTAGTATTTGTAAAATCAACATTAAAAATATCATCAAAATATTCGAATGAAGTGATTGGCTCATCCGTTACTGCAATAAAATTAACCACAGTTTTTGTATCTGAACTTTCTGGGTGACTTACTGTCAAGGTAACATCATATTGCCCTGCAGTTTCATAGGTAACTACTGGATTCTGTTCTGTACTTGTTGCCGGTATTCCTCCTTCAAAGGTCCACATCCATTCTGTTACATTTGAACTCGATGCATCACCAAACTCTATTACCAAATTCGCACAACCTTCAGAAGTATTGCTAGAAAAATCCGCCGCTACTGCTGTATAATTATTGATTGTTTGAAAACTTGAATTCGAACCACATTGATTGGTAACAGTTAATTCGATCGTATAAATACCCTCCGATGTATACGTATGGATAGGATTCATCTCTGTACTTGAATTCCCATCTCCAAAGTCCCAAACATACTCATCTGCATCTATGGACCCATCTTCAAAATTTACAGTTAAACCATCTTCAGAATAAGAAAAACCAGAAATTGGTTCATCCAAAACAGTAATGTATTCTGGCATGGTTAACGAATTTGTACCATTCGCATTTGTAACCGTTAATGTAACATCATATACTCCTGGATCCGAATAAGTCACAGAAGGGTTCGCTTCGTCTGATGTAGCTGGTGTTCCTCCTTCAAATACCCATTCAAAAACATCAGGATTATTGGTAGAAGTACTTTCAAAAGCAACAGCAAATGTCGCGCAATCAATGGTTTCGTCTGGTGTCACAAATGAAGCAACAGGCAGTAAAGAAATACTAATTGATGTATTTGCAGCATTGTCTCCACATTCATTGGTTACAATGAGCTCTGCCGTATAATCTCCATCAGCATAGGTATGTACTGGATTCTCCTCTGTACTCGTATTTCCGTCTCCAAAATCCCACATATACGTTTCTCCTCCTGTACTAAAATTAGTAAACGTTACTTCAGCTCCATTAATGGTATAACTAAAATCGGCCAATGGAACATCTTTTACATTAATAAAATCAGTAAATGCCAATAGATCTTCTCCCGTTTCATTAATTACAGTTAACGTAACATCAAATTCTCCCGCCTCTTCATAGGTTACGGTTGGATTCTCTTCAGAAGATATAGCGGGTGTTCCTCCTTCAAAACTCCACAACCATTCGTCTGTATTATTGGATGCATTAGATGTATATTGAACAGTTAAGGGTGCACACCCTTCTTGAACATCTGCTGAAAAATCAGATACAGGTGGATTTGCAATTACAATGATTTCCTCAATTGTTACATCACCACAAAAACTAGATGCAGTCAGTTGAACTATATATGTTCCATCATCTAAATAATCATGAACAGGGTCTGAATTACCCGAAGTGCTTCCATCCCCAAAATCCCAAAAATAACTTGTTGCATTTTGAGTAAAATTAAAAAAGCTCACTTCTGTTCCACTTATAGCATAACTAAAATTTGGTTCTGGACTTGCAATAATATCAATAATTCCATTCTGTGTTTCCACATCAGATCCTACCGAATTTGTTGTTGTCAATGTGACATTATACGTACCTGCAACATCATAGGTAACAGTCGGATTTTCATCTGTACTAAATATAGGGTTTCCACCTGGGAATTCCCATTCATAAGTCAGAGTCCCCCCTCCAATCGATGTATTCGTAAATTGTACTAATCCAGGAGTACACTCCTCTAAAACCTCAAATGTAAACGAAGCTTCTGGCGGAGCACCTCCCCCAACGCATTCATTTAGACAGGTTCTAGTCGCAATATGATTATTTATAGACGAAATTGAGTTACTAGACCAAGTGGTCGTGTTTTGTACAAATGGCGCCATAATATGTGGGCTACCTCCGTTATCATGACCAGAACTAAAGTTATGTCCCAACTCATGCGCAACCATTACTCGCTTAGTTTGTGCATTCGTAGTGAAATTCTCTAATAAGTTATATCTAAAACTAGTACAAACTACTCCTACATAGGCTACACCTATAACACCACTTCCATCATCATTAAAAATATTTTTATCGGTCCAAAGTGAGGCAACATCATATACAACTGCTCCAAATCCTCCACCATTGGCCCAAGATCTGAATGATGGAAGAAGAATATCAGTGTCAGCACTAGAACTCCATGGATCTCCACCTGCGGTCGTTACTGTAAATTGAGTTACGATGATAAACTGTAATTCATCTGCAAATTCATCATCATAGTTTGTTTGTACATTATTTAACACGCCTATTGCATGATCTTCAACGGCAAATTGACTTCCAAATTCCTCAAACATGGCAAAGTCATTTGCTATTGCTACTTCTACTTCATAACATTCATCTACTCTAACATCTCCTTCAGTTGATTTTGGATTCGGAAAACTACCTCTTTTGTCATGCATCTCATGTGTTCCACATTTATGAGGTGCGGATGGCTTCAAATCTTTTTCATTGTATACTACATATAAATCTTTTGCACCTTTTGTATTTTCAAAATACTCCAACGGCTCAATATAATTGTACCCTGTCTTATCTTTTATGAAACCATAAACAAATCCATCATTAAAGGTCAGGCTAACTCTGGTATACAAATCTCCTTTGATGTGTCCTTGAGTTGGTATTGCTGTAGTTCTCTTACCTATTTTCACCTCTCCATTTTCCAGATATTGACTAACATAATTATCACCAATGATATCAGAATTACTCAAATCTACTCTCCAATATTCTCCAGCTTCTTTTTTAGGAATGTCTAATTCAAAGAAGTGATTGTTTCTTGAAGTTTCATACATGGCCCTAGAATCAATACTTATGACCTTATAGTCATAAAACATCTGGTCTAAATTCTTTGTAGTGGTTAATTGGGCTTCTAAGTTTAAAGAAAATCCTATTGTTATTATCATTATAATACTTAATAGGCCTGCGAAATTTAAGCGTTTCATCATTTAGTTTAAAAATTAATTTGTTAGTAGACTACAATTTACAAATGTAAAAATATCATCATGTTAGAACACTATGCTATTGACATTTATATTTTAAATAATATTCGAACTCGTATCATTGCAAAATATTCAAACTACCGAATATGTTTCCCCATATGACTATACATCACATAAAGTTGATAATTATGCAAAAAGGGATGTTTTAAACTTGACTATTGAATCCGTGAGATGTTGTATGTGTTTGGGATAACACTCTCATGGAATTCAAAAGTAACAATTCAAGAATTAAAAATAAGTATAAACTCCTGGTATGTGTAAAATAATTTTAGAATATGACTCCTATACTACATTCCTTCAAATGCATAGTTTATTGAATTACAAATAAACTTCGGTTAATGTTTTGTTACAGTAACAATTTTTATAATCTCTACCTACTACTCAAACGTTTTGCTACTACTCAATCGTTAAAAGTTGAAAATTTATAGAAAACCATTAAGTTTGCGTCCAGAAACCATAAAATTATTAGTCAATGAAAAAGTTTTTTGTCCCATTTCTAGTCATCGTATTTCTTTTTACCATCATTGATGATGCCTCAGCTCAGAGAAGAGGAAAGAAAAAAAGAAGAAAAACAGAAGATACCGAGCGATCTTCTACCAGAGATAGAGAAGATGATTTTGAAAGCACCTCAATTGCAGAGAAGTTAAATATTGAAATCAAACCTGGAAACCTTAATTTTTTCGGGAATCAATTGTCTATATCTTTAAAGTCAAATGTAGGATACAAATTCAATAATGTATTTTCCGCAGGTGCGGGTGGAAAGTTTTTCTATGATTATATCAATTCATTTGGCTCATCAGCCGATATTAGTGCATTCTCCTATGGAGGACTCGTCTATGGTCGAGCCAAAATAACTCAAACCTTCTACCTTCAAGGAGAATACAATATTGTCAGCTTCGGTGCAGTATCCACTGTCCCTCAAGAAACAATTGCATATCCTCTTGCAGGAATTGGTTATGTACAACAAGGGTACGATTGGAGCTTTGGTTTAGAGTTGTTAGCCATTCTAAACGATAGAGTTAGAGATAAGCCGCAAGGAACTATTGTTGAATACTGGATAAATTTCAGTAAAAACTTTTAGCCAAAACAGTAAAACAAAAAAGGCTTAACATTCGAAAATGTTAAGCCTTTTTTGTTCCTAGAAAGTATATTCTAAAATTCTATGTTCATTCCTACCATAAAATGAATCCCGGCCTGTGGGTAAACAAAGTTTTCAGTTACTATAGACTCACCTGTAGAATAACTATATGTATATCCATTACTTGAGTACTTAGCGTCCAATAAATTATAAATCATGCCATTGAACTTTATATTTCCAAGAAAACTCGGATCCCAATCATAAGAAACTCTCAAATTGGTGTACGAATAGGCAGGTAAACTTCTATCCTCATTTGAGGTATTGTCTAAAAATTGTTTTCCAACATACTTAGTTGACAACTCAAATTCAATCCCTTCTCTCAATCGATACATAAATGCATTCGCTGCGATCACAGAGGGTGAAAAAGATATATCTGTGTTTTCATATTCGTTTACTACATCACCAAAATCTTCTAGAAATGCATCCACTTTATTTCTGCTCAATGTTGCATTGATATTCCAAAATAGCTTTTTTGTTAACTCTGCTGAAAGAGACAGTTCCGTACCTATACGAGAACTTTTCCCTACATTCTGTTTTAAGAAGGCTCCAGAATCATTTACATCTCCAGTCAATACCAATTGATTGTCATACAGCATTACATAATTATTCCATTCCAAATTAAATCTATCCTTTTGCAGCCGATACCCTGCTTCAATATTGTATAGCGTTTCTGGAGTTGGTAAAGCATCCAAATTATCAATTAAATCTCCTCGAATGGGTTCTTTATTCGCAACGGCTAGAGATCCATATACATTCTGTTTTTCATTGATCAAGTAGGTCATTCCAATTTTGGGATTGAAAAATGAATAACTTAAATCCAAGTCCAACTGGGTCAAATCATTATCTGTACCCGAAATAATGTAGTCTATTTCTCTAATTTGGACATCCCCAAATAAATTAAAATTACCTACTCTATAATTTGCTTTGGCATAAGCATTAAAATCTGTTTTATCTCCTACTCCTTCATAGTATAAATTGGCCAAATTCACATCTGGAATGTTTTCTGCAGTGACAACATTTCCATAATGGTCTCCTTTATATTGCGACCAGGCACCTCCAATTTGAATATCTAGATTTGAACTGGGTTGATACGCTGTATTGAGAATTGCCCCATAAAAATGATTGTCTAACCACCTTCTTCTTACCAGATCTCCATTATCAATTAAATCCCCACTCGCATCCAATACTTCTGGTAAATCATAATTTGCATATGATTCATCGGATTTAAATTCTTCAAAAAAACCAAAGCCTCTTGTATAATGAACACTTGTTTTAATCTGAAATTTTGAAACAGGAGAAAGACTATAATGCAGCTGATAATGATCTTGTTGGTAATCATCCACCTGGTTTTCGTACAAATAATAATTATATCTTCTGTCAGAATTGAATAAATTTATTGAATCCGCCTGTGTATAAGACCATGAGTTCCGGTCATAGTGATTTTGTAATTCAGTTTCATCTCCCTCAACCAAAGACTCTGGTGCTCCCCACCAAGATTGATAGGTTCGTTCCTTCCCTGAGAAAGCGATTAATCTTAAACTAGATTTCTCTCCAAGTCGTGCTGCTGAAAAATACCAAGATTTTAAATCTGAGGAGGCTCTATCAATGTACCCATCCGATTTTACAGTGGAATAGCGGCCATCTATGGAATACTTGTCATTTAGTAATCCTGTACCTAAATTTACAGACAACTTTCTGGAATTAAAGCTTCCATAAGAAGTATTGACGTGTGCATATGGATTCTGGTACAATTTATTGGTATTCATGCTGATGGTTCCTCCGAAGGCAGCTGCTCCATTGGTTGAAGTTCCTACTCCTCTTTGAATTTGCAGGTTATCTACAGAAGTCATAAAATCTGGTAAGTCCACCCAAAAGACATTGTGCGATTCAGAATCATTTAAAGGGACTCCATTTATCGTCACATTTATGCTTGTTGGATCAGATCCTCGTATACGAATACCTGTATACCCTATTCCTGCTCCAGCATCAGATGTGACCACAGCGGAAGGGGTCCATCTTAATAAAAATGGAACATCTTGCCCTAAGTTTTCTTTCTCAAGGTCTTCTCGATCTAGATTTAAATAGGTGAATACCCCTTCATCTTGAACTCTAGTTGCATTAATCTCTACACCATCCAGGTTGAGTAAACTCTCACCCAAATTGATATCCATCTTCAAATCACTGGTTAAGTTGATGACCTCTGTAAAAGAAGTGTATCCAACATACGAAGATTTTAAACGATATGTACCTTCAGGCACATTTTCAATTATAAAACCACCAGCATCATCTGTAATTGCAGCAAAATAGGTTTCTTCCAAAAATACTGTTGCTTGAGACAACGATTCATTGTTTCCATTTTTAACACTACCTGAAATGGTGTATTGCCCTTGTGCGATAAAGACGCCAAATACCACCATAATCCCTATTAAAAATTCTTTCATAACTATGTTTTAGAATTAAGTAAATAGAGGGAGATTATCTATGTACATGTCAATCATGTACAGCATAGAAGAGTAAATTTTCCTTCTCAGCATTACCTGAGCAGGTTCTATGGGTTTAATCTCAGCCATTTAATTAAAATAGCACCCCGTTATTGGTCGCAAAGGTAATTTTAATTTTAAAAAAGTATGATTTGATCTTAGGAAAATAGTCGAATTAATGAATTTTCTATTCCATTCGCAAAATCATCTTGACGAATTATTTGCAGTGCTTCACCGAATTTAGATTCTCATTCGTCGACAAAAGTGGAAATCAGCTCCTTTTTGACCGAAATTAGCTGTAAACAATTGATAATCAGACAACCACATTTATAACTAACTAACTAACTAACTAACTAACTAACTAAAAACAACTACTATGAGAAATTCAAATTATCAACCCATCGTGTACAACAACGGAATTTATGGAATCAAATCTAGTTTAAGACATAGAATTCAAGAAAAAACAATGGAATGCCTTAATAGAAGGAGAGAATACAAAAGAACTAGAAAATACTCTAAAGCAGAGCTAATCATCAAATTAAGTCTAGTTATAAGTATCGTTTCATTGATCGCCGTAATCTGGATCAGTTAAACAACAACCAACTTATACCAAAGCGAAATTTAAAATCAAACTGAGGATAATTTACAACTTGAAACTGTACATTGTCCTCAAATAGATTAACTACATTTTCAAATCTTAGGAAGAATCTAAATTTATCAATCTTACCCGTCATATAAATATCCGTCATCGGATAGAACTCAAGGTTTTCACTTGATTGATAAAATCCCCCCACTACAGGATTAAAGGCGACTCCTTCATAAGTGGGTGTAAGCCTTACTTCTGCTCCAAGCCGAGCAAATAATGCGCGACTAAATAAATAACCTTGTATATGTACATTGTGCTTGCTATGAAAAGTAGGAAGGTTATATATATTGTCATTAAATATTTGAAACAAAATGTAATTTTCCATTCCAAATTTGTGATACCTGAATTCATTTGCAAGGGATAAAGAAGTAGCTGAAAAAATATCATCTGCTTGTGAAGGATTGCCATCCATATCATAAAATATAGCATTGGTAATCAATGATTGATTGATTTTACCTCTCAACTTTAATATTGGGATGGAAAATGATCCAAAGAAATCACTTCCAATGGGCTTTGAAAATGCGTTGTTCCAAAATTGTTCTCCGTTTATTACTAAACTTCTTTGAATCAAATTGGGTGTGTATCTAAAAAATCCAGCACCTCCATTCAATTCAATCCATTTCCCTAAATCGATATTTAAACTTCCTCTAGCAAGAAAATCTCCACCTGCATCTAGCAAACCCAATTTTGCTTCTGATGCAATAGACAATGATTTTGAAAATGGAACATCTCCTTTAAAGTCAATAAAGAAATTATCAAAACTCGATCCTATCCCTGTTTCATTAATGGAGTATCTGTCATACACAATTCCTCCTCTTATATTCAACCGCTTTCCATCCGATGCATAAGCAAAAAAAGCATTTCTTATTTTATTCACCCGATCATACATCCTTATTCCCCTGTCTTCAGTAATAAACTGTCGGTAGAAGGTGGCATCCTGTTCTGTGTCTACCTCATCATCTGTAAACTTATAATATCTTCTATCTAATGTAAAATCATACCTCAATAACAATTGAATATCACTTTGCACAGGCTTATTCAATTGGTAATAATTGATCAATGAATACGTTTTCTGTTGATGGCGTGTTTGTCCATCCTCAATGGTTATCGGTATGTTCTCTCGATTCGCATATAAAGGGTTCGAAAATAATGTATCTATTAATATTCCTCCATTCTGTCCCTCTTCATTTACATTGGATACCATTGTTACAAAACCAGTATATCGATCATTGAATCCTTTGAAGCGAATAGAGGCTCCAAAATTTGTGGTTTTAGTAAGTTGATTGGCATAGAACCCCCTTTGACGAATTCTTCGATAATTCAAACTTAAGCTGGTGTTATCACTAAAATCTCGAGTAAAATCAGATCGAATCACAAAATTTTGCTGTCCACCAACAGGTGAAAAGAACACGTTGGTTAAGGGTACATTATTCTCAAAAAACCGGAAATCTTCCAATGTATAGTTATACAAATCGTACTGATTGAAACCAGAATTAAAGCCGATATACGGATTGGATTCAAATCGCATATTTCGTGCAGCTGAACCTGCATTACCTAGGTTCAAATAATCGATATCTCTTCTTTTTGCTGGATCATATTGATGAAAGAAATCATCCAACGTACTGTCTTTAAAATCAAAATATGTTGTAATATCTGACAACAAGAAATACTTCAACTTTAAGGTATCTGGCAAAGTCGATCCCTGTTTGCTTTGAAGACTATCCGGAACGAAGGAAGGAGGACCAGAAGTATTCCTGTTTTGTGTAGTTCCTGATTGTAGTACACTACAAACCAAGATCAAACAAAACACCAACTTATACACAATTTTATAATCCATGAGCTGCAAAAATAGAAATCAATATCGATAACGCTTCAATAGAAAGCAATGCAAAATATAATTTCTATTTTATGAGTGCTTTAACGTATTGATTATAAATAATATATACCTCATTTCATCAATTTACCTTTTTCTTAACCTACTTTTTGAGATCAGTCGCCCCCCCTTCATAAGACGTATAAATAATTTCCAACCATTACCACTAAACGGTTCATGTTTAGTCATCGTTAAATTTTCAAAAAGAGGCCCATTTTCCTCATTCCATTAGCGATTCAATCCTGCTTCTA
>JARGNR010000049.1:0-3178 GCA_029212405.1 Saprospiraceae bacterium
ACCAACATCTATAAATTAGTAAAGAGTTTTAGTCGAAAGTGGACGTTGAGCAAAACAGTTAATTAGTGGAGATAAGAATATATTAGTCTTATAAAAGACTAAACCAATATGACTTCAAAATTAACTTTATTGGATACTAATGATATCTTTTATTGAATTAAATTTAAATAAGGTATGTGACGTTTTCAAAATTAGATCAGCAAGATGGTTAAATACCAAGTCTCTGTAGGAAAAACCATAAAATGGATTCAAAGGCATGTGAAGAAGTATATTTTACTTTTAATCTACTGTAAAGAAGATATCAAAAAGGTGATTTATTGAATTTTGAGATATTGAAAAATTAGTTGGTGAGAGAATTGAAAGAATTAGCAAAATAATAGACGATCCAAACGCACTATGAAAAATATAATTACAGATTATGTAGAGGCAATAAATGTTATGATACCAGACTTGAGGCGATTAAGGGCTAGATGCAAACAATTATCTAATTTAGATAAACTTAGTGAAGGTGTTGTAGTAGATTTTTCTGATTTTTTGAATGCTTTAATTGAAGGCATTAATAAAAATTTAAAATTCCAAGAACTTCTCTTGAAAATTAATTTTGATAATTACTATCTTAAGTTAATGCGAATATCCGAGTTAGTAGTTTTTGATCATTCTAAATTTAGTGATACAAGAAAACTATTAAATAATTGTTTTCAAAATACAGATATATTATTAGAAGTGCTTAATGCGTTAACGAGTTTTGAATTAAATCATAATAAAGTAGCATCAGATTTTAATGGTGAAGGGATAAGAATTGATTTTACGAATGAAGCTGGATTGAAGACATTACAATCTTTGAGTAAAGAGACTAAAAAATGGTCTATAGTTTTAACTAGTTTTGCTCGTTTGGTAAATTCAAATAATACGGACTTTGAGTTGAAACGTGTTGAAGAAGGTTCAGTATTAATTACTTTACAATTAGAACCTGATGTAATTATCGAATTGATAAAGGTAATAACTCAAATAATTACTTTGCTTACTGCTGTTCTAGTGCTAAAAAAGGCTTTTTATGATTTTAAGAAACACGATGTGGAGAGAATCCAAAGCGAACTTAAAGAGATTAAAGAGAAGTTAGAAATTAATAGTAAAACTGAAGCTGAAAAAATCACAAATATTACAATCAATAATTATAGTGCTAATGATAAGGAGGAAGTTAAGTCTTTACTTAAGAATGGGATAAGTTATATGGTTGATCATTTTAAAAATGGGGGAGATGTACAAGTTCAGTTAAGTAAGAGCAGTCAAGAAGGAAAAGAAGATTTACTTGTGCAATTAGCCAAAGCAAAAGAGCAAAGGATGATAGCAGAGCAGGAAATTGCAAAATTGAAGATAGAATCAAGACCTAGGCAAATTGATGAAGGTGAAGGGGCAAATGAATAGAAGGAGCTGAAAAATAATTGAATTTGATATTGAAATGAGGTGTCAAATTATCATTAATTCAATATATGTTGGTTTAAAGAAAGAAGAAACAATGTAATAAAAATCATTTTAAAAATTGGTGACATTCTATTATGCATGGAAATGATTAATGCTGGGTTTAAAATAATAAAATTTTTGATTAATCGATTTGGATAGAGCGTATTTTTTGTATTTGTAAAATACAAACTATTTATAGTGAAAAGTTGCTTAATAAATTTTAAAATATTGCAGTCCGAGTTGGTGAAAATTGTGAGTGAACAAAATTTTAATCAATTTAGAAAATAAAATTAGTCCGTAAAAATTACTCTCAAATATTAACATAGAAATAGGAGCCTAACAATTAATTAAACTAGTACGTTTCCATGAACCTATCTTTCTTTTAACTATTATTCCTTAATACTTTTTACTTTAGATCATCGAAAAAGATACAGATGGAGAAAGAAGTATGAATTCAACAACTCCTTTTCAAAATATACTAAGCACAAAACGTTCCACCAAATGCACATCAATAAAACCTACACCACCGCCCAAATGGCCTGGTGGACCCGCTTCGAAACCCTATTCTTTATTGCCATTATCACTGCTTGGGTAGCGGTATTTTACTTTTTTGATCTATCTTGGATTAAGATTCCATGGACACCGTTGGCATTGATTGGTACTGCGGTGGCTTTTGTGATCGGTTTTCAAAACAATTCTGCTTATGGACGGATCTGGGAAGCACGGAAGATTTGGGGCGGAATTGTCAATACGTCCAGAACCTTTGGAATGTTTCTGCAAGATATGTTGACCAATGAATATACGGAAAACCCGATGACTGATGCGGAATTGAAGGAAGAGATAAGGGTGTTCACCTATCGACACATCGGATGGATGACGGCACTGAGGCATGCTATGCGACAACCTAAAAAATGGGAAACAACCTCTCAACATAAAACCAATCAGGAGTGGGATATTCGTCCTCCAGAGATGGATTCTACCTTGGAAGTGGATCTGAAACCCTATATTTCAGAAAGTGACTTTGAATATGTCATGGGTAAAAACAACAAACAGACTGCCTTATTGTATTTGCAATCGCATCATCTAAGAAAATTGAAAGAACGAGGAATTATTTGGGAGTTTTCCTTTTTGCAATTGGAAGGCGTATTAGAAGAACTATTTACTTTGCAAGGGAAGAGTGAGCGGATTAAGAATTTTCCATATCCAAGACATTTTGCAACGTTGAATCATTTCTTTATGTGGATCTTTGTGCTTTTGCTTCCATTGGCACTCGTCCCTCAATTTGCAGATATTGGAAAAGATATTGTAGAGAATCATCCTGTGATTGGAGATTTATTTGTGTGGTTCTGTGTTCCGTTTTATGTGATTGTAGCATGGGTATTCCATACGATGGAACGAATTGGTCGGACAGGAGAAAATCCATTTGAAGGGACTGCGAATGATGTGCCTATTTCTACAATTGCAAGGGGTATTGAAATTGATTTAAGACAAAACTTAGGAGAGTCCAAGGATGAGATTCCAGAGCAGTTTCCTGTGCGACTTGATACGCAATTTTAAGTTGTTAGAGATTGGAGAGATTAAGACCGACTGATCTCGGAGAGTGACGACGATAGTCGGCAAGGGAAGGAACGCGTTAGCGGCGTGTAGGAAGATTGGGGAGAAAGGAGAGATTGGAGAGATTGGAAAGATTTGAGAGATTGGAAAGATTGGAGAGATT
>JARGNR010000049.1:3278-47476 GCA_029212405.1 Saprospiraceae bacterium
AGGAGAGATTGGAGAGATTGGAAAGATTTGAGAGATTGGAAAGATTGGAGAGATTGGAGAGATTTGAGAGATTGGGAAGATTTTAGGAGAATTATTGGATCAGAGAGCTGGATGTTGACGGTTTAAACCCAAAGTACGCTAAGGTATGCGCAGGGTTCACAAGGTTGGAAGTTGACATTTTTAGACGTAGTGTTTTGGAGGAGGCACGGGGTTGGATGTTGACATTAAGGGATTTATATCAGAACAATGGAAGGGGATAAATACGCGTAAGGAAAACTTTTAAATCTTTTCTTTCCTTCTGGGAATTATTTTTATTGGCAAAAAGTTATACCTTTGCATAACGCAATTATTTCCTAACCTAAAAAGGAAAAAATTATGATGGAGCAGAAATTACATATCGACATTGTGACCTGAAATAGAAGGCAATTCTATACTATTAATGTATTTCTGCCTGGTCATCCGATCAGGCTTTTTTAATTCTATATGATTAGAGAATCTTGGGTATCAGACTATAAATGGTCTTGCTTTCTATTTCAATCTATTCACATTTAGCTTTTATAAAATTTATAATTTAATAAAATAAGCATGGTAGGATGTTGTCCTATTCATGCCTTAAAACCTATTGCCATATGGCTCACAAATTAAGAAGCAAAGACTTCCATACTATAGATATTTACAATAATCAAACAATTTCGATTGCACTGTCAATCTTAAAAAAACACTATAAATACAATACAAATGAAGAAAAAATAAAATTAATACAAAAAGTAAAAGATAATCCGCAAGATTATTTGGAGGATCCTATTTTGAATAAGATAGCGTTCGAGTTTTACGAGGAAGAAGAAACAGAAGAGACAGAAATAGTGATCAAGGACCGGGAGGTCGAATTGAATGTGTTTGGAAGGCCGTTGATCAAGGCTAATGCCTATCAACAAATGCGAACGGCTACTCAACTACCTGTGGTGGAAAAAGCGGCATTGATGCCCGACAGTCACTTAGGATATGGAATCCCTATTGGTGGGGTGTTGGGTGTAAAAGATGCTGTGATTCCTTATGCAATTGGAATGGATATTGGTTGTAGAATGAGTTTGACCTTGTACGATGTGACCGAACGATATTTCAACAAACACGTACACAAATTCAAACAATCGATCATCGATAATACGGCTTTTGGACTCAGCAAAGTTATTCCATACAAGCAAGAGCATCAAGTAATTGATCGACCTGAATTCAATGAATTGTCCTTGCTGAAATCAATGAAATCTAAGGCGGCTCGACAGTTGGGTTCGTCTGGATCAGGAAATCATTTTGTAGAGTGGGGATTGGTGCATTTGGAGGAAGATGAGGCGGTCGGTTTGACTGCAGGAACTTACGTAGGACTTCTGGCACATTCTGGATCTCGAGGATTTGGTGCATCCATTGCTCGGTTTTATGCCGATTTGGCAAAAGAGAAATCTTTGCTACCATCGAATATGAGACACTTATCATGGTTGGATATGGACAGTGATGATGGGAAAGAGTATTGGATGGCTATGAATTTAGCGGGTGATTATGCCAAAGCCTGTCATGATCGGATTCATATAAATGTAGCGAAATCAGTAGGGTTGACTCCATTGTGTAAAATTGAGAATCACCATAATTTTGCTTGGAAAGAGAGGGTAGATGGGCACGAGCTCATTGTGCATCGAAAAGGATCTACTCCAGCAGGGGAGAATGTACTAGGGATAATACCTGGTTCTATGACTGATCCAGGATTTATTGTCAAAGGCTTGGGGAATTCGGCCTCTATGGCTTCTGCTTCTCATGGAGCAGGTAGGAAGTACAGCAGGAAAGAAACCATTTCAAAAAACACAAATAGTGAAATGCGAAAGCACCTTAGACAACATCGAATCAACTTAATTGGTGGAGCATTGGATGAGTCTCCATTTGCCTATAAAAACTTGGAGCAAGTGATGGACTTTCAAAAAGAGTTGGTCCAGCCGATTGGCAAATTTTTTCCAAGAATTGTGAGAATGGATAAAGCGAGATAATATGACAAAGAATAGATTATACCTAGTATTAACAGCAGGCCGCGGACCAGTAGAATGTGGCCTTGCTGTAGCAGGAATTCAGAAAAGGTTTCAAGAGTATTTGAAAGCGAATGAAATCCAATATTCAATAGTGAGCCAAAAGAAAGGGGAGATTCGCGGTGCATTGGAAACCATTCAGTTTGAAGTGTTCTCGGATAATGTAGAGCGGATTAAACCTTGGTTGGGTACGATCCAATGGGTGTGTAAAAGCCCAATTCGATCTTTGCATAAAAGAAAGAATTGGTTTGTGAAATGCCATCAAGTTGTACATTCAGATGGTATAAACATTCATCCATCCGAAGTAGAATTCCAAACGTTCAGAGCTTCAGGGCCAGGCGGGCAACATCGAAATAAAGTAGAAACAGCAGTTCGATTGATACATCGTAAATCAGGAATTTCAGTTACTGCTACCGATGGCAAATCTCAAGCTCAGAATAAAAAAAAGGCATGGGCGAAATTGTACGCAGAAATTGAGAAAGTGAATTCGGATGCATTACGATTAGAAAGTGCGGATAAGTGGTCCTCTTCGATAGAAATAGAAAGAGGTAACCCGGTAAAAGTTTTTGAAGGAAGAAAGTTTAATGAGAAAAGATGAAAGATGTCAAAAAATCAATTGCTAGTAGCAATTCTCTTGTGAATATTTATATTCCATCTTTTTCTCCTAATCAGTAGGTGGGTGAACGCAAAAACTGTCTTAGAATTTACATTATTATCTTTCGTGAAAAATATTTTTATTGAGGATCAATGCTTTATAAATTCTTTAACAAAAAAGGTTGGCGATCGAACAATCAAAAGTAGAAATTATGTGTTTAATACTCGAAAACCTTGAAGAAGGAATTTCTTAAGTTATAGATCACTACTAGTTTATTTTCTAACCAAAAAAAATAATACAAATGGGATTAAAGAGTTCTGATAAAAACAGTTCAAAAACGAAATTAATAGTAGTAAGTAAGGAAGATGGGAAGTTTTATGTGAAGTTCCCTAGACTGGAGGTATTAGTAGAAATGACAGCCCAATATTTTCAGGTTTTGCTTGCATCGGGAATGTATTCCGTTCAATATGATGTAAACTTTGCTATTCGTTAGTTTGTTTTATTCACGTTCATTACACTTTAAGAAAAATACTACTAACCCGCATTTAAAGATAAAGAGAGAGCACTCCAATTGGGGTGCTTTTTTAGTTTCTACGAACTTTATTATCTTGTCATTAAAATAAAAGATATGCCTGCAAAGTATAAAGACTTGGATGATTATATCGATCAAATCCCTGAGGATAGAATTGCTCCATTCATGAAATTAAAAGAAACAATAGATTCCAATATTCCAGATGGTTTTCAATTGTGCCTCAGTTATAATATGTTGGGCTATGTAGTACCTCATACTACCTATCCAGATGGGTATCATTGTAATCCCAAACTGCCTTTGCCCTTTATGAATATTGCCAACCAGAAAGGATTTATTGCCTTGTACCACAGTGGCATTTATGCAGATAAAGAATTACACGACTGGTTTGTAGCAGAATATCCAAACCATTCTAAATATAAATTGGATATGGGCAAAAGCTGTATTCGCTTTAAAAAAGTAGATCACATTCCTTATGATTTAGTGGCGCAGCTGGTGCAAAAGATGACTGTGGAAGATTGGGTAGCGTTATATGAAAAGAATGTGAAAGGATAATCCTTATTAATGACTACTCCTTAGTTCGATTTAGCACAATATTTTGATATGACTAGATTCTAGGCGGTATTGTAGATTGGGATTAATTCCTTCTATGGTATAATGTTGTTTATTTTCTTGGAGCAGTGTAGTGATTCTTTGGAGTGCTTTTAATCCACTGCTATCGCAATCTGAACCATATTCAAATGCAATGGAAACCTCTTTCAAATGTTGATTGTCCTTAATCATTTTATAGGAAAGAGTTTTGAAATATTCAGCATTCCCAAAATGGAGTTGATCTTTGATATAGATTTTTCCAGTACTATCGACTTCATTTATTTCTGTGTGAAAGTCACTTTGATATTTTTGAGTAAATAGTTGCAGTACTTCTTTCAAGAATGGATTTTTGGATAAGAATAAGATACCGAATGAAACTATAAATCCAACAACGACGCCCAGTTCAAGTCCAATAATTAATGTGGCCAGAAATGTAATTATCAACACGGTAAAGTCGATGGCATGTAAATGATAAAAACGTTTGGCCAAATGAAATTCGAATAGGTTTTTCACGGCATAGATGATAATTACAGCCAGAATCACTTTCGGCAAATAGAAGAGTAAAGGGGTAAGATAAAGAAGAGAAAGAACGACAAAAACTACCGTAATAATGGAAGCAATCGTTGTTTTGGCTTTTGTTTGGTGTAACAAGGCAGATCGGGAAAAACTAGCGGATGATGGCAAGGCACCAAAAAAGGAACCACCTATTTTTGAAAAGCCGAGGGCGATCAATTCTTTGTTGGTGTCGATCTGATAGAAGTTGTTCTTATATTCTAATGCTTTCGCAATGCCAATGGATTCAACAATCCCTATTAGGGTTACCAATAATACCGTGGGTAGAATGGCCAATATATCTTCCATTTGGAGTGTATACATTTTAAATGATGGTAACCCAGAGGGTACTTTGCCAATAATTTCAACTCCGCTTCCATTCAAATTTAAAAAGTAGGAAAAGAATATCCCAAATCCCACCAAAATTAGTCTGCTGGGTATGTTAGGGTTAATTCTTTTGGAAATAAATATAAAGACAAAAGAAATAAGTGCCATGATCAATGTCAATACATGGATTTCATCACAATGCGCACCTAAATACATTGCGGTTTCAGGAAGAGATTCAAATTTTGGAGTTTGAATGCCCAGTATATCTTTAATTTGACTAGAGATGATAATCACAGAAGCCGCTGAAGTAAAGCCCGAAATGACAGGGTAGGAGAGCAGATTAATTAAATTCCCTTTTCGAATGAGTCCAATAAATACCTGTACTAATCCAATACAGAGTCCTGTAAGAATGACCAACTTTATATATGTTTCCGAAAAAGGGGCAGCCAATTTGCTTATCCCGGCCAATACCAATATGGCTGAAACGGCTACTGGGCCAATTGCTACGTGAGGAGAAGTACCTAAAAAAGAATATATCAAAATCGGAATCAAGGCTGCGTATAACCCATATTGAGGTGGCATTCCAGCAAGGTAGGCATAGGCAATAGCTTGAGGTACCAATAATATGGAGACAAGAATTCCAGCATAAAAATCAGAAGCGAACAACTTCTTGTTGTACGATTGTATTGATTCTAATATTGGAAATATGTTTTTGATATGCTTGATGATGCATTAAATGTACTGCATCACAAATATATAATAAAGTCCTTACAGCATTTAAGAAAGTTTCTTGATTTCACGAATTACTTTTTTGTATATAAATGATTAGAGCTTTATTGGAATGTGTAGTTTTGTGGTCCTAACTAAAATGAATGTAAAATGATTGATAATCCTGCTGCTTGGCTGAATAAAAAACGTTCTGCTACAGCTTTGAATTACTACATAGGAGAATTGATGTACCAAAAAGGAATTGAATTGGTACTTTTTAGAAATTCTTTGAATGAAGTGAGCATTTCTGAATTATTGAGTCTCCATGAATATGCCAAAGAAATCGTGGACTTACCTATTGAAATTGAAACATCTGTTGAGATCGCAAAAGCCTTATTGGATTTGGAACTCGGGATGAGTAAGGTCGATATTGGTAAATTAAACAGCGAATGGTCCAACAGAAGTCATGATTTTGAAAACTTAAATGATTTTCTGAAGGCTGAGTTAAACGATTTGCAATTGGAAAGAAATTCGGTAAAAGAACCTGTTGATGTTATATTGTATGGATTTGGTCGTATAGGGAGATTGTGTGCAAGAGCAATCATTGACATGACCGGGATCGGTGCACAATTACGATTGCGAGCTATTGTGACGAGGAGTAATGATGCTGCTCAAATCGTTAAAAGAGCAGATTTACTGCGGATGGATTCTGTACATGGACCTTTCAAAGGAGTCATTCAAACTGATGGTGACGAAAAGAAAATGATCATTAATGGTGAAGAAGTGCACATGATTGCGGCCAAAGATCCAGGTGCCATTGATTATACAGCATATGGAATAAAAAATGCCTTGGTCATAGACAACACAGGAGTTTGGAGAGATAAAAAATCTTTGTCTCAGCATATCAATTCTAAAGGAGTGCAAAAAGTGTTATTGACTGCTCCCGGTAAGGAAATTCCGAATATCGTATATGGAGTAAATCATTTAGTGGCTACTCCAGCTTCCAATGACGTATGGTCTGCAGCTTCTTGTACTACTAATGCTATCGTACCGATATTAAAAGTTATTGATGATAAGTACGGTTTGGAAAAAGGGCACATAGAAACAATTCATGCCTACACCAATGATCAAAACTTACTGGATAATATGCATAAGAAGCACAGAAGAGGGCGGTCTGCTGCAATCAATATGGTGATTACTGAAACAGGAGCAGCAAAAGCGGTGTCCAAAGTCATGCCTCATCTTGATGGTAAGTTGACAGGGAGTGCCGTACGTGTGCCGACACCCAATGGTTCATTGGCTATCATGAATCTAGAATTGAATAAAACTACTTCTATTGAAGAAGTCAATTTATTTATGAAAAATGCTGCCTTAAGTGGACCATTGAGAAATCAAATCAAGTACAGCTTTGAAAAAGAATTGGTTTCCAACGATATTATTGGGAATACGTGTTGCAGTGTATTTGATAGTCCAGCCACGAAAATTTCTAGGGATGGAAAAAATGTAGTGTTATACGTATGGTACGATAATGAATTTGGCTATACCCAACAAGTAATTCGATTGGCGAAGTATGTAATGGATGCTCAGCGTAAAATTTATGATTGAGTCCTGATCTGATAAGAATGCAGTAAATATTCCTACTTTTGGGGCATGTCATTATTTATGCTCATAAGTCTGGTAGAATTAGATCATAGTTTATTTTATCTTCTAAATTCAGAATGGACCAATTCTTTTTTTGATTGGTTGCTTCCAGTATGGAGAAATAAGTACTTCTGGCTGCCTGTGTATGTCTTTATAATACTTTTTTCAATCTTTAATTACGGAAAAAAATCCTACTGGTTGCTCATTTTTATGATTACGGCTGTGGGCTCTGCAGATTTTATTAGTAGTCAAGTAGTAAAGAAATCAGTGCAACGTGTAAGACCGTGTAATGATACCAATATAGCACAGGTGAGACCGTTGGTACGTTGTGGAAGTGGTTATAGTTTTACCAGCTCTCATGCAACCAATCATTTTGCACTTAGTTATTTTCTATTTGCGACGGTAGGTTTTCAATTCAAGAAGATAAGAGGATGGTTGATTGCTTGGGCATCCAGTGTGGCATATGCGCAAGTATATGTGGGGGTACATTATCCTATGGATGTTTTTTCAGGTATGATCCTAGGAATATTGATTGCAAAAATATTTGTTTGGATGTATGAAAAAAGTGGTAAGGCAATTCATATGTCAACGTAGATTAAGATATAAATTAGGGATATTCGGTAACACTGAATATCCTGCTCTACAAATAAAAAAGCACTTTTACCCTGTGATAAAAGTGCTTTTTTAATTTCAATGAACCTGTATTATAGCTTAAACTTTACTGGTAAAGTGTATTGAACATTTACAGGTCGTCCTCTTTGTTTTCCTGATATCCATGTTATTTCCTTGTTCATTTTTTCAAGCACTTCTAGAGCTGCTTGCCCACACGTTTTATCAAAATCGGCGGCATGTTTATCCATGTCTAAGTCTCGAACGATTTTCATATTTCTCATTGAACCATCTTTGGTAACAATAAATTGAATTACCGTCATTCCTTCCACTTTTTGATTTTTTGCTGCGGTAGGATATTTTAAGTTAGAATATATATAAGCGCGCATTTTATCTGTTGCACAATCATGAAGTTCTCCTCTGTCGAGCCCTTGTTCCTCACATCCTGGAAATCGCGGCATCTGCTCCACAACTTTAAATATATCACCTTCAATTGGAGGTGGATCTTCAACGGCTTGTTGTTGATCTGCTGGGTTAGCCACTGTTGGTATTTGTACTTGTGCTTGAAGTGAAGAAACAAATAGGAGGGCAATTGCAAAGGGTAATAATTGGTAGATTTTAGTTTTCATTGTGAATTAATATTAGTGATTTGATGTTTTAATTTAATTGAAATGTTTTGGTCTTTCAAGAGATGTAACTAGATAACAACTATCGCTTTCTTTTTTTCGGTAATTTGAATTTAATCGGAATAGTATACTGTACTTCTACCGCTTTTTCATCTTTTTTACCAGGGATCCATGTTATTTCTTGCTGCATTTTAGTGATTACATCAATAACAGCATCGTTACACCCATCTCCAATACCTCTTTTTATATTTATATTTTTGACTTTGCCTTCTGGAGAGATTTTGAATTGGGCGACAACCATGCCCTCTGTTCCATTCGATCTCGCTTGTTTTGGATAATTTAAGTTCTTATAGACATATTGCAACATTTTATTTTTGCCGCAATTTTCCTTCTCTTGTATAGTACCATCCATATCTTCACATCCAGGAAATCTCGGCATTTCATCTGGAGGATCTACTTTTTTAGTTGACGTCGTTTCAGATGGAGAACTCGTTTTTTGACTTGGATTTTCATCTGTTTGACCACATAAGGGCATCGAGATAAATTGAATAGTCATCAAGATCATAAAAATCAAACTTCCTTTTTTCATGTAGTGGTTTTATTGTAGTGAATAATCAGATTTATTGCTTAATGATGTGTTCCATCATGAACGTGACCATGCTCAATTTCTTCTTTGCTTGCTTCTCGAATGGAAATAATAGAACCGCTAAAATGTAAGCTTTTCCCAGCCATAGGATGATTAAAATCCACGACCAGTTTATCTTCTTTGTCGTCCACAATGGTTCCTTGGAATGTTTGACCCTCTGGATTTTTCATTCGGACAGGTTGTCCTACAGCAGTTGCCTTTTCATCGATTTTTCCTTCTGCATTCTCAAAATTTTTCTTTGGTACTTCTACCAAGGCATTCGGATTTTGATTTCCATATGCTTCCTCTGGTGATAAAAGAAATGCATAATCATGCCCTTCATCTTTGCCCTCTAGATGGGCCTCAAATCCTGGAATCATTTGACCGATACCAAAAATAAACGAGATGGGTGTACCTCCAAAAGTCTCTTCAATCATCTTTCCATCTTCAGCTCCTTCTTTGAGCGTATAGTGAAGTGTAACTACCTTGTGTTTTGAAATTGACATATATTTTAACTTGATTTATTGTTTTTATTGCTTGTGTAAAGTTAATTTTATACCCAGCAATTTCCTTCATTGCTTATCATTTAAGATAAAATTAAACCCATGGCACAGTCTTTTTTTAATAACAAGCGAGTTTGGATTACTGGTGCAAGCTCTGGAATTGGCAGAGAATTGGCCGTTGAAATTAGCAAACTTGGTGGAGCTTGTATTCTTTCTGCTCGTTCTGAATCTATGTTAAAAGAAACCAATGAGTTGACGGTAGGCAAAGACAAAAATGTTGTTGTACCCTTGGATGTGACGGATGAAACTGCTGTAGAAAGCGCTTACGCATCCATAATTGAAGATGGACCTGTTGATATTTTGATTAATAATGCAGGTGTTTCTCAGCGATCTACCGCCGAAGATACAGCAATGTCCGTTTATCGTTCATTGATGGAAGTTAATTATTTCGGAGTTGTAAAACTCACGAAGGTAGTACTTGACGCTATGCTTAAAAGAGGGCAGGGGAGTATTGTCACCATCAGTAGTATTGCGGGTAAGGTTGGCCCTCCTTATAGATCAGGATATGCAGGAAGTAAACATGCATTGCATGGGTTTATGGACAGCTTGAGAGCTGAAATATCGCACAGAGGAGTACATGTATTGGTGGTTTGTCCGGGATATATCAATACGCCTATTGCCATCAATGCATTAAACGGAAAAGGAGAGAAATACAATAAGAAGGACGAGGAAAATGCGCAAGGTCTTGACCCAAATGATTTAGCTAAAATGATACTTAAGGCCATTGCGAAAAAGAAAAATGAAGTCTATTTTGGCAAATTTGAAGTCAACGCAGTTCGTCTAAAACGATTTTGGCCAGGCCTACTGACCAAGATGCTAAGCAGAAAGTTTCATCAAAATCCAAAATGAGCAACGGATAAATAGATATTGATTATTATCCAATGCTTAAAAATTCTCTTTTACATCATCCCAGTTCTCAACGTGCGGTTCACCTAATCTACCCAATGAATTTCCAACGACCATAGCCACAGTTGCATCTCCAGTAACATTGACTACTGTACGACACATATCCAATGGACGGTCGACAGCAAAAATGAGTGCTAATCCTATAGCTAGAGATTCTGCTGGTAAGCCCAAAGACTCCAATACTATGACTAACATGACCATTCCTGCTCCAGGTACTGCTGCGGAACCTATCGAAGCTAGAAGAGCGGTGAGGACAATAGTGATCTGATCTGAAAACGTCAAATCAAAGTCCAATGCCTGACAGATGAATACGGCAGCTACAGCTTGATATAAACTCGTGCCATCCATATTGATTGTGGCTCCAACTGGTAATACGAAACTGGTTACTTCTTTTTCTACTCCCAAATGTTCTTCCACTCTTTCCATTGTTACAGGCAAGGTCGCTGCACTTGAAGAAGTAGAAAACGCTAACAATTGTGCAGGGCTAATTCCTTTGAGGAAAAATCCTGGTCTTTTGCCAGTAAATAATACAACGGCGGTAATATAGACAGCAATCATTATAATCAAACCAAGTACTACGCTAAATGCATACCACCCCAAGGCTTTGAATAGATCTGGATTGGTGGTTTCTGCTACCAGAGAAGCTAGCAAGGCAAAAACAGCAACTGGAGCGATCAACATAATTAAATCCACCATTTTCAGGATGACATCATTCAGACTGTCAAAGAAGCTTTTGAGCGGGGCACTTTGTTCATCCTTTACTAATAGCATACTAATACCCAAAAAGATGGCAAAGAAAATCACTTGTAGCATATTTCCATTGTCAGAAGCAGCGCCAAAAATATTTTGAGGGACCATATCTACAACAAACTGTAATGGTCCTTTATTCTTTTGGTTGGTCGCACTCATCACTTTCTTTTCTGCATCCCCTTTGAAAGATTGAGTTAATTCAGCAACGGTCTCACTCGAAACATATTCACCAGGTTGAATCACATTTACAATCGTAAGACCAATGGTAATGGCAATAATTGTAGTTATGATATACATGAAAATGGTACGAAGTCCCATGTCCTTAAATTTGGAGATGTCCTTCAGGTCTGAAATTCCTTTGATCAACGAAGCAAGAATAAGAGGTATGGCAATTAATTTTAAAAGACTAATGAAGATGGTACCAAACGGCTTGATCCAATCTGCAACAAATGTTTGCCAGCCTAATTTAGAAGCAAGAATCCCGAATAGGACACCTGCAATCATACCTATCATTATTTGCCAATGCAACTCTAATTTCTTCATGTTTCTCTATTGTGAGCCACAAAATAGTAAATCAAAGGGTTCAGATGTTGATTACGGAGAATATTTTTGGAAGGAAAATTAATAGACCAATCACTAAGGCCGTAAATGCAGTAATTAATACAGCACCCGCAGAGAGATCTTTTATGTGTTCGATTCTTTGATCTTGGTCCGGTTGTATGAAATCAGCCATTTTTTCAATTGCGGTATTAAAGGCCTCTGCAGACAAGACCATTGCAATGCTTACAACAATGAACATCCATTCTGTAGAAGAAACTTTGAAATACCAGCCCAAACCAATAGCAAAGACAGCTAGGGTGCAATGAATCCATGCATTGTGCTCATGTCGAAAAAGTAATTTTATGCCTTTAAAAGCAAATGAAAAACTTTTAATTCTATCTTTTACTGAAAACTTATTCATACGTTGATTTCAATGGAGTTTTTAGACTGCAAATATAATCAATCTGTGGAGGAGGAAATTAAGATAAGAGAATCAAAAATATTTGGATTGAATATTGCACTACTATCCAAAATCATCTGTTAAATGAATATTAAGAATTATACGCCTTCGAGAGCGCAGGTTTCACGATCAGCGATTCAAAGACTTCAAACCAGTATGCGTCACTTGTTTATGCGAGGAGGATACAAACCATTAGGAGTTTCAGGTGAAACGATGATCTCTTCCATGTTGGCATTGGCTCCAGAAATATATGGATCAATTGCGGATGAAGAACGGGTAGAATTGACTGGGCTATTGTATATTTTTCAAAGGCTACCTATTGGTATAGAATCGTGTCGTTATGTGAAATTGATTAGTAGAGAAGGGTTTGAAGACAGTACGTTTGATGCGATTGTCCCTTCAAAAAGACGTAGGAATTGTTATAAGGTGGATGCGGAACAAATGTTTATTGAAATGACGAGGGGAAGAAGTGACATTTTTGATGTGCTCACCCACTTGACTTTTTTGTTTATTGAATCAGAAAAAATTAGAAGAAATAGTCTTGATAGTAAAAACAGGGAAGTGCGGTCTTGGAAGATGTTGGAGAAGATCATTCAAAAAATTGAAAGAGGTGAAAAATATGACAAAGAAGTTGGGTATACCTATTTGAGTACATTGTTGGGACGAACGTTCAACGAGACTGTAGAAGCCTACAGAAGTTTTGAGAATGCCAAGGGCGTGAATTCATTGTTTGAAATCGTGTATTGGCTCGGTAAGCGATCAATGGAAGAATACTTGGATGATAATGATAGAGAAATCAATTTTTCTTCGGCTTTGCGAGAAAAATTAGATCATCATATTTATGGAAATCAGTGGGCAGACCGTATAAAAGACTACTTGTTTGAAAATGACTTGTTTGACCGTGAAATTCATATCATCAGTGCGAATCTCCATAGTGTAATGAACTCTATCTATGCAGACAAGGTGTTGAATTCAAAGTCGGAATATGAACGAATAGAAGATATCGCTGAAGATTTGAGTAAATCTGCCAACGCCTCAAAAAGGGAACTGGTCAGAAAATATGCGCTCAAAAATGGTATGGCAGAATTGGACGATAACAATGGAACAAATATTTCAGTTCAAATATTTGATTGTAGTAAAATTAACCCTAAATACCTTTCAAAAGAGCTGGGGCCAGTAAAGGACCTAGAGAAAAAAGCCATTATTGTAATGGACTATGCGTTCGGACAACAGGCTTTTGAGACGTTGGATGAATTACTTAAACCCTATGAATATAATGATGAAAGTAAGTTGAATTTAAACGTCAAATCTATCGGTATTATGGGTAAGGCAGGCATATTGTGCGGTGATAAAGGTGACATTATGATTCCCAATGCGCATATTTTTGAAGGGAGCGCAGACAATTATCCATTTGAAAATGCATTAAAACCCGAAGATTTTGTGGATGCAGAAATTAAATCTTTTGGTGGTCCAATGATTACCGTTTTAGGTACTTCACTACAAAATAAGGATATACTGCGTTACTTCTTAAAATCTTCTTGGGGAGTAGTAGGTCTAGAAATGGAAGGTGCACATTATCAAAAAGCTATACAAGCGGCATCAAAAATTAGAAAAAGCATTTCAGAGAATGTTGTGTTACGATATGCCTATTATGCTTCTGATAATCCATTAGAGACAGGAAGTACTTTGGCCTCTGGAAGTCTTGGGATGGATGGTGTAAAACCCACCTATATGATAACCACAGCTATGGTAAGAGGGGTATTTGCCTAATTGATTAAATTTTACGCAGAATTTTAACTCTTAGGTGTTTTTACTAACTAACTCCCTATTTAATTAGGTTAAACTTTAAGCATCAAGAAGAGAGTATTATCTTATTATACCTTTTTGACCAAATAAACAAAAACAGGAAAGTGATCTGAGTATCCGCCTTGATATTTGTCTCCAGAAAAAGTCCTGTAAGGATAGCCTTTATACTGTCCCGATCTTTGAATCAAGTATTTTTTATTGAAAATAATGGCTCTGTAATAAAAATAACCGTCCTGTTCTTGGTCGAGTAAACCTGGTGAGAGAATTATTTGATCAAACAAACTCCAATTATCTCGATACGCATTACTGCCTAATCCTCTTCGATAATAATCATGCATTGGATTAAACATATCTCTTTCACCTACATCTTTTTTCTTTCCCTTTGCTTTAAGAATACCTTTAGTACTTGTACTTGTGGGGTCATCATTGAAATCACCCATGACTAAGACTTTTACATTTGGATTAACCGCTTTGAGTGAATCCACAATCATTTTGCATGTTTGGGCCGCTTTATTTCGTCTTGGAGCAGATCTTTTTTCTCCACCGGATCTAGACGGCCAGTGATTGACCAATACATGAGTTGTATCTCCATCAAGTACTCCTTCTACGTGCATAATTTCTCGAGTTCTCAAGGTGTCCCCGTCATCAAAAATGTAATTGATGTTTTCCATTTTTACATTAAGTACTTTAAAATGGGAGGGATTATAGATCATGGCTACATCTATTCCTCTTCTATCTGGGGAGTCGCGATGGACAATTTGGTAATTTCTATCCGCAATGGATTCTTGTTTTACCAGATCTTCAAGGACTCTTTTATTTTCAATTTCAGACACTCCTAGTATGGATAAGCCAGCGGGTGTCACATCTATGCCCATTTGACTAATCACATAGGCCATATTTGCTAGCTTTTCTTTGTATTTTTCTTCTGTCCAGGCTCTTTTCCCCCAGGGAGTGAATTCTGAGTCTCTTATGGTGGTATCCCGTTCAAAATCAAATAAGTTTTCAAGATTGTAAAATCCGACAGAAACTGCTTTGAATTGATCTTTTTGTGCTGATACAGAACAAATTGCAAGGAGTAAAATAAAAATAGTAGAAATGACTCTAGTCATAATATAGTGTTTGATGGGGCAAATATAAATTTATTATTGTCTGTACTATTACTCAAATTCACACATTTATAAATAATTAATATGATATTTTCACATGTATATAAGCAATAAGTCTATTTTTGCGTCAAAATGTGAATCAACCACAATGATGAGACGATATAAATTTAGCCTAGTCATTCTATTTTTGGCCTTTAGCTTTTCTTTAACGATAGCACAGAGTGTCACGGGAAAACTAGTCCTAGAAGATGGGAAACCTAAAATTGGTGCCACGGTATTTATTGGAATCAACGAAGCTGTATCCAATGCAAGAGGAATTTTTAGATTTTATAATATAGAGGCAGGAGATTATACTTTTAAAGTAGAAGTAGAAGAAGGGAATATTTTATCACTAGATGATGTGAAAGTTACAGGTGAAGATCAAGACTTAGGCGAGATTGAGGTATTACTTGATCAAGCTGTATCGAATGCAACCGATATTGCCATCATATCAATAAGTACGGCGGATATTGGCGGTGGAGGTGATGACTTGGGACAAGAGTATTCGAGTATATTGTCAGCAGGAAGAGACCCTTTTAATGCTGCAGCTGCATACAATTTAAGTAGTGGTCGATTTTATGCCCGTGGATACAATAATGAAGATAGACATGTTTATTTGAATGGTTTTGCAGTCAATGATCTGGATGACGGAAGAGTATTATGGGGTGCATGGGGAGGATTAAATGATGTATTGAGAAGACAAGAGAATAGTTTCACATTACAAGCTACCAGTTTTGGGTTTGGTGGAGTAGGAGGAGCAAGTTATATCGATTTAAGAGCTTCTTCTCAAAGACCTGGAACTAAAGTAGTCTATAATAGATCCAATAGATCCTATACCAATAGATTTATGGTTACGCACAATTCTGGACAGACGGAGAGTGGTTGGAGTTATTCCTTATCAGCGAGCAGACGATGGGGTGATTCAGGATATGTAGAAGGAACATTTTATGATGCATGGTCGATTTTTGGCTCAGTTGAAAAAACAATCAATGATAAGCACAGCCTAGGTTTGACTGTTTTAGCAGCACCTTCAGATAGAGGAAGATTCTCTGGTAGTGTGCAAGAAATGTATGATATTGCAGGAAGCAATTATTACAATGCCAATTGGGGATTCCAAAATGGTAAGGTCAGAAACTCAAGAATCTATAAAACATCGCAACCTATTGCCATTCTTAGACATGATTGGACGATCAACTCTAAAACCACATTGACTACATCCATAGCGGGTCAAACGGGTAAATTTGGAACTACAAGATTGGATTGGTACAATGCAAATGATCCAAGACCAGACTATTACAGAAAATTACCTAGTTTCTACGAAGCGGATGGCTTGACAGATATTGCAGAAGATGTGCGAGCAAAATTGACCAACAACATAGAAGCTAGACAACTGGACTGGGATCGAATGTATTTCATCAATCAAAACAGAAATGTTACTATTGACAACATTAACGGTACAGAGGAATCCATTACTGGAAAGTTGGCAGCTTATGTAGTAGAGCAGCAAAGATTTGATAATGATAAGTTTAATTTCAATGCTGTTCTAGAATCATTAGTAAGTGATCGTTTTACGTTAAATGCAGGGTTGTTGTACCAGTACGAAAATGTGCATAATTTTAAAGTGTTGGATGATTTGTTAGGGGCTGATTTCTATATCAATTTAGATAATTTTGCTTTGAGGGATTTTCCAGGAAATACGGATATCGCACAACAAGACTTGCAGATACCGAATAGATTGGTGTATGAAGGTGATAAGTTTGGATGGAACTATGATATTGTGACTCAAAAAGCAGGAGGATGGGCACAAGGACAGTTAAACCTTCGAAGTTTTGATTTATTTGCTGCTGTGGAATTGACAAGATCTTCATTTTTTAGAGAGGGGTTTTATCAGAATGGAAGATTTCCAGACAGCTCGTTGGGTAAATCAGAAGTTCAATCCTTTTTTAATTATGGGTTGAAATCCGGAATTACCTACAAAATTGATGGTCGTAATTATTTATACGGAGTGGGGACGCTTCGCACAAGAGCTC
Source organism: Saprospiraceae bacterium (assembly GCA_029212405.1). Lineage (GTDB taxonomy): Bacteria > Bacteroidota > Bacteroidia > Chitinophagales > Saprospiraceae > CAJXUU01. Next base: position 20,348 of record JARGNR010000049.1, read on the forward strand.
CATTTAGTCGATTTGCATATATATCTCCTAGAACAAGAAACCAAGTTGTCAAGAATTTGACAAGTGAAAAGATCCGTGGAGGAGAAGTAGGGTATGTATTCAGATATCCAGGACTAAAAGGAAGAATCAGTGCGTATTATACAGAATTTGCAGATCAGATCGAAAATAATAGTTTTTACAACGATCAGCAGAGAACATTTGTGAATTTCGTTTTGGCAGGAGTAGACAAAAAGCACCAAGGAATAGAGTTTGGTATGGAAGCCAAAATTACAAGTACACTTAGTGTAGACTTTGCTGCTGGAATAATGGCAAATCAGTATACTTCTAGACCATTGGGGACATATACGCAAGATAATGATGCTGCAGTCTTGGCAGAGGATAGAGTGATTTATATCAAAAACTTTTATGTGCCTGGCCCTCAACAAGCCTTTTCTCTCGGTTTTGATTACCGATCCCCTAAATATTGGTTTGCAAGTCTCAATTTGAATCATTTTAGAAACATATATTTAGATTTTAATCCAGATCGAAGAACAGATGAAACCGTGGGTAGTTTATTATTGCCAGATCGAGAAGAGACATTTAATAGAGTAATCAGTCAAGAAAAATTACCCTCACAATTTACCTTGGATTTCTTTGGTGGAAAGTCGTGGAGGTTGGATGACAAATTTCTTTATTTAAATATTAGTGTCAATAATATTCTCAATAATAAAGGGTTTGTTACAGGAGGTTTTGAACAAGGGCGATTTGATTATGAAGGTTTTGATGTAGATCGATTTCCACCTAGATATTTCTACGCATTTGGAACTACCTATTCCATTGGTTTGACTTTAAGATATTAACAATAAACAGATAATAAATTTTCAGAAATGAATACTTTAAAAACATTTTTATTTTTAGTTGCACTTTCCGTCGGTTTGGGATTGACAAGTTGTGTAGATAACGACTTTGACCAACCAGAAAATACATTTAGTATTAGTGATGAGAATGTAATTACCATAGGAGAGATATTGGATTTGCTAAATACTAGTCCGACTGTATTGTTAGATGAGTCTACGATTGGTGCTGAAACAATGTATATAAAAGCTACGGTCAATGCAGATGATGCATCTGGGAATTTTTTTAAAACCGTAACATTTCAGGATGCTACTGGAGCATTGAGTATTATTCCAGATCGAAATGAATTAAACGCGGAGTTTCCAGAAGGAAATATTATTTACATCAAATTAAATGGATTGACATTGACCTATGATGCAAATCTTCCAAGATTGGGGTATGGAGTTTCTGAAGGTAGATTACAACGTATTCCTGATATATTGGTCAACGATTTTTTAATTGCCGGAGGAAAAGGAGAAACTCTGATACCTGAGGTAACTACAATATCAGCATTGCAATCAAATCCGACTCCATTTTTTAACAAGTTGATCCAATTGGACAATGTAGAGTTTTCATTGAGTTATGTAGGTGCTCCGTATGCTGATGCAGACAATCCACAAGGCCCTCAAACTATCAATACCATTATAATGGATTGTGAGGACAATGAAATTATACTTAGAAATAGTGGATTTTCGGACTTTGCCACTGAAATCATTCCTTTTGAAAATGGGTCTTTGGTAGCTATTGCCAGTATTTTTAATGACGATTTACAATTGTTTATTAGAGATACAGATGATGTGCTTTTTACAGCAGACAGATGTGATGGTTCTGGGGGACAAGCGACTAATGAAATTACAATTCAGTCTATTCAGGATAGGTTCTATGACTTAGGCGTGGATAAAGCTGAAGAAGGTTTCATTACAGGGACAGTAATCTCTGATCGGAATACAGGTCAAGTGAACGGACAAAATGTTTTCCTTCAAAATGGAGAAGATGGTATCCTCGTAAGATTTACATCTAATCATTCATTTAACTTGGGAGATCAGTTGAAAGTGACTGTTTCAGGTCAGGAAGTTTCAGAGTTTAGAGGATTATTACAACTGAATAATATACCCTTGTTTAATGCTCAATTGACGGGCTCTGGAGAATTACCTACGCCAACTGAAATAACGGTAGATGAAATACTTTTAAATAACAACACCTATGAATCAACTAGAGTACTGATCAAAGGTGCAACATTAAGTGGATCTTCCACATTTGCAGGGGATATCACAGTAGACGATGGAACGGAGACTATCAATATTTTTACGTTCAATACCACTTCATTTGCAGATGATCCAGTACCGTCAGGAACAGTAGACGTTACGGGTATTGTAAGTCAATATGATGATGAAGTGCAATTGGTAATCAATGGCTTGCAGGATATTTCAGGAGGAACGGTAGATCCAGGTGGAGACGACGGGGATGTGGATGCAGATTTTGAGGGATATACGGATTTTGATCCAATTGACGAAAAGGGATGGTTAAATATTGCGACTAAAGGCACGAGAGTTTGGTATGGTCGAAATTTTGATGATAACGGATTTGCTGAATGCGAGGCATTTCAGGATGATAATCCAGAAACGGAAGCGTGGTTGATTACTCCTGTTATTGATACGGATGAAAAGTCCCTATTTTCATTTGATAATTCCCAAGCTTTTTGGCAACATGCAGGTCTGTCGATATGGATTAGTCCTGAATTTACGAATTTAGATGACGCCAATTGGGTTGAAATTGATGAAGCTGTTTTGGCAAATGACGGAAATGACTTCTACGAATTTGTTGCTTCAGGTGATATTGAACTTACTGATTATTTTGGAGGTAAGGTGAGAGTAGGGTTTAAATATGAGGGAACTGCGGCTTCAAATACCACGAAAGTTAGAATAGATAATGTAAAATTGAAATAGAATTTTTGAAGAAAAATATTTTTTTTGAAAAAAGGCGCCATTAGAAAAAACATTTTAGCATACATTTACATTACTATACACAACATGAAAAAAGTAAATACATATATCCATCATCATTTTCACTCAGCACAGTTGAGCAGATGATGTATTGATGTATTAAAAATCATAAATAAATCCCGCTTGACAATTCAAGTGGGATTTTTTTTTTCGCTTGTTTTCGTTGAGCTCTAAAAAAAAGAGATGGCACTAAAAATTGCAATTCAAAAATCTGGTAGATTATACGATGATTCCATAGCATTGTTGCGCAAATGTGGATTGAAAGTACAAAACAGCAAGGGACAACTAAAAGCCAGTATATCCGGATATAATGCGGAGATTTTATTTTTAAGAAATAGTGATATACCTAAATATTTGGAAGATGGAGTAGCTGATCTTGCGATACTAGGTGAAAACATTATTATAGAAAAACAAGCGGATGTTCAGGTAATAGAGAAATTGGGTTTCTCTGGATGCAGATTATCAGTAGCCACTCCAAAGGAAATGGAATACACCGACGTGCAATCTCTAAATGGTAAAAAGATTGCCACTTCATATCCCAATACACTCCGTTCTTTTTTAGCAGAAAATAATGTAGAGGCGGAATTACATATTATTTCGGGCTCAGTGGAGATCGCTCCTAATATTGGTTTGGCAGATGCTATTTGTGACTTGGTCAGTAGTGGATCTACATTATTTAAAAATGGCTTAGTAGAACAAGAAATCATCTTTCGTTCTGAGGCAGTTTTAGCGGCTAATAAATCATCCTTGAAAACGAAATCTGACTTAATCAATGATATAGTTTTTAGAATTAAGGCCGTGTTAGAGGCAGCTGAAAATAAATACATCTTGTTTAATATTCCAAATTCAAAGATAAATTCGGTTTCCACCATACTTCCCGTTTTAAAAAGTCCGACCGTAATTCCACTCTTAGAAGAAGGATGGAGTTCATTGCATACCGTTATTAAGAAAAAGGATTTTTGGGAAATCATAGGAAAAATCAAGGAAGAAGGAGCTCAAGGAATCTTAGTTGTTCCCATTGAAAATATGATTATATAATCACGATACCATGATAGAAAACATATACATAGAACCAAACCAATCCAACTTTAAGCAGATTTGTGAAAGGCCTAAAAAGGACCCGAAAGGATTGTCTGATGTTATATCTGACATCTTCCAAAATGTCAAAGAAAATGGAGATCAAGCGTTAATTGAATTTACAGAGAGATTTGATCGCATTAAACTTGATGTACTTGAAGTGTCTGAAATCGAGATTCAAGAGGCAATAGATCAAGTTGATCAAGAGTTGAAAAATGCCATTTCTGTTGCGAAAAAAAATATTTTTACGTTTCATGAAGCACAAGTGACTGCTCCATTGAAGGTAGAAACCATGCAAGGCGTGCAATGCATGCAAAAGTCAGTGGGGATAGAAAAGGTAGGCATTTATATTCCAGGTGGAACTGCCCCTCTTTTTTCTACAGTTTTAATGTTAGCCATTCCGGCAACGATAGCTGGTTGTAAAGAAATAATTTTATGTACTCCACCAAACGAAAATGGAAAAGTACATCCTGCTATTTTATTTACGGCACACCTTTGTGGGATCGAAAAAATATATAAAGTGGGCGGGGCACAAGCTATTGCGGCAATGACACTAGGTACCGAAACAATAGCCTCAGTTTATAAGGTTTTTGGGCCTGGTAATCAGTATGTTACTGCTGCAAAACAATACGCTCAGAACTTTGGTGTAGCCTTAGATTCTCCTGCTGGCCCTTCTGAATTGTTAGTGTATGCCGATGAGACCTCAAAAGCAAATTACATAGCTGCAGATCTTCTTTCTCAAGCGGAACATGGGACAGATAGTCAAGTGCTTTTGGTCGCAAATAATGCTAAAATAATTGATGCAGTAAATGAAGAGCTAATTGCACAAATCGCTGTACTTCCAAGAAAAGAAATCGCATTGGGTGCATTAGAAAATAGCAAATCAATCGTATTGCAAGATGAATGTAAAGCATTTGAATTTATTAATTTATATGGGCCTGAGCACTTGATTATTGCATCGGAGGAATATTCAAAATACACAGATAAAATAATAAATGCTGGATCTGTATTCTTAGGTAATTATTGCCCTGAGAGTGCTGGTGATTATGCCTCTGGAACTAACCACACATTACCGACTGATGGATGGGCTAAATCGTACAGTGGTGTAAATGTAGACAGCTTTTGTAGGAAAATTACTTTTCAAGAAATAACAAAAAAAGGTATAAAAAATATTGGTGATTCGATCATAAAAATGGCGGAAGGCGAGGCGTTAATGGCGCATGCTAATGCTGTTAAAATTAGATTAGAAAAATATAAAAACGTCGAATCATGAAATCAATCCCTTCTTTCTTTAAACCATCAGTCATTAATCTAATTCCTTATTCTTCTGCTAGAGATGAATACAAAGGGACAGATGGCAGTTTATTAGATGCCAATGAAAACGCCTTTATTTATCAATACAATAGATATCCTGATCCATATCAAAAAGAATTAAAGTCTATGATTGGAAAGTGGAGAGATGTGGATCCGGAATGTATTTTTCTCGGCAATGGATCTGACGAAATCATAGACCTTTTTATTCGTTCTACATGTTCTAAAGATGTTGATAGAATTCTCACTTTAGATCCCACTTATGGAATGTATAAGGTTTCAGCAAGTGTAAATGAAATCCCGATTGATTTAGTTAATTTGAATCCAGATATGTCGGTGAATGAGAAAGCTTTCTTAGAAGCGATTGAGGATGCTCATAAATTGATTTTTATTTGCACACCTAATAATCCAACAGGTGGTTTAATTGATGAGACATTCATTGAAAAAGTGTTAGAAAGGAGTACAGGGATTGTAATTGTAGATGAAGCCTACATAGATTTTGCAGAAACATCTTCTTGGGTAGATCAATTAGATAAGTATTCGAATTTGGTAGTGATGCAGACGTTTAGTAAGGCGGTTGGAGCTGCAGGTATTCGGATGGGCATGGGATTTATGCATAGGGAGATGGTAGCAATTTTAAACAAAATAAAACCACCATATAATATCAGTTCACCCAATCAGGAAATTGCTATAGAACGACTTAAAAACTTGGAAATAGTTGAAAAATCTATTGCTAGGATTAAGCGTCAAAGAGCACAATTGCGTGCGTCACTAGAACGATTTGAAAATGTAGTGCATATTTTTCCTTCGGAGGCAAATTTTTTATTGGTGCGCTTTAAGAATGCCTTAGAAGTGTTTGAAGGATTAATAGCCAAGAAGGTAATCGTTAGAGATAGAACCACTCAAATGAATTGTGAGAATTGCCTGAGGATTACGGTAGGGTCAGCTATTGAAAATTGGAAATTGATCAATGCATTGACGGAAATAAATTCAAGCTCAAAATAACGAAAATGAAAAAAGTATTATTTATTGATCGCGATGGTATTCTTATGGAAGAGCCTGAAGATGAGCAAATTGACCAATTGGATAAAGTACAGTTTTTACCTGGAATGTTCTCTTATTTGAGAGATATTGTGGAAAAACTTGATTATGTCTTGGTTATGATTACAAATCAAGATGGTTTAGGCACTTCATCTTATCCCGAATCCAATTTTTGGCCCTTTCATGAATTGTTGTTACGGAGCTTAAGAGGAGAAGGTATTGTGTTTGATGAAATATGTATTGATAGAAGCTTTGCCAAAGACAACTCCCCGTATCGTAAACCCAATACTGGAATGTTGACAAAGTATATAGAAGGACAGTATGATTTAAAAAATAGTTTTGTGATTGGAGACCGATGGAGTGATATGCAATTGGCATCAAATTTAGGATGTGGCGGAATTTGGTTGAATAAACGCGAAACAGAAAGAGCAGGGAATTGGCGCGATTCTATTGTCTGTGACGCAAAAGACTGGAAAACTGTTTTTGAATTTTTGATTAGAAAAGAGCGTAAAGCAAATGCTGTTCGAATAACAAATGAAACTCAAATATCTGGGTCTATTAATTTGGATGGAAGTGGAATAGCTGAAATCAAGACGGGGTTGAATTTTTTGGATCATATGTTAGATCAAATTTGCAAACATGGAAGCATGGATCTTTTTTTGCAAGTAAATGGAGATCTAGAGGTGGATGAACACCATACGTTTGAAGATGTTGCCATTGTTTTGGGAGGATTACTGAAGCAAGCTTTGGGCAAAAAAGCAGGCATAACAAGATATGGATATGCACTGCCTATGGATGATTGTAAGGCTCAAGTCTTATTGGATTTTGGAGGAAGGCCCTGGATTGAATGGGATGTGATTTTTAATAGAGAACGGATAGGCGATGTTCCAACAGAGATGTTTTATCATTTTTTTAAATCGTTTTCAGATCATGCTCAATGTAATCTTAACATTAAAGCGGAAGGCGAAAATGAACATCATAAAATTGAAGCCATATTCAAGGCCTTTGCGAAAGCTTTAAAAATGGCCAAGGAAAAAAGTCAGTTTGATTATTCCATACCGAGTACCAAAGGAAGTCTATGATTGCTATTATAAAATACGGTGCAGGAAATACGAAGTCTGTCATGAATGCACTTAAGAGGTTGAACGCGGATTTTGTTCTTACGGATCTTGAAAGTGAGATCATGCAGGCAGATAAGGTGATTTTTCCTGGCGTGGGACATGCCAATCATACGATGAGTGTTCTTAAAGAAAAAGGCTTGGATACCATTATTCGCAAGGTAAAGAATCCATTACTTGGGATTTGTGTGGGTATGCAGGTTTTATTTGAATACAGTGAGGAAGGAGAAACAGCATGTTTAGGTATCATTGAGGGCAAGGTGAGAAAGTTTGATTCGGACCAAGTCATTGTTCCACAAATAGGGTGGAACACTACTCAATATAAAGAGAATTCATTGTTTAAGGGCTTGGATGAAAATCCATGGTTTTATAGTGTGCATAGTTATTATGCAGAGATAGGAGATAGCACCATTGCTACATCTTCTTACGGAGAAGTCTACACTTCGGCGGTACAGCACTCCAACTTTTATGGAACACAATTTCACCCAGAAAAATCTTCTTCGAACGGAAAAATATTGATTAACAACTTTTTAGAATTATGATACGTATACCAGCAATTGACATTATAAACGGAACTTGTGTTCGACTGACCAAAGGAGAGTTTGACAAGTCGACCATGTACAATACCAACCCTATAGAAATCGCAAAAAAATATGAAAAAGCTGGAGCTGAATACATACATATTGTAGATCTTGATGCTGCACGTGGGGTAGGGAGTAATAAACAAATCATTTTTGAAATTTGCAATCAAACAAATTTAAAAATTCAGACTGGTGGAGGGATCAAAACGAGAGACCAAGTAGAAGAATTTTTAAATGCAGGTATTGGTGCTGTCATCCTTGGTAGTGTTGCACAAAAAAATAGGACTGAGGTTAAAAAATGGGTTGCTGATTTCGGAAATGATAAAATTATCATTGGTGCGGATGTCCGAAATAATAGAATTGCTGTTGATGGTTGGCTAAGTACCAGCGAAGAAAATATAACAGACTTTATTCTGGAATACAATATTGCAGGTGCCAAAAGATTTTTATGCACGGATATTCAACACGACGGAATGTTAAACGGAACATCAAATGAGTTGTATAGAAATTTAAGAAAGAAGTTTCCGAAAATTGAATTGATCGCCTCGGGAGGAGTTGCTAATTTGAATGATTTGGTACTACTAGAAAAGATAGGAATGTATTCTTGTGTAATTGGTAAAGCATTGTTTGAGAATAGAATTTCCCTGAATGATTTATTCGTTGAAAACAACCGTAGATGATTGCAAAGAGGATCGTACCCTGTTTGGACATAAAAGATGGAAGAACGGTCAAAGGGACAAATTTTTTAGACTTGAGAGATGCTGGTGATCCGATTGAATTAGCCAAAAGATACGCAGATCAAGGTGCGGATGAACTTGTGTTTTTAGATATCACAGCCACATTGGAGAAGCGTAAGACGCTGGTAACTTTGGTAGAGAAAATTGGTAGAGAATTGGATATCCCATTTACTGTTGGGGGAGGGATAAGAACGCTCGATCTGGTCGATGAGTTATTACAAAATGGAGCAGATAAGGTTTCCATCAATTCTGCCGCAATTAAAAATCCAAATTTGATCACAGAAATTTCTGAGAAGTATGGGTGTCAATGTTTGGTGGTTGCAGTTGATGGAAATAAGATTGGGGACGAATGGAAGGTTTTTACACGAGGAGGAACACATAATACTGGTATAGAGATGTTTGGTTGGGTAGAGCAAGTTGTTGGTTTAGGTGCGGGCGAAATTTTATTTACATCTATGAATAAAGATGGAACTAAGAGTGGTTTCGAAATAGAAGCATTGAACAAAATGTCACAACAGATTCAAGTGCCCATAATCGCTTCAGGAGGAGCAGGTAATATCGAACATTTTGTCCAACTTTTTCAAAATACAGGCGTAACTGCTGGATTGGCCGCAAGTATTTTCCATTTTAGAGAAGTGGATATTCCCGAATTAAAACAAGAATTACAATTAAATAAGATATCAATTCGTATATAAAATGGTGGACAGTAATCGTATAAATTTTGAAAAAGGGAATGGGTTGGTTCCTTGTATAATTCAGGATAGTCAGACTAAAAATGTTTTGATGCTTGGCTACATGGATAAAACAGCGTTGGAAAAAACCATTTCAGACCAAATCGTTACATTTTGGAGTAGGAGTAAAAACCGACTTTGGACAAAAGGAGAGGAGTCAGGTAATTTTCTGCAGGTCCGTTCTATGTCTATGGATTGCGATAATGATACACTATTGATCATGGTCGTGCCAAAAGGTCCCACTTGTCATACAGGAACGGACACTTGCTGGGGTCAATCAAATCTTCCGAATGCGTTTTTGTTTGAAACATTGCAATCTACCATTCAATCCAGAAAGGAGGAGAAGGAGTCCAAATCGTATACAGCGTCGCTCTTCCAAAAAGGCATCAATAAAATCGCGCAAAAGGTAGGAGAAGAAGCTGTGGAATTGGTCATTGAATCGAAAGATGATAATGATGATTTATTTCTGAATGAAGCTGCAGATCTGATGTACCACTTTATTGTTTTGTTGGTAGCAAAAGGGTTTACATTAAGCAATGTTGTTGCTGTGCTTAAAAGCAGAGAAAAATAAAGAGCGTCCATTTTTTAAGATCTTTCCAAATTTGTTGTGGGTAGTTGTGGAAAATCATGAATAATATTTTTACTTTGGGGCATCTTGTGAAATTCTAATCGCTTGTTTGAAGTAATTGGGATATAAGATGATTTTAGTTGTAAAAATAATAGATCTAGTTTGAAGCGAAGGGACGCCATTAAAAATTCAATAATTGCCACAACAGGGATAGCATTAACTGCTAATAGTTGCACTCCAAAATCTCAAGAGCCCGAAAAATTTTCATTAAAAGGAAAGGTAAATCATTCAGCATGTCGATGGTGTTATTCTAAAATGCCACTGGAACAACTTGCTGAAGCGGCTCAAGAATTGGGTATGAAATCGATTGAGCTTTTGAATCCAGCAGAATGGGACATCATGATCAAACGAGGGTTGACATGTGCAATTTCTAATGGCAGTGAATTGGGAATTGAAAGAGGATTTAATGATCCGAATAATCACGCCAAACTTTTTGAAGATTATCAAGCGATTATTCCTCAGGCAGCCGACAGAGGAATCACTCAAATTATTTGTTTTTCTGGTAATAGAAATGGAATGACAGACGAACAGGGCCTAGAGAATTGTGCTGTAGGTTTGGATCCTGTCATTAAGTTGGCCGAAAAGCATAATGTGAAAATCGTTATGGAGTTACTCAATAGCAAGGTAGATCATAAAGATTATATGTGCGACCATACAAAATGGGGAGTACAGTTGGCTCGAAAATTAGGTACACCCAATTTTAAACTTCTATATGACATTTACCATATGCAAATTATGGAAGGGGATGTTATCTCTACGATTCGAAAAAATAGAACTTATATATCACATTTTCATACAGGGGGTGTGCCTGGAAGAAATGAAATCAACGAGACTCAGGAACTCAACTATCGAGCAATAATGGAAGCCATCCATGAAGGTGGATTTGATGGTTTTGTGGCACAAGAATTTATTCCAACGAGAGAGGATGCAATATTTTCCTTAAAAGAAGGAATTCAGATATGTGATATTTGAATAGATGTATGAAGTAGTAAACTGAAAAAGAAAGAATTTAATTAAGCTATAAAAGAGATTTGACAGATGTATTTTAACAATAATGGAAAAGATGAAGTGACCTATGATGCCATCGTAGTAGGCTCCGGTATTAGTGGAGGATGGGCAGCAAAGGAACTTTGTGAAGGTGGATTGAAAACTATGGTGCTAGAGAGAGGAAGAATGGTGAAACATGGGGATTATCCTACTGCGGCACTAGACACGTGGGAGGTACCTAACCGAGGGAAGTTGACTGAAGAGGAGTGGAAGGACTATGATAAGCAAAGAAGAACAGGGTATACGATGACTAAGTTTACCGAAGCTATGTGGCCCAAGGATAGTGAAAATCCCTATTCAGAAGATAAACCATTTGATTGGATCCGTTCCTATCAAGTTGGAGGTAGGTCGTTGCTTTGGGGAAGGCAGTCCTATAGATGGAGTGAAATCGACTTTGAAGCGAATGCAAAAGATGGTATCGCAGTGGATTGGCCAATACGATATAAAGACATTGCACCATGGTATGATAAAGTTGAAAAGTTTGTAGGTGTAAGTGGTCAAAAAGCTGGACTACCTCAGCTTCCAGATGGTCAGTTTTTACCTCCAATGCAATTAAATTGTATAGAAAAAGATGTGGCCAAACGAATCAGTGAGCAGTACACAGACCGAATGATAATGATTGGTAGAACTGCCCACCTCACCGAGCCTATAGGGACGAGAGGTGTTTGTATGAGTCGAAATCGGTGTATGAGAGGTTGTCCATATGGAGCTTATTTTAGTAGTAATGCATCTACCTTGCCTGCAGCAGAAGCAACTGGTAATCTTACGATAAGACCATGGTCCATCGTAACGGAAATTATTTATGATGAGGCTACACAGAAAGCAAAAGGAGTTAGAATTCAAGATGCAGAATCTGGAGAAATAAAAGAATATTTTGCCAAAGTAATTTTCTTATGTGCTTCAGCTTTTGGAAGTACATGGATTATGATGAATAGTAAATCCAAACGATTTCCAAATGGTTTTGGGAATGATAGTGGAGAGTTGGGCCATAATGTAATGGACCACCATTTTAGATTAGGAGCAAGTGGTCGTTCTGATAAATTTAAAGATCAATATTTTAAAGGAAGACGACCAAATGGAATATATGTACCGAGATTCCAAAATATTGACAGTTCGACGAAGAGAAAGGATTACATCAGAGGATTTGGATACCAAGGAGGTGGTTCAAGAGCAGCTTGGTGGCGAAATGTAGCAGAAGCAGACTTTGGAGCAGATTATAAAAATGCAGTTACGAGTACTCCGGGTGATTGGAATATGGGATTAATGGGATTTGGGGAATGTTTGCCATACCATGAAAATCGCATTTACTTGAATGATAAATTAAAAGATAAGCATGGTTTGCCTACGTTGACGATGGATGCGGAATGGAAAGAAAATGAGTATAGTATGCGGAAGGAAATGATGAGTGCTGCCGCTGAAATGCTTGAAAAAGCAGGTCTTAAGGATGTGAATACATACGATAGAGGATGCAATCCTGGATTGGGAATTCATGAAATGGGTACTGCGAGAATGGGAAGAGATGCTAAGACTTCAGTGTTAAATGGGAACAATCAGGTACATGCTGCTAAAAATGTATATGTGACCGATGGGGCATGTATGACGTCTTCAGCATGTGTGAATCCTTCATTGACATATATGGCATTGACAGCTAGAGCTGCTGCACATGCAATTGATGATTTAAAAAAGAATGGTTAATCGTTAAAAGATAAAGAATTATGGATAGAAGAGATATATTAAAAGCATCGGCCATTTTTTTAGGATATGGTTTAGTCGGAGGCACATCAATAGCCGTATTAAATGGATGTAAAGCAGATACAAGTGACGGTTGGAAGCCATCATTTTTTACTGCAGATCAGATTGATACCTTAGCAGAAGTTGCCGAACGAATTATACCTAAGACGGATACACCAGGAGCAAAAGAGGCCTTGGTTCATCGATATATAGATGAAGCTGTAAAGAATAATTATAAATCGGAAGAGCAAGAATTTGCATTGAAAGCTGCAGATATATTTGACATGAAGTCTACGGAGAAATTCAATAAGAAATTTGTAGCAATTACAGATGCTCAAAAAGATGAAATTTTGCAAGAGTTGGCAGATCTTTCTAAAAATGAAGAAGATCAAAGTGATGCAGGAGAAGTATTTCCTAGGATTAGATCTTTAGTTGCAGCTGGATATTTTACCTCCGAGATTGGAGCTACTCAGGCATTGATTTATGATCCAATCCCTGGTCCATTTGAAGGTTGTATTCCATTGAGTGATGTAGGAGGAGTGTATTCTTTGAGGTGGTAATATCATAAGTACTTTCAGGCAACTAGTGTAGAATTAATTAACTTGACAATATATACATATGGATTTTAGAATGGACAAAAGTAGTTGGGTCATGTTGGCTTTTTGCTTTGCTACATTTATGTATTTTATGATAGGTAGTGCAGGAGGTTCCGTCTCTGCTGCTGGATATTTGCAAGCTGTTGGTTTTTCAATATTGTGTTTGGTGGCCCTAGTTGCGGTCATGAGTATACCTGTAGTAGTCTATTGTTACTTTGTGAAAATGATACCGGATATTGATTATTCTATCAGAGCTGCATTCGCCTTTACGATAATCGGTATTATTTCAGAAATTGTCTTTTAAGCTAAAATAATATAAGGATGTCAACTAGAAGAAGATATTACGGAGGTACGGGAGATCCCTACAGTAGACAAGGAAGGGGAGCTGGAACAGGACGATTTAAGTTTATGTTGATTATTGGGTTGTTGATGGCGGGCTACCAAGCGTTCAAATACTACACAAACACCCAAACAAATCCTATAACTGGAGAAGAACAGCATGTGCAATGGACTCCGGAACAAGAAAAGGCAATTGGTCTAAATTCGGCTCCACAGATGGCTCAACAACATGGTGGAATTCATCCGGATGAAAGAGCAAGAGCAAGTGTAACTGCAGTTGGGAATCGGTTGATTAACAATAGTATTGTACGTCGATCAAATTATGACTACAATTTTTATCTTTTGAGAGATGACCGTACTGTAAATGCATTTGCCTTACCAGGAGGACAGGTTTTTATAACTGCGGCATTATACGGAAGACTTGAAAATGAAGACCAATTGGCAGGTGTTCTAGGACACGAAATTGGACATGTGATTCATCGACATGGTGCTGAAAGAATGGCCAAATCAGGCTTTATTCAAGGATTGATACAAAGTGTCATGATTGGATCAGGAGGGGATGGATCTATCGCTCAAATTGCAAACGTAGTTGGGAGTTATAGCAGCATGAAATATGGAAGAGATCAAGAGTTGGAATCCGATGATTTTGGTGTTCGACTTATGATCGAGGCTGGTTATGATCCTAATAATCTCATTGGAGTAATGGATATTTTGGAGGAAGCGAGTGGGGGAGCAAAACGGCCTGAATTCCAATCAACTCACCCAAGTCCTGAAAACAGAAGAGCAAAAATTAAAGAAGCTATTGAAAAATATAGTGGATAATATTGAAATTTATTATATATTAGTTTATCATTTGATGAGAAAAATTGCAACTAACTACTATTTATATACTTTGGGAGGAACATTTATGTTCCTTCTTTTTTTTGGGTGTAGCAAAAAAGTAAGCGAAGAAATTGAACTAACCTACCAGAAAAATCCAGTCAACGTTCAAATAGATTACAGTCGAATGGGGGTTGGTCCTTGCGAACCTAGTATTTGTATCGACCCTTCTAATCCCAGCCGTATTGTTGCTGGTTCTATTCTCAATCGTGTCCATATTTCTCAAGACGGAGGTAAAACGTGGAAGAATTCCAAATTGACATCTCCATTTGGTGTGTACGGTGATCCTGTTGTGCGAATAGGACCAAAAGGGAATATCTACTACTCTCATCTATCAAATCCTACAGGTCGAGCCTATGCAAGTGAAGAGTTTCTAGACCGTATCGTTGTCCAAAAGTCTACAGATGGTGGATCAACTTTTAATGATGGTACTTCACCTGCTAATGATCGGACGAAAGATCAGGACAAGCAATGGCTCTATATCGATCCAGTGGATGGTACAGTGTTGATGAGTTGGACGGAGTTTGATAAATATAATAGTAAGAAAGCGACGGATCAATCTCGAATATTATTTTCAATGAGTAAAGATGAAGCAAAGACCTGGAGTACACCAGTTGATATTTCAGATGTGGATGGAGATTGTATTGATGATGATGATACTACAGAAGGAGCGGTCCCTGTGCAAGATGCTGAAGGCAATATTTACGTGGCTTGGGCGCATGGGAGTAAAATCTATTTGGATAAATCGAGTGATGGAGGAAAAACTTGGTTACCCAATGACATTGAAGTAGCAGATCAGTTTGGTGGGTGGACCCTGACTATTCCAGGAATTAATCGATGCAATGGAATGCCGATTTTAGGGATTGATCGTTCGGGAGGAAAACGAGACGGCAATTTATATATCAATTGGAGTGATCAGAAAAACGGTGAGTCAGATACGGATATATGGTTGGTCCGTTCTGAAGATGGGGGGAAAACATGGACAGACCGAATTCGGGTGAATGATGATGCTCCTGGAAAGCATCAATTTTTTAGTTGGATGGATGTAGACCCGATCACGGGGTACATTTATATTGTATTTTATGATCGTCGGGAATATGTAAATAATGAAACGGATGTGTATTTAGCGTATTCTACTGATGGTGGTAGAACATTTACGAACGAACGTATAAGTGAAAGTCCATTTGTACCGAATGATGCTATATTTTTTGGTGATTACAATGACATAAGTGCCCATAACGGTATGATTCGACCAATTTGGACCAGACTAGATAAGAATACACTATCTGTTTGGACCGCATTGATCGATATGAAATAAGATTAATCGCTGAGAAGTTTGGATCGAAGTGCGATTAAATCATCTCTTTGTTTGTCGTGCCATGCTCTTTGTTCCCATTTTCCAACGAGAAAACCAATAATAAAGATAACTGTTATCATACCGATTAACCAAGGGTTGCTATTTTCAATAATTAAATTGATGACAGATAAAGCTCCAATTCCTAGTATGTACCAGGTCAAAAATATCTTTGTCATTTTAGCCTGATAGGTAGCATTATGGATTGCTTGATCGATAGAATCCAGCATTGTTTTACCCCAGTTTTTTTGATTTTTCCTACGTTTTTGTTTGTAATTGAATGTTAACAATACGGTCAAAAACATAAATGTACCTATGGCGTATTCGCATAGGCGATTACAAATAGAATAATGGGAACAACAAGATTCATTACGATGATGAAGTTCTCAACATAAGCCGCGTTTTTATTGGCTTTGTGAGCTCTTGATTTGACATGATTTTCAACGGATTTTTCATTCATAACATATAGAGTTTGGTTACTTTTACTATCCCATATTTTTTGCATTTCTTCCAGTTTCATGGCTGTGTTATTTTTGATTGTTTTTGCAAGTGAGATTTTATTCTGTTAATTTTCACTCCGACATTACTGGTCGTGATTCCTAATATGCCAGCCATTTCTTTATAGCTGAATCCATCCAGCATGAGTAATGTCAACGATTTATCTAGGGTGTCTAATTTTGCAATTTCTCCATACAACCATTCCAAATTGGAATTGTCCTGAGGGGTAGGAGTCAATAAAAGTTGATCTTCTTTTAGCTCTTCTTGTTTTCTGTTTTTGTTTTTAGTGGACCATTTGATCGCTGTGTTTAAAGCAACTTTATAGATCCATGTATGTACACTTGATCGATTTTTAAAATTTAAAATGGACTTCCATATTTGAATGATGATTTCTTGAAACAAATCATTTTCATCGCTCAAATTGTTGGAATACACTTTTACTATCTTAAATAGCAGTGGTTTGAATTCTTCGATCCATTCTTTGAATATATGTTCTTGATCTTTTTTTGTCATTGTGCTCACAACCTATTAGTACCTGGTGAAGGTTGATTTATTACAAATCTCCTCATTTATTTTTCTTTTTTTAGGTTTTATTCCATGTGAATTATGTAAGGAATTGAATGTAAGCTAGTTGTGTTTGTATTGACATTTACTATATCTTTTAGTATTATCTATCTATATTATTAATTGATTTTGTATTTTAGATACAAAGACTAATTACATGAAATATTTTTTAACCATAATTGGGATGTTATTTTTTTTCTCTGATTTAGTCAGTCAAAACTGGATCAGCGAAACTGAGATTTGTTACTCTGAAGATAATTGTCCTTGGTCTCGAAAGGTAGATTATTTTAAAGATGTTAATTTACAGGATACATTGATTAATTTTTATTATAAAGATGTGGGAGATGGAAATGAATTTGAGTTGAGACTAAAAAGATCAATAGAACATTCAAAATATGGCTATACAAAATTTGTTGATGAAACGTTTGATGATGAATTGAATGCCTTTACTGTCGTGAGAAGTCGGATCATGAATTTTGACGAAGAAAATTGCACATTTGAGTTTATATACAAAGGACGTTATTCAAGTTTCCAACCGCTATGGGATGATACCTTTTATATAAAAATGGAAAAGGGATGTGAATTGGGGTGGAAAGAGCATAGACTTATGCCCACTTGGTTGGATAGTGAACATACTAAAGGTTGGGTGAGATCTGTGGAGGTCAGTAGTACATGGAGGCGCCAACGGGATGTATTAGATTTTGATTGGGGTGCATTTCAAGAACAACGATATTTTGAAACTATTGATATTGATGATCGACTGGTGAAAAAGACAACAACAATGACAGATTTGGGATATCTGAATCAGTACGAATATGAATACGACGAATATGGCAATCAAGTGTTACGAGTTACTTATGTGGCAAACGGTCCCTCAGAGCCGCTAATGGAATTTTCCTATAGACCAACTGAAAATGAATATCTTGATGGTCTAAGGGTTTCCAGCCAAAATAGCTATTCTGTTCAATTCTATTATTATGATTGTGAAAATCGATTAGAAAGAATGGAGTATTATAATAAAGACAGCGAATTGGCGAGAGAAACCTTTTATGAATATGCCAATACTCCAGATTGTTTGATCAATCAAAATGACATTGATTTTTCCTTAATTTTATACAACACACAACTGAATATAAAAGGTGATGTCTTTAGATCTAATTATCAAGTTCAAATCTTGACGTTAGGTGGGGGAGTAGTATCAAATTCAATTGAGCTCGTGAATCAATTTGAAGGTGTTGTGGACATCTCGAATCTTAGTCCTGGAAGTTATGTTGTGGTGGTCAGCAATGATGATAATGTTGAAAGTAAGTTGTTTATTAAACCAAATTGAAGCTACTCGAAAGCATATGTATGAATTAGAATGATTGAAAATGTTATTTAAATTGTCAATGGCAGGATTGGTCTTGTTTGCGATTAGAAATTATATCTATTCAGCATCTAATGAATTGAGAGAAATACAAGGATACTTCAAGACCAATTGTTATAAAGTCAAAAAGCCCACAATCTAAATTGAACAGAAAATGGGCTATTGTAATCAAGATTTGAGTTGTTTAACCAGAAAAGGCATAAAGAATCAAGGCTCTGTTTTTGCTATCACCGTAATAGTAACTAACATCTAAAAAAGTAAATTTTGAATTATCAGCAATGAATTGATTCACACTGGCCTGAAGATCGGATATACTGCTATTCGTCATGCCTGCCACACAGTAGGTTAAATTAGGATCAGCACCTGATATTGAAGCGGGTTCCATCGAAACAATTCCTCGATTTTTACCATTACCATAACATCCATCTATACTTGTAGGGCATAATTGAGCAGAAGTACTTCCTTCTGTGACCAATTCTTGGTTAAAACTACTGGCTAAATCCGAAATTTTGGAGTTTGCTAATGCAAGCACTTCGAAATCATTTGCATGGTTCACATCTTTTCCAGAAACGTAATTTACCGATATTCGATTTTTACTATCCCCATAATCAAAAGTGACTCTATTTATAGACGCTAAATCCATATCTGCTAATTGGCTATTGATTGATGCTTGTAAATCTGAAAGAGTGCCATCTGCACCCATAATACATTGTAGAACTGACATAATAATTGTTTTTTAAGGTTAATACTTACTCGATTAACTTCAGATATTTTATTTAGATATCTAGAAGAAGGATTTTCAGCTTGCTCCTACAATAATTGCAATTTTGATAATGTAAAGATGAGCCTGAATAATCTCCTGAGGTAGCCAGTATTCCCTACTTTTAAATATGGAAAGTCCTATAATTGCAAAGAGGGTATACCCTTATTCAAGGCAGATAGTTTACATGAGTAAATGGAATCGCATTACCTCAAAATTCCCACCTAGTAAGGCTTTTTAAGTCAACGTGCAACTATTCAGATTTCAGAAGCTTGGAATGATTGGAATCTGAAATTTGATTAAAAATAGGACAAATAAGACAAGCGTCTAATATGGAAATCTCCGCTTAGTATTGGCGAAAAAATGCTCTCGTTAAATATATACAAGTGATTTTTTTAATGTAAAAAGGGTTACATTCAGAAAGAAATTTGGTCATTTGGTTAAAAGCTTTGGATTTTGGAATCAATTTTGAATTAAAATAGTTTTATTTGTAATCACCGTAAACCTATAAACCATTAATGGAAGCCAATTACAAATTTTCCATCTTTTATCATGTCGATTTATTGAAAGAATCGAAAACCTAAACAATAACAAAATGAAAAAATCGATTGTAGCTTTTTTTGTAATGTGTTCTTTTGCCTGTTTGCAAAATTTGAACGCTCAAGCAAGTAGTAAATTATTCCAATCCGTTGGCTATACAACTCAAGTCCAAAAAGTACCTTTTGAAGGAGTTGGATTCAGCGGAAATTCTTTTTCTGGTCGAACATGGTTTGTAGGAGCAGGATTTTTGTATAATCTTAGATTCAACATCACAGAGATGGGAGACAATTCGTCCATTGGATTATCCTCAGGATTGGTTGTTGCCTTAGATTATGGTTTTGATGAAGATTTGGAAACATCTTATGGTGGATTATATCTTCCTATTCATTTAAATTATAATGTAGGGGCAGGATCAACATATGATACTGACAAAGATTTTGGTGTTGGATTAGGTGTTGGATTAACGCCTTCTTATATGCCTCTTTTTGGTAATACTGCTCTCCGAGAATTGAGATTGTCTCCAAGTGTAAAGCTTTCTTTGAGGTTTTGGGCTGCTGGTAGTAATGCGCTGAATGAGTACTTCATACGATTTGATAAATATCCTTCTGGAAACACTGAATTAGGCGGGGATACCTCATTGCCATTTATGATTACATTGGGTAAAACTCGATATATTGGCTATTAAGATGGGGCATAACAAAGTACTTTTTTCATTAGTCATTTGCTTATGTTTTGTTTTTAATGGGTACAGCCAAGTTACCAATAAGGACAAAATCAGGATTCAATCGGCAGAGTACGAGCTAGAGTTTTATCTAAATGATGAGGATGAGGTGAATGCAGAACTGCGCGTATTTAAGAAATATGTTTACAGTGGAATTGGAGAGTATGGAATTTCTGAAAGTGTCTTTTTTGACAATACATCCGAGGTGAAACGAATTAGGAAAAACGGCAAGAAAATCAAACCGATAATTTCAGATTATCAGTCGAGAGGGATATTTCATTCTGATTTGAAAATATGTTACTTTGAAGGAAGTGCGTATGAAGAGGATATTGAAATTAGCTATACCAAGGTTTTTGAAGATATCAAACACGTTGACCCATTCTATTTTGTAGATGCCTATGACGTTAGAAATGTAAAGTTAACCGTATTTCGACCCCAATGGATTGATTTGAATATTGTGGAATGGAATTTTGAAGATACTTTAATTGAGAAGATTCAAAAAGAGGAAAAAGATGAGTCCATATACACATATACAGCTACCAATATAGAGTTGCCTGAGATTGAAAATGGGAAACCAAGTTATTCGTCTGTTTTTCCACACCTGTTGTTTGTTGTTCGATCTGCTACCATACGGAATAAAGTTCAACCTTATATGAGAGATGTGGGGGATTTATACAAGTGGTATTCGGGATTAGTAAAAGAAATAGGCAATGATAATACAGAAATTAGATCTATTGTAACGGACTTACTAAAAGGGAAATCGTCTGATATTGAAAAAATTAAATCCATTTATTATTGGGTGCAGGACAATATCAGGTATGTGGCTTTTGAATATGGAATCATGGGATTTCAGCCTGAGAGTTGCCAAAAAGTATTTAAAAATAAATATGGGGATTGTAAGGGAATGGCCAACTTGACCAAAGAGATGTTGGAAATAGCTGGGTACGATGCCCGTCTCACTTGGATTGGCACCAATTCTTTACCGTATGATTATTCGATTCCTTCATTGTATGTAGACAATCATATGATTTGTACCGTTATGCTGGATGGGAAACCGGTTTTTCTAGACGCTACAGAAAAGTTTGCTGATATGTATCATTATGCAAGTAGAATTCAAGGAAAACAAGCATTAATTGAAGATGGAGACAATTACTTGATAGAGCGGGTTCCTGTAGATGTAAAAGCAAATGTAGAACAGACTTCTCAGGAACTACAAATTCTAGATTCCAAGCTGGTTGGAAGTGGTCGTGTCGAATTATTGGGAGGTAGAAAGGTGCGATTGATGACCTATTTAAAGAGTATGCCTCGTAATAAAAGGGAAGATTATATGGTGAATTATATCGGTAATGGAAATAAGAGTGTAGGGGTAAAACTCTTAGAAGAAATAGATTTAGATAACAGAGATCAATCTCTTGAATTGCCTTATGAAATAATTATTGAAAACCAAATTATTGATTTGGGAAGTGAGCTCTATGTGAATACAGAAACCGATAATACATTTGAAGGTTTTGAGAAAATAGAAGATAGAGCATATCCCTATAACTTAAGAGAAGAGGTGGTATTGAATAACCATACGGTGTTGAATATACCCACGGGTTATGAAGTAGACTATTTACCTGAAAGTGTAGTGATCGATAATGAGTTGTGCGAACTGAAACTAAGTTATAAAGTGGATGGCGATAAAATAAATTACATCAAAGAAATTGGAATTAAAAAGAAGATGATTCCTGTCGATTATTTTGAAAAGTGGAATGGCTGGATGGAACAGCTTAAAACTTTTTATTCCGATCAAATTATATTTAAGAAATTATGAAACGAATTATAGGACTTATTTTAGTTATAGCCTTTGTTTTTCCTCAATTTGCTTATGCTCAAAAAAAGAAGGATAGAAACAGAAGAAAGATTGAGAAGAAAGCATTAGAATATTATGAAACCGTTTTTGGGAAGAGAAATAAGATGTTTACTCTTTCAGAAATCCCTGATGAATATAAAGATGAATCTAAGGTGGTGCTAGCACAACAAGTACATCTTGCTTTATTGAGGAATACTACGATGAATACCAATAGTACAAAAGTTGCGCTTAGAAAAAGAGTCTATCTCAATGATGAAGCTGCGGTGAATGAATTCTCTGAATTTTTTTATCAGAATTCTGATGTGGTTGGTGTCACCATCATAAAACCAGATGGGACAAAAGAGACTGTAGATCTAGATGAAGCGGTAGAGGTTACGAGTGATGTTCCTAAGTTTTATCAAGATCGATTTCATTCAGACGATTATTACAAAATAGCTATTGCTGGACTTGAAGTAGGGGATATTGTTGATTATTATAAAGTGTTTAATGAGTCCTATTTAAGAAACATTGAATTGTTGATTCCTGTGGCGTCAGAAGCTCCAATAGTAGAGCAAGAGATCATTTTTGATATTGATAAATTATGGACAGCCTATTATAATTCTTTTAATGGAGCAGCTCAAATGAAATTGGACCCAAAAGGAGGGTTTGATATGAAAGGCAGACAACGGAAAAGTGTTAAACGCCTAAGATTTACTGCAAAAAATACTGCAGCTGTAAATGATGAAAGGTGGTCTTTTGACAGATTGGATGCACCGTTGATTAAATTTATGGCACTTCCACCAGGTGTGAATTATGGTGGTGACGATAAGGTGTCGAATAACTTGGATAAGAAAAAGATGTTTGACAACGCCTTGAGTTTTGCTTCATTGTATGTAAAAACGGAGAAACGCGATATAGGCAAAAGAGTAAAAGCTTTAAACTTAGTCAATGAGGATATAGATTATGCTGCTGAAATAATATATAGAATGCTTCGGGTAAATACCTTGAGAAAAGTAGATGGGGATTCTGAAACGGCCGAAGATTTTAGTTATTATTTATCTAGAAATTCAAGAGAATTACCAGGTGAAATATTTGCAGTTTTGTATGCAGAGTTGTTGAAAAGTGCAGAAATATCGTCTGATATTGTAATGGTAATGCCGAAGTCAGGTGGTGATTTATCAGATGTTGTTTTGTATTCAGAACCTACTTTTGGTGTTTATATTCCTTCGACAAAAAAGTATTATTGGCCTGTAAATAGCTTTAGTGTACCAGGAAAAACTCCCTCTTATTTGCAAGGTGCCAATGGCTTCAAAGTAGATTATGCTAAAATATCCAAACGAAAAAAGAATTACGCTCCTTGCACTGTAGGTATGAGCACCATCGATGATAATATCTATGAAGTGAAAATGAAAGCTATTGTAGGAGATGATAATACCTTGCAAGTGGATGTAAATATGTTATTGACTGGATATTATCGAAATGTGTATTCTTCATTGTTTTTGTACAATACAAATCATTTGAAGGAGGAGATTAAAATGACTAGGGCAAATCTCAGTGTTAGAGAGATAAAAAATGAAATCAAGCAAGCCAAAAAACGAAAGAAAAAGAAAAAATTCGATGAATTAGAATTTAATTTTAATAATTCGGACTGGATGGAATACAATAAAAACAAAAAGGAACTTTTTGAAAACTGGTTGGAGTCAGAGTATGAAGTGACAGAAATTGGAGACAAATCAGTGGTGGAGAATGGCATGTCCGGAGAAAGTAACCTATTACATATTCAATTCGACTTTACCTCAGATTCCTATGTGAATAAGGCAGGACCAAATTTGGTGTTTGATTTAGGAAAATTGATCGGCGATCAAGTAGAGTTGACAGAAGATGAAATTAATGAACGTGAATCAGATATCAATTTTCATGTAGCTCGAAGTATTGTAAATACCATCAGTGTTGAGATTCCTGAGGGTAAAACAGCAAGAGGTCTGGATCAACTTAATATGAATGTGGTTAATGAAATCGGTGAGTTTGTAAGTACAGTGAAACAAGTGGATAATATAATTCAAATTAAGACCATTAAGAAGTATAAAAATAATAGCTTTTCGACGGACCAATGGTCCAAAATGGTGGAGTTTTTAGAAGCTGCTTTTCAATTTACAGAAAAGAAGGTGATTTTGAAATAACTGCAATTCGGGCAAAGATTGAATTACTATTTTTGATTGACTTTTCTGAGGAGAGTAGTAAAAAGATGGGTTAATGGAACGTCTATGTTGTGTTTTTTTGCAACACGTAAAATAGCTCCAATTTTAGCATCTATTTCTAAAATATTGCCTTTTTGCAGATCCGTTAGCATTGAACTCCCTTTATCAGGTGGATACGAGAGTAGTTTGCTTAGCATATTTGATTTAAATGAAAGTTCGATTTTTGCTCCATCGGCCAATGCTACTTGTATCGCTTCCTCGAGAAGTTGTGCAGATAGGTCAACAATTTTTGGGTCTTTAAATACCGAGCAGGGTTGACCGGTTAGACATTGAAGGGTCCCAAGAGTAGAACTTTCAATAAGTTTTTCCCATGCCGCAGTTTTAAAATCAGGTATAGTTTGGATCGTTAGACGGTCAGGAGCAAACAATGATTTGAATGAATCGGATAGTTCACAAGCCGGAACAAAAATTTTGGGGTGGCGAAGTTGCCAATACTGATTTAAAGTCTTTTCTTGAACAGGAGCGTCCAAAATACATGGAAGAATATGATCTGCTGTGGTGAAAGGAAGTAAAGAATCCGAAATATGTATTCCATTTCTGAGAACAGCTACTTTTGTATCTTTTGTAATCAAGTTTTCTAATAGACCTTTCGCATTTTCGTATTGGTATTCTTTCAAACAGACCAATAGCCAATCCAAATGATGGGTGAGAGTAGGATCAGTTTGACATAGGATAGGGAAGTGGATCAACTGATTATTATACTCAATGTTGATTTCTGTTTTTGGGGTTCTATTGAAGTAGACGATATGTATAGTTGGATTTGACCTTAAACACGTTGCCATTAATGAACCTATTGCACCAACTCCGAGAATTCCGACGTGTATTTTCATTTTAGGTTTGCTACTGTTGATAATACGTACAAAGGTAGTGTAAATGCAAACGAATTAGTTTGTTGATGTGAGTTTGAATAGTACGCGTATGCTTGTTCCATTTCCGGGAGAGGTATGTATGGATAGTTTCCCTCCAATTTCACTGATTCTGGATTCCATATTTCGAAGACCGTTTCCACCCAGAGAGGTTTTCGATTCTGATTCAGATAATTCAAATCCAACTCCGTTGTCTATAATGCACAGTTCAATAGAATCCATAACCTCTTTTATGGTCACCTGGATCCGTGATGCTTGAGAATACTTATTTGCATTATTGATGGCTTCTTTAATGATCATGTAAATATTACGTTTTACAATCATATTCACGGACCGATCCAGTAATTTAGGTTCTACTTCATATTCTACGACACGATCAATTGAAATTAAGTCAGAGGTGAATGATCGAAGCCGGTTAATTATATCTCGAAAGGTTTCGTCTGATGAACTTATCGCCCATACAATGTCATTGATTGACTCCATCACAGAGGTGGAACTTTCGTTTATTTTTTGAAGAATTGATTTGATTTCATTTTGAGGATCTTTGATTTTGTGTTGTACCACCGTACTGTACAAAGAAATACTAGATAGGGTAGATCCTATTTCGTCATGCAAGTCTTTCGATATTCTGTTACGAAGTCCTTGAATTTTTTCTTTCTGTTTTTGGCGGTAGGTATACAGCGCCCAAATCGCAGCCAGCATTAATAAAACAACGAATGCTCTGAACCAATACGATAGCCACCATGGAGTCAATACGTGGATGCGGATGTTTTGGTTTATTGGACTCCAAATTCCTTTGTAATTTTTACCTTGGACGTTTAGTTTATACTGCCCAGGTGCAAGATTTGTAAATGTCGCTTCATTTTTTTTACCTAGATGAATCCAATTCTTATCAAATCCACTCAATTGATATCGATATTCATTTTTTTCAGGATCTGTCAAATCAAGCGTGGAGAACTCAAATGAAAACATTTTTGTAGTGTATGGAATATCTATTGTTTGTTTTTCAGACAATGGCTTTTTTAAAATGGTTGGATCTTTCGAAGAATCAACATTTCTCTTAAATAGTATGGGATTGTTATACGTTTTGAAGGCAGTTACAACAACATTGGATGCTGTGCTATCCGCATAAAATTCTTCAGGATCAAAGTAGGTCAATCCGCCCATACCTCCAAAATACAATAGCCCATCATCGGATTTTGTACCTACTCCAACATTAAATTCATTGTGTTGTAATCCATCGGATTGAGCAAATGAATGGATTCTTCTGGTTTGGTAATCCATGAATGCCATGCCATTATTTGTGGTGATCCAAAAGTTTTTTCGATGATCAGCTTGAATAAAGTTTATAACATTATTGGGCAATCCATCTTTCGTATTAATTACTGAAATTTCATCGGTCGCAATAGTTAAAACATTGATCCCGTTTCCGGTTCCTATCCATATAAGACTATCAGGATAATGAGGGTCTTTTTGCAAAAAGTAAATAATCTCCGATGAGATGGAGTTAGAATTGTCTTTGTCGTATTTGTAGTCTTGCCATGTTTTCGTTGTCAAATTAAACCTTTTAATCCCACCATCTCTGAAGCCAAACCAAAAATCATCTTTTGTGAACAGGTGGGGTGATCGATATCCATTGACCTCCAATTCTCTTTTGTAATAAATAGGTTCAATTGCTT
>JARGNR010000050.1 GCA_029212405.1 Saprospiraceae bacterium
CGCAGGTAGTGAGTGAGTTTTTAAACCACTTCAGTAAGATGATCTTATCTATCTATGGATAGTGGTATCTTTAATTACCATCATACTAGAGTGACCAGCCAATTTTTGAATTAATCCAATCCAAATGCATTGGTTTTCCTATTTTTACTTCGAAGCACTAGATAAACAAATTTGTTCATGTCCAAAGAAACCTTAAACTATACATACAATAGGCCATCTGCATTGAATCGGGAAAGTTCTTTTGAGAACTTATTGCTGTCCAAATTTAGTGAGATTGATCATCAAAATTCTCCATGTTTTTTCTGGGGACGACTTTGCAATCCATTTGAATTGTCTAGGTGTTTGATCACTTTATCGAATATCGTGCAGTCAAGTTTTAATTTATCACCATTTCAGTTGGCGAATCTGAAAGATCCTATTGTGACTGCAGGAAATCAACAAGTGCGCTTCGAGGGATTTTCTCATTGTGCGGGCGTGTATGCTCGAGTAGATATTTTAGAGGGAGGACATGAAGGAGAATTTATGGCCAATGGAACGACAAACGTAGATTTTAATACGCCACTAATTTCTGAATTGGGCAAAATCAAAAAAAATGACAACTTGGTGCTTTCGGTCGGACAAAAAGAAGTAGGATTTCATAAAGATGGCAATAGTGTGATTGAAAGAAAGGTACCCCTGCCAAGCAAATGGATCAAAGGGTTGACTACAGTACAACACTACTTCTCAGAATCAGAAAAGGCTTTAACGCTTAGTAGAATTCAAGCCGTTCAATTATTTAAGAGCATTCCTTCTGGAAAGATAAAAACGGACTATTTTCTGATTAAAAGAGGCAGCAAGTACATTTTCAGTCCACTCAAATCCACAAACGCAGTCTGCATTGGAGGCATCCATCGGCTCAAATTAATCCAATCATTAATTCCGCATATTCAATCTTTAATAGTTTATCCGCAAAAAGAATTACAATCGGCAACATTTCTGTTACGGTTTGATCAGTTGAACTTTACATTTTCCGTTTCTCGAGATTACTGGCGCGGTTTTTCAGGAGAGGGAGCAGCACTTGATGCCCTATTGGAGGATTTGCCGGATGGGTTGATAGAAGCTTTTGATAATTATACATTCACCAATCAAATCTTTAATCCCACTCTTCTTGCAATTGAAGAGGATATTGATCTCACCAAGATCGAACAGCTTGCGAGTAAATTATCCGCACTAGGGCTTTTAGGCTTTGACCTTACTCAAAATGGCTTCTTTTACCGAAGACTACCGTTTAAGTTGGAACGAATACTTTCCCTAAATCCGAGATTAAAAGGAGTAGAAAAACTATTAAAAGAAGACAAGGTGCACATTACCAAAACAAATGGTGAGTCTATAGAAGCTTATGTGGAAGGAAGCGGAGTAAAGCATTATGTTACTATAACTAAAGAATCCACAAAGTGCACATGCACCTGGTACAGCAAAAACCAAGGAGAACGAGGTTCATGCAAACATATATTAGCGGTGAAGAAAAAAGCAAAAACCAATTAGAATGCTAGAGCAAGAAATAGATGAGATCATCCGAAAACAAACAGATATTATCCCTCTTCTCAAAAAATTGACATCAGAAGACAAACGAAATCTGACTCCCTTTTTAAAGAAAAGATATAAGGAGATCACAGAAGTACGATATATCACTACAAAAACAAATGGTCGTACCAATATTCGAATGGAACAAAACCATACGGACAAACAAAAAGACATCATCAATAAGGCTTGTTTTGTGTGTTTCAATAAAACAGACGCAAAAAGAACCATTTTCAACCTCTCATTTTTAGTAGTTGATGATGACTATCTAGCGAATATCATCCCTTGGTATAAACCATCCTGGTACAATGATATTTTCATTGAGGATACTCCGTGGGGTTTATACTATCTCAAAATGATGAAGTTGTATAAAGAGGGGTTGATTGAACGAAATAGATCACTCATTTTATCCACTTTACCCAATTCCATTATTCAAACGGAAACCGCAGATAAAAAATATGTTAGGCGATATGCTCCAGAACAGTTATTGGTTCATGAAGAAACATTAGCAGAGGATATTTGGCTACTATTTGAAGAAGAAACCAGTATCAATAATCAGTATGACTACCTCAACATTGAGAATTACAATGGAGGCAAAATGATCTGGAACACCACTTTATTGGATTTGGTCGAGCAGCAAAAGATCGATCGCAAAAGACTATTGATTGCCACTTTACACACCTCTACGAAAGGATTCAATAAGACCTTGAGTGGATGGTTTTTTGATCTTTTGATTGCGTTAGATCCAACTGAAGAAGAGATTATTGAATTACAAAGTGATTTCTCCGTAGCGTTGTACTCCCCTCATTCCAAGGTGGTCAATACCGTATTGAAATATTTCAAACAAGTAATTGCATCCAAAGACTTTCATCATCATAATTTTGTTGAATACGCTTCCATCCTATTAAACTCAGAAACAAAATCAGTAGTGAATTCTACTTTGATGCTCTTGGAAAAAATAGTAAAGATAGCTCCTGAGTTGACCGAAGATATAGGTCAAAAAACCTTGGAGGCGCTGATTAATACCGATGAAAAAATACAAGTCAGAGCGGCAAAATTGATTGCAAAAATCATCCTTCCAGTGCATACAGAACTATTGACAGAGTTGGAGATGTATGCCAACAACCTCTACCATTCCAGCCAAGAAATCCTGTCAGATCATATAGCTCAAAAGCAGGCGACTATTGAAGAAGAGGTTTCCATTGTCCAAATGGATTTTTTAGATCAAGAAAATCTTTTACCTGCCTACACTGAATTGGATGAGATGATCTACTTTGTGAGTCAAGTCATCGATAATAATGAAGATTACCACATCGAACTCTTGCTCAGTCTTCTCCCTAAAATGGATCATATTTTGACTGAAGAAAGTGTTGATAAATTGGAACCCATCTTTAAAAGAAGCTTTGAACGATCCCTCAATTTTGAGTGGAGCAATGCGTATGGTCAACTGGAAATAGAAACTGCCTATTATATCAATGATTATGCAGAGATTGTAATGAAAAGGTTTCCCGAGAAGCTTCAGAAATACAGGAAAATAAAAAAGGACAAAATTGAAAAATTTGATTTTGACAATTATTTTGGAGAACATTACCGTCATGCCTTGACCAAGATTGAAGCGCAACATATCTCTGATTATATCTACCACATCCACAAAACCCTTTTTATACGTTCAAAAACCCATATCAAAAAAGGTATAACCTTGGATTTCTTGTCCTTGCCAACCCATACTCCTTGTTGGATTGACCCTGAGGTATTGATACAAAGGATCATCAGTTATGAACAACAGAATGTCAATATGGATTTTTATGACTTTCAATTGGCTATAGGTCGACTACCCAGGCAAGAGCCTCCTAAAAATATAGAAACACAAATCAATCAGATTAAAGATCCGAATGCCAAAACTGTATTGAAGTATCATTTTGGACTTTTGGATTTAGAAAAAGTAGATAGTAAAACTCCCGGAATCTGGCTTCAAAGTGTGTTGACCAGAAATGTACCAAGCGAAGTACAATACTTTCAAGAAATGTTGTCCAGCACACTTCAAAAGGAGATAGGGATGTATGATTGGAAATGTACTCAAAGCGAACATTTCTATCAGGATTATGACTATGTGACAAAACAGAAAATCCAGAAAAAACATATAAGAAGGGAGTTGGAACTTCAAAATTTCAGAATAAAAGAAGTGAAGAATGAGTCGGTTCTAAACAATTTGAAAGGGTTCTTCAATAAAAAGAAAACACCTAAAAACCTCGACAGTATTTATCAACATTTTCGATTACAAAAAGAAAGACATTATACCCAAATCAATCTGCATGACGATGTTAAATTCTTATATCTCGCCCCTAACAACCCAGGGCCTTTTTTAAGCCTAGCCATTCATTACAATCTGTATGAATCCACCTTCCAAAATGAAACAAGTAAAAAAAACACAGTCAACATTTTGAAAGGATTGCATTCGATTTGGTATCGTTCAGATTATAATGAGGCGACCTATCTATTCCTTGCCACTGCCCTACTCTGTAGTGAAAAAGTGAGTCGAGAATTGGCTGCTGAAATTTGGATTAAGGCCAACTCTATGGATCAAATGAACACGAATCTATTCGGTGAAATACTTGGAAAACTCGAGCACACCGAATACGCACCACTCAAAAGGTTTACAGATTTACTCTCTCAAAACTTGTTGAATGTTTCTAAAAAACTCAATGCTTCATTATATGCTACCATGGAAATTATGATTGGCAAAATGAATAACACGCCCATAAAAGGGACAAAGAAATTGTTAGAATTATTCTTAGAACTTCACCATACACAGGCAAAAGAAAGTTTAGAGGAAGCGTGTTCAAAAAAGCTGAGCGCATGGTCTCAAAATAAATCTTTAAAACCCATTGTTAGAAAATTAATATAAATTTCACTAGTCAAAATTGTGCACATGAATTTTTATAAAAACCTCTTCAATAAACCGAAAAAAGATAAACCTGAACCAGCTACTATAGAAAACTTTTGGAAGTGGTTTTTGAGAGTCAATCATACATTCTACACCCCAATAATAAACCAGAAAGATGTAGAATATGAAGTATTGAATCCTATCTTGGCAAAACTTAATTCTATCCATTCTGGAACCTATTTATTGGTTGGGATGGCTGACGAAAATACTGCAGAAATCATCTTCACCCCAGAAGGAAATTTAAGGAATTATACCTTTATTGAGGCTCTCGTAGAACAATCTCCAACTTTAGAAAATTGGAAATTCACTGCTTTTAAACCACCCGCAGACAAACTAGTATTTGAGATTAAAATCGGTGACCTATCTTTTAATCAAGACAACGTAAAGTTTTACCCTATTGAAGAACCTGAATACCCAGATGAAATCATCATCAAAATGGTGTATTTAGAAGATTTTGATGCTTCAGAAACTGAATTTATTGAAAATGCCTGTTTTATTTTTATAGAAAACTTCCTCGGAGAATTACAAGTTCAAACTCAAATAGATTATTTAAGCTTGGAACCAGATTTTCAGGACACATCAAAGTTGATTGATATCATCAAACTGAAAGACTATATCCGATGGCGAGAAAAGGAATTTATTGAACAATACAATGGCGTATTTTTCGATTCTGAAAACTCCACTTATATGACATTAGAATGGGAAAATGAAACCAGTAAAATGATAGGCTTCTGCAACAGTGATTTAATCAAATGGGAAGCGAAGGCTTCACATCCATGGGTCGTCATTGTGACCGTCTCGTATGCCGTGGATTCGAACAATGGAATGCCAAGTACCGCACTCCTGGAAGAAATTTATGCTTTTGAGGACTTTCTAGTCAAAACACTCCCTGATCGCGATGGCTTTCTTCAAGTCGGTCAAACGACTGGAGAGGGCGCACGTCATACATATTATGCATGCAAAGACTTCAGACGCATAAGTGACTTTTTGAAAGCAAATCAAGAAAAAACAAACTTTGACTACAGCTTTGATATATTTAAGGACAAGTATTGGAGAAGTATGCAGCTATTTAATGGGAATAATTAAAATACATGCAATAACTAAACTCCAAATATAAACCGTTGGAAGAGCAAATATATAAAGTGACCAGTTCCTATTGGAAAACTGTTGCCATACATGGAGAGCAATTATGGTTGAGTCAAAAAAGCATCAGCAACTTTGATAATTTCGAAAAAGAATTACAAAAGAAAGGGATGCTCAAAACGTCTTATACCTATGATTTGTATACCATTCCTCATATCACTTTCAATACAGAATCAGAGTCGTTATCACTCAAATATCAAGATGAGAAAGGGAACGAAAAAAAATTAAGTTTAGAATTTACGAGCAGTGAGATGGCTGCTAAATTTGGCAATTCTCTGGGCGAGAAATTAAACTTGGTCCGTGAGGAAAAACAAGAACGGAAGATAAAACCACTAGCTACCAATGGATTTTTCTTGGCCTTGACACTTCTCTTTACTATTTATGTGGGCACCATGGAAGATCCGACCAACCTAGCCGAAAACACCAGTGGAAAATATCGAGGGAGGGCCGCAATTTTTCAACTTATCATCAACTATGTAGGTCAAACTGGAGTACTCATTATCGGCGCATTCATTGCCTTATATTTTGTCTATCAGATGTACATCAGATTTAAGAACCCAGGAAAAGTAGTGGTGTACCATAGATAAATTGGAGAAGAAATCAAGGTATAATCAATAAAAACAGGCCACTTGATTTATTATTTACATAAATTATTTTAATGTTTTTTTCATAATATATAAGCGATAATTAACAACTCTAGCCATTACACATTGTTTAATAACCAGATAAAAGAGTACCGTTCACTCTTCTTTATTTGAGGTATAAAATCATGTGAATTATGAATGTAGAAAAGTTAATACAAGAAATAAACAGCATTTTAGTGAGAATTGAAATCGAAGAATCCAACATTGATGAAATCACTGCGTCCATTCACAAGCAATACAAAAAAAGTGCAAAAAATCTATGCCGATATCTCTTATTAAGGAATTATGATTTAAGAAAACATCACGACTACCTCTCCAATTTGGGAGTATCCTCATTAAGAAGTTCCGAAGGGTATGTATACAGCAACCTCTATCATGTAGTTAAAAATCTACACCTTATTGCTGACCTCCCTTTTGACCATCCAGAACACATTGAAAAAATTGGCTATAAAAAAAGCAAAAAATTGCTTAAGAAGCATGCGAATGAGTTGTTTAATTCTACTTCAAAAAAGCATTTTACTGAAATAATGGTCACCTTACCCATAGAAGCTGCTGAAGACAAAAACATCATTCGAGGAATGGTAATGAATGGAATGGAGATTGCTCGGATAAACCTCAGTCATGGGAATCAATCCGATTGGCAAAAAATGGTCGAAATTATACATGACGTAAAAGATGAATTGAATCGAGATGTAAAAATCTATATGGATCTTGCTGGCCCAAAAATCAGAACGTCAAACATTGAAATCATTGATAAGAAGGGAAGGGTAAAAAACTCGATAAAAGTTCGAAGAGGAGAACATATTATCTTGACAAAACAATCCACCACCTGGAAAAAGTCAAGATTCGGAGAAGCAAACGAACAATTGGAAAAAGCGGAAGTAGGTGTAATGTTGCCTGAAATTATAGACGATGTTCAAATTGGAGATGAAATACTTTTTGATGATGGGATGATCCATGCTAAAGTATTGAACAAGTTTGATGAATCCATTGAAATAGTGATTACGAATTGTTACAAATCAAAATTATCTTCACGAAAAGGCATCAACTTACCCAATACCCAATTGAATCTGCCTGCATTAACAGCTTCTGATTTAAAAAATCTACCCTTCGTTAAAGCAAACGCAGATATCGTTGGCTATTCATTTGTCAGAAATGGAGCAGATGTGAATTTCCTATATAAACATCTATTTGAAGACGGCAACATGGAACTTGGCGTGGTATTTAAGATTGAGAACAAAGAAGCATTTCAAAATTTACCGCAGATCTTAATCGAAGGCATGAAACACAACAAAATAGGAGTAATGATAGCAAGAGGTGATTTAGCGGTAGAAATTGGATTTGAGCGAATTTCTGAAGTACAAAATCAAATTTTGTGGATTTGCGAAGCGGCACACATCCCAGTTATATGGGCCACTCAAGTGCTAGAAAATCTTGCAAAAACTGGTATTCCTACCCGAGCAGAGGTTAGTGATGCAGCATATGGTGCCCATGCAGAATGTGTCATGCTAAATAAAGGACCATATATCAATGATGCCATCAGTATGCTCAAGGATATATTAATACGAATGGAGTCGCATTCTTTCAAAAGAAAAAATTCGCTTCGTCCTTTAAATCTTGCTATACACGCCGTTCAAGATATTTTAGGAAGCCATGAGCTTGAATATATTTAATCAGTGATCGTCCATAGTTAGCTTGATCTATTCAGCAGTTCAATTATCACACTCCAATAAAGAATCACAAAGGCACAAGCACAGTGTCTTTGTGAATCAGATTTTATGAATAGATTCCCTTAACAATGCTGTCCAGCTTCGAACAATAATGGAAAGTTTCTTACTCGCTGCACCTCCTAAATAATCGTATAGAAAACTACTTATTCTTTTTACATTCTTCCATCTTCTCAAGTAGATAACTGGCCTTCTCTTGATAATCCTCTTCAGGCATTTTATCTTTCACTCCCTCTAAATTCGTCAATGCCTTTTCAAATCCAGCAAGAGCTTCATTCATCTTACCCAATTTAAAAAGGAGTTTGGCCTTTGCTTTGGCCAATGAGTAATGCTTTGGATATTGATCTATCCCCCAATCATAAATGCCCATGGCATCTTCATACTTTTCTTTATCAATCAGTTCCCACGCAATCCTTGTCAGGTACCCCCCTGGAGGAATTTCAGTAAAGCCATATTCTTCCTGCCTATTTCTATAAAATTCTTCAATCTGACTCTTCATGGAAGCATCTTCATTTGAGGCAAAATCAAAATACATTTTCTCATCTACCCTAAATGCTCGAGTCAGCTCTACCATCCCTGAATTGAAAGAAGGAGGCACACATGTCCAATGACCCATTCCCTCAAATTGTGAAGTCCTCCAGATCAAACCATGGTCAGGATACACGGCCAAAATGGAATCTAGTTGCTTAACAGCTCCCCCAAATAATTCTTCACGCTCCCCTACTGTCCCCGAAGAACAATACAAAAACTTCCTAAACTGCTCTCCAGATTTGAGTCGTTCAGTTGCGTTATCGAAAATATATTGACTGTCATCTCTAATCGCAGGACTAATGGCCAGATAGCCATCAAATAGATCTTTTTCATCACTAAACAAGCTGTAAAGAACAAAAGCTCCTCCGCTGGAATGCCCAATGAGATTTCGAAAGGATAAGATTTTATCTGCATACACAGAATCAATCAATGGAAACACTTCATTCTTGAAATGTTGTTGCAATTCGGGTGCTCTTCCTCCTTGATAATTGGCATCTTCATCGTTCCCTTCAACTGGCGCAGAAAACTCCCACCCTCTTTGTTTGGCATGGATACCCACCACAATAGTTGGCGTATATTTATACATGTAAGTATTGTATTCTATCGTTTTTGCAGCGAGATCGATAAAGGGATCAAAATGCCCATCCAGAACATAAGTAACAGTAAATTTATCCTCAGGATACTTATAATAGGAAGGAGGCAAGTACACCGTAATTGCTCGTTCATCTTTAAAAGCAAGAGATTCAATCGTGTAGTCAAACTCAAATTTTTGTTCTTCTTGTGCCGACAAGGAAACCGATAACAATAGAATTCCAAAAGTTAATACCAAGAAATATTTCATAGTGTAGCGTTTAGGTGATCCATAAAAATGACACGATAATTCTCAAATAGTTGCAATCAAACCCATTAAAATCGATTGCATTCAATCCATTTCCGTTATATTGAATGATTCCCCTACACGTAAAATTGAAGCGAGTCTCTTCAAGAAAAATTTGAATTCAATGGTCGAATCATTAACTTACATTTTAGAATAAATATTTATAACTCCAAACCTCAAACTATTATGCTACTTTCAAATACTACATCCCTTGCCACTGCTGATGCCCTGCAAACAGCCTCAGTAATCAACCTTATTCAGCAAAATACCTACATTGTTTTTGTTGTATTAGGCGATGACGAAGCTGCCTCAAATTTAGTGCAAATTGCAGATAATCTTTCTTTAGGACACTCAGGTCAAGTAGATCGTAAAGTCGTTTGGTTAAAAGATCGAACCATTCTAAAAAATGAATCATTAGCGTACTTGAATACATTAGAAGGCTATGATGACTCAAAATACGATGAAACCATTGGGTATGTTCTGAGCCCAGTTCGACATGAGGCTAAATATGTGTTTTGTGTTGGTGATTCTATGACCAACTATGATGTCACTAAAGCCTATTGGAAGGCAAGCTTAAAGGAGAGTGATGCAGTCTAACAGGTCCATTATAACCATACCTTAGATGGTCTTCGATTAAATCCTATTTTCAGATATGCAAATTATTAATTGAACACCTTGGTTGTTTACAACTACCTATTTTTTTCTTATTCCTTCAATCTTTACCCTCTAAACTAAAGCCATGATTCGTTCCATACTATTTCTTCTACTTATACTGATGACTTCAACTGTTTCTGCGCAAATTTTTGAATTGTACGAAATGGATTTGTATACCAAAAATAAAGACACACCTCCAATTAAAAATGGTCAATATGCCGATATAAACTCTACCCTATATATTACCATAGATAAAACTGCCATTGCAGAATCCATCCGAAATTTTACTGGAACAGACACCTTATCTACCCAGATTTTGGAAGACTTGAATATTGTTTTGCACAACCAAGTGGAAATCATGAAAAAGTTTGAAGAATACGCTGCAGACCCTACTTTAACCACCCTGAATAATTTGGCTGCACCTATAAATACATTTTTTATGGAAGCTGACAATTATCCAGATGTTCAAAAACTATTTAATACATATTCCGATCAATATATTCAAGATTATACAGTGGCACAACGTAAAAATGCAGGAAAAGATGGAGTGCCTTATTTAGAAGAATATGTATTCGTTCAATTATCAAAAAAGGCGGAAGAATTAGCAAAATTTATAGAAGATGGAATTGGGGAAGAAAACGTAAATTTCATATTGGCAGGCAAAATGTCTACCAACACTGGATCCAGAGACATCAAACTATCCGATGATTTTGACAATATAGCTGCAACCACGTATACTGTTTCAAGATGGCAAACTCAGCTGACAGAAGAAGGTAAAAAACAAATGGAACAGATTGGTCAACTCTCCACCTCACTGAATAATTTGATGCAAGCCAATAGTGCCGATATCAAAAATTTTATTTTGAGTAGTTTCGGAGCCGTTGATTGCCTCAAAGATGTGGAAGCTCGATTAAAAACAATTCCTCAAACTGTAGCTACGGTAGCTCCTGAATTGGAAAACAAAATTCTTTCGGTAATAGAAGCCCCTTACATTCAAGCCAGTGCATTGGTAGACAAATACAAGACCAGCATATCTTCGGCCTCTTCAATCAATACGATAGAATTGCTGGAGGGCTTTAGTAGCACATTATCTAGTACAGCGGATAGTATTGGTACGATGGTGTCCAACATTGATAGCAATGTAATTTCTGTATTAAAGGACATACCCAACAATCCTGAAATTGCCACATTTATCACCACTTACAATGCATGTAAAGACAGTCTAATTGCTGATAAAAATAAGATTCTCAACATAGCACATAGGCTCAGCTCAATATTCAGTACAACTCAAAATGCTGCGAATGCTGCATCAAGTATTAGTGATAAGGTCAAACGTCTTTCATTTAATGCTATTCCAGATGAATCCTACATCGACTTAAAAAATACAGGACAAAGGGCCAATGGAGATAAAATCACCATCCGTGCAGCGCTAGAACAACAAGATACTTCCAGCAATCAAATGATTACAAAAACCATTGACAGACGTATTTTCAGAGTCCAACAAATCGGCTTGTATTCAAGAGTAAGACCCTTACTATTGCTGGCCAATCCAAGAGGTGATGGGCCTAATATAGATCTGGCCGACAAACGATTTCAATTTGCTCCTTCCTACAGTGTTCTTTTTAAGTTTGGAAGTAGAACCAGTAAAGCCCTCAATGAAATTTGGCAACCTAGTATAGGTGTCAATTTTGGAGCCTTAGATTTTAATACAGATGCTGTACCTGAATTCTCTACCGCTTTGGAATTCACCTTCTTAAAAGATTACTTTTCATTTGGATATGGGTACAACTTTGGTGCGGACGCCGACTATTTCATGGTGGGATTTAGAATACCCGTGGGAACATTGCCCCTGCCTATGTTCAACAATATAGAATCCACCGAAGGCTTGGATTAATACTCAAGCCGAATAACGTGTTCGATTAACTTGCAAATTCAATTGGCAATGTATTGCTCTATTCTACTTATTGACAATTGAATTTGCAAGTTTGATTTAATTAAATGTCTAGAAGAACTAAAATCATCATCAACCTCGTTATTCTTATTGTATTCGGATTGGATTTCGGATTGGGTGCTTCTATACACGATCTACATAGAAGCACCTCAAATCAAGAAGGATTTTTCTATTACAACGGGAACAATTTATGAATTTGATGAAGAGGCGAATGACCGAGAAAATACCTATACACGATATAAGTATGTTGTCGATGGAAAGGAATATGAACGTGGGAGCTACGATATGGAACCATGCGAAGGGATGAGAGAAAATCGAACTGAAATCATGAGTTTACAATATACAGTGGCCTACAATAATGACGATCCTCAAAAATCTAGAATCCTTGTTTCACCCAAACAATTTGAAGAATACGGAATACCCTTTAAAGATTCGCACCAAACGATTTATATGGAATTCTGGTTTTGCAAATAAAATACTAATTCTTCTCTTAATACCATTGAACAAGTGGAAAGGGCACCAATTCCATCCATGGATTCAACAATCGATTGCACTCTTTTACCAGCATTTGGTTTTTAGGAGATAGAGAAACCGCCCACATTTCAACCATAGAAACTTCCCATTCCTCCATCACTTTCATAGTTTTAGACATGCTGCGAAATCGTTCCACATCCTTGTAATTCAATTTTCCAGTAGCTATATCTTTTACTATTTTTAAGTACTCCAAAATAAAATCGTCTTTTTCTGTCTTTTGATAATTGGTAAGCGCATTAAAATAATGTTGATCAAATAATTCGAACCTATTGGATACAATACATAATTCTAAAAAGTCCAAGACATTTCCAATACTTGCCTCATCTGATTCCCGTTTCTCTGACAAATACTTGGCAGCCAAATTCGCAAAATAGGTAGACTTTTCATCATCTATCCCTTGATAGAAAATATTCATGTATACAAGAGGTACATAATAATTTCTAACCAGCCCACTTTGATCTTGCTCTTTCAATTTTTCGAACATAAAATTTTCTATAAACTCCAGTAATTGAACCAGCTTTTCCTTTTCACCCTTCTTTTTCAAACTAAACGCATATCTATTCCACAAAATACTCACCCCTCCTGTTCTATTTTTCTTATTTGATAAGGTCAGAAATAACTTCTCTGCCACTATCCCATAAAAATAATTCGCCAGTGCATAATTTTCTTTAAAAAAATGATAATCTCCTAGCTTATATGGTTCTATGATTTGTGTGGTAGTTAATGAATCGACATGGTGAGCCAACTCAAGTAATTTTATAACTGTAGATGCATTCTTTTCTTTTTTTATCAACCATGGAATACTATCCATTTTAGTAAAATCATCTTTCGACAATTCATTGGAAATATAACCATAAACCAAAAGAAAATCTTTATTCAATTCGTTAAAAGACAAAGCATTACCTCCCAAATCAAATTCATTTACACCTATAAAATAGAACGACTTGGGTAACCCAGCTAAGTTATTTTCTGAAAGATCCAATTTATCAATACGAATATCTCGGTAAGACAAATCTGGCAATTTTTCTATCCCACATCTTGCAAGTTTCACCTCAAGTGAAGGGCAATCTGCTTTAATTACTCCCTTTAATAAATGCTCCAATTGTGGAGTTGTAATCTCAGTATTAGATAGGTCAACTAAATTTAAGTTCTTAATCTCAAAGAGTGCATGAGGGATTCCCATAACATCACATCCTGCTTTTTTAAAAACAAATTCACCACTATCATTACTTGAATTCGACTCATGTTGACGAATTAAAAGGGTCTCGAGTTGTGTTAGCTTTCTTATTGTGGTTGGAATCCTATTTAATGGGTTCCCTGATAAATCTAAATAAGTAAGTTGACTTAAATTTCCAATACAAGCGGGAACTTCTTTTATATCCCCAATAAGTACCAATCGTTTTAGTTTTTTATTTCGACATAGTCCTTTTGGAAATTTATTTAGATGACTGGACTGAATCTCAAAAGATTCCAAGTGCTTCAGATTTCCTAGGTCTTCAGGAAAAATTTCTAATTGTTCTGATACTATACGTACAGTTCGTAGAGATTTTAAGTGTGGAAGAAACGATGCAGAGGTAATGTCTCCTCCTATGTCCAATATTTTTAATTTTTTCAGGTTTGTAATACCCTCCGTCACATTGGTAAAATTCCCCGTCAATACTTCTAACTTATCCAATTGTTCGATATGCTGAAAAGACATTGGTTTTGCAGTCCTCCAAGCCTTTATATTCAAAACTTTCAAATTTTTCAACTGATCCAGGCCTTCATCATTCACTATTTTATTGTACCGCATTCTGAGATTCAGTTCAATTATACTTGGACTTAAAAAAGAAAATATAGGCACAGTTTCTTTCACTTTCCCTGAAGCTAGATCAAGAAATTTCACATCTGAAAATAAAGAAAGAGGAGCTACCTGATCATCTTTCAATTCTGCTACCTCATCTATAATCAATTCTTGAATCGCGGCATCTCCAAAACATGATAAAAGGCTGCCTTGATTTTCTTTAGAACCTTTCAACCTTCTCACCACCAATGTCTCAAGATTGTGCTTTAATTCAAAGTCAGAAGGCATCTCATATTTCAACCCAACAATAGCTAGTCGCTTGATTTTACCCAATAATTTATTGAATTCAGGAGTAAATTGAAGATCAGCTCTTCTCCCTTTTTCTATGTGAATCTCTTCTAAACTTTTGATTTGATTCAACTTATTCCAAAATAGATCGAAATTAAAATCACTTTGAACAGTTAACCGTATATGTTGGACATATTTTAATTTTTCAACATCAAGACTTAATAGGTTGTAATTTGAAGATAATCTGGATACATCGAGTTGAGTTACAGATGGGTTCGAGTTCAATATTTCAGACAATGTCGATCTAGAGGTTGCTTTTTCTACACTTAAACTCCCAATGACTACCTTTTTCAAATTAGTACTTCTTAAGCCATTTTCACTTTCTAGATTGCCTATTTGATGCGTATAGATAGTAGACCTATCCTCCTTACCCTTTTGATGTGCGTAAGAATTATTTTTATAAAAATCACTTTGAGCATGTGCATTGGTCAAACTGCATAAACAAAATCCAATACAAATAAAAAAAAACTGAAAACAACATTTCCACCCACTCTTAATCATATAATTGTCCATTTCCCATTGGTTTTATCCTTCTTAAAAATTGCAAATTTGAAATCTCTTTCTACCCTGATCGTTTGATGAAATGGATCAAATTGCACCATTTCATCACCAACAGCTTGCTTTAATGCTTCTAAAGTCTTAAACATTTCCCCTCTACTTTGTGTGGTCACCCCATCTAAAGATTCTATATAGTAGACTTTATAATAGATACTGTTTTTATCTTCTTTCAGCACATCAGCTTCTGATACTTGAATATCAGGGAAGTAATGAAAATGATAATACTCTGTATCATTATCGTTATACCGAATCACCTTATTTATCAAAAAATTAGAATGAGACAATTGATCTATTTCATTGTCAATAATACCTCTACTTTCTACTTTTGAAAAACCTATACTATCTATTTTCGTAAACAATTGTAAATAGGCACATCGAAATTCATGTTCAATTTCTCTTAATAATTCATTAGAATTTTCTGGTCCGTCTTTGTAATAGTCAAATAAGTAATCTTGTACTTTTTTACTCAATATTTTCTCCTCTACCTCTCTTATTAAATTGTTATGTTCATCCAAATAATACATGAACACCACAGGCAATTCCTCCTCCTCTTCTTTAAAAACATAAATACTATCTAATCCATTCGAGCCCGAATACCTGTACGAATACGTCACTTTATCCTCATCATCAATCGTTTCTTTGGGCAGCCCATTCGAGTAATATGTTCTAGTCTTTCTCCAAGTTTTCATTGGCAGATTACGTTCATATTTCCGTCTAATCACCTCAATTAATCGTTTATTTTCATCATAATAGTACAAGGTGGAATCTTTGGTACTTTCCTTATTTGAAAACCCAATAGAAGAGATCAATTTATCTTCCTTATCATACGTTTTTTGAGACCATGATTTAAATACTGGATAATGGGTTGCAATCTGATTATTTGCATGATCATACACCGTAAACATCTCTGAATCCTTTCCAAATATAGTATCTAGATGTATTGATTTTTTCTTGATTCTTTCGTTTCTATTGTAACCAATCGAATGATCTTTCTCTTGTTTTAAGGAGCTTATAATTCTATCACTATACTTGTATTTATAAATCTCCGCCCCCTTACTATCATAATATGTTTTGTATTTCAATTCCCCTTCAGAGATATGTGTGATACTTCTTACACCTTGATAATCAATATCCACCCTATTTTTGTTGGAGTGTGGATGATAACTAATACCACTCATTTTCTTATTAATAAAATCTAGGCAATGAGGAGGTAGAGAAGTAGTTTCATATTTTTTGGGATTACTCAATATAGGATCTGGTGGAAACTGTTTCTTCAGCTCTTCTTCATATTGAAAAAGATCAGAATCGTAAGTAATCTCTTTGACATCCATCTCGACATTTTCAACAAAATACGAACCATTCATAGACAATACCATCTGAAAGCCCATGACAAACCCATCCATTTTATCCGTCGTTCCGAAAAAATTAATAAAAGGGACTTCTTTAGATACATAAAAGAACAATTCTGTTATAGCATGGAACGAATTTTCCACTTGTTTTACATATTCATCACAGATCCGCCCATTGATCGTCTTGGTCTTTCCAGTTTTTTTTAGATCATATAACAAATTAAGTCTAGGACCACTCATTCGATAAAAATATGGAGATCTTCTAAAGTTACTTTTTTTGTATATCCTCCCAGAAGCCACTTCTAGTATCTGAACAGCACCGAAATCAAATCTTCCATTTATTTCTTTAGAGTTTTCAAAGAGACTTATGTAATCCCCTGAAAACACCATTTTATCTTTAATGAACAAATCATGCTCAATGGTCTCATTTGCTGAAGGGTCGAAATAGGTAGTTGAAGTACAAAATATTTCAAAGTACTGTTGCTGTGCTTGACAATAAAAAGTGGTAGCAAAAAGAAGTACCCAAACCAATACAGCCTTGTTTCCCAAAATGTACTGAGCATAATTCTTCAAACTGTTGTTCACCCGTTTGTAATTGTATTTTGACATGTTACTATTTATCGTTTATGACCATAGATTTG
This sequence comes from Saprospiraceae bacterium, assembly GCA_029212405.1. Classification (GTDB taxonomy): domain Bacteria; phylum Bacteroidota; class Bacteroidia; order Chitinophagales; family Saprospiraceae; genus CAJXUU01. The sequence goes on from JARGNR010000050.1 coordinate 17,245, forward strand.
ATGCGCGCTCACATCAATCTACTTTCACTTTATTCCATAGCGTTCCATCAAACACCATAAATGCTTCATATATTGTGCTATACAATACAGAACCTGGAAGAGCAGCATTTTGCTCTCTATGATCTCCTCTTGGAAAAGAAAGCGTTTTAGAGTTAGAAGATGTCACCTCTAAAGCTGCTGTAGCATGGATTTCATTCACACCTATTCCAAGCCCATTCACTGGCGAAGGACTACCACCACCAATAGAATACGTCAATGCTTCCGAATGGATATTTTTCCAAGTAGCACCTTGATAGACTTGAATTTTCTTTTCATCCAAATTGTATATCATTTGTGTCTTCGAAGGAGTACTAATTTGTGTTAAGTCTAAAGAATTGAACCTTGGTAGAAGTACAACTCCCTGAGCTTCAGATAAGTTGAGCACAGACCTAATTTCTACATCAGAACTCAATGCAATCCCGGTGTCAGGAGGTGGCCCCTCCCCTTTTGGAGCATCAAATGTAGCTTTAGCCACTGCCTTATTCCATTGAACTCCATCAAAATACACCAATGACTTAAGGGAATTATCATAAACTATACTTCCCTCAGCTGGCGATCCGATCCCTTCAACTTCACTACCCGTAAATGAAGGTAAAGTAAATGCTTGGTTAGACGACACCAAAGACAATTCCGCCGACGTTCCTCCTTCTATCAAACTGGATATTGATTCGTCTGTTTTGATGGTGACATTACCTTCTCCATCCGTAAACTTTTGTCTTCCTAAGGCAATTTGCCCATAATCTGTAAAACTGGTCGTGTTGGTAATTCGAATTTCACCCGCCAAACCTGAAATTAATTGAAATGCAGGAGTAGACACCGAATTCCAAGCAGTACTGCCTTCATTCTCACTTCGATTTTGCGAAGAAAGGGTACTATTTGACGCCATAAAATCACTGATAATCCCAGTACTTTGAAAATGAATTTCTTGAGGAAATGGAGTACTCGGGTTCACTTTGGGATAGGCATTGATGATAAAATACCCAGAAAGCAAACTTTGATCAAATGTTGGAGTGACTGCTGGTTGATCTACAATATAGGTCACAGCCAATTCTCCATCTGGTGCCAAGCCAGAATTAAAGATCATCTTAGTCTGGGTTTTAGGAAAATTGTAGGTATTCAGGCCATCTATAAATAATAAGTCTGACACACCCATTCCAACAGGGGCATCCGATACTAACATTTCTGGATTCCCAGAAAAACTCCCTTCAGAATTGCTCACTTCTTCCCATGCCATTCCAGTATCATCATTAAATTTAAAGTAGGCGATAATCGTTGGATCTGCCGCTGGATCTTTGACTAAATGTCGTCCTTCCCTTATTTCATTTATAGTTAACGTTCGATCCCAAACGCAGACTTCTTCTATTTCGCCCTTATAATTCCTTGAACCCCAACCTTGATACGAAGCGATCTTGAATGAGTTGATATCTGCAGGAGAAACATCATCAATATGAGAACTTGAAATCCCGTTCACGTACAACGTCACTCCTGTAGGCTCCACAGTCATAGCTACATGTGACCAAACATCAGGGGCTACAATAAGTCCACTGTTCCATGACCATGATCCGCCGGGCCAATGATAGGCCAATGAGTTGTTCCCATTTTTAAAATTAAAACCGGCTGCAGTACCGTCTGCCATGAATATACCTGTATAATCGTCCTGAATTCCATTGGGCTTCACCCAGGCAGTCACAGTAAAATTAGTCACCGTCCAATCTTCATTGTCGAAATTGATATAATCACCAGATGCATAAGTATTCAATGCCTTGTAAGGATCATTGAAATCACTGCAATCATTTAATACGACTACCATATTGGGAATACTTTTGGTATCGGTACCATAAACATCTGTAACGGTTAAACTGACATCATAGATACCTGGGCAACTGAATCCTATACTCGGATTTTGCTCTGTTGAGGTAATATTTTCTGGTCCTTCAATGGTCCATAACCAACTCGCACCTTCTTCAGCAAGAATCGACATATCTCTAAAATAAACCGTATCCTTTGTGCAGAAAAATGTATCTTTTTGAGCGGAAGGCCTAGCAATTACTCGATTGCTGTTCACCGTAAAATCTCTTTCCCAAACAGATTGATTGGTTCCGTTTCTTAATTTTTGTTTTCGGTACCAAGGTACCAATTTTTCAGATGAAATGGTAACCGGCAGATCCGAACTAATATCCACCCAATCTGACATGGACGCATCCTTGTAAAAAACTTCTCTACGAGTTCCTACAAACAATCCTCCTTCTACCCCTTGATGAGGGACCATGTTGGTGATCGATTTATCATTCACCAAACCTGTGACATCCGTCCAATTGGCACCTCCATCCAAGGATTCCAAAATTTCCGCTCCATTGAGTCCCTCGTTATACATAGACGTCCGCGCAATGGTCACTTTATTTGGATTCATAGGATCTGCAACCACATCATAAGGCACCCAATATCGATGGACCAAGGTAGCTTCTGGTGGAGTGATGAGTGTCCATGTTGCACCACCATCCGTTGTTCGATACAATTCCTTTTTACTCCACCATCCTGGCCAAGTAACCGCATACATAACATTGATATCGGCATAACTAAAATCCATAGAAACTACTTCCACTCCAAAGTCATGCACTTCCTCAAAACTAAAGCCATTATCTTCCGTCTTCCAAATGCTATTTCCTGAACCCACCCAATACGTATCATAGTATTCTGGATGATATAAAATATCGCTATCTGAACCAATGGGATACGAACCATTCATTCTATGCAAATGCCCTCGAGTTTTGGGCGCAATAGTTCGATCCGACTGTAAGTCTTTGATATTGAACCAGGAATGCACATTTTTTGGTCTTGCCGGATGCACTCTTCCTATGGTTCCATCTCCTCCATCTGTGCATATCCAATTATTGATGTAGACACTATCTTCTCTAAGTAATGTTCCATTATGATAGGCACCACCCAGCATGATATTTCCTTCCCATAATCCCGTATCGAATCCCCAAAAGTCAGTTCCTGCTATGCCTTTGACCTTTCTTGTGAACGATGCACCATTGTCGGTACTTAGAAATATGCCTCCATCATTCGCTACCCAAATCTCTTTACTATGTTCATAATAATGTAAATCGTGATTATCAGCATGTACATATCCTGGTTCGCTGGACTGACTCCATTTTACGGGACAAGTAAAACTACTTCCTTCATCAGCAGAAACCCATAAATTTACCCCACAGGCAAAAATAGAATCTGCATTAAAAGGAGACACTCCAAAGGCCACATCATAATAGTATTGACCACCATCATCACTTCCATCCTGTGCCCATGCCATAATATTAATATTTCCTGTTGCTAAATCAGGTGGACCAGCAGGTTGTGGACCACAGCATTCAAAGACCCATTTTTCACCTTCATTGTCACTTTTATAAATCCCGTATAATCCAGAGCCTCCATTAGCTGAACCAGTAGCGTGCGCATACACCATATTGGGTCGATCCGGAGAAACCGATATTTCGGTTCGTCGCTGGTGACCGCTTCCTGTAGGCCATCCTTCAGAATAATTGGTAAAAGACACCCCATTATCGGTTGATTTATGAAAATAGGTGAAATCATCGTCTTGATTGCCATCATTTGCATCTCGACTCACCACGTAAACAATATCAGAATTGGTAGGATGAAACTCAATCTCTAAATGAAAGTCTGGACTGATCATGGTCCAATTGGTTCCTCCATCACTCGTTCTGTACAACCCTTGATCACATGCCGCTAAAAGTACCAAATGATTGTCTGGATCAGTGACTATATCTCTTACAAAAAGAGAGGAAGATTGGAAAGAGGCATCTCCCGTATTTGACCAAGTGTCTCCCCCGTCCGTAGACTTCATTATTGTTCCTAACATAAATGCATATACAATATCTTCATCCGTAGGGTCAATTTCTATAGCATATACTTGATTGACATCTAAGTCATGACTTATCGGAGTCCAATTTTCACCATGATCAACAGATTTCCATAACCCTGCTGTTGCTGTTCCTGCATACAATACATCTTGATTGCTTATACTTTGTTCTACGGTATATACGTGAGCACTTCCCGGTGCATAACTCTTCCCCGCTGCGTCATGATCCCAATCTACTGGCCCGATACATGTCCAGTCTGGCATTCTTTCTTTCGGATAACCTTGACGGTTATTTTTTGCAGAATGATTGACCTCTCTTGACAAGTCCCTCATCCATCTTTTGAAGTATTGGGTATGTTCGTTTTTTACAAATTTGTTGTTGGCATAATATGCTTGATATAGATCCACCACCTTTCCATGATCGGCATCCGTTTTATACATTTCTTTGACCCATTCCGGCAGATTGGGAGCATTGTATTTAAATTCAACTTGGCCCTCTGAAAAATGAGCTATTAAGAATAAAAGTAGGATCAGTCTACACTTCACTTGTCTTGTTTTTGCATGTTTCCGTAAAAATATAGTTATTCTCGAAAACAATAGTAACAATACCAAAAAATACAATCAATTGAATATCTATATACGAACGACGGGATTTCACTTTATTAAAAAAATAAATATCGAACATAAAAAAGACTTTAGATCGCTCCAAAGTCCTGTAATTTCTTTAATGCAATTATAAATTACCTATTTCACTTTAGTTTTACGTCATATTTGAATGTATTGCCCACCGATTTCCCATCAAAATGTATGGTGAGAATGTACCCTTTTACACCACTAATGGAAAATGATCTTTTTTCATCAACTTTATCTTTTCGGTCCGGTGTATCGTTAAACCACTTTGTAGTCAACTTAGTTGAATTACCATTTTTATCTACTTTACATACGACTACACTTGTCTTTCCTTTTCCTCCCAATTCATTGATTGTAACGGTCCCAGAACTCTTTTCAAATGGATAAGGGGTTATAAAAATTCTTCCTCCTGTTCCTACTAAAGTACCCTTATATTTCTTTTTGGGTTCCAATATTCTTGGACCTATCATCGCCCAAGAATTGTTGACTTTCCCATTCCAGAATGTAACCATTTTTGATGTAAAACTAGCCATGGAACTGGCCAAACAAGTGGCATACCCAATTCCAGGAAGAACAGCCCCTACAGAACAACCAACAACGACAGCTTTATCGTCAACCGCATCCCATATATCAGAAATTACAGACGATGCAGAGCCACAAGATTGACTGCTTAGTTTACTTGTCGTCAGTCCAAGTAAGAAGAATGCAAATACGAATGGAGTGAATTTTTTCATAGTACTTTTTTAAGTTATTGAATACTTCAAATATATTCCTTCACTTATCTCCAATAGGTCACCTCAACAGGTGATATTCTTCTTATTCCAATACAACTCTAGTCAATTCAGCCTTCGAGTGCACATCCAACTTTGCATAAATATTTTTGATATGCGTTTTGATCGTATTTTCAGAAACAAAGTATTTATTTGCCATTTGAGGATTGGTGATTCCACGTATTATGTCCTCAATAATGTCAAACTCTTTACGGGTCAAATGCACGTCCAATTTTTGGATTAAATACGCTCTAGAGAATTCAGGTTTTATCTGTTTCTGAACATTAAACAATGCAATTTCTATAGAAGAATAAATATCCTTTTCGTCAAATGGCTTCACTACATATCCATTTGGAGTGGTCTCTTTCGCACGATGTATGGTATTGATATCGGCAAATGAGGTGACATAGATTAAAGGCTTATCGTATTTTTCTCGAATAATCTTTCCAATTTCTATTCCGTCTAAATGTCCCTTAATATTTATATCAGAAAGGATCAAATCATAGGATCTAGAGTGCAGCATATCTAAGGCCTGAGAACTTTGATAAGCAATTCCTATAACATGATACCCAAGCTTTGTACAAATCCGCTTGAGGTCCCGCGCAATAAGAGGCTCATCTTCAATGATCAATATTTTAATCTTCGGCTGCATACCTGCAATTATGTTTTCTGATAGTCTAAAATACTAAGCTTTATGGATGTTCCATGATTTCCATTGATATCTAGTTCGGCATTTAGTTTTTCTTTAAACGCAAATATCATCTGGTACCCAAATGACTCAATATCTTCATCTATATCTTGATTGGATAATCCATCGCCATTATCATGAACAATCAACTCAAGTACTTCTCCTTTTTCTTGCAAGGAGACACTTACAGTCCCCTCCTTTTTAATCTTAAATGCATGTTTAAGAGCATTGGAAACCAACTCATTGGTGATGAGACCTAATGGCACCACCGTATCCACATCCAATTCCAAGTCCTGAATGGTAAGACTCAACTTAATCTTATCTTCATTTATATTATACGTTTCGAATAAGCCTGAAATCAGTTTCTCCAAATAAGACTTCATACTGATCCCTTTGAGGCTATGCTCTTTATAAAGATTTTGATGGATTAAAGACATAGATCGAACTCGATTTCTTCCTTCATTGATGGCAGATAAAGCTGATTCATCTTTGATATATTCGGATTGAAGGCCCAACAAGCTTGACACAACTTGTAGGTTATTTTTTACCCGATGATGAATTTCTTTCAACAACAATTCTTTATCTGCTAACGCCTTAGAAATTTGTGTATTTTTCTCTAAAAGTAGTTGTTGTGACTTTCGCTTCGCTTTTAGCGAATTGTACAGTAAAATAGAGATCAAACCAAGTAAAACAATTCCAACAAGTGCAAAAATTATATTCCGTTTCGATTTACCCAATGCAATGTCTTTTAATTCATTTTTTGAATTTAGCAATTGAATCTGTAGATCCTTTTTTTCAATATCATATTCTGTTTTAATCCGCAATATGTTTTTGTCGGCAAATTGATTCCTTAGTTGTTTATCAACTTTCCCAAGCTTACTTTTTATGGTCATAGCTTCCACTGAATCATTTCTTAAGATGGCTATTTCAAGCAATTTTTCCAAGAATATTTTTTGATCAGACACGCTTGAATTCATCTCGGAGGACTCCAACCCTTCTTGTAAAACTTGAACCGCATTGGTATAATCCCCCAGAGCATAATAGGAACTGCCTATGGCTTTTCGAATCGTTCGGTACGCAATCGGATTCTTCTTTTTTCGACTTTCATCAAAATAAGCATACGGTTCTTTACCAATAGCAATAGCCCTATCGTACTTCTCTTGTAGTTGGTGTATATGTGCATGATTTGCCAAAGCTCGATATTTCATACTTTCCAAACTATCTTTCACTGCTATTTCAAGTGCTCTATCTGAAAACATCAATGCACTATCTAATTTTTGTTGGGCAATATATTCATCCGTGATCCTTCCTAAGGTAAGTGACTTCAAAAATGGTAAAAGAATGTCATGATTGTCAAAATACCATTTCCATTCCCTTACTATTTTATCGTCCATACCAATCCGCCTATAAATTGTAGTCAAACGACTGGTTAAATTGTAATGCATTCGGAAACTTGATCGTGGCGTATCATCTCTGGCTCGTAATGTATAAAATATGGATCGTTCGTAATCCTTCAACTGAAAGTACACACTACTAATATGATAATGAATTCGGTTGATATTATCTATATCGCTGTGCCGTTCAGAATAATCGATGACTTCTAAAATCTTCTCTTTGGCAGATTCTAATTTATTTTTTTTTAAATCTCTGACACCACCTATGAATAACACTTCAATAATAGAATTACTATCCTTACTCTGACGGGCAATTTCTTCGCACATGCTAAAATATGTTGCCGACTTCTCCCACTCTCTCTCCTGTGTCAACCAAATGATACTTCTCAAATGAACAATACGCTCATAATCGCTTCCTACCGCAGGGTCATACGTTACAATTAAACTATCTAATTCAGAAAGTTGCCCATCTGTAGAAGTACTAATTGTAGTAATTAAAAGCAGTATGAATAAAATACGTTTCAGCGGTTTTTACTTTTGGGATTAAAAGCAGATTTTTCTTGCTTGCTAATCAGATTATCTATGTCAATAAAGGCTTGCATTTGCTGCCCAATCATCTCAATATACAACAACTCTTTTATTTGATCATTTGTCTGAACTGATCGCCCATCATTTTTCATCTTCTAATTTTTCTATTCTAGTAATCAATTCTTCAATAATGGATTGTTGTTCTTGTATTGCCTTAAGCGCTACCATTGAAAATCCAGCATAATCTACCGTATAACTATCCGTAGATGCATCATAATGGACCAATTCTGGGAAAATCTCTTTCACCTCTTGTGCCATTACACCAATTGACCTTTGTTCCGTTTTTTGCGCTTTGAATTTATACGAATTAATCTGAGTACTAAGCAGAGCAGGCAAAACGCTTTCTACCCTCCGAACATCAGTTTTCAAACGCTGATCACTAGGCGTAGTGTAGGCACCAGACACTTGATCAAATTTCCCAACCAAGGTGGATCCACTTCCATTTGCATTATTAAATAATCGGAGATCTCCCGTACTCGAACTTACATACATTCTCCAGTAATCGTTAGACGAACTATTTTTTAATACTAGGCCACTTGAAGATCCGCTATTCCCATGTTCAAAATCTGTTACAGATCCTTCAAATGTTGCGTTTTCAGTCAGAGTTAACGTACCGTCAATATACGTATTGCCATATGTATACATCGCCCCATTAATTTCTAAAACATTAGTCAAAAAATTTCCTTCAATCAACGGGCTGCTGGTATTGCTATTATCAATATATAGTTTATTACTTGCCAATTCATTGTAGCCCGCTTGATAGCCAATAAATACATTTCCTGACTTGGCATGCTTATTAGAACCTCTGCCAGCTTGATAACCAATCAATACTGAATTACTGGCCAATGTGTCATTGAAACCGGCTTCATACCCTATTGCAACTGAATTATTTGCCAAGTCAGCCTTTTTTAAAGCTTTTACCCCTACAGCTACATTCTGATCACCTAGCCCCTCATTCAGAGCATTGTACCCTATCGCTACATTGTCAGTAACGTCTATTCCTTGGCTCAAACTTTGTCCACCAACAGAAACATTTCTTTTACCTGTCAGATTTTCAGATTGAGAAGAATATCCTACTGCAACATTGTTGTTCGATTCCTGCCCTGTCCCCCCAAGATTTCGAAGCGCATATTGACCAATTCCAATATTGAACCATGAAACTAGGTCGGATTCAAGTGAATACGAACCAATGGCAATATTAGAAATACCAATTTGACTGTTTAACATGGCATTTTTCCCAATAGCGATATTGTCCCACTTTGTTGTGAATTTCAATGCATCCATTCCAATACCAATATTCCTAAAACCTGAACTATTGCTCATCGTTTGATACCCAATTCCAATGGATTCGGAAGAACCTCCTACAAATTCACCAGCTCCATTCCCAATATAGATTTCTCTCATATTTAAGCTGCTTAAGTTCTCTCCAGCTTTATTGCCAATCGCAATAGACCTTGAATTAAAATCGATATTTTTAGATTTAAAATTATAAGAATTGCCTCCCGTAGAAATTCGTACATCTTGAGCTCCTAAAGAAACTGAACTTAGAATGAATAAAAATAGTAGGTGGATTAAAAAGGAATTTTTCATTTTATAGATTTTTTATACCTACAAAAATGGCAACTCAATTAAAGAGATTGTATCACCTGATGAGGGGATATTTTGTCAAAACGAACTATGAATTCCTAAAATAATAGAAGATAGGTGTGAAATTCAACCTCTAATGATCCACAATTGAATAAACATATTTACATAAGGCTAGAAAATCGAAAACAATATGCTCCTAAAACTCAGTAAATAATAGACTATAAAAAAAAGAGGGATTGTCTCTTTCGAAACAACCCCTCATTTATCTTGAGATTATAATTTCTAACTTGTTGACTTCAACATTGGGATGTATTTTTTTGCATCTCTAGCTTCTGCTGATTGCGGGTAATCATCAGCAATTCTCTGATAGTTATTAAGCGCTTCAGCGTTATTTCCTTGCTTCATATTCAATACACCTAATTTATTTAGATAGTATGGAGTAAGAAATTCATTATCACTATTGGCCGCCTTCTTATAAAATGACAATGCTTGATCCAAGTTGCCTAGTTCAGCATGCGCATCTCCCATTGACCCATTTTTTGTAATAGGTGTAATGTCATCATTCGCTGAATAATCATTCAAATAATCTATTGCAGCTTCAAATTGACCTAAATTCAAATATGATATTCCAGCATAATAATTAGCCAAGTTTGAGGCTTTTGTTCCGCTGTAATTGTCGATAATGTCTAAGAATCCTTCCATTCCTTCTCCTGGATTGGTCAATGCCAATGCAAAAGAATCTTGCTTAAATTGAAACTCTGCTTTATACATAGACTCCATTCCTGCTTTTTCTCTTGGAGCAATGTATGCATATTTATATGCAAGATATCCACCAATCAATAAAAGTAGTACCGCTAGACCTCCAATGATAAGATTTTGGTTTTTCTCAAAGAAATCTTGAGCTTGTTCTTTTACTTCTACAATGTCTACCAATGTATCGTCACCATCATTCTCTTGATTCTGGTTGTCTGCATTCGGATTTCCTCTGTATCCAGCTTGTTGACCTTTTGGTCTTATATATTGCTTGTTCTTTGCCATCGTATGTTTTTCAAAAATTTGTGCAAAAATACATATTTCCTTTATTTCTGCATGTTTTTAACACATAAGTTTCCAATAGAATTTTAATAACATTTCAATTCTCCCAGCAAAACGCTATAATTCGTTGATTTTGTGCATCTAACAAATTCTAACAAAAAAATTCATAGCGATAAAAAATATATGTTTATTCATGATTTACAGTGATTAAGCACATAATTTTAGTTGATTCCTAAGATTCTTTACTCTTTTGTATCCAATATTATGATGTCCAACGCTTTTTGACGAATCATATCATTCAGTTTTGGCAACATGGTCGTTTTTACAGAATTCCAATCGTTTAATTCGTCATCAATGAGTGAATTCAGCTCGTTCCTTACCGCAATTGCACCTGCAGTTGGAGGAAAATCATTTGTACCCATTTGAGTCAAACTATTTAGATGTGCCAACTTATTGGTTAATCGGATAGGGAAATTTAAGGGATCCTGCCCTGATCTATTTTTAGTTTGATACAGCGCTTCTTCAATTTTTGTCATTAACGAATCAACTTCTGTTCCATATTCGTTGACCTCTTCATCATCCACTTTATCCAAATAAGCCTTCATCTGCCCCCTCAATGAACGAATGTCAATAATCGCCTGGTGTGCTTCATTTAATTTATCATTAATGCTCTTTACAAATTCAAACTGTGCATTGATATCTTCAATGGTTCCTTCTGAATTTGGTCGTCGCATCACATTAAACGATTGTTCCATAGTGTCTCCATTTATATTCAACGCAACTCTATATGTTCCAGGTTTTGCCTTTGGTCCGTTCAAGCTCCCCCACCAAAGTATCATTCCTTTTACATTTTTAGCTGGCGGGTAACTCAGATTCCATGAGTGCATATTTCCTCCTTGTTTTACTTCCAATTTGTCTCTTTTTTCTTTGGAGTGAGTTGAATACGTCTTAATTGTATCATTTTCAGCATTGATGTAAGAAATTGAAATGGTATCTTTTTCCTTATCGTATTCATGCAAATAAAAGTGAGTCATGACTCCGCCTGGATGATTTTTCCCTGCACCTTTTGGGTTCTTGACTTGAAATCCGCCCATTCTCCATGCATCCATCGGCTGAAATAAATGATGTTGTTCTTTCTTGGTTATACTCGCATATTGATGCATCACCGTCAAATCATCTATCAACCATATACCTCTTCCTTGTGTGGAAGCAATCAAATTATTTTGCTTAATCGTCAAGTCCGTGATTGGAACTATCGGTAAATTCAATTGAAAAGATGTCCAATTTGCTCCATCATCCATAGATATATACATTCCTGATTCTGTGCCTGCATATAAAAACCCTTGCTTTTCAGGATCTGCTCTCAGTACTCTTGTAAAATGTTCTGAAGGAATACCATTTGTAATCTTTTTCCATGTCTTCCCAAAATCCCTTGTCACAAATAAATAGGGAAGATAATCACCTGCTTTGTACAAGGTACCTGCCACATAACATGTTGCTTCATCAAAAGGACTAGGTTCAATACTATTAATCATTAAATATTTTGGCATTTTCGAACTCGTAACATCGGTCCAATTTGTTCCTCCATCTTGTGTTACATGGATTCTTCCATCATCAGAACCTACCCAGATCAAACCCTCTTTTAACGACGATTCTTGCGCCGCAAAAATAGTGGCATAGTATTCTACACTCGTATTGTCCTGAGTTATGGGGCCACCACTTGATTTCAACTTTTCTGGCTCGCTTCTCGTAAGGTCCGGTGAGATTATCTCCCAAGTTTGCCCTTCATCAGTTGAGACATGCAAGTGTTGTGAAGCAGTATACAACTTATCAGGATTGTGCTTCGAAAAGAAAATTGGGAAATTCCATTGAAAACGATACTTCATATCTTCTGCACCATGTCCCATAGGATTATCTGGCCATACATTCACCGCTCTGACTGATCCAGTTCGATGGTTTAATCGTGTCAAGAATCCATCGTAACTCCCTCCATACACAATATCATTATCTTTCGGATCTACTGCAATATGTGCCGACTCGCCACCAGCAGTTCGTTCCCAATCATCTTCACCTATGGATCCGCCAGTCGTTCTATGTGCTATTCTCAAGGTAGAATTATCTTGTTGTGCTACCAAAATCCTATACGGAAAATGATCATCTGTTGTAACTCTATAAAATTGTGAAGTGGGCTGATTGTGATAAGTGCTCCAGGTCTCTCCACCATCATATGTTACTTGTGCTCCCCCATCATCTCCAATAATCATTCGTTTTGGGTTTTCTGGAGCTATCCACAAATCATGGTGATCTCCATGAGGAGCATTGTATGTCTTAAAGGTTTTACCCCCATCCACTGATTTGTGATACCTCACATTAAGCACATACACAACATCTATATCTTCTGTATCCGCATACACTCTTGTGTAATACCATGCGCGCTGTCTTAATGCTCTTTTACTATTTACTTTTGTCCATTTTTTACCTCCGTCGTCAGATCGATACAATCCTCCATCCTTGTTTTCAATCATGGCAAAAATTCGATCTCCATCTATGGGAGAAACGGCTACTCCAGAAATTCCCCAAACTCCTTTTGGCAACCCTTCTGCATCTGAAATATTGGTCCAAGTTTCTCCTTGATCTGTACTTTTCCACAAGGCAGACCCATCGCCTCCACTAGATAATGAATAGGGCGTTCGTCTTATGTTCCAAGTTGTCGCATACATAATGCGATGATTGGTAGGGTCGATGATCAAATCCACTGCTCCTGCATCCGCATTGGAAAAAAGTACCTTCTTCCAAGTCTTCCCTCCGTCCATTGATTTGTACACGCCTCGATCTTCTGTTGGTTTGAATAAATCTCCCATGACTGCTGCAAAAACAATATCTGGGTTGTTAGGGTTAATCCGGATTCGAGCAATGTGCCTCGATGTCTTTAGGCCCATTTCAGTCCATGATTTACCACCATTGACTGACTTCCATACCCCATATCCAAATGAAACATTTCCTCTTACCGTTTTTTCACCTCCTCCGACGTAAATCACATTTTTATCTGAAGGCGCTACCGCTATACTTCCAATTGATCCTCCAAAAAAACCGTCTGATATATTTTCCCAAGCTCTTCCTCCATCTTCTGTCTTCCAAATTCCTCCTCCAGTTGAACCAAAATAAAATAGATTCGGCATGTTTGGCACTCCTGTAACAGCACATGATCGCCCTCCTCTAAATGGACCAATATTTCTCCATTCTAAAGAACCATATACTTCATCACTTTTAGAAGAAGATTGTGCATAAACTTGAATATCTGTAAGCATGAGAATGCTCAGAAAAACGAATAAAATAGAATTTTTCATTAAGAAGTTTTGATTGATAAATAATAAGCGAGCTGTCCAAAATCAAGGGTGTATTCATCAAAATGTTTCAATACAATTATTGCAACATGAAGTGATTTATATTGAAGTAATTTAAACACGTTTGTTAAGATATTTTGGATTTGCTTGGTTTTCAAATTAAAACGTTTTTCAAGAAACTTAGACAAAGCTAAGTGACGAATAAAATGTGATAAGTTGAGAATCAATGAAATGCAACGAATTAACATTATGTTATTAAATCACTTCTTTCAACCCTAAATATATAAATAATTATTTACGCCATTCAATTGTTTGTTTTGGAGTCAAGAAAGCACTTCATTACACGAATAAAACACACTTTTCTTCCAATAAAATATTTAAGTCACCTCCTGAATCAGTATCTTGTTCACATGAAACAGATAGTAATTCGTTTTGGACTATTGGCTGCATGTCTTTTAATATTGATGCAATTGGGTCAATATTCCATGGTTGTTCGGAGTTTTTCAGATGAACTATTTTTCACCTTATTTGCCATCTTATTTCTAAGTTTTGGCTATATCGCCAGTCGTTATATTCCATCCTCAAACGCCCATTCCATACCTAATGAAGAACTTGTTCCCACTATAGAATCCATTAACCATGCAAAAATTGATGAACTTAATATTAGTAAAAGAGAATACCAGGTATTGGAGTTGATCTGTCAAGGTTGTTCCAATCAAGAAATATCTTCGACGCTCTATATTTCAGAAAGTACTGTAAAATCACATGTATCCAATCTATTGAGCAAATTAGACGTAAAAAGAAGGACACAGGCCATAAAAGTTGCGAAGGATTTACAACTCATTCAATGAATCAACAACGAGTACTACTTAAGTAGGAATCTTCGAAATTCATGCAAAATGGTACTAAAGTACGATAGAAAAATGAGCTCAATTCTCTTACTTTAGGCATCATTAATAAAAAATAAAACTATGAATTCAATTGTACTACGAAACGGTATTTGGGCTTCTATCTTTCTTATTGGTATAGGGGCAATTCCTCTTATCTTTTTAGGATTACCGGGCCCAGATGATTTCAAAAGAGGAGAAGTCATTGGTTATACTTCTATCCTACTCAGTATGATCTTTATAGTCATCGGAATGAAACAGCTTAAGTTGAATAATGGTGGAGTGCTGAGTTATTGGAATGCTGTAAAGACAGGCATACTTATCACGCTTTTTCCAGCTGTTGCTTTTGGATTATACAACCTACTCTATACTTATGTCATAGATCCTGATTTTCTGACAAAATATGCAGATTATTCATTGGCAAGTAGAGGTGCAGGTAAAACTGGAGAAGAGTTGGAAATGATAAAACAAGCGGTTCTTGAAGAACAAAAGATGTTTGAAAGCCCAGTGATTCAGTTTGTACTCATGTTTTTGACCGTCTTTATTATAGGCGCAGTGGTTTCTCTAATTTCTGCCTTTTTTGTCAAGAATAAAGAAGTAGTGTGACATATTCAAAGACTTTTGCAAGATCCAACAGGAATGTACCAACAATTTCATTTTGACAGTGCAATTTGTCTGATTATTGATCTAACCTAAGATTCTTATCTTTGGTGTTTGATCTATTCAATCAAGTGCAACAAATGTCCAAGCAAAAAAGCAAAGTCAAATCAAATCTACATCCCAGGAATATTCACAGAAATGGATACAATTTTGAATTCCTTGTTGAGAAATATCCCAGCCTGGAAGGGCATTTGTTTGTCAATGAATATGATACGATTACGTTAGACTTTTCAGTGCCTTCTTCTATTCGAGCACTCAATGCGGCCCTTCTATCGGCACACTATGATATTTCAAGATGGGATATTCCAAATGGTTACCTTTGCCCACCAGTGCCTGGACGAGCGGACCATTTGCACTACATAGCTGATTTGATTGGTTCTTCTGAAAATGATACTACGAAAAAAAGAATTTTGGATATTGGCACAGGAGCAAACGTCATCTATCCCCTTTTGGGAAATAAAATATATGGCTGGGAGTTTTTAGCTTCTGAGGTTGATTCCAGGGCATATAAGGCAGCCAGACAAATTGTTGAATTGAATGGATTAAAAAAGAAGATTCAAGTTGTATTTCAAAAGGATGCGAATAAGATTTTCTTTGGCGTTGTCCGTCGTGAAGAAACATTCGATGCATGCATTTGCAACCCACCATTTCATGGATCTCAAGAAGAAGCAGAACGAGGTTCAAAGCGAAAATGGAAAAACTTAGGCAAAAATATAAAGAAAAGCGAGTTGCAAAATTTTGGGGGTCAAAACACGGAACTTTCTTATCCAGGAGGTGAAGTAGAATTCATCAAAAACATGATTCATGAAAGTCGAAAACTACCCCATTTATGTAAGTGGTTTACAACTTTGGTTTCCAAGCAGTCCAGTTTGAAACCCCTAGAAAAATCCTTGGCTTCAGCTCGTGTAAAAGAACTAAAAGTCATTCCAATGGGTCAAGGTCAAAAGGTGAGTAGAATTCTAGCATGGAGGTATTAAAGGATATTCATGAATATCTTCCCATATCCAATCTAGGGTGATTCAGGAGTTAGTTAATTTTAAAAATGAATTCTCTTTGTATCCAACCAGCCTAAAATTTGGGTAAAGCCTTGGGTTCTTTTGGTTCGTTTTCTGGGCCAAGCCAAGGACTGAATGATCTTTTAAGAAATAAAAGTGATAATGAAATTATCAAATGAAGGAATCCCGCAAATGCGGGACAGGCTACGCTAGTGAAGGGAGGATACGCCATTCACGGAGAGCGAAATAACTCGGTTAAAAAACTTACCTCGAATTTAAAGAGAAAGCCTTAAAAATGGAGTAATATTTTCAGGTGTAAGGTCTCTAGTCTTAATGAAAATAGGGATATTCGGTATTACTGAAAATCCCAAAATTGATCTAATGGTCGAACGAGATAGAATTCTACCTAAACAAACTCCTCCACCTCTGTTTTCGCTTTTGGAATCACATGTTCTGGAGGGTTTTCAATATGGTATTTGAATCCATAAATATTGGAGGCGATTGCTCCAAATATTGGAACTACAATAGGGCCAATAATGGGGACCATTAATCCAAGACTTGCAACTATACCTAAGGTAGTTGCTGCACCACTGTTGTAGCGAATGCAAAGATCACTTTCTTTGATATTGAGCTTTTGTTGTTCGTTGTAATTGTCAAAAAATGCGTAGCCAATAATATAGGCATGGACAATAAAAATAAGAAATGGTAAGAGGTACTCTAAATCTGCGATCTTCAAAATAATGGTCAGCACAAATTGAATAATTAAGCTATAGACAAAACCTCTGATCATAACCTTTATCATACGAATTTCCGCCTTGAAAAACATCCCGAAAGTTGTGGTATATTTTTCCTTGTTCAGTGCTTCCAAGGTTCTTACTGAAAAGTGGAAAATTACTACTTCCAACATAATCATCATTAGGAACTTGGAACCACCAAATATAGCGGTTTCCTTGCTGTCTTGCCTAGCATTAGTGGGGTCTCCATCAGCATTCAGAATTTCACTCGCTGGAGAAAAATAATCTACTAAATTCGTAGCAATTGTATACGTAAAAATTACAGAAATTAGTACGGTCAATAGCACAATCCACTTATGCTCAAATATCCCTTTCCACAATTTATGTTTCTTGAAAAAATCATAGGATTCAACCATGATCTTAATGCAACGAATGCTTTGGGGTATAAATTCTGTGAGGTTAAGTTGCTTGAACATACCTTAAATTTAAGAAATCTCAGTGGATAAAAAAATAAACAATCGTCCACTGTTTATGTGAAGTGGGATTTTATTCTTCCTCGTCGCTGGCAGGAGGAGCTGTCAAATATCCTTTTTCATTAAGGGTATTGAACCATTTAATCACCTTTTTCATGTCACTGATGTATACTCTATCTTCATCATAGTCAGGAACAATGCTAGAAAAGTAATCTTCAATTTCATCTTTTTTACAATTAGGTGCCACGGGCGGATTTTCATCCACTTGGTCCAACATTCTTTCGAAAATAGTACTCAATTCAATCGTGTCGGACATGGTGTAGATGGCTACCGTTTCCATTGGAGTAAATTGGTGCTTTCGAGTAGAGCAAAAGATGGTCCGTGCAGAATCATCTAGTCCAGTAACCAATAATCCATTATTACGTGAATTGACCAATTTGTATAATCCAGGCATTCCACTTACCGCTAATATATCTTTAAGATTCATTGTTGTTTTTTATTTCTACTATTTTAAGAATAGATTTGAATACCATGGTGTTTATTCTATGCTTACCCTTACAATCCAATTCAGTTATTTCTCACAAAACCTTTAACTAAGCTTTTTAAAAATAACGAAATTGATCTTCAAATAGGGAAAAATCAATTTGATAATGGCATTTAAATCACTTCAATGCTTTTAAAACGCAAGAAATTGTCTAAAGCGGCGCAAATATACAATTCCAAGTGAATTTTTTGCATTATAAAAACAGAACTGGATCATGTAAAGTTTGTAGGATTAATTCAACTTGTACGGAAGTCCCAATTCTTCAATGGCTTGGACAAATTCAAAATTAGCATTTACTTTTTTGCCCGCTGAAATCAAATCCAACATCATGTCTTCCTCTCGATCTACAATTTTAAACTTCAAGTGATGCTTGCCTTCATATTCTTCACATAGATTTATCACGGCATTCACCAAATCGGCATTCATTTGTTCAAAAGGAAGTTTTATGGTGACGGATTTTGTCAACAATTGTCCGACCGTATCCAACATCTTGATTTCTTTCGCTTTGAAGAACAATCGATCTCCGCTATACCCCTTTTGATTTACTCCTTCTATATACAATACCTTACCATTCGTGACCAAACTTTTCCATTTTTCGCACTGCTCATTGTAAAGATTGATCTGGAGTGAACCTCGATAATCTTGAATGGTAAAACGTGCATAAGACGTTCCTCGCTGTGAAATTCCCACCATAGATTCGGTAACAATTCCCGCCACTTTGACCAATGCATTTTCAGTTCGTTCTACTACATCCAATGGGTGAGTCGTAAAGTTTTTTAGTTCCAACTTATAATCATCCAGCGGGTGTCCACTGATATAGATTCCCGTCACCTGTTTTTCCTTTTCCAGCTTGATCATTTGATCCCATTCCGGAAGTGCTTCGAATTTCGGTTCATCGATCAACATATCTGGGGAATCTCCAAATAAAGAGACCGCATTTTGCTCTTTTTGCATCTGAAATGCATTCCCATATTTGACCAATTGTTCAATTACAGTGGCATAACTTTTTGACGGTTGGAAGTACGTCGCACGAGAGTATTGAAACTCATCAAATGCACCTCCTAATATTAAACTTTCAAGACTTTTTTTGTTGACGGACCGTAAATTCAATCGTTGCATTAATCCCAACACTGTTTCGAATTTTCCACCTTCACTTCGCTCTCTTAAAATTTCTTCTACAGGTCCTTCTCCTACTCCTTTTAAAGCAGATAGTCCAAATCGAATGTTCCCTTCTTTATCGGCGGTGAACACCATGAAAGATTCATTGATGCTTGGTCCTTGAACTAGAATGCCCATCCGTTTGCACTCTCTCAAAAAGAAGTTCAATTTGGAGATGTCACTCTTATTGTGATTCAACACCGAAGCCATAAACTCACTTGGATAATGTGCTTTTAGGTATGCGGTTTGGAAAGCAACAAAAGCATAGCAAGTAGAATGCGATTTATTAAAGGCATAAGAAGCAAAGGCTTCCCAATCTTTCCAAACCTTCTCTACGATCTCCTTGTCGTGTCCATTTTTTTCACACCCTTCCAAGAATTTGGGCCACATTTGATCAATGAGCTTCTTTTTCTTTTTACCCATGGCTTTTCGAAGCATATCCGCTTCACCTTTGGTAAAATTGGCCAGTTTTTGGGAAAGCAACATCACTTGCTCCTGATAGACTGTAATTCCGTAGGTCTCCGACAGATACTCTTCCATATCTGCCAAGTCATAGGTGATTTCCTGCTTGCCGTGTTTCCGGTCAATAAAATCAGGTATGTATTGCAACGGACCTGGTCGGTAGAGTGCATTCATGGCGATGAGATCTCCAAAAACGGAAGGTTTCAGGCCTTGAAGGTGCTTTTGCATCCCGGGGGATTCATATTGGAATACACCAATGGTCTCTCCACGCTGAAACAACTCATAGGTAATTTCATCATCGAGGGGGAAGTCATCGGGTATAAGGTCCACATCTTTGTTCTCTTTGACCATTTTTACCGCATCCTTGATAATAGTCAAGGTCCGAAGTCCCAAGAAATCCATTTTGAGCAACCCGGCATCTTCAGCAACACTGTTGTCAAATTGAGAAACGAGCAATTCAGAATCTTTGGCGACGGTTACGGGGACATAGTTGGTGATATCATCCGGAGTGATCACCACACCACAAGCATGGATTCCCGTATTCCGAATCGATCCTTCCAATTTTTTTGCGGTTCGGATCATTTCACCGATTTGGTCATCTCCCTCGGCTAATTTTCGAAATTTGTAGGCTAGTTCTTTATCGTCGGAATTTAAGTTACCCTTGAGTTTTTCTGCGATGTCATTCGGCGCCAATACATCTCTCAATTTAGCCCCAAGTGCCAATGGGAAGGTCTTGGTCACATCGATCACCTCATTCAAAGGCACTTGCATCACCCGTCCAACATCTTTAATCGAACTTTTGGCGGCCATGGTACCATAGGTAATGATTTGAGCCACTTGATTTTTTCCATATTTATCGATAACATAATCAATAACGGCACCTCGACCTTCATCGTCAAAATCAATATCAATATCGGGCATGGACACCCTTTCTGGGTTCAGAAACCGCTCAAAAAGTAAATCGTATTTGATGGGATCAATATTGGTGATTCCCAAACAATACGCTACGGCTGAACCAGCGGCGGATCCTCTACCGGGACCTACAGATACACCCATTCGACGGGCCTCCGTAGTGAAGTCCTGTACAATTAAGAAATACCCAGGATACCCAGAATTATTAATTACAGAAAGCTCAAATCGTAATCGCTCTTCTATTTCTGCAGTGATTAATGGATACCGCTTTTTTGCTCCTTCAAATGTCAAATACTCGAGGTATTCGGGTTGAGTTTTGAATTCTGGAGGCATCGGAAAATTAGGGAGCAATACATCTCTGGCCAACTCTAATGTGTCCACTTTGTCCGCTATCTCTATGGTATTTTCTAGCGCATACGGAACGTCACCAAATATAGCTTCCATCTCATGCTTCTTCTTAAAATAAAAGTCAGACGATGGGAATTTAAATCTTTTTTCATCGGTCAAATAGGAAGCAGTATTGACACATAATAAGATGTCGTGCGGTTGCCAGTCGTCCTCTTCTACATAGTGACTATCATTGGTAGCGATTACTTTTACATTATGTTTTTGTGCAAATCCTAGCAATACTTGATTTACATCTTCTTGGCTCATGCCCGTATTGTCAATCTCATCCAGTCCACGATGTCGCTGCAATTCGATATAAAAGTCATCGCCAAAAATATTCAACCACCATTTAAGCTCTTCTTCTGCTTTTTCGAAGTCACCCGTAAGTATGGTTTGTGGTATGATGGCACCAATACAACAAGAAGTCACAATCAATCCCTCGTGATAACGCTCGATTAATTCCTTGTCGATTCTTGGGAATTTACCATATAGGCCTTCAATAAAGCCAAGCGAACAAAGCTTACATAAATTTTCATACCCTGTTCTGTTTTTGGCCAACATGAGTTGGTGGTATCGCTTATCTTTTTCTCCTTTTGATTTGATGAAAGAGCGCTTATGTCGATCTTCTACCATATAAAACTCACAACCTACAATCGGTTTAATCCCTCTTTTTGTAGCTTCTGCCACAAACTTGAATGCTCCATACATATTCCCATGGTCGGTCATAGCCACGGCGGTTTGGCCATCGGCTTTTGCCTTATCCATCATGGAACCAATCTCTGAAGCTCCATCCAGTAAGGAATATTGAGTATGACAATGAAGGTGATTAAAATCTGGCATCTAAAATATTTACGGTGGTGGTGTCAAAATATGTGTGCGAACAAAGATAAAGGATACTTAAAATATAAGGGGTAGAAAACACATATATTATTTTTAATATAATGAGAAGCGTCTTCCTATCTATCCTTTGCTTGTTCAGTACCGTTAGATTTATTGTCGATTAAGGTGTGAAAATAAACTTGGCAGAGGTGTTTGGAATGGGAGCAGAAGGTTTTGAAGACCACAAATGTTAAAAGGGGTTTTTCCTGTTAGTACTAGGAAATTCCCTAAGATTTGACGGTTTAATATAATACCTTTTAAAGATATAGTATCTTACCATGAAACAAAATAAAAAATCGCAATGGACAATTTAACCGCAGAAAACCTACTACCCTTTGTTATTGGTGTTTTGGTAGGAGGAGTTATTTATTATTTTATTTGTAGAGCGCAGAGTGCCGTGCCTACAGCAGGTTTAAGTGATAAGCTAATTTCTAATATGGAAGCTTTGAGTATCATTCATAATTATCAAGCTACTGCTCCAGATAATACAGCGAGTGGTCATCTTGATTTAGGAGTGTTGTTGGCCTATATAGATGCAGCTAAAACACAATGTACTGCTGTTGGTAAGGATCTCTCCGGTTTAGAATATTATTTTGCTAAATACAATAACGATGCAAACAATGGTAATCGGCCTACAATTGTAATGTATCCCACTTATTTTGATGGTCAAGATCAATCAGGGAATGATTTACATATACCTTTTGATCCGTTTATTTCCACAACTGGTCACCCAATGAAAGTAAAGGATATGAGTGATCAATATATTGCTGATGCTACCGATGCAGCTCGGAAATCAAGTTTTTATACGAGTGTACATGCATTGAATAGATCGAACATGTCCCCACCCAATCCTCCATTAACGTTGTAGAACCAAAAAAATGGAAGTACAAGATGTTCTACGGAATAGTGTGTTGGTATTTGAGTGTTTGGCTTTGTTGGCTGGTCTATTCTATTATAAAAAGTATTGGGAGAGTCCAAGTAAGTGGGTATTGATCTATTTATTTTTTGTGGTGACAGTAGAAATCATGGGATTAAAAATGGCGCACGATCAATGGATGTACAACATCTTGGGATTGATGGAGTTGTTGGTTTTTTCTTATGTGTTTTACTGTTCGGTCACAGAACCAAAATCTAAGCGGATAATTCTGTGGGCATGTTTGGTGAGTGTATTGTATTTAATAATAGATGGTTTGTTTATTACTAAGTCGTTTCTGGTCTTTTTATCCTATGCTTTTGGATTTATCAGTTTGGGCATATCCTTGATTTGTTTTGTATTTTTATTTGAAATGACCAAGACCGAACGGGTGTTGTATCAAAATAGGGTCTTATTGTTTTGGGTGGTGATTGGATTATTGACGTTCCATCTATGCAATTTGCCGGTAACGGTATTGACAAATCAATTGTTGGAAATTGGAAATTTTGAAAATATCATCACTATTCAATCCGTAGCG
Organism: Saprospiraceae bacterium; assembly: GCA_029212405.1. Classification (GTDB taxonomy): domain Bacteria; phylum Bacteroidota; class Bacteroidia; order Chitinophagales; family Saprospiraceae; genus CAJXUU01. Next base: position 40,739 of record JARGNR010000050.1, read on the forward strand.
AGTTTGGTGATGTATACGTGTTTTATAATCGGATTTGTATGGAGTCACCGGAAGTACAATATTTAATATTTTTATTCAGCATTGCCTTGGGGGGGACTGTGGTATCGCTGGTGATATTGATCTCCTACATGCAAAAGAAGAAGACAGAATTTATTCTAGATAGAGAGCGAGAAAAAGCAAAATTTGAAGAGCAGTTGTTAAAGGCGGAGGTGGAGATCACGGAGCAAAACTTGAAAAATATCAGTTGGGAGTTGCACGATAATATTGGACAATTGTTGTCTGTGGCCTCAATGGAAACGAAAATGCTGATGCAGCAAGATTCCATTTCAAAGGAACAGCTGGAGGAGGTGGTCCAGGTAATTGGGCAGAGCATTGCACAGGTGAGAGGATTGTCCAAGACGTTGAATTCGGATATGATCAAGAAGTTGGGCTTAAAGGATGCTATACAAAATGAGTTTGATCGTCTCAACAGAATTGGTCTATTACAAACATTTTTAGAGTTTAATGATGAAGTTGTAATAGATGATCGAAAAGAAATTATTATTTTTAGGATGCTGCAAGAGTTTATTTCCAATGTAATCAAGCATGCACAAGCATCTGAGCTGAAAATTAGTGTTAAGAATACTCAGGGCATCGTTCAAATTGAAGCCAGTGACAACGGAATTGGGTTTGATATAGAAAAGGTGGAGGCCAGTAACGGATTATTAAATCTGGAAAGTAGGGCCAAGATGATATCAGGAGATTTTTCATTGAATTCGACACTCGGAAAAGGTACAGTGATGCATGTATCATTTGACAATAAAATTTCAGATCATGAAGAAGCATAAAATTGTAATTGTAGACGATCATTTGTTGTTTTCCAATTCGCTCAAAAAACTGATTGAGGGCTTCGCAGATTATGAAGTGACCAAACAGATGAGTAATGGCCGAGAGTTGATTGCTTATCTTGGAAAAGAATCTTCCCCTCCAGATTTGGTGTTATTGGACGTTAAGATGCCTGTCATGGATGGAAAGGAAACCATGGAATACATCTCCATCCATTTTCCTAATGTGAATGTATTGGTCTTGTCCATGGACGATGATGAAGCTACCATCATCTATATGTTGCGGAAAGGAGCAAAGGGATACATCTTGAAGGACATCGATCCTGAAAAATTCAAAGAAGCGGTAGAGAATGTATTGCACCGTGGATTTTATCATTCTGAACGGGTTAGTGCGGTCCTCTTAGGAGAGATCAACAAGGGAGCAAATGAAGCTCAGCTCAGTGACCGCGAATTGGTATTTCTGGACTTGGTTTGCTCAGATAAGACATACAAAGAGATTGCTGGCGAAATGTACTTGAGTCCCAAAACCATCGATGGTTATCGTGCGAATCTGTTTAAAAAGCTCAATGTGAAAAGTAGGGTAGGGTTGGCCATGTATGCGATAAAGAATGGGTTGGTGAATATTTGATCGCACATAAGATCAAGGTATTTGAGTATTAATTGGATACTAAATTAAGGAAGCTGAGTTGATCTAAAATTGAGCTTTTTCTAAGTGAAAGCGCGATGGGAAAGTCGCTACACTGTGGGTGGTGGAAGCTGCATTTAGTAGCATAGCCTTTTTAACGACTTGATTTCTTTGGTTCGTTTCTTCATCAAGGCAGAAATGAAAGCCCGTCCTGGCGAAGGACCATACTTGATTGAAAATCAATACCCCTTATTTAGGTGAAAATAGAATTACATGGGGTAATCGTTCAGAAGTAATAGGTTTAAGAATATTGAAATATAAGGATATTTGCTTTTGGTGAATATCCCTACACTAAATTTTAGTAAAATTGAAGTTTGAAAGGGAATCCATAATTAAAGAAAAATGTTTTAATTGGATGTTAAGTCAAGCCCTTTGGCATATGAAAATCATTCTTTAAACCAAAGAATATCAATCGGATAGATAAAATGTAGAATCGAGATCAAATATTTTAAATTATAATACTTGCAAATACATAGAATATAGTTACTTTTGCATCCGCTAATATAGCAATCGGGCCTATAGCTCAGTTGGTTAGAGCATCTGACTCATAATCAGAGGGTCTGGGGTTCAAGTCCCTGTGGGCCCACCCAGATTTTAAAGGGGTTTCGAGAGAAACCCCTTTTTCTTGTCTTTCATTCTGGCATGCATTCTAGCATTCACGAGGCATGCGACAAGAATTCATATGTTTTTCTAGATTTCTCTGTTGGAATCATCCGAAATATAAGACAATTCATCTTTTTGGAGAACATAGTTTAATACTATAGTATGTCAGTATTATAAGGAATTGCCTTGTTTTTGAAGAATTCGATTTTTTCTATCTAATTCGAATTCTTTATTATTTCTATTTTTTACATCTGATCTCTGATCATTTCGACTTTCAATTCTTCATTCTTGAAAGGTAAATTTAATCTCACTGCACCTCTTTCAATAAAAAAAATAATTAATGATTTTCAATATGTTTTGATTGTGAGAAAACATGTTTGAGGATGGATCCAGTTCTAACAGCGGAGCTTTATCACCCTTAAAAAATCAAATTTTCGGTTGTCTTTGATCGTAAAGATCAAGCATTTTACAATACACTTATTGAATAGTATTAGTTATGAATTAAAGAGAAAACTAATTGTAAAATGATGTCCCCTTAAAAAATGTGGGGTATATTTTATGGTATTTTTCACATATGATTTTTTATATATACTCATATTGATTTTTTAATTATATGAAATTGGTCATTATATATCTTTATATAAACGAAGAAGGTAGGTATCAAATTTAGGATAAATGTTTAATGGAAATAATCTAAAGTGCTGATTACTAAAAAGATAGTAGAATTTTTACTACAAATATCAATGGAGTTTTTACTGTATATTTGTAGTGTTAAGAATTATAAACCGATATTCTATCATTCCAAAACCTAATTTAATGAACACTTTACAACCTATTATTTCTTCTTAGAGTTCTGAGTGTTATACTCTAAACGATTACAATTAAAAATTATATCATTTACATTCTGTGCTGAAACAGAGCATTAATAACTGAGTGACTCCATTCAGAAGAGTTGCTACTATATCACTTTTATGAAACCATTTTATAAGTTGCTGCTAGCAGCTCTGGTAAGCGTATGCCTTCAACTTAACGCACAAGCTTTTCAAAGTCCAACACTCCCTTATGATTTATTTTTTGTTGGAATAGATTCTGATATCAATTCAAGTGGAGATGACCAACTTATTTTGATGACTTCCAGAGATATCACTTCAGGATATCAATTTGGAATTTCTAATGGACTTTCTAATAACGGTCAATGGGAAAGTCGTGAAGCTTCAATGGAATATATTAACATTACGTATCTTAGTAATGATATCATCCCCAAAGGAGCAGCACTTAAGATAGACTTTTCTTCTTCAGCAATAGAAATAGAATCTAACGGGAAATCCATCACAGGTGATTTTTCGATTGTGTACAGCTCTAATTACAATGGGGACTTTGTGAAGGCATCTTCTTTTTATGTTTCCATCTTTAATGGAATAATGACAGGATCCGGGACAAAGCATAATCTACTTGGATCAACGTTAGATGTGCTTGCGTATGGTATTACTCCAGTTGAATCTCAAGCTTTAACGTTGTCTAGAACCGTAGAGAACAAAGAAGTTTTAATTCAAACTCAAACTGGAAGCTCTTTAGCAAAGAGAGTTGATATTCAGAATTGCGACCTATGCGATATTTTGTTGTTGATTTTGTATTCAGACGATTGGTTGGACCTGCCGAATACTTTTGGCTTTGATTTAAGTGCTATTCCATTTGATATTCGGGATTGTATACAAGTGGATTGTGGGGGTGATATTTTAATTGATACTATTGATTGTTATAACCTAAGTATTTCTTCAATTCCTTGCGATACAATTGTTTCTTATGAATGGTCAAAAGTTATAGATTCTCAATTTTTTATTTTAGAATCTGGATCAAGTGGTCCAATTCCTGATCTCTCTGTGAAATCAAAAGTCTTACATCAACTAACAGTTATATGCAGCGATGGATGTACTTATACCTATGATTATTATCCAGATTGTTGGGAAGATGGGTGTGACTTTAACATCGCTGTTGACGCAAATAATTGTATTTTGACTGTCACTATGGATGGCTGCGCCAATCCCGAATATCAATGGAATGTGATAACTGGTGAAGGTTCTTACATTATTGCAAACAGTAATGCACCATCGATAATAGCCGAGCAGAATGGGACCTATTTTGTTGACATTCTAGGCTGCCCAGATTGTGAAGTAGCCAGCTCTGATACCATTAGCGTTAATTGTGGGGAAACATGTAACTGTTCAATAAATTTTTATGAAGATGAATGTTTGTTGTATTTAAATGATATTGATTGCAACGAATATATAGGCGAACTTTACTATTCCCCAGATTTCGGGATGAATTGGTATTTTATTGATGTCTCTAGTTTTCCATTTGATCCAAGTCCATACGGAAACGGATCATATAAATATGTAATGGCAAATTCAGATTGTGAATATATCGAAAGTGAAGTATATCTGGAGTGCTATACCCCGTGCGATATAATATATTTAACCTCTAGCTTTAATCAAGAATGTAATTTGACATTTAATTGGCTGGACTGTTCAAATCCTGAATTACAGATTTTGTATGCCAATGACTGCTTAAATTATACTCCTGGTGGTGCAACCCTTATCTCTTTAGTGTCTTTGCCAGATGGATCAGGATGGGCTGAATATGAAGCAGATCATACTTCTGGCTGTTATCAACTTCAAATGCAATGTAATGAAGATTGCGAAGTAAAGTCTGATTCTTTGGAGGTAGATGATTGTTGTACTAGTAGTTTTGAAATTGTAGATACAAATTGTTCACTGTCTGGAATAAATATTCCTTGCACTGGTATGTTTTCATACACTATACTAGAAAACGGCATCATTATTCAGTCTGGTCAAGGTACAAGTTTACCTGCGGTCAATGTTAATAATAACGCTATTTATCAAATCACCATAGAGTGTGGGGGATGCACCTATTACAGTAATTCAATGAGTCTTAATTGCGGAGATTGTGATGTTAATCCATTGTTATCAATAGAAGATTGTATACTTATTGCTACTGTTGAGAATTGTACGAATCCACAGATTCAGTGGCAAATTAAAGAAAATGGAATTTGGGTAGATATTGCTGGAGCGAATGGAAATGTATATGAAATTGTAGAAGATGGAACATATCAATACCTTGTTTCTGGATGTGGATGCACAGATGAACCAATAGATTCAGATGACTATTATTCATCTTGTTTTTTACCTTGCGATTGTTATATAGATATCTCCTTGGACACTGTTAATTGCATTATAAATAGTAATGATCCCAATTGTGATTTGATTATAAGTACTGAGTGGTTTGTTTTCATTGATAATACATGGTTACACTTACCACAGTTTAGTGGTTCAAATTCAATAATTCCTGAATTTAATGGCGTATATAAAAAAGAAATAACAACAAAGAATTGCGGAATAAAAAAAGAAGAAATTAATGTAAGCTGCATTATTGATTGTGATGAATTGGATGTGTGGTTAATTTCAAATGAATGCACTATTACTGTTCAATGGGAGGGCTGTTTTGGACAAAATAATTTCTTATGGACAATGACTCCTGCTTCTCAAAATTGTGGGACTAGTGGAATTCCTGCATCTCCTGACTATGAGATTATTTCTCAAACAGGAAGTCCATTGGATGGTATTGGAAGTATGGAAATATTGCCTTCTGTGGATGGATGTTATACGTTTACCATAACATGCAACGCAAATTGTACGGATAGCATTAGTTCCAACTT
>JARGNR010000051.1:0-4486 GCA_029212405.1 Saprospiraceae bacterium
TCCCACCCCATCCTGATGTAAGGGCGCCATCACTTACCTGTCCATTTAGGACCAGATATAGAGAGATAAGATTTGTAAGCTTATAGTTTCGCACCATGATATGACTTTGCAACATCGAAATTTTTATGCGTGTGGATTTATTATATATAGTTGAAAAGAATTAAATTCTTAAAAATGATGAGTAAAGCCGTCACGATTCGTACTTATCTATGGTTATAGATTAAAATCAACTATTAGATTAATATAAAAAGTAGTTGTGGTTAATGATCTAGTATGCTATTCAGTAGTTTTAAGAGCCTGGTAAATCTTGTATTTCCTCGACTTTGTATTTTATGTTTCTCAGAAACGCCAAATGAAGGCCAAGATTTTTGTGTAGAATGTCTAATAAATATGCCACATACAAATCATTTTAGAAAACGTAATAATGCTGCTGCACAGAAATTTTGGGGGAGGATACCTGTTGAAGATATAGCTAGTGTTCTAAATTTTTATGATTATTCGGATGTCCGGTGGATGATGCATAGACTCAAGTATGAAGGCAGAAAAGATATTGGTCTTGTGTTGGGTTTAATGGCTGGTAAAAAGATGTTGAAGTCTCCTTTTTTCAACAGCATTGATCTTATTATCCCTATCCCGTTGCACAAAGAAAAACTAATTAAGCGAGGATATAATCAGTCTAGTTATATAGCTAAAGGAATAAATGAGATACTTCAAATACCCATAAGAGAAGATGTAATAAAAAAATCAGTCTATACCAAATCACAAACAATAATGGGAAGAATGGAGAGAATCAAGAATGTATTTGATTCTTTCGAGCTTAATGACAAGAATTCGATTCAAGGGAGACATATTTTAATTGTGGATGATGTTTTAACAACCGGAGCAACAATAGAAGCTTGTGCAAGGAAATTACTAGAAGCAAAAAATGTTAAGATATCTGTGATTACTGTATGTATAGCTCGAAGTTAGTAGTGGTAATTTTTAAAATAATCCCATTTTTATTGCGCGAAAAAGGAATGTTTAACGTTATCAGGAGTAGTATTTTAATATCTTTGTGCGCTTTGAAGGTTTTCAGTCTTCAAAATTTTAAAAGAAAGAATTAATGAGATTATTTAGAGTATTTGCAGTGATTTTCTTTGTCTGTTTTTTCCAATTGGCGAATTCACAGACTTTTGGAGTTAGAGCAGGATTAAACTATTCCAAGTTTTTAGGTCCGACGGAAACCGGAGTGGAGGAAACATTTGGATATAGTACCGGATTTCATTTTGGATTGAGTTATTCATATGAGTTTACTGACCTCTTTTCGTTAAGGACAGAACTGGTCTATATTCAAAATGGATCAACATACGATTACGTGGGAGATTCCTACTATATCATAAGACAATCTGATAAGACTACTTTTGAAGAAGGGCAGTTAGAGAATTATAATCTTAATATTTCTAATGCATACATAAGTATTCCTATCGTAGCCAATTACCGTATAAATGATAAATGGGAAATATTTGGTGGAGGATATGTGAATATGTTAATAGGCCCCACAGGAAGAGGACAGATGACATTTGAATCTAATGATCGTCCTGAAGATATTAGATTTAGACAATCTTTAGATTTTAGATATAACAATAACAATATTGAAGAAGTAAATGGACGATTTGTGCCTCTAAATGAAATTGGTATATTAGTAGACGGTGATATTGTTACTCTTCCAACCTTTGCAGGAGCTTATACTCGTCAAGGAGAAAAAACAGGAAATAAATTCAACTTCCTTGATTTCGGCTTGACCGCTGGATTTCATTATTTCCTGAACAAGGGATTTTTTGTTGGCTTGACCTTTGACTATGGCATTCCAGACCTGACAAATAATGATGTGGACATTAGTTTGAAAGAATTAAATCCAGATAATTCATTTAAATTCAGTGATGATAAGGACAGGCATTTCGGTATTCAAGCATCCTTTGGTTTTAGGTTTTAATTGTTTTTATCAATATAGACCAACTTTGCCAATCTCGTTTTAGAGGTAATCTCATTGGTTTTCATTTAATCTTACGGTATTGAATAGCAGCTGCATTTTAGATTGCATATCTAGAAATATTTCCTAAATCTTTGTTAATACGAAACATTTCGTAGAAATAATTTGGAATTACGAATAGATTCGTATAATATTGTACGAACAATTTCGTATTAAGTATACTTCATTTGTAATTAGCAACACTTTATTATGATAAAACCTTCTGAGAACGAATTAAAAATCTTACAAATTTTATGGGATAAAGGTCCATCTAGTGTAAGAGATGTACATGAAAAAATCTCTGAGAATAAAGATTCTGGATATACTACAACATTGAAGTTGATGCAGATTATGGTCAATAAAGGATTGGCTGATCGGGATACAACCTCCAGAACTCATATTTATGCAGCAGCAATTTCTGAGCAAGTAACAAAGACAGATTTATTATCAAGATTCATTTCTGCTACATTCAAAGGTTCTTCTTCTTCGCTGGTACTACAGGCCCTCGGTAACGGGAAAACAACCCAAGAAGAATTAGATGAAATAAAAGCGCTTATATCTTCAATTGAAAAAACCAATAAGAAATGAATACTATACTTCAATATATAGATCCAAATATTGCATACGCCTTGGGCTGGACGATTATACACTCCTTGTGGCAAGCATCACTGGTCGCATTGATCATGTCGTTGATTCACAGATATGCAAAATATAAGAGCTCTTCCTTCAGATATGGAGTCTCTGTTTTATCGATGCTTTCTGTATTAATATTTAGTGTATTTACATTTATATTCTACTTTTCACCGGCATCAACTACTGCAGTCACGGTAGACTCAATTTCACTAGGACAAATGATTACTGGAACGCAGAGTGAACTTACTATATTAGGCGTAATTCAATCATTTTTCAGCAAGAACCTTGACCATATTAATGTGATTTGGGCCATTGGTGTAGTTTTATTTTTGTCCCGTTTTTTGGTTGCATATATGTACACAAAATATTTAAAGCAAACTGCTTTTTTACAGAAATCAGGTAGGTTATTGAATACCTTGGTAAAAATACAGCAAGAATTGGGAATTGATAAAGTGATTCAAATCGCGGAGTCTTCCAAAATAAGTGTACCAATGGTCTTGGGTCATATAAAACCATTGATATTATTTCCAGTAGGCCTTATTAATATTCTGAGTACAGAAGAGGTTGAAGCCATTATAACGCATGAAATTGCACATATCAAACGATTCGATTACCTGTCAAATATGGTTTTAACACTTGTGGAAACTCTTTTTTATTTCCACCCAGCGATATGGTGGATAAGTGCCAATGTAAAAGCAGAAAGAGAAAAATGTTGTGACGACTTTGCTTTGTCTCATAACATCGACAAAATGGTGTATGCAAAAGCACTGGTTAAACTGGAAGAGATCAAATCAACAGGAATACCCTCATTGGCAATGCCATTTGCTGGAAAAAAACATCAATTACTAAATAGAATTAAAAGAATTATGAATATGCCACAGACACAAAATGATATTAAAGAAAAGTCTCTAGCGACGATTTTATTACTAAGTATGGTATTACTTTTTAGTAATCAAGCGAATAGCGAAATTCAAACATCAGAAAATCTCAATTCTGATTTTGAAGCTCAAGCAGATACGATCAGAATTCAAGGAAAGGATGAAATGATATTGAAAGTTACGGATGGAAAATTTGAATCCTTAACAGTTGATAATGAGATACAGAAGAATGAAATTGTTGATATCCTCGCTACAACGATAAACAAAAATAATGAAAAGAGTAAGGATAAAAAGAGTTATACCATGACCATTAAGGAATCTCCAGAGATGGAAGTAATTAATGAGAAAGTAGGGTTCAGAGGACAAGGAGGCGTGATGTATGAAAGTGATGAAGATATAAAGGGTTCAACGTTCCAATTTGATACACTTCCCAAGATTGAATGGGATGAAGGAACAACTTTATTCCACGAGGACGACAGTAGTATTTCGATAATTACTAAGAAAAATGGTAAGGTAATAGAAATAGAAAAAGAGAAGGGTGAAGTAACAAAATTGATTATTGATGGGAAAGAAATACCAAAAAGTGAATATGGTAATTATAAGGATGAGTTAGAAGCTGCAAACAAAGTGCACCAGTTTGACGGAGACTTTAGCATATTTGAGGATTTTGAAGGCTTTGAGGATTTTGAAGGAAAGGATTTTTCCAAAAGTTTTGGACTTTTATTTGATGGAGAGCAATGGAGGGAATTCGGAGGAAACATAAATCAGTTATTTGATAAAGACGTCATTGAGAAACTAAAAGACATTGATAATTTTAAGTTTGATTTCAAGCAATTTGATGAAATGGACAACTTTAGAAATGGGGAAGAAATGGAGAAATTACAAGAGATGTTAGAAGAGTTGGGAATTCAAATGGATTCCTCATTTCAAGGCATGAACTTTAATTTCAATTTTGAAGACTTTGAAG
>JARGNR010000051.1:4586-25734 GCA_029212405.1 Saprospiraceae bacterium
TTTGAAGACTTTGAAGGATTCGAAGGATTTGAGGGTTTTGAAGAGTTAAATGAAAAATTTTTCGAGGAGTTTGATGATGAAGACATTACGATTTTCCGAAACGGAGACTCTAGATTTAAAAAAGGGACAGTAGTTGACAAAATAGGTGGGATGTTGAATAAAGATGGGTTATTGGAACCGTATAGATCTAATAAAGTGGAAATTACAGGGAAGCATTTAAAAATTAATGGAGAGAAGATGCCTAAGGCAATCTTTCAAAAGTATAAAGATATCTATCAAGAATCTACTGGAGCACCATTAACAAAAGGGTCTAAAATGGTCTTTGATGTGGAAGGTAAACCGAGTAAGAGGAAGGTAAAAACCTTCTAGTCGGTTCTTGAGATGGTAAAGATGAGAATTAATCTTCTCATTATTTTCTCGATTCATTTTAAAGATACACCAATAAATGCCTGTATTTCTAGCTTTAAGCAGGATACAGGCATTTCTGTTTAAAAATTACTAATAATTGTAATATGATAGCCATATAAAATTCCGAAATTTGCTGTCATGCAAGAATTAGGGTTTTCGTATTTAGAGGAATTAAATGATATTCAACGACAAGCAGTCACATCAATAGATGGACCAGTTATGGTTATTGCTGGACCGGGCTCTGGTAAAACAAGAGTACTGACTTACCGAATAGCACACATCATCAATAAGGGTGTTCCGCCGTGGGAGATTCTAGCGTTGACTTTTACAAATAAGGCAGCGAGAGAAATGAAAGAGCGAATTGAGAAGGTGGTCGGAAGTGGAGCTCAAAGAGTTTGGGCTGGTACATTCCACTCATTATTCGCAAAGATTTTAAGAAGAGAGGCACATCGCATAGGATATCCTAATGACTTTACGATTTATGATACGGATGATAGCAAAAGTGTCATTAATGATATCATCAAGTCATTAAACCTAGATAAAAAGGTGTACAATAATGGAGCTGTGCGAGCTAGGATTTCAGCAGCTAAGAGTAATTTAATTACACCAAAAGCATATGTGAATAATGAGGAATTGATGGCCTATGATCGAATGAATCGTAGACCTCTCATCTATCAAATCTATGAAAAGTATGCCGCTAAATGTCTACGTGCTGGAGCGATGGATTTTGATGACTTATTGCTTCAGATGTTTAGACTTTTATATCAAAATCCAGATGGAGTCCGAGAAAAATACCAAAGACAATTTAAATATATTCTGGTGGATGAGTTTCAAGATACCAACCACCTCCAATATTCAACAATTAAGTTGTTAGTAGACTATCCAGAGAGTCCTCAGAATATTTGCATTGTAGGAGATGACGCTCAAAGTATTTATTCATTTAGAGGTGCAACGATAGAAAACATCTTAATGTTTCAAACGGATTACCCTCAGGTGAACACCTTTAAATTGGAGCAAAATTATAGGTCTACTCAGTTTATAGTAGATGCTGCCAATGAGGTAATCACAAACAACAAGAGGCAAATTCAAAAGAAGATATGGACGGATAAGGATGAAGGGGATAAAATTAAATTGATCAAAGCGGTTACAGAAACGGAAGAAGGAAAGAGAGTGTCCGATAGTATCGTAGAGAATAAAAATCGCTATAATCTTAGAAATAGTGAGATAGCTATATTGTATCGAACCAATTCCCAATCTAGAGTATTTGAGGAGCATTTAAGACGGTATAATATTCCATATAGAATTTATGGAGGACTATCATTTTACCAAAGGAAAGAAATTAAGGATTTAGTCGCTTATATGCGGTTGACAGTGAATGATAAAGATGATGAAGCGCTGAAGAGAATTATCAATTATCCTCGGCGGAGCATTGGAAAAACGACAGTTGAGAAAATCTCTTCCATTGCAGATGACAATGAAATGAGTATGTGGGAAGTGCTCACAAAGATTGATTTTGGACCAAGAGCAAAAAAGTCCATTATTGAATTTGTCAAAACAGTACAATCATTTAAAAACAAAGCTCAGACGCTAAATGCTTATGAATTGGCCACATTCATTTCTCGAAAATCAGGTATTGCAGAGTTGCTAAAAGCTGACACAAGTCCTGAAGGAGAAGCAAGAGTAGAAAATGTGAATGCACTCTTGGATGGGATAAAAGAATTTGTTGACAATGATGAATTGGTGGATGGAGATGATATAACGGATAAATCCATGTCTTCTTTTTTGCAAACGATTTCATTAATGACCGATGCAGATCAAGATTCTACAGATACGGATGTAGTGACTTTAATGAGTGTACATGCTGCCAAAGGGCTAGAATATCGATCAGTTTATGTGGTAGGATTAGAAGAGAATTTATTTCCTTCTTATATGTCATTGGCTTCACCGGATCAAATTGATGAAGAACGGAGGTTGTTTTATGTAGCCATTACTAGAGCAGAAGAATATTTGACACTTAGTTTTGCGGCAAGTAGGTACCAGTATGGTCAAACAAGATATAACGATCCGAGTAGATTTTTGGATGAAATAGGAGAGGGCAATTTAGATTCATTGATATCCATTCAAAAAAGTAAACCAGATTTTCCACAACCCAAAGTTTTAGGCAACTTCAAAAAATTGGGATCTAGAAAGACGCCTGCATTAGGAATTGATCCAAGTAGTTTTTCGGCAAGCCCCGCACATTCTATTAAACCAGGTATGACGGTTATACACTTGAAGTTTGGACAAGGAAAGGTGAATTCAATAGACGAAAGAATGGTGGCCAGTATTTATTTTGATGGTTTATCAGAAAACCAAGAAAAAAGAATAATGCTGAAGTACGCCAAACTTCAAATAGTTGAGTAAAGAAAAAATAGATACTAAACGATAATCGTTTACAGATAGAAAAAGTAGTAATTTTAACTGCATGACTTTGAGTCGACCAAATAAGCAATATTGGGTTGTGGCAATCGCCCTCCTGTATTCCACTTTTTGTTTTGGTCAGTTTCACAAAAAAACATTTGACATCGCAAAACAGATCACGTTTCTTGATCAGGCGAAAGATGGTTCTATATATTATGCAACAGCATCTGGCGAGATAGGCATTTACAATGGAATACAGTTTACTATTCTTCATTCTCTACAAACTAAAATTCGTTCCATAGATAAGAGCGAATCTTTTCAATATGCCTTGACCTCTAATGGACTTATTAAATTTAATGGAGACCGAACAAGGCAAATAAGTAGAAATAATTTAGACATTTTGGCGAAGTCTATGGACAATTCGTTTTTAGTGACAACTTCTGGTGTATACGATAAAATCAATTCTGAATATACCCCGACCAAAGGGATTTTCTATAATATCAATGAAATTACCAGAGGGGATTATTTTTCACTCTTGGATTCAGATATCTTTCGCGTAGATAATAAGATTTACCAATCAAAAAACTCATGGAAAGAGTTTTTTATACATACTGAAGAAGACTTCAATCTTATGCCTTGGTCTTCCAACGAAATGATATTATCGGATCGAAATGCAGTTATGAAACTGAAATCTGATAGTACTGTCGATACTCTTTTAAATCTAAAAACCAATGAACCTACCAAGGTTTTCAAATTAGAAGGGTCCAAGATATTAGTTTGTGCGAATGACTCATTACGTATTTTAAATGTTCGAAATAAACTAACAGAATTTGTAGATGGAGTAAACACGGCACTAATACAAGACATCGCCATTGATGGTTGGGGTAATATATGGGTTGCTACAGATTCTTACTTATATCAATTTATAGATAAGTCTGACACTAAAAGGAACGACCCCCCAAAGGTGGAAATAGAGTCAGTAAAAGTTAATGGATTAGAAATTCAGAGTGAAGACACTTCAATAAGACTCCAGCAGGACGATAATGAGATTGAAATTGATTATTCAGGTGTGCAAATGACCTATCCCCAAAATCTCCAATTTCAAACGTCTTTCATTCGTTCAAACCAATCGAACAAGGATGTGGAGTGGATTCCTTCTACCAGAAGAACAAGTGTAGAGTATAGAAATGTGAAACCTGGAAAATATACTTTTCAGCTGAGGGCATCCATAGATGGTGAATATTTTACGTATACCAAACCGATCGACTTTTTTGTTGAAAGTAACATGTTTCAGTCCTTGTGGTTAATTGCCATTGCATGTGTTCTTGTAATTTTATTTGTTGCTCTCTTTTTTAACAACCGTTATACGTTACTTAAGGAGAAGTCAGCCAGAGATAGAAATCGACTAATTCAAGAAAATAAAATGCTATTGTTGCAGCAAAAGGCATTACAGTTACAGATGAATCCTCATTTTGTTTTTAATGCATTAAATTCGATACAAGGTTTAATTGCAAACCAAGAAAACCAGAAAGCTCGAAGATATTTGCAAGAATTCTCTTCTATGATGAGAAATGTTTTGAATCAAAGCAGATCTGAAACGATTGTGTTAGAAGATGAAATAAGTTATTTGAAGAGCTACCTTAAGTTAGAACAGATGGCCAATAATGATAGCTTTGATTGGCACATCAGTGCGGAATTAGGTATTGAAGATGGTATACGAATTCCAACTATGATAATTCAACCATTTATTGAAAACGCCATAATTCATGGGGTAAAGCCATTAAAAGAACGGAGAGGAAAAATTGATGTAAAATTTAGTGTGAAGCATTCGATTTTGGAGTGTAGGGTTCAGGATAATGGTATTGGGAGAGAAGCAGCTTCAAAGTTGAAAAAGACTAAACACAAGTCAGTAGCCATTGAAGTAGCCAAAGATCGATTACAACCAAAATTAAAATCTGTAAATCAATCTCCTATTCAATACAAAGACCTTTTGGATTCAGAAAATAAGATAATAGGAACAGTTGTATTGATATCAATACCTACTCTGAATTAGTGGATTGAGACTCTCGACTTCTTCTATTCATTACCTCTTGAATCCAAACAGGGATGATGATGGCACCACCAATAAGATATGGGTAGTACGTTATGATTCGCCAGACTAGTGCAATCAATGAGGCGATACCTTCTGAAATATAATCTGTGAAATAGCCCCCAAATAAGTATTCAGCGATACCAGCACTTCCTGGTGTAGGACTAAAAGAGGTCGTGACGTGCATTGTCTCAGCTCTTGCCATGATGACCAATTGATTATAAAAATCAATGGGAGTAGAATAGATAAGAGCGATGATGATACAATTTATAGCAAGAAAACGAGTCAACCATGCTCCCAAGGTAGCGACCATCGCTTTGGTATGAAACAGATAATTTTTCTTCTGCATTTCTTTAGACGTATCTACGACATCCATTGCTGTTTTACGCAAGTCTCTTTTAAATCGTTTTAATAGAGGAAATCGACTGATGAACAGTAATAATCTTTTGATTGCTACAGGATTGACAAACAAGCCATAATAAAAAACAGAGCCATATGCTGTCATGAATAAAATAACTCCAAGAAAGGTGTATCCAAATCCATCTAGATCACTGAGTGACTCCATTCCTGGCCGTATCATAATAGGACCTAGAATGAGATATAAAAGGGGCAATGAGACTACAAAAAATATCGTGTCGATGACCATTGAATATAGGACAACAGAAACGGTCTTAGCCGCAGATAGTTTTTCTTGTGCAAGCATAAAAAGAGCCACACCAGAACCTCCAATGCTTGTTGGGCTAACAGAAGAAGCAAATTCCCACAGTACGATCAATTCCATAGACTTGGGCCAAGAAAACTCATTATCGGTCATAATGCGCAATCTCCAGCTGTAAAATAGATGCCTAACAATGTACATGAATACAGCCATAAATAACCAAAAGAAGATATGGAAGTCCCAGTTAATTTTGGATAATTCTTTCATATCCAGCTGCTTGTACATTAGCCAAACGACTACCGCAAGACCTATAAGAATAGGGGGTATTATCCTACTCAATTTAATTGAGTTTAGAACGGACGAGTCTTGAATATCATTCTGGATTTTATTCACTTAAACTATACTGAATTAAGTCATTTTGATAAAGGCTGCAAAAGTACAAACTTAATTACAAGAGAATAGTTCATTAGAAAAAATTAACGAAGTTTTTTAATTGTCAATCAATGGATAAAAACGAATGCAAATTAATTCACAATCATAATCTTTGTAACAAAACTATCAGGCGTATCTAAAGAAGCAGTACCTGTACTAAAAACATAATATACTCCAGTAGAAGCTCTACGACCCGTATAATCTCGACCATCCCAAATGGCTTGCCCTCCCAGAGAAGTGGTTTCATATACAAGCTTGCCATTCAAATCAGTAATTTTGACATTGGCATCTCTTGCCAGACCCTTAATTGCTATCGGTCCTTCATAATCAGGGCGGACTGGATTGGGATACGCAAATACAGTATTTGAATGTCTATCTCTTGATCCTAGAGTTTCTGTTCTATAGGATTGAAGACCTTTATTGGTTGCAATATACATGATGCCATTTTCTCCATCGAATTCAAAAGCATTTATGGTATTGTCAAATAGGGGAGAATTGTCTACATTAAATTGCATGACTAACGTCTTCGCATCAGGGGACTGAACAAAAATTCCATTTCTGGTACCAAACCATTTGCGATTTGCTCCATCAAACGATATAGCTCTAATATCTTCTGTTTCTAGTAATATAGCGGCAATGCTGTCTTGAGTAACTTGTCTTCTGCTCCCTCGATTTTCATTGGAAAAAATAGAAGGTCCGCTATCAAAAATAACAGGCCCCTGATTGGTTCCAACCCATACTTCACCATCCAAATCTACCGCGACGGTATTCACGGTACCTGTAGTAATTTCACTATTGGCAGAGTTGATAAATCTACTTTGGTCATCCGTTGGATCGGAAATGGTACCTCCATCAGAATGCACAATTACTCCACCTGCTGCAGTTCCCAAGACAGACCATGTATACCCATTTTTATCCACCACTACTCTTGCGATTTCATTGTCACCACTTGGGTTAAAAGCATGCCATGTTCCTTCTTTGGTATATGCAATGAGAGGGGTCACCGCTCCATAATTATTGATCCATAAAGTACCGTTGTCATCAAAAGCCAATCCCGAGATTCGTTCTCTTTGACTGTCTCCAATAGTCGCTGTTATAGGGCTATTATTTTGTTTGAATATGGTGGCAGAGCCGTCTTCTGGATTGTATTCTAAAAGGCCTTCATAGTAGGAACCAACATAAACTCTACTATCATCAGGGTGGGGTTCTATTTGAAAATTATTTAAAAACTCTTGCCCAACCAATTCTTCAATGTTTTTATTGTTGTACGTCGTCCAAAGCCCATTTTCAAGAATATAAAATCCATCTCTATTTGCTTGAGGTGAATAATTGTCTTGTACACCACCTGATGCAACATATAACAACCCATCTTGAAAATCAATATCACTTGCCGTTTCATTCAAAGGACTATTAAGTATATCCTTATTACAGTCTGCATTGGAACTTTCCGACCATCGAATCTCTCCAAATTCATCAGAATACCAAAATCTTCCTAGCTCATCTTCTACGGCATATGTAATTCTATTAGTACATCCTGTAATGCCAACAGTAAAACTATTGTCCTCTTCGACAAGTAACACTCTACCAAAATCAGTTCTCATCACTCCGACCAATAACCGACTTCTGCCAGGGGCTAAAAAGCGAATATCAAAGTCTTCAAAACCCTCCAATCCAAAGGGTTTAAATTTTCCATTGGACTGTTGAAACCATAATTCGTTTTCAATATTTGCGTAGAGTTTATTATTGAAGACCTCTACGTGGTAGGCTTCATACAAGTCAAAAATACCGTCTTCTGTACTAAAAAATGACCAACTTGAAAAGTCTGCAATGTTTGGATTCTCAGCTATATTGACATAATAGATTCCTTCATCTGTGGCCGCATATAACAGATTACCGTTTGATGTAAGATCATTGACCGCAACATCCGTAAATATTGTTGAAGTGAATTCAAAATCTTGAATGTTCAACTCTACAATACCAAAAGCAGAAGCAAAAAACACAGAATTTTCATTAGGAATATGGATATCATTGATGGATCGATCTCCGGTTAATACTTGGTTATCTTTTATATCTGAAAGATTAATGATTTCTCCATCGGAAAGAATATCAATGTTGCTATTATCATAAACAACAATAAGCTGTTCATTGAATTGATCATATGCTATTCGTTTAATTCCAACATCACTTAATCCTTCTACCTTGGATTGAAACATGACATCTGTTACATCATCTTTTTGGATACTAAACAGAGATTGTTCTGTGGAATAATAGATTTTCTCTTCACTTTGAGTAACCCATCGGCCCTCACTATATGGAAGAAAGGATCTCCATTCTCCTATTTGTTGATCGATTTGACTCGATGATTGAATTGAGAAAAGAAGTAGAATCGGGAGACAGAAAATATATCGCATATGCTTTGTTATCGATTTAAGATTCTAAAACGAATATTGTTGTGCAAAAGTATGATTTGTATTCAGATAATGTGTCGGGATTACTAAAATAAAAACATCAAGAATGCTCTTTGGGTGGAGATTATTTTTCTTTGTGCGGTTCTCATCGGTATTTCTGTGTCTGAGTAGACAACTATTGTCTGTTTATTCAGAATGCGTTGATTGCTTTAATTCATTTCAAATTGGTATTAATTTCTTATATTCAAGGCAGTAAAAAGATTACCCACCAAACAAAAAACCTAAGCTATGAGTCAGCTCTCATTTCCACGCATCAATTTTAAAGGCCTGGTCGTCATCGACGTTGGAACAGGAAACAATGATGATTATTCAAACGTACAATTTCCAGAAGGTAGCCCATGGGCAGGTCAACCTTTACGGCCTATGGACTCCAGAAATGTCCAACCCAATTATATCACCCCAGAACCTGGAGGAATGACAGATGAAGAATGGATAAAATGGGCAGTTAAAACACAAGAATTTGTCATTCCAAGTGACAACAGTGCATTAGAATCTATTGTAAAGCCATCTCTATTTACTATCCGAAGAGATGAATCTCGACCAATGTTGAATCAAACAAATCTGGGATTAGAATCTACAGATAGCGGGGATACCATCGTACGTAGGATTCCAGAAGAGTGGAATTATTACGGAGATATGGGAATGACAATGTATAAAGTTGGAGTTACGAGTACCGAGCAAGCAAAAGGAAAATGGGATGATTCAATGAATGGGGCTGTTTTGTCCTACAATAATCGAATAGGAGAATTAGGCAGAACTACGGGCATCATGAATGATGTAAACCCAGAATCGGTTCCTTGTTCACAGATTTTTGCCGACTATATAACATTAGAAAAAGACAATCAAGCTTTATTAACAGCAAAAGCCCACAAAGCAGTTACAAGAAGAATTAATTTTCAAAGAAATGTTTATTTAAATGGTCCCAATGGGGCTGGGGCTTATTTTCAGCATGCAATTCCAATCCAATTTTTAGAAGGGCAACCGATATTGGATTATATGAAAACAAATGCAGACCCGGACAAGGAGTTGATTGGGGTGATTTGTAGATATTACATTGCAAGAAACTTACAACCGATCAATACCTTTCAATATCCCGCTGCGGCAAATGGCGACCCTGGAGATGGTTGGTATAAGGCAATCGAAGAATTGTATACGAAGTCAATGCCAGATAATAAAAATGCGGGATTGGCAGATATGACTGGAACAATTGCTCCTTGGTATAAAGGTGAAATGAAAACCATCACTGCTGGTAGAATTATGAACTGCGACAACGGCGTCTCGTTTAAATTACCATCAAATGCGGTGTCCAATGGGCCAGAATTTCAATTGGCTCCTATTGTGTTTGAGGTAGACTATAAAAAGGGATTTGTTTCATTGGATTGTATCGATGCATTTCCAGAAGCATTTGATGCCAAGGAAAATAGCAGTTATGATCCCTACAGAATGGATACAAATCCGAAGTATGATTTTGGCGAGGTTACTTTAATCGTTAAATCAGATACGGACCAACATACATTCGGTCCAATAAACTACTTAGATCCAAATTTTGTAGAACGAGGATGTTTGGTAGATTTTGAATGGGATACAACCAATAAAGACTTAAAAACGTTGATCAAAAATGGTGACTTCCATTTAATTAATTCAGATGGGGACTCTTTGCTCATAGAAGATGAATTTTTCATTGCATCTGATCAAAATTGTATTTTTGCAGAACAAGTCAACAAGCCGGGATCGATGGAAACCTTGTTTATCAATGACACCAATGAACCATGTGCTTCTGATGGATCTGGAATAGGAATCCAACCAGAAAATTGTGTGTTTGAGATCTTGCAAAGAGGAAATAAAATTACGGACCCCAATCAACTTCCACAATTGGAACTTCAAGTTTTTGATACTACTCCAAACCAAGATGTTGGGGCAAAAGGACCCGTTGAGACGATTGAGAATCCTGTGCCAGGCGATCCCCTTTCATTTGGGGTAGATAGCCATGGAAATCGGTTGGCTTATTTTGCTATTAATGGAAAAACGGCAAATACATACAATGATGTCAACCTTATGAATGAGTACTATATCTGTATGCGTATTCTTCCAAACGATGTGGATTATTCTTCTTACTATGAGGACCCTAGTGCAACCGAAAAAGTAGGAAACTATAGTCTTACTTTCGAAGTTATGTATCAAGCAGTTTTACGAAATTACTATTTGTTATATCCAGCAATGAGCGAATATGTGCCATTGAATAATAAAAATTATTGGAATACCCCGGATATGGCAAGAAGACTAAAAGCCAGAACAGGTAAGGATATGTGGGGCTGTCATGCTTATATGCCAAGAAGTAGAGATCTATCGGATAGCAGAAGAGAATTGATAGAAGCATGGTGTAATAAAATCATCCAGAATGGTCCAGAATAGGAATGGATTCATTTCTAATTCAAACTAAATTGTACATAAGTTCAAGATAAAATAATGAAAAACGCTATATATATATTTCTATTTATGGGTTTCATCTGTACCTCTTGTAAGACAGATAAAAAAGAGAATTTAAACAAACTAAATAAAGTGTTATCGGAAACGGAACCAACGCTTTTGGAATCGGTACCCTATACAGTTGAGGTGAAAAATCCAGTTGCTACCTCTGATTATCCGACACTACAAAGTTTTACATTTGGTCAAGCGGATGGAAAATGGTTGATGGTTGGGGGAAGAACCAATGGCTTTCACCGTACATCTACGCCTGAAAGTACATTTCCTACAAAAACAGCCAACTCGAAAGTTTGGGTTTTGGACCATAGTACAAAAGAAGTTAAATCTGTACCTCTTCCTGCAAAAGTAGAACAGCATCTGAGATCTACTAATATGTTGTTTTATCAGGACGGGGATTGGTTGTATTGTGTTGGGGGCTATGGGTCGAATTGTGATAATGATGCTCCAGAGTGTTATCAGACGTGGCCCAAATTAGCGGCATTGAATGTTCCGGCCATTATCGAAAAAATCTGGAATTCCACAGGAGAACCCGATATTAGTGCAGATATACTGACCATTGATGACGAGCGAATGAGAATAACTGGTGGAGGAATGAAAAAGATTGGAGATAGCTTTTATGCCGTTTTTGGACAAAATTATAACAGTATATACATTGGTGGAGTTACGGGTATCTATACAGAAGAGGTGCGGAAATTTAAAATTTCAAATGATGGTTCTTCTATTCAAATCACAGACTATGAAGCATACAAAGATCCATCGGGAGCTACAGGGGTGGAATCACAATATCATCGACGTGATTTAGGGGTTGTTTCTGCTATTCGTCCAGATGGGTCCAAAGGAATTTCTGTATATGGAGGTGTTTTTACCAAAGACGATGGAGGCTGGATGAATCCTATATATATCAATGAAACTAAGACGGGTACAAAAGTGGAAATAGATAGTAGCTTTCAACAAGAGTTTAATCAATATGAATGTGGTCATGTACTTATGTATGACCCTGTGGGTAAAAATATGTTTACTACATTCTTAGGAGGGATTAGTTTCTATTATTTCAATAGTGAAGGAGAAAAAACAGCTAGTAGTACGAATAATTGGTTGCCTTTTGTCAAAGTAATTAACTCAATAGCTCGGAGGTCTGATGGCAGCAGTATGGAGTTCCCACAAGCTCCTCCTTCTCAGATGCCAGATTATCTAGGAGCAAATGCAGTCTTTGTTCCAGCTAAAGGTGTAGAGACATATGGCGGAACAGCAGAAATTATAGACTTTAGTAAACTAGCCGCTGGGGAAACTATGGTGGGTTATATGTATGGGGGCATTCAAGCAACAACACCGCAGGCTAGCCAAATCAATCCAACAATTGCTAGTGCGAAAGTTTATGAAGTTTATGTGACGAAGCTATAATCACATCAACCATAGATTTTTAGTTATTATTGTTGTATGAAGATCGTTACAAGAATTGCTACAAAAGAAGATGCTGCGACCATAGCATTATTAGGAAGAGTGACCTTCAGTGATACATTTGGAGATTTATTTCGAGATAGAAGTGATTTGTTAGAGTATTTTAAAAAGACTTTTACAGTTGAAAAAATAGAATCTAGCATTCTGAAGTCTTCCAATATTTTTTGGTTGGCGTTAGCAGATGGGCTTCCTGTAGGATATGCAAAACTCAAGTTGGACTCTTTATCTTCTTTCTTACCTACACAACGGGTTTGCCAACTCCAAAAAATCTATGTGTTAAATGACTTTTTATCGTTGAAAATAGGTCAAAAATTACAACAACAAGTCATTCAGAAATCAATGGCCTTGGCATTTCAATCGATTTGGCTATCGGTCCTGGAAAGTAATGAAAGAGCCATCCGATTTTACAAAAAGAATGGGTTTAATATAATTGGAGACCATGATTTTTCTATTGGGAAAGAAGATTTTAGTTTTAAGGTTATGGCCTGTCAGCTCAAAAGTTAATTGCTAATCTATTGTATGATTTCAAAACGCTGAGAAATAGTGTTACCTAATTGGTCTACTATAGTTATCGTATGTTGCCCAGGATTAGACTGAATACCCATGGTGTGAATATCTTCTGTAAAACCCAAGTATTCTGAATCTAAGTGCCAGTAAAGTATACTTTTTGGATCTTGGTGGGTCGCTTTAAAAATTGCTTGTTCCCGTTTACCTTCCACATTGAGGGGAATATAAATTGAAGTTTTTTCTGTTGGGTAGATAAATGACATCAACTCTTTAGTGGCGGTTTGTAGGCAATCTGATCTGAAAGAAGGTGATTTTTGATATTCAGGATGATTTTTACGGTAATAGTAAGCCATGGATGGGGGCAATTCAAACCATCCCAAATGATTCATTTTAGATGGAGATTCACAGGTGCTAGATACTCGGTAGCCATTGCTATCAAGATGTATCAGTTTGTGATAGGGGCACGCAACTACATTTTGACTTTCTTGTACTGTATATATAGTATCAATAGGAGTGCAGTATGGTGTTGCTAAAAAGCCACTTTTACCACAGCTTGGAATGGGCACAAGATCATCTAGTGGTTCTTCAAAAAAACCAACATACGGTAGTCTGTTGAGCACATCAAATAAAACTGGACCTGCTTTTTTGACTCCTACCAAACCACTTTTTCCTTCTCCATCAGCATTGCCCACCCAAACTCCAATCGTATAATTAGGAGACACACCAATTGCCCAAGCATCTCGATGGCCATAGCTGGTTCCTGTTTTCCAAGCAATGGGACGGGAAGATTCAAATTGTTCCCATTCCCCTTCTTCACTGGGACGAATGACATTACGCATAGCTTTAAATGTGAGATAAACAGACCCTGCTGTCAGAGAATGGGCTTTATACGAATCCGATTTCTGATAATCGTTTCCCAAATAGGAAGGCGGAAAGACATCTCCAGAATAGTACCTACCATTTTCTTCATTATACCGCATAAGAATACGACCCATCGAAGCATAGGCACCACATAACTCCCAAAGGTTGACTTCTGCACCCCCCAATATGAGAGATAAACCATAGTGATCAGCGGATTTATCTATAGTTGACAAGCCCAATGCCTTCAAACGACGAATAAAGGGTTCTACACCATATTGTTGTAAGGATAATACTGCGGGAACATTTAATGACATGGACAATGCCTTATTTGCTGGGGTAGCTCCAGAATATTTTCTGTTGTAGTTTTTTGGATTAAATCCTTGAATATGGGTAGGAGTGTCTTTTATTAAACTTGTAGGTAGAATTTTTCCTTCATTCACCAAATGAGCATACAACATAGGTTTTAGCACACTACCAGAACTTCTTTTTGCTTGAACCATATCAACAGCAGATTCATGTAGAGTATGTGAGGCATTTCCTAGATACCCTAACGTATTTCCAGTTTTTGTATCTAAGACTAGTATAGAAAGGTTTTGAATATCACTTTGACTATTTAGTGCATAATGATAGTTTCCTACATCTGTAAGTATAGATTGTATAGTTGGATCAATAGTGGATGAAATTACTTTTCCTGGAGTTTTTGTATGTACAAATTCAAGAAGATGACGTGCTACTGAAGGAAGGGGAAATGGAGAGGCAGGGATAGGTTCAAGTATTCCTAGTTCATAATCTGTATGAGAAATGAAGCCTTCGTTTTTCATTTTATTGAGGAGTCGATTTCTTTTCTCCTTTAATTTTATTCTGTTTTTTGAAAGATGAATTAAAGATGGGGCATTAGGTAATACGGCAAGCATTGCTGATTCTGCGATAGATAGTCGTTCAGGTGCTTTATTAAAATAACGCCAGCTGGCAGTTTCTAATCCCACTACATTTCCCCCAAAAGGAGCATGACTCGCATATAATTGAAGAATTTCGGTTTTTGAGTAAGAAAGTTCTAGTCGAGTGGCCAGTATCATTTCAATTATTTTTTGAAAGATGCTTCTAGGTTTTCCCTTCCTCGAAAGTCGAATAACCTGCATGGTCAGCGTAGATGCACCACTTTCTATATGTCTAGCTTTAAAATTTTGAAGGATAGCTCTTCCAATAGCGATAGGGTCGACACCCAAGTGTTTTTTAAACCGTTGATCCTCAAAGGTGAGAATTGCATTTTCAAAATGAAGAGGAATACTATCAATCAGCGGAAAACGCCATTGCCCATCTTTGGCAATCTTTGCCCCCATTAACTGCCCATCTTTGTCATTAATAACGGTACTATAAGGATCCTTAAAAAGAGGTGAGGGTAGACAGAAGTAAAACCATATTGCAAGGAATGCAAAAAGAAGAATTAAAAGAGGTTTGTATTTTTTTATAAACTGTTTAATAATTAAGTACTTGACTGATAATAATTCTTCAAATTACCCATTTTGTTTGAAATTGATTATACCAAATTATTAATCGTCAGAGGGGATATACTATTCGTCAATAACATCAAGTATTTTGCTTGGAGCAAAGACATTATAACACAGAATGAATATCCAATACAGAGTTAATGGTGTAGGTGGGTTGTATAGAAGATTCATTTTCGTTTTCATGGCTTATCCAACAGGTATCGACACCAAAATTTACACCACCAAGAATATCGGATTTCAAGTTATCTCCAATGACTAAGACTTCTGATTTTGGTGGAGGGTTTGTTATAGAATTATAGCTATGTTCAAAAAATCGAATGTCTGGTTTGGCAACACCAATTTCATCAGATACAATTATACTTTCAAAAATGTGATTCATGGATAGTTTATTGATTCTGGGTCTTTGAACCTCTTTAAGTCCGTTGGTGATGACACTTAGCGTATACTGCGGCATTAAAGCTTCCAATAAATCGATTGCCCCATCATACGCCTCACTTAGGTGGACGAGGTTTTGTAGATAGTGGGCATTGAATTGAAAAGGATCAATTCCTCCGATATCAACGGCAGAAAAAAACTTGGCAAATCTCAAGGAACGCAATTCTAGAGCAGTGATCTCCTTATTTTCGAAGGACTCCCATACTTTGGCATTTTCGGTTTTATATATTTTATATATTTCTTCGTCACAATCTAAATTGTATTCATCTAAGGTTTGGAACAATGAATTTTTACTCGCAGAGGCAAAGTCTAGAAATGTGTTGTCTGCATCGAAGAGTAGCCATTTATATCTCATAATAATTTCTACTTAAAATAGTAAGCTAAGATGAAGATGTATTATATCTTTATCAAAATTATAAACACGAAAGATATTATGAAAAACATATTCTTACCTATTATTCTTGTTTTTTGTTTTGCATTTGTTGGGAATAGTCAAGTTCGTTTTGGGGCAGGGATAACCTATTTGAATGAAGTTGGAGTTCAGGCAAGGTCGATTATTGCTTTAGAAAACTTTGATCTCATTCCAAAGTTCTCTTATTACATTATTGATGATGTAACATCGATAAGTTTTGAGGTAGATGCAGCTTATACGGCAGTCACTGTGGGGGATGACGTACCTGTCTATTTATTTGGTGGCCCTGCATTATATCGGTCTTCCAGGAATGGTATATCGGATTCAAATTTTGGAATTACCATCGGAGCGGGAACAGAAATATCTAGAATATACGGTGAATTAAAATACACAAATCTATTTTGCACTGGCTGTGAAGGACAGATAGGATTTGCCGTCGGGTATATGTTTTAATTGAAACAGAAAGATGGATAGTGTTCTGCAATTCTATGCAGTTCACTATCCAAAAATTTGGATTAGGAACCCATATAATGAATAAAAAAGAGCCGCCTGAATCCTGGATTCAAACAGCTCTAAGCTTGCTGACTATCAACTTTTAGAAGGATTTACCCTCTATTTATTCTTGGTGGTCCTTGGACTTTATTTTGTCTTCTTTTTATAGCCCTTCTCTTGCCCTTTCTTTTCATTTTTCGTTTTTCAGATCTGATAACAGCGCGTTCTTTTGGGCTAATATTTCCATCTGCTTTAGCCACTCTTCGCATCGCTCTGACTTGTCTTTTATTAGCTCTATGTCTTTGTTTTGCTCTTTTATGTGCCCTTTTTCTTGTTGCTTTATTTGTTCGTTGGACCTCCTTTGTGCCATCACGTCGGTCGAGTTGTTCTTGACCTTGATTCAATGGAATGGTTTCTTGTCCATAGGATGAAATACTAAGGCTAAAAATAAAAACCGAGAGTATTATTGTTATCTTCTTCATGTCGCTCTTATTTAGTGTCGAATTAATGTAATTTTGCTTCTTTGACGATGCATGACATCCTTGGTTTAATGTATTGAGATAAATTAACTGGAAATTAACGAATGGATACTTCTAAAAAACAAACGTTAGAACAATATAATAGAGCGTTTCTAGCAGCTAAAGCAACGTTGAATGAGAAGCAGAAAAAAGCAGTTGATGCTATCTATGGCCCAGTTATGGCTGTTGCTGGACCGGGTACAGGGAAAACACAATTACTAGCTGTTCGGATTGGAAATATTTTGCAACAAACGGATATCAATACTAGAAATATACTTTGTCTGACGTATACAGAAGCAGGAAGTATGGCTATGCGTGATCGGTTAAAACGGTTTATTGGACCAGAAGCGTACAACGCAAGCATATTTACATTTCACTCTTTTTGCAATTTTGTCATTCAAGAAAACATTCAGTTTTTTGGTGGCTTCCGAAATTTGCAGTTGGTTTCAGATTTAGAACTGGTGGATGTGTATAGGGAGATTATTGATGGGTTTGCAGAAGACCACCCTCTTAAGAGATTAAAAGGGAATATCTATTATGAAAGTACTCGTTTAAAATATCTTTTTAATACGATGAAGCAAGAGGGATGGTCGCCTCAAGTTATCGAACAAAATGTACTGGCACTTCAAGAATATTACAACGAATTGGATGAAAACGGCAGTTTCAAGCATCCAAAATATGTGTGTAAGGCCAAACAAACTGGTAAACTTACGGGCAAGGTATATACCAAAGGAGAGGTAAATCAAGACAAGGTGCAGATAGAGATCAATTCATTTGATGGATTGATCGCAGCAGCACATGAAATGGAAGTATATGATAGCATTTTAAGAAGACTTGAAAGGTACGACTACAATGATATGATTCTCTGGGTGATCAATGCTTTCAAAGAACACGATGAATTACTGGCAAAGTATCAAGAGCGTTTTCAGTTTTTAATGGTAGATGAATATCAGGATACGAATGGAGCACAAAACGAACTGCTTTTTTTATTGGCAGACAATCCAGTAGATGATAAACCTAACGTATTTATTGTCGGAGATGATGATCAATCCATCTATCGTTTTCAAGGGGCGAATATGAATAACATCATAGAATTTGCAGATAAATATAATCCTATTGAAATTGTCTTAGATAATAATTATCGGTCGGATCAGCGGATTTTAGATAGTGCAAAAAAGTTGATTGAAAACAATGGAGAACGACTAGTAAACTTTCGAACGCACCTCACTAAAAAATTGGTGGAAAGTCTAAAATTTGAAAAAAGAGCGAATGAAGCGATTCGAATTCATCAATTTAAGAATGTTGCGCAAGAGGAAATTGGAATCATAAATGATATTTTAAAGAAACAAAAAGAAGGTGTACCTCTCAATGAAATTGCTGTGATCTACAGAAAACATAGAAATGTAGAGAATATGGTGAAGTATTTGAGTCTGATGGACATTCCTCTTAATATAAAACGGAAAGTAAATGTATTAAAGGAACAAGAAATTAAGCGACTCATACTTATATTAAAATATATATCAGAGGAGTATCAGAAACCATTTTCTGCCGATAAATACCTATTTGAAATATTACATTTTGATTTTTTTGGTATTTCTGCTCAAGATGCCGCACTGATAAGTCTGTACTGCTCTAATCGGTCAATGGAGGAAGAAGAACCTAGACGATGGAGAACTGTACTTTCCGATGTAAAAAGCCTAAAAGATGCTGGAATCTCAGATGTGGATAAAATAATTCGATGTAGTGATGCATTGGAATCCTGGATACATGATATCCCAAATGTAACAGCGCAGATTTTATTCGAACGGATATTGACAAAAGGAGGTGTCTTGGATGACATACTTTCCAGTGAAGATAAAGTATGGAGGCTGCAACTAGTAAATACGTTTTTTAATTTTATTAAGGAAGAATCTGCCAGAGAAGAAAATATTTCTATGATTCAAATTTTGGACATGGTTGCCAAAATGGAGGAGAATAGTATCGAAATGCCCTTGAATAAAATTGTATATGCAGAAAATGGCATTCACTTTTTGACGGCTCATGGCTCCAAAGGGTTAGAGTTTGATCATGTGTATATTATTCGGTCAGACAATCAAAATTGGGTTCAAAAAAATTATGGGAGAAGTGGTTACAAGTATCCAGCAGCCTTGGTACCGGCCTCCGAACAAAGTGATGTTGAAGACGATAGACGACTATTTTATGTTGCAATCACAAGAGCTAAAAGTCATTTAACATTGAGCTTTTCAGATTTTAATGATAATGAAAAGGCACTTGAACCCGCTCGTTTCATCTCAGAAATTACAGAAAAAGAAGAGGATGTTAAACGTGTAGAAGTTAATGAAGATGCTGTAACGGAATACAAAGCAACATTGATGCGATACAGTCAGGGTCAACCTGTATTGATTGAGCATGATCTGATTGATAATGTCTTGCAATCATTTAAGGTAAGTGCGACCAGCCTCAACAAATATTTAAGGTGCCCAATTACATTCTATTTTGAAAACATACTTCGTGTACCAATGGCAAGGAGCATGGCCAATGGATTTGGAAATGCAATCCACTATGCATTGGAGCTGTACTTTAGAGATATGGAGGCGGACCCTGAGCGGAAAGTGCCGCCTGTAGAAAATGTACAACAACATTTCATGGCGGGAATGAAAAAGTATCACTCTCACTTCACGAGTAAAGAAAGGGAATTAAGTGAAATTAGAGGTAAAAAGTTACTAGCGGAATATTACAGAGAATATCATAGTTATTGGCATGTTCCAAGGAAGTTTGAATTAGAGTTTGATATCAAAACGGAATACAATAATGTCCCCATTTCTGGTAAACTTGATCAAGTATCTATTTTTGACAACCACCTTGAAGTCATTGATTACAAAACAGGAAGGTATATCTCTTCGAAGCTGAAAGGACCAGTTGGAGATGATGATCCGGGAGGAGACTATTGGAGGCAAATTGTTTTTTACAAGCTTTTGCTTTCAGGAGATGACCGATTGAAACAACCGATGAAAGCTGGAATTATGGATTTTGTAGAAATGACTAAAGAAGGTAAGTTTTATAGAAGAAAATATGAAGTAGAACCTTTTGAAATGGATATAGTAGGGGAGCAATTAACAGATACATACGCCAAAATTAAAAAGCACGAATTTACAACAGGCTGCGAAGAAGAAAATTGTAAATGGTGTAATTTTGTAAATGAGAACATGTCAGTAGATTCATTAATAGAAGAAGATGAATAAGTGTATTAATTAGGAAATAGCAAAATATAATTGGTTCTTAGTATGACTCAATTTATGAAATTAAGATTGACGCCTAATGCGTAAAAAATTTACATTCTTCATCTTTATCCTTATAGGAGCCTATGCAATCATAACTTCAACTACAGCTCAACCATTAAGTTCGTGTGAGGAAGGTCTTCCTTGTGATGATGGTAATCCATGTACCGTAAATGATGTGTGTATAGGAGGTATATGTGTTGGAACACCACTTGACTGTGATGACGACAATCCGTGCACCACAGATAGTTGTGTCAATGGAATATGCGAACATACAGACAATACAGTACCGTGCAATGATGGCAATGCGTGTACGATAAATGATATGTGTGTTGGAGGCGTATGCACTGGCACACCGTTGTTATGTGATGATGGCAATCCATGCACAGATGATAGTTGCGATCCATTAACAGGATGTGTCTATTTCAACAATACGAGTAGTTGTGATGACGGCGACCCGTGTACAATCAATGATATTTGTGAAAATGGTGTATGTACGGGTACTCCTGTAGTTTGTGATGATGGAGACCCCTGTACAGAAGACAATTGTGTGTCAGGAATTGGGTGTGTTTATGAGCCAATAGATGGATGTCCTTGTGATGACGGGAATGCGTGTACAGAAAATGATGTATACTTTAACGGAATCTGTGTGGGCACGCCTAAGAATTGTGATGATGGTAATCCATGCACCACAGATAGTTGTGTCAATGGAATATGCGAACATACAGACAATACAGTAC
>JARGNR010000051.1:25834-45908 GCA_029212405.1 Saprospiraceae bacterium
ATATTTGTGAAAATGGTGTATGTACGGGTACTCCTGTAGTTTGTGATGATGGAGATCCCTGTACAGAAGACAATTGTGTACCTGGTATTGGCTGTGTTTTTACCCCCATATTTACAACATATACAGTGACATCGAATCAAAATAACGGAACAGGAACATTGCGTTTCTTTATTAACAACAGTTGTGATGGAGATACCATATTGTTTTCTTCGGATATCGACTTGATTGAATTGAATTCACCAATTTCAATCCAAAATGATTTAACCATAATTGGAAATTCAACATCCAACCTTCATATATCAGGTTTAGACTTAAATAGAGCATTTGGAATCAGTCAAAACAGTGAAGTTGTATTTGAAAACTTTACAATTCAAAATTGTTTTTCAATAAATAATGGAGGAGCTTTTTATAATTTAGGGACATTACGGTTGATTGATATGAAGTTTAAAGACAACTATGAGGGCTTAACTCCCAAGTCCTGGACTTCAACCAATATATTGATTATTGATGAAGGAACCGTGGAAATTAAATAATCGATATGTTTTATTAGTAGAGTCATTTTTTTGACTTAAAGGCGATTCATGATGTAGTTTTATAAATCTTACCAGAATGCGTTATTTATTTAAAAGATAAATTAGTGTTGCTGAAGCATTCTTATAATTTATGAATCAGATCACACGAATACTACTAGCGGTTAGATTTCTCCACCTTTCTAGTTTGGAAATGTAATATTGCTGAGGTGATCTTATATTTTTATATAGTTTAAGTTGATTTGAATCTTACCAGAATGCGTTATTTATTTAAAAGATAAATTAGTGTTGCTGAAGCATTCTTATGATTCATAAATCCAGATTACACAGTTACTCTAGCGATTAGATTTCTCCATCTTTCTAGTCTGAAATCGTAAATAGTGCTGAGGTAATCTTTTTATTTTGAAAAAAGGGAACAGAAAACATGGACATACTGAAATATCATTAGGATATCTCAGCAGAGAGATTCGAACTCTCAATTACCAATTTTACATTGCTGTAGTTTTCTTGTATCCCTATTTTTACTACTACATAGTACATTTACTATGCATTTATTGATTAACAGATTTCACTTTTTTAATTGGAAGTTAAATTAATTGCTGAGGAAATCTTTTGTTTATTATACTTGTATAAGTTCAAGCACATCTTGATTCAATGCTTTTTGCATCGCTTGGATTGGACCTTTTCGTGTATTACTACCCAATGATTTTAAATAATCCTCTTTTGGATCTTCTTTTAGTAACATTGAGAGAATCGCACCGTCAAAACCGCCAATCATTATCACATTTTCATCGTCTAATGTGCTTGGAAAATCAGATGCTCGACCTGTAACCCACCACCAGACGATGCGCACTTTTGGTAAACCAACAGCTGCTAAGCGTCTCATCGCACGGTCATAGTTGGTCTGTGAGTTTCCATTCACTGGATTGAACTGCATGTCTGAAACTACCAATAAAGTTGATGGAAAATCCTCAATGGGTATCGATGGAAAATCTAATCGAATTCGAATGATTTCGTCAATTACAGATTGAAAATTTGTGCTGCCCCAGGCCACTGAACCGGATTTCAACTGCATCACTTTATCGCTAAAGGTGCCAGATAGTGTTTTTACCGTTGATTTATTATCAAACATGATTACATTATCCTTAAATGCACCTTCATTGAGTGTTGAGAAATAAATTCCAAGACTGATACAGAGTCATATGCAGTTGTATTTGCTACAGGTGAACTCATAGAACCCGAGGTATCCAAGGCACACCAAACATTCTCTGTTATGTTGCCATCCGCTTTTGCATTCAGTATCAATCCATCAAATTGCTTATCAATTGTGTTTTTCTGAACCAAAGACATCTGATTATTTACTGCGGCCATCAATTCATATACATATCCTGTAAATTTAGCAACGGGCTGTGATTCAATCCATTTCAAATATGTTTGATCAATTCCATGACGCTCCAAGGTGGTCATATTATCCCTACCTTTATTATTTACAATTTGAAACAAAGCCTTACCAGGAATTGAATTAAAGTCTATCTTATCAAATAGTCTATTTGACATCTTCTTTTGAAAATCATGTGCTTTACCCTGCGACTTGAATTTTCTATATTTCACAGGATTCCACTTCATATATTTGATAAACCCGAAAGCAAAAGCATTCAACCTTTTATGTCGATCGTTGTACGTATTGGATTTGGATCGAATTCGTGGCAAATATTTTGCAATCAGTTCTCTGTTGTATGGACAAGAAATACCTTTCGCTATCAATTCATAAACCGAATCCGTGTCTAATTCATCAATGAGTGCATCGTGCCACAAGTCTTTCCAGCAGCCGACCATCGGAATTATCCACAAATTCTTATTTAATACATCTGGCTGATATCGAGCAACCCATGTAATTGCTTTTCTAAATTCATCTTTATTGCCTTGGCCAGATTGATTGATTTCGGTTTCAACGAATCCTTTTGTCTTTCTAGTTATCATTCTATTATAAAAGATCACTTTTAATGCTTGTCTTGGATCTTCATTCCACAAAGAAGAAATATCTGCAAAGACGGATTCCAAATCTCTATCTCTGAATGTTCCACATTTAGCAAAGTAATCCAAAGCAGTACTTCCGGTACTAGAATTTGAAAGTGCTCCGTTTTCTGTCACTGTATTTCTTCTGTATAATGCGTTTAAAAAATTGTTTTTCATCGTGTTATTTTTTGATTACAACACAAACATAGATTCGTCCTACGCAATTATTTTGCGCAGGTAATTATATTTATAAAATAAATTGATTTTAGTGCCGAGAATCAACGTATCTAGTAGCTTTTGCCGTTTTATTAAACATTCTTTCGTTGATCGATTCTAAGTATAGGATGGTAGAATAACCATTCTTTTTTGACGATAAAGACCTACTTTTGGACAAGTTTCAAACTTTTACTACTTATGAATTTAATACATAATCAGTCTTCCAAGAAAAAAGCAAACATGCATTTGAAAGTGTTATTCCACCTCTTTCTTTTTATATGTGGGAGTCAAGTTTATGCACAAAAGGGATTAAAGGCTGAGTTTTATGATGGGACAAATTTTGAACGATTTGTGTCAGAAAAGTATGTAGACAAGATTCAACTAGCATGGTATTCTGAGCCACCAGTTCCAGGAATTAATCCTCATGAATGTTCTATTCGATGGACGGGTAAACTCAAACCGGCTTTATCGGGCAATTATTCTTTTTCTGCAAGAGTGGATGATGGAATCAGAGTATTTATAGATGGACAACTCATAATAAATCAATGGCAACTGAATGATGAAGGAAAGTTTGAAGGTTCATTGGACCTCATAGCAGACAAAGAATATGATCTCGTAGTAGAATACTTTAATGCATTGTATGAGGGAGAAATACAATTACTTTGGAAAAAGAATAAAAAAGAGCTGAGTTGGTACGAACGAATGTTTGGAGATGGAATCGTATATGAGGTCATTGATGCAGAATATTTTTTTCGACCCGAAATTCCGAAGAAGGCAGAAGTCAATGCTCCTCAACCCAAGTCAACAAAGAAAGAAAATACAGCGACATCGCAGAAGCCTAGAATTAAAAGCCCACCAAAGAAAAAGGCAACTCGAACAAAACAAAAGCGTGTTGCTTCCCCCAAGCCTAAGGAAGTGAAAAGACCAGATCCAGTAGAAGTAAAGCCAGAAGTTATAGAACAGTATATCCCAAAGAATGTACAGTTTAAAAAAGGGAAGACCACAATTTTGGCTGACTCCTATGCTGAATTGGATGAATTTGCGGAATTTATGCTAAAACATACTTCCCTTAACATGAAGATTGAAGGTCATACTGATGTAGTGGGTGATCCAGAAATGAACCTACAACTTTCAAAAGATAGAGCCAAAACAGTATCAGAATATTTGATAAAAAAGGGAATAGAAAGTAAAAGAATTCGCTCAGAAGGATTTGGAGGTACTCAGCCTCTTGTTAAACCTAAGCCAGGAGAATATCATCCAGCGAATCGAAGAGTTGTATTCATAATTGAATGAATCTTGATGAATTGTGAAGGTTTATCTTGAAAAGAACTATAAATGTTCACATTTGAAAACGGATTGTGTTTGAAATTTGTAGCCTAGTTGTATATTTGGATAACGAAACGATTACCGCTTTAAGTAGCGCCAAAACTTATCCTAAACTAAATTACAATGAAGTACATTACTTTTTTATTCCTATTTGCAGCTCAAATTAGTGTTGCACAAAATTCTTCCCTTTCAAAAGTTATCCAAAAAATAGATTATCAGGAAGATACCCTACAGGCGGTTTTTGATTGGGTGACGGATAATATTAGATACGATGTTGCTAAGCTAAACCTTTCAGAAAAGGAAAGGGCAAAAAAAACTAAACGAAAGTACAAGACCCGTGAAGAGTACAAAACGGGCCAATTGGAAACTGTAATTCGAAAGAAAAAAGGAGTGTGTGAAGACTATACCCTTCTTTTTGATGCTATAGTAAAAGAATTGGGCTATAGATCATATGTCATATCTGGGGTTACAAAAAATAAACAGGGAACTATTCGTAGAGGATCGAGTCATTCTTGGATAACTGTATATGTTGATGGCAAATGGAGGTTATATGATCCTACATGGGGAGCGGGTTATGTAAAGGATAACAAAAAATTTATCAAAAAGTACAAACCTCAATGGTACGATGTCGATCCTTCAAAATTGATTGCTACACACTATCCCTATGATCCAATATGGCAAATGCTGGACCGACCGCTTTTATTTGAAGACTTTAAGAAAAGCAGAGCATCTACTTTTGAACAAGAGGAATATAATTATGAAGACAAAATTCAAACCTATCTTGCTCAAGATAAGTATGAAAGAGCAAAAAGTGAACTTGAAAGATCAGAACCATTTGGAGGAAATAATAAAAAAATAAAAACCCATCGCGTTAATCTTCAAAAAATAGTTGAGGCTTCCGTTTCCAGGAATAAGGCTGAATCCTTACAACTTCATTTAGAGACATGTAGAAATACTTCTACACAATTTGGTGAATACATTAATGCAAAGAATTCAAATTTTGACAGTGAAGAATGGTCTGTAGAAAAATCTAAAACCACTCTTTTAAAAATGAAAGAGGACTTGGGCATAGCAATTGAAGAAATGAGTATGACCAAGATGAAACGATCAAAATCAAAAGGTTCTTTTAAAAAGTATGTTGCTCAATCCAAAAAACTTCTCGAACGAATAGATAAAGAACTTGTTTTTTTGGAAAGTAAGTCTTAAAAACTCCAATTTTAACCAGACGGGTTTAACCACTTCTGATAGTTTCATTCGTCTTGCTTCAGTTTGGTTTTCTTGGTTAATACTAATTAACATAACGTTTTAACCTATATCATAACCGTTCAACCTAGAAAAACGACGGTTTAACCGTAACGCTTTTATTTTATAAGTGCATCTTTCCATATTTGGTCATCAAATAACTTAAGAAGTAGTACTTATGACACCAGATATAGTTTTTTCATTCGCTAATTTGATCGTCATGCCCATGTGGGTGTTGATGATGATTCTTCCCAATTGGAAGGTGACTCGGTTTCTTATCGATTATAAGATCATTCCTGTTCTATTATCCATAGTTTATGCTATTTATATCCTTCAAGCCATGCTAATTGGAGGAACTATGGACTTTGGAAGTTTGAAATCAGTTATGGCGCTATTCACAGAAGAAAATGCAGTTTTAGCTGGGTGGGTACACTATTTGGCATTTGACCTACTGGTAGGGATGTGGCTATTGGATCAAAATAAAACAACTCAGATTAATCGGTGGTTGATGATTCCCATTCTGCTTGGGACATTTATGTTCGGCCCTATAGGCTTTCTATTGTATATTATTATAAAAACGCTTAAAAACACTAAATCATGAATTATTCTAATGATATAAAAATGAATGCTGTTTCTTTTATTAATGAAGGAAAAAGTGAGAATAAGCATTATTTCAATGGGATGATAAGTTGGATAAAAACTAAATTGTTTTCGGAGTATGGGGGGAAGATAGGTGAGGTATTGAATACAATCAAAAATGAAAGTCCCATTTTATTTTGGATTGCTATGATTGAAGTGTTTTTAGGGGTCATTTGTGCTATTGGATATGTATCGGATGACAGAATGTTGATGGGTGTTAGTACTTGGTTAAAACCGTTGAAGTTTTGTATTACTACAGTAATTTATGTATTGACAGTAGGGTTTTTGACTACACTGTATCCTTACTCAAAACGAAAAAAATGGTTCATTAATGGAGTTGTAGCTTGGACATTATTTTTTGAATTAGCAATAATTGTAGTTCAGGGAGCAAGAGGGGTCCAATCCCACTACAACTTTACCAGTCAGATAGACGCCTTACTATTTGCAGCAATGGGTATTTTGATAGGAATAAATGTTGTGATTATGGTGCTGTTTATCATTGATACCGCTCGATTAAAAATGAAAACTTCAAAATCTATTCAATGGTCTATATTTATTGGTTGGGTTTTAGTTTTAGTTGGAAGTTGGGTAGGAGGACAAATGATTGGTCAAATGAGTCACACGGTAGGTGCGGTAGATGGGGGCGCAGGATTACCTCTAGTAAATTGGAGCACGATAGCAGGTGATTTACGGATTGCACACTTTTTTGGTATTCATGGCATTCAAATAATTCCAGTCTTTGCACTATTACTCGCTAATATTTGGAAGACCTCGGATAAAAATCGGATTATTGTGGTGACAGGTTTTGGATTGGTGTATGCAGCATCACTTGCTTATACATTTTATCAGGCCAGTCAAGGGATCGCGTTATTAAATATGTAAATAGAGATAAATGCTCTTCAACACTAAAAGAAGGATAAAGTATTTAGGTTTTAATGACTTTTGGTTTTGTGTTATTGGAATTTTGATACTGAGTTTTGTGACGGATTATTTGTTCAGTAACTCGTTTACAAAATATCCTTTTCATGAAGCCATCATTGCCTGGAGTATTTCATTGTTTTTTACGATTTGCAATTGGCTTTTTATGCGAATGGTATTGATTTTTCTAAGAATCAAATTACCAGCATTTGAAGACAGTATAAAGAGGATCGCATTGGTTTTTCTAATTCTGGTTATTTCAGTAGTGGTCATCGATATGATTGGAAATATGGTTTTATCCTCGATATATGGGTTTAAATACAACCCTATGAGTAGGGCAAAAGTATTATTACCAATTGTATTAATCAGCACCATGATTCAAGCAATTTATGAAGCAATCTATCATTATATTCGTTTGAAAAAAGCGGTAAGAGAAGAAGAGCAAGCCAAGCAAATGATTGTGCAGGTGCAATTGGATGCTTTAAGAAATCAAGCACAACCTCATTTTTTATTTAATACACTAAATACCTTGAGGGATATCATTGATCAGAACTCAAAAGAAGAAGCAAAAGAGTTTGTTGATAAAATATCAGACGTATATCGATTTATCCTGGAAAATGGAAATGAAAACTTGACCGTTTTAAAAAATGAATTGAAGTTTTGTCGGGCATATATGCATATTCAAAAAGAGCGGTTTGGAGAAAATATTCAGGTGAAATGGGATATTCCAGATTTATCTTTGAATGCGATGATCGTGCCAATGAGTTTACAATTGTTATTGGAAAATGCGATTAAACATAACATTATTTCAAAATCCAAGCCGCTCATCATAGAAGTATATGTACAAGATGAATTTCTTTGTGTAAAAAATAATATCCAACCCAAAACATCCCAAGTTCCTTCTACAAAATTAGGGATAAAGAATATTGAAAAAAGATATCAATTAATTTCTGAAAAGTCGGTTGAAATAGATACCAGAAATCAGCATTTTGTAGTCTCTCTGCCTCTATTAGCTTACTCAGAAAAAAAGGCAATTCATGCGAATTCTAATTATTGAAGACGAAATTAGAGCAGCCAATCAGCTGCAAATGATGTTGAAAGCATGTGATTTTCATTATCATTTGCTGGATATTATAGATTCTATTGAAGATTCTGTTTCCTGGTTTAAGAAGAATGAAACACCCGATTTAGTATTTATGGATATACAATTGGCCGATGGGTTAAGTTTTGAGATATTCCAACAAGTAAAAGTACGAGCACCGATTATCTTTACCACCGCATTTGATCAATATGCCATACAAGCATTTAAAGTGAATAGTGTAGATTATGTATTGAAACCAATTCAACGGGTTGACATTCAATTTGCCCTTGACAAATTTTTAGATTCCAAGGAAACCAAACAGGTTGAGCCAGAAATACTAAAACAATTAATGCAAAGTATGTTGTCCAAAACTCAAAGAAGTGGAGTGCTAGTCAAAGAGGGTAGTGGATTCATACAAATCAAAGTAGCAGATCTGTTATACGTGTATTCAGATGGAGGTTTAACTTTTGGCGTTTCGTCTACCAACAGATATATTATCGAAGAGACATTGGACAAATTTTATGAGTCCTTGGATTCGAATGACTTTTTTAAAATTAATAGGGGGCAAATCGTAAATAAAAATGCAATAGTCAAAATTAATCCCTATTTCAGCCATAGGGTGAAATTAAATGTTATGCACCCCAGAGACCAGGAATTCATAGTCAGTCGACAAAAAACAGCCGAATTTAAGAAGTGGATGAATACGTAATGCATTCCATTCTTTTTTCAATGAAAACTTGATAAGTCAAACTTGTATTCCAAATTAATCCTCAACAAGGTTACAATCTCCTTTTAAATTTAAAATACTGCTGTTGTTGTTTACGACAGATTTCATGTTTACTCCTGAAGTAATATTCATATCTTCCAATGAGAGGGTACCATTGTTTTCTATCACTCCTACCGTGGAGTCAATATTTTCAATATTAAACCCGATAAATGATACTGTTGTGCCTGCATCTATTATAAATGTTGGAGAATTTCCCTCGGAAAGCACTCGAATATTATCATTAGGATCTGCAACAATGACAATATCCTCATCAATTGAAATGGTGATTAAGCCAGCATCAATCGTATTTCCAGCAATAGCGGTTTCTAGATATATAGTATCACCACTTATTGCACAATCCAGCGCTGATTTTAGACTGCCATTTGTATTGATATAGGCATTATTGTCTACTGTAAGGTCACAGAAATCATCTAGACATACTTCCAATCCCCAAGAATTCAAAGCACCACCATCTGCATCAAAATCATCAAAAACAGTGAGTATCCATTCTCCTTGAATGAGTTCCATATCAAAAACTGACAGAGGAGAATCAGGAATATATGCCTGACCATTTGTTGGGGGGCAGGGGTAATTCGAACTGGCAGCCTCATCATCAAAATTGATATCAAAGTTATTTTGGAAATTACATGGATCTGACCAGAATGTTTGATCTGTACCATCAGGTGAACTCAATGTAAAATTAAGGTCTGATACGTAGGTATGTACTCCTTCTAAGTCAACAATATTTAGATCTGTGATGACTCCTTTATCTATAATGGTGAGCGAAGAGGTGATCGTTGGAGTACCGTTGGAAGAAATGGTGATAGGGAGATCTTCAGCCATCTTCGTTATACAAGTACCTGTTTCAAAAGTCCATTCATCAGACCAGTCTGTTGTTCCACAATTTGTAATACTTCGTACTCTCCAAAAATAAGTGGTTGATAAATTAAGTTCAGGAGTAATTACTACGGATGCAAATGGAGTTATACCTGTCCGAACTACATTTCCGCCATTTGGCAAAGTACTGACTTCATATTCATAATTAGGAACACCTGGAGTACTGACCCAAGACAATGTTGGTTCCGCAATAGCACCAGTAGATCCATTGGCAGGAGAGGTCAACGTTGGATTAATTGAGTTGTTTTCTATGGTTAAAGCAAAAGAAGTTTCTTCAGTTATGGGGCCAGAAACACCTGTGACTTTTACAAAAGACAGACCCACTAATCCATCCATATTATCTAATGTTATCGTTGTACTGTTTCCTGGAGTAATTGGATTGTTTGCAATGCTTGCAGTTGCTCCCACTGGAAGGTCACTGACAGTCAATGTAATTGGATCTAAAAAGCCCAGTAGAGACATTGATTCTAATGTAAAGTCTAAGGTTTGGTCATCACAAACAGTACCTGAAGAAGGATTAGTGTTTATGGTAAAGGAGGGAGACCCTTCATTAATAGTGATATCGGTATCGTTTATATCATAAAAGACATTATCACTACATTTCACCATTATTCTTGCGGAGGTGGAAGTTCCAACAGGCACAAAAATAGGGTGCGACCCATCATTTGGGACAGAAGTTGCCAATGTTGTAGGATAGGTCATTCCACTATCATAAGAAATTAAAATGTCAACATTTGCACAACTCACAGGAGCTAAATCCGTATTGGCTACATCCCAAGAGATTGTTGCCGATTGTGTTTCTAGCCATGTTGTGGCCGTGTTTTGTGATGTTACTAAGAAAGGTCCAGCATTTCCTTCGACATCTATGGTGATATCTTCTTCAACTGTACATCCTGGTAAAAAAGTATTGTCTCTTACAGTAACTCGAAAATCCATATTGCGATCCACAGTTGGTAATACTTCCCAGACATCAGAAGTGTTCGTTGTTACGGCGGTGAGGTTTGGAAAATATCTCTTGGAGTCTGGTACCGCAAATTTTGATCGAAACATAGGACCTTGTGCGTTTGTTCCTGCTGGGGGCATTACCGGCCCCACTTCATTATCCATTTGTTCCCAATTATAAGTCAAGACATCTCCATCGCCATCAGTCGCTACTACATCTAAAACAAAAGGAGTAGAATGTGGAATGGATTTATTTATCAACGGATTTGGTATTTCTGGAGCAACATTACTTAGACCTATGACACCATGACATGAATTTGATGTAAGTTCAGCATTCATTTCTTGAATACTGATAGCATGAAAATAGGCATCGCTGTTATTTTGAACATTTGGACTACAGATACCTGCATAGCCCATTATAGTGCTCGCACTTCCAGGTTCCATTGCAGTACTGTTGTTTCTATTACATGAGTTATTTTGAGTATGATTTGCACCCAGTTGGTGCCCAATCTCATGGGCTACATAATCAATATCAAAGGGGTCGCCTTCTGGCACAGATATGCCTGTTACCCCTCTTGCTTTTGCTCCATTTGCACAAACAACACCCAAACTTGCCAAACCACTTCCTCCTGTGCTT
Source organism: Saprospiraceae bacterium (assembly GCA_029212405.1). Taxonomy (GTDB): domain Bacteria; phylum Bacteroidota; class Bacteroidia; order Chitinophagales; family Saprospiraceae; genus CAJXUU01. The sequence continues at coordinate 37,045 of JARGNR010000051.1, forward strand.
ACTATATGTCCTAAATCATAATTCGCAGATCCTATGACAGCATCGGTATTGGTTTGGTTTTGACTTATCATTGAGCCTGCACTAGACCCAGAGAAAGGATCAGTCGCGGGGTCATAATAAAAAATATCATTGGTATTATCAATCAAGATCAAACGCATGGTTAAATCTTGTTCAAAAACATCATTGACACGATCAACAGTAGTTACTACTGCTGACATTACTAGCATGGAATCATCTTCACTAAACGCACCGTGATAATTAGAATATTCACCAGTGGTGGTCATTGCAAAACGGTATGATCTAAACAGACAATCACCTGAACGCTCATGTTCTTCTTTTTTATTCTCGGAAGCAAGCTTTTCATCTTGAAAATCACAAGTCCAGTCTTCATGTGCTACAAAGTCATTTCGGCGATAAATAATTTTATGAGTTTTATCCCTACGTTGAAAATGGTCAATGTACGTTTGTCCACTTTCATCGGTGATTACAGCTCTTAACCCATGAACGGTATAATTTATTCTTATGCGTCTAACTGGGTTTGTCGTACTCCTACCATGAAAAGTTCTGATTTGATCATATTTCATTGCAAGATTGGGTTCCATCATTTGGTATCGCACAATACTGAAATCATCCAAACTTCCATCTGCAAGCATCACTCGTAATACGGTAGCTTGATCCGTTTTTGGATTGAAATCTATTTCATTAGGTGCCGACCAGAGAATTTCTTTTACAGCATCATCATTGACTTGTGCCGCAGTAAATTTTTGAGGATTAATATTTCTTTCTCCAAGTAATGGTATAGATTTAGCATCTTTAGGAGTCCAATTTTGACCAAACAAAGGAAGTGTAACCATTGAGATCAAGACAAGCATAATTATACTTCTCATAGAATATCTTTTTAGTTGTTTGCAAAAAAAAATTAGCAAATCATATTAAGGATGTTCTCAAGTATAAGAGTTGAATTGGATATTATGTTGAAATTTTTACACTACAAATATCTCTAATTCAATTTTCAAATGTACTACTTTAATAAAAGCGTTGATACTTTACCTTCTATAAAACCATGGTATATGTAATGTATACGGCACTAGTACTGCAAAACTGTAGTACGTTAGAATATTTACAAAAATTATGCCTTATAAAATTCAATAGATTTCTCTATTGCGTTTAAACTTACATGTTGATCAAAATTTCCTTCTCCAATTGTTTCGAGTAATGAGAATAGTATCTCCCCACTTTTATTTTTTTTGTCTTTAGCCATGAGCTTCATTAACACTTCTATGCTTGGGATTTTTTCAGCATGATGTCCGAATAGGGGAATAACTCTATTTTTTACTTTTTCTGTTTGCGCTAGTGTCAAGTATCCTTTTTCATAACTTAAGTAGGTTTCCATAATCATACCCATTGCTACGGCTTCCCCATGGAGTAAATCAATACCATTGGATAATGCATGAGATTCTATAGCGTGCCCTAGCGTATGTCCAAAATTCAATATTTTTCTTTCCCCGCGTTCATATGGATCCTTCTCCGTAATGTCTTTTTTGATTTTCACGGATTCATAAATCATTTCTTCCCAGTCCAATTGAGATAATGCATCGATTTGTGTTAATTCTTCAAAAGCTTTAGCATCTCTAATGAGTCCATGCTTAATTACTTCTGCAAAACCACTTAATAATTGTAAATAGGGGAGCGTTTTAAGAAATGGAGTAAACACAAACACTGCACCTGGATTTTTTATGATGCCCACGAGATTTTTTAAATGGTGATAATCTATTCCTAGTTTACCTCCAACAGATGCATCAACTTGAGATAATAATGTAGTGGGTATTTGAATAAAATTCATACCTCTCATGAATGTACTTGCAGCAAATCCACCCATATCACCGATTACCCCTCCACCAAGATTAATACATAAACTGTGTCTATCAGCTCCCTTCTTGATAAAATCATCCCAAATGACTTTACAAGATTCTAGGTTTTTATTTTTCTCTCCACTTTCAGTAAGAATAACTTCAAAGGGAACATTTACCTTTTCTTCAAAAAGAGGCAAGCAAAATTGAAATGTATTTTGATCTACAATTACAAAAATAGAGGAAAAGCTACCTTGATTAATAAATGTGTTTAATCCTTCCCAATCATTAATATGAACGGTATATGTTTTACAATTAATTTTTTTCATGATGTTCCTTTTTCAATACCCCTTCAAATCCATTACTCTGAGTACTCCAGGCTTCAGGTTTGCCATCAAAGAGGATTTTGGTACGTGCCCAAGTCTTATTAAAAAGCTCAGAATGTCTGTAATTGTTCAAAGCAGCTTCATTTTCCCAAACGCTATACGTAAAACAAATATTTTCTTCGTGAAGAGTTTCTAACATTTCTACAAAATAACAGCCTTCAAAACCAGCAATTAACTCCTTGCTTTGACTCCAAATTTCTTTGAATTCATCTATATGTTCTGGTTTAAAAGTCAGCTTTACAATTCGTGTTATCATTAATCTAGGAAGTTAATTTGAATAGTTTCATTCTTGTTCAGGTTAAGCATAGAAGATGCTTTACCCATATTAATCCCAATCTCCATATAACCGGCAGAGTTGAATAAACACATAACATCTGTAATGGGTACATCTGCATAATCTTCACTCACTTTGGTCACAGGGTCAGTTTGTTTATAATACAATTGAAATGCTCTCCCATTCCGTATTTTTTCAAATTGATCCTTTTTCAAATTGATAATTACGTTTTCATAATGATCAACATGGATTATTGTTGCTCTTATTTGGGAACGAGTGACAACTGGCTTTATACCCATCTTTTGAGTAATATGATCCATACTACTCCCGATTTGGTCAAGTGATTTGCCTTCAACGATACAGCCTACGGTCCAAGCGAAGACTTCTGCCAGACTCTTATTGGATATTTCGGAGTGGTCAAGAACTACTGCTTCTTCTGTTCTTAAATCATCAAAAATGAGTGAAAAAACGCCATTGTCTGGTCCTATGAAAAAGTGACCTTCGCGTTCAATTAGTATAAATCGACTGTATTTGTCATAATAATTGTACACCGCAACTAAGTGTATGCTCTTAGGAGGAAAAGCTCTAAAGACATTATCTAAAAAATGAGCAGCTTGTACAATGTCATGAGAATCAACACTATGACTGACATCAATCAGTTGGATATCTGTCGAACGCTGTAAAATATGTGCTTTGAGTTCAGCTACATAATAATCTTGTAAACCAAAATCGGTAGTAATAGAAACTATATGCATTCGATGCGTGTTCTAATTAGCCAGCTTTCGGTCTGAAGTAGACAAAAAGCAGTACATTTTAAAATATAAATAGGTTTTAATCGAACTTACACAATAAACTATGATATTAGCACGATCAAAAGCATAAAGATCATAATTTTAATATTATAAAAAAAAGTTATGTGTCCTTTAGTGAAGATTTAAATTAAAGGATGTATTCTAAATTAGAATTTTAATTATTTAAACAAACATATTGAGCGAAATTATTCTTACAATTGACGGTGTAGATCCATTAGATTTATATGGTCGAAATAATTCTAAATTAAATTTATTAAAAAAGGCATTTCCTGATTTAACCATTACTTCAAGAGGCCAAAATTTAAAGCTTTCAGGAGAACGCAAAGACACTCAAAAAGCCAAGGCTAGGATAGAGAGTATGGTCAATATGTTAAAACAAAACATTGACCTAACAGAGCAATCTGTCATGGATCTTTTGGAAGGACATAATCCTTACGAGGTTGCAGCCGAAGACTTAAAAAAGGCAGGAAAAGTAATTGTTCACGGAAGAAATGGACGACCAATAAAGGCGAAAACAAAGAATCAACGCCAAATGGTGGAAAAGAGTGAATCAAACGATGTTGTTTTTGCTATTGGTCCAGCCGGGACAGGTAAAACATATACAGCCGTCGCTTTGGCAGTAAGAGCATTAAAAAATAAGTTAGTAAAAAAGATAATCTTAACTCGACCAGCAGTAGAAGCTGGTGAAAGTTTAGGTTTTTTACCTGGTGACTTAAAAGATAAGGTCGATCCATATTTAAGACCGTTGTATGACGCGTTAGATGATATGATCCCATCAGATAAATTGGACTATTTCATGACCAATAGAGTCATTGAAGTTGCACCTTTGGCATTTATGAGGGGAAGAACATTAGATAATGCTTTTATTATATTAGATGAGGCGCAAAATTGCACTACAACACAAATTAAAATGTTCTTAACTCGACTTGGTCCTTCTGCGAAGTGCATTGTGACAGGAGACCTATCTCAAATTGACCTACCTGGACACCAAAAATCAGGACTGTTTAGAGCTTTGGATATCTTGAGTGATATCAATGGTATTGGCAGAGTGAGATTATCTGCGGATGATGTTGTTCGGCACAGATTGGTAAAAGATATCATATTGAAGTACGATGAATCAGATCGTGAAAGAAGAGCAAGATTCGAAAACAAGGCAGAAGAAGAATAATTTATCAAATAACTTTTTATGATTTTTCATTGTCTTGTAATCGATGAAGAAGTCATTGCATCATTAACATAGTCAGAGTTAAGTGATCAAAAGAAGAAGATCTAAAAATGAGTAATATACGACTTTCCAAAAAGGATAAAGATGCGTTCGGCACCATTACATTAAGTGGGTCCAAAAGTATTTCCAATAGAGTCTTAATCATACAAGCTCTTTGTAAAGAGCAATTTGAAATTTTTAATTTGTCAGATAGCGATGATACAAAAACACTGCAGTCACTTTTAGCGTCAGACGACTATCAATTGGATGCACATCATGCAGGAACAACATTTCGTTTTTTAACTTCCTATTTAGCAGTGAAAGATGGAGACAATATACTCACTGGTTCTTCAAGGATGCAGGAAAGACCAATCCAAGCACTTTCTGAGGCATTGATCCAAATGGGTGCTGACATTTCATATGTGAATAAGGAAGGGTATCCTCCTTTAAGAATTGGCCCACCAGCAAAGCAAATTGCGTCAAAAATTACTCTCTCAGCGGATATTAGCTCTCAATACATCTCCTCTTTATTACTCGTTGCACCGACGCTAACCAATGGATTAGAAATTGAATTGATTGGAGATATTGTTTCTCGTCCCTATCTCGAAATGACGTTAAAGATTATGGAATATTTTGGTATTAAACACTCTTGGCATGGTCAAACAATCTATGTTGATGCACAAGAATATCAAGGGCGAGATTTTTATGTAGAGGCAGATTGGTCGGCAGCTTCTTATTACTACATTATAGCTGCATTTTCTGAAAACGTAGATCTAACGTTAAAAGGTTTACTCAAAGAAAGTTTACAAGGAGATTCTGCTATTGCGGAGATTGCTTCCTTTTTTGGAGTAGCCACAGAATTTGGAAATAAAGAGATTCGATTAAAGAAATCAGAAGAAAAGCCACAAGATTTTTTCGAGTATGATTTTATTAAATGCCCAGATATTGCACAAAGTGTTTCTACCATGTGTGCAGGCTTAGGTACAACAGGTTTATTTTCAGGATTGCAAACACTTAGAATAAAGGAGACAGATAGAATTGCGGCACTTCAAAATGAATTGGCTAAATTAAATGTCTATTTATCAAAACTGCCAGCAAAGTTTTCAAAAAAGTCTGAAAGTGAATACTTTATGCAAGAGGGGAATCTAGAATATCCTTCACATCCACCTAGTTTTCCTACCTATAAAGATCACAGAATGGCCATGTCTTTTGGCCCCTTTGCTGCATTATTCCCGATAGAAATAGAAGATTATTTAGTGGTTTCCAAGAGTTACCCTAACTTTTGGAAAGATTTAGAAAAAGTGGGTTTTATTGTGGATTCCATTGACAAAAAGTAGTCTACTTTTTCTGAATTTAATTGAATGTGAACCGAATTCATTAAAAAGTTTACAACTTTAACACTCGTCATATGCAAAATATTAATAATATGTAATATATTTACGCAACCAACGTACTGTAGAAGATTTAGTAGATCCTTAGAAAGAGCTATCCCAGTAGTGTATTACTAAACATCTATGGTATTCTCCATTCTTAAAATTAATTCACCCTTATTGATACTAATCATATATGCATTAAAGCTGCTATGATTTAACAATCACAAATATTTTGACCCCTAATTAATTGAAATAAATATTAGATGTATTGGTTTTTAATTTAAAATCAAATACGATGATTGAAATAAAATTTTCATTTTGAATAGAAAATTCATTGATTTCGGAATTCTAATAATGAGATTTTGCTAGAATTTGACATATAAGATATATGAATTATATGAACAAATTTTAGTGACATATAAATGTTTATATGAATAGAGAAATTTGTTTTTATAAACAACTGAGAAACAAAACAATAAAGAGTAGATGATTATTTAATTTGTTAATGTAGCAATTAAATAGTCATCAATGATTATTATATCAACCAACCGTTTAGACTTATCAGAGAGGTAATAGATGAGTATTATGTATAGTGTTTTTTGAGGCTTTTTAATATAATGTTTTCTATATTTCGAAATCCTTTAAAGACATCCTTGTCATAGGTAAGTTAATTGTTATAGATCAATTCATTTTAACTTCTTATACACTCATACATAATCTGATATTACGTACTTTCTAGGCTTTATTAGCACTGGTTATGTATTCCTGTAATTCTGTTTTAGAACCAAAAAAATAGAGATATAAATTGCCTTAAGTGGTATTTGTAAATACAATAATCTTGCAATAATGAAACTTACTTTTTCAATTAATTTGAAATGTTCTATCACTCAGTTTTTAGTGTTAGGACTTTTGTTTATTTCCACAAATGTACAAGCTCAACTAGATAATCCTGATTGGGGAGATAATACTACAAGCTGTGTTACAGATGCTCTATTGTACCCTGGAGTTGCAGTTGTTACTTGTGGTGTAGTTGAGGATGTGCCTGCCGCTGGGAGATATGTTGTAGCATATTTGGCAATGAATAATGCGATTCCAACTGCAGCCCCATTTCGGGATAATATTACAGACCCAGATAGTGCACTCCACTCTTCAGATTGGCTAGTTTCAAATATTGGAAATGTATTTGGTACCGCGATTAATCAACAAACTGCAGAAGTATTTGTAACGGCATCATCAAATTACGGTGCAGGATTTGGGTTTATAAACAACTCTCCTGCAGTATTAAATTATGGTGTAGTTGGTAGTCCAGCAAATGCTACAGAAGCCGCAGGAACGGTATATAGAATTGATCCTGTTACTGGGGCGGTAACTGTATTTGTAAGACTTCCTCAACAAACAACAACATTAGAGCATTGGGATTGTGAAGATGATGCAATAGAAATAACAAGAACAAATACAGGAGTTGGCCTGGGAAACATTGCCTACGATGAATTGAACGATCAATTTTTTGTTACCAATACGGAAGATGGTAGAATTTATCGGATTTCAAATGCTGGTGTAATTTTAGATTCATATGATCCAAAATCATATGATACGGGCGTTGTAGGAATTGATAGCTTGCAAGAAGTACCTTATGGTATCGCTGTAGAACCGGGGAGTAATAGACTTTTCTTTGGGTTTGTTGATGATCCTGGACCTGGCCCGGCTGGTGCACAAGCATTACCAGGAGCTCCAAAGATCTTTTCCATAGATTTGAGTTCTTCAGGGGGCTTTGTAGGGACAGTAAATAACACAACAATGCCTTCAGGTGCAACCTATGATAATTATGTAGGAACTGACCAGGAGCATGGGTCAATTCCTACATCAGAAGCTGGTGGAGGCTTTTCCTACACGAATCATACTACCTATTTTATTTCTGATCTTGCATTCGCACCCGATGGGACATTGTTAGTAGCTGTAAGAACTGGATGTTATGGATCTTGGCATAGTTCATATAACCACTGGGCAGAAACAGATGTTATAACGCTTAATGTTTCAAATAACCTGTATGATACTACTCCTACTGAGTACGACATTTCAGTAGATGGGGATGCCGCCGATGAAGATGGATATGGAGGTGTAGCAACGTATGAATTAAATGATGGTTCTTGCGATGTCCATTATTTGGCATCTTTTGGTGATGTCTTATCTGAAAATGGACCTCATGGTATAACTATTTGGGATTCAGGAACAACTTCTGCTCCTGTCAGCCCTTTAGGGGTTTTTGAATATGGAGTTCTTCCCAATGAAGATCCAAAAGGTATTGGAGGAGATGTAGAAGTGTATAACGGGTGCAGTGCTACATGTAATATTACAGGTACAACTACTGCTTGTGAAGGAGATAATATTGAATTAACATTCACACCTGCTTGTCCGGGTAGTATATTTACATGGCAAATAACTTCTGGAAATGCAACCATTGTTGGTGTAAATGATTCAACCGTAGTTTCTATAACTGTGGGTGATAATAATTTTACAGCTTCCTTATTAATAACTGGAGTTCCAGAACCTTGTACTTATGATGTAACAGTTTCACCATTACAAAATCCAAGTATTACTGCAGCAGGTCCTTTCTGCTTGGATGATTCAGCAGTAAACTTATCCGCTTCTCCTACGGGAGGAACATTTAGTGGAACAGGGATTACAAATGGATCTTTGGGGACATTTAATCCAGCGACTGCGGGTGTAGGTACTCATACCATCACTTATACATTACCTGGTATTTGTATGGAATCAACAACTATTGATATAGTAGTGAATGCCTTACCGGTAGTAAGTGTAAGTGGCGGACCATTCTGTGTTGACGATTCAGCGAGTAATTTAACAGGCAGTCCATCGGGTGGTACATTTAGTGGTACGGGTATAACAGACGGTTCAGCAGGAACATTCGACCCAGCGACAGCAGGTGTAGGCACGCATACGATCA
>JARGNR010000052.1:0-3364 GCA_029212405.1 Saprospiraceae bacterium
ATTACATTGTTTTTGCTCAAACACTTTTGTGTTTTTAACAGAAAATGAAACTTCAAAATACTAATCTGGATAAGGCCAAATTTTAGGTTGGTTGGATCCAAAGAGAATTCACTTTTAAGATTAACTAACTCCTGAATCACCCTCCGCATTGAAACTCAATTTTATTTTCAACAATAGAAATCAGCCATACCCATTTATTTGTTCAAATAATTCATAGTCAAAAGCAATTTTAAAAAAGTTAAAATGAAAACTACTTTCAACAAAGCGATTCAAAAGGGGTTAATCGTGGTAGTAAATTAAATAACATATTTAAAAAGATAAAATTAAAACAAGCAAATACTATGGAATTACTGGATAAATTAAATTGGAGATACGCTACTAAGGCAATGAACGGAGAAAAAGTAGCTCAAGATAAAATAGACAACATTATAGAAGCGATTTCACTTGCCCCAACTTCAAGCGGATTACAACCTTTCGAAGTTTTTGTGATCACAAATCAGGACGTCAAGGAAAAAATTAAAGCGATTGCTTGGAATCAATCGGTAGTAGCGGATTGTTCTCATTTATTGGTATTTGCAGCATGGGATACCTATACTGCAGATAGAATAAATAGGATGTTTGATTTGACCAATGAGGTGAGAGGTTTTAAAAATGAAGGATGGGAAAATTATCGTCAAATGTTATTGAATAGCTATCCACAAAGAGATGCAGAAGAAAACTTTGACCATGCTGCGAGACAAGCCTATATTGCATTTTCTCAAGCGATTACTGCTGCGGCATTTGAAGGTGTAGATAGTACTCCGATGGAAGGGTTTGATCCCAAGGCTTTAGATGAAATTTTAGGATTGAGAGAAAAAGGACTAAGAAGTTGTGTAATGCTTACACTAGGGTATAGAGATGTGGAAAAAGATTGGTTGGTCAATCTGAAAAAAGTAAGAAAGAGTAAAGCTGATCTAATTACTAAAGTTGATTAATCGATAAAATATAACTCAAATAATAAGTAATAGCCGTAAATTGTCATTTGGTTGGTCAATTGCGGCTATTTTTTTTTTGAAACACTACTTTTAATCTCAACTATTTAAATTCATATGAATCTAAGCGGAAACACAATCCTGATTACTGGAGGCTCTAGCGGTATTGGGCTAGAAATGGCTAGAAAATTTATCGCATCAAATAATCAGGTCATCATCACAGGTCGGAACAAGGAGAAGCTTGATAAGGTGAAAAATGAATTAGGAAATGTTGTTGTTATTCAAAGTGACGTAAGTATTGCAGCATCCATTTCCGCCTTATATGATCAAGTCTCCAAAGCGCATCCAGACTTGAATATGTTGATCAACAATGCAGGAGTGATGTATACCATCAATTTGCAGGACCACAAGTTGACACCCGAAGAGCTCACCAAAGAATTTGATATTAATGTAAAGGGAACCATTTGGATGAATAATGCATTCTTACCCTTGTTGAAGAAAAACAAAAATTCGGCCACGGTCACTGTTTCATCTGGCCTTGCTTTTGTTCCACTGCCGATCTCTCCCATTTATTGTGCAACAAAAGCAGCGTTGCATTCGTATACATTGTCATTAAGAGCGCAGTATAAAAATACAGATGTGAAGGTATTTGAGTTGGCTCCTCCAGCAACTAAAACAGAGTTGATTTCAAGTTTTAATGAAGAAGACATGAAAGGAACTACATTGATGACGGTGGAATCATTGGTGGCTGATTTTATGAAAGGGCTATCCAAAAACAAATTTGAAATTTGTCCAGGACAGTCTAGCCAGTTGAAATTCATGAGTCGATTTTTTCCGGGCTTTATTTTAAAGCAATTGAGTAAGCCCGTTGATCGGATGCACAAGAACATAGATTAATTCACTTCTTTAGTGACAACACAAACCAATTATTAATGAGTAAGATATTTTTTACGTCAGATCATCACTTCGGACATAAAAACATAATTAAGTTTTCTAATCGGCCGTTCGCAGATGTGAATGAAATGAATGAAGCTTTAATCCAAAAATGGAATGAAAAAGTAAATCCCGAAGATGAAGTATATCATCTAGGAGATGTTGGATTGATCTCTTCCGGAAAATTGAGAAAAATTCTGGAAAGATTAAATGGGAAAATTTATTTAATCAGCGGCAATCATGAAAAAGCAGCCCAGGATTGTCATTCTAGATTTGAATGGATCAAGGACTATTACGAATTGGTTGTTGATGACGATGAATTTTCAAGAGGTCAACAATTAGTTGTGCTTTTTCATTATGCCATGCGTGAATGGAATGCATCTCATTGGGGGTCGTATCATCTATATGGCCATTCACATGGGACATTGGCGGATGATCCTTCCGCTCTTTCCTTTGATATAGGAGTAGACTGTCATGATTTTTATCCACTTTCATACGAGGAGGTAAAGGCTATAATGAAAACAAAAAACTGGAAGCCCCCTTTTGAAAAGGAAAATCGATAGTCGTGTACGCCTCTACCAAAAACCTCCCTGGATTGCGTTAAGTCGCATAATTCTAATCTAATAGAAAGACCAATTGGTTTTTTCAGAATAATGATTGTTTTATTAGTAAAATTCAACTCTTTTTATGAATTGAAAGGCGAATGAACTGAAATGAAAGGGAAATAATGCCCTTGCTTTTCTAGAAAGTATTTACCTCCCTTACAGAATTATCTCACTTCTCAGAATCATTTAGTGCAATACCTAAATCGTTATATACTTTTCTTATCGACCTGGTGTATACGGAGCACCTGCATCTGTAATCTCATGTACATATAAAGCTAGTTCATAAAAAAAAGATGTTTCCTGCGTTTTATATTTTTCAAATTCGCTTTGTGCTAATTCGATGTTTTGTATTTGTGTTTTTGTTGGTAATTCTGTTGTATTCCAGTGCCCCCAAATTACACTACCAATTCGATTTGTAATGGAAGGGGAAGTAGATTCGTCTTTACTTTGCCGAATCCGATCACCCTGTAATGCAGTTCTTAATTCTGCCAAATCCGTTTGGAGTTTTGTCCATTGTTCAAACATCTCAGGAGAAGCTTGTGGTGTCTTGATTAAGGCCGCTTTAATGTGTCTGAGCTTATTTCTAGCCTCACTCAACCGTCTTCCAGCACTGGAAGTTTGTCTGGATAGATCACTCGTTTTCTTTTGAAAAGCTGCGACTTCTTCATAATCTTTATCGGTGTTATGGACTGGTTTGACTTGGAAGGATTGCATCTCCCCTTGAGACTCTAGTTTGCCATTATGCATGACAAAAAGTTCTACACTATATTTCCCAGGAGCAACAAGTGGTCCTTGTGGTGATCCTGCCCAAGGTGGTTGGAAAGCAGGAACAGTCAAATTAATAGGATTGGGTGG
>JARGNR010000052.1:3464-45835 GCA_029212405.1 Saprospiraceae bacterium
TGCTGCAATTTCTCGTAATGGAGAGTAGTCATCCAAGACATATACTCCTCTACCGAAAGTAGCTCCCACCAAGTCATTATCTCGTTCATGCAATTCAATATCCCGAAATGCTATAGTGGGTACACCAGCATTTAGGAGGGTCCAATGAACACCTTTATCTACGGTAAAATAGATGCCATATTCCGTACCGATAAAAAGCAGGTTTTCGTCAATATGGTCCTGTTTGATGGACCAGACTATGGTCCCAGTTGGTAAATCACCAGCAATAGAGCGCCAAGATTTCCCCTTATCGCCACTTATGAAAAGGTAAGTAGAATAGTCTCCTAGTTTATGTGCGTCAGCTACTGCGAATACAGTGTTTGCATCGTGAGAAGAGGCTTCAATATCATTGATAAAAGATAGTTTTGGAACGTTAGGGAGATCTGAACATTTTCTCCAGTTATCGCCGTCATCTTCACTGGCATGAATCAGTCCATCATCCGATCCTGTATACAATAGTCCTTTCATTTTGCTAGACTCTGATATAGAGGTAAGAGTAGCATATTTTGACATTGCTCCATTATCGTAAAGAGCGTCTATGCCTGGAACCCGATCGATCATTTCCAATTCATACCTGGAGGTGTTTGATGTCAGATCGCCACTTATAGGAAACCATGAATTCCCTCGATTGTTACTTTGCCAAACTCTTTGTGATCCAAAGTATAGGGTTTCGTTATCATGGGGGCTAACCTGAATTGGACTATCCCAGTTCCATCGCTCTGGCGGATCATTAGGAGCCGGTTGTGGTTGTATATTCAATACTTCATTGGTGGTTCGATCGTGCCGATGTAATAGTCCTTGCTGAATTTCCATATAGACAATATTAGGATCTTCAGGATCAAAAACAGAGTCATACCCATCGGCACCCAATGGGATATACCAATCCTGATTGCGAATGCCTTCTACATTCGTGGTACGTGAAGGTCCGATCAAAGTGCCTAAATCTTGTGCACCGACTACTACATTGTAAAAAGGCTCTGAATTATCGAGTCCCAATTTATAAAATTGCGAGATGGGAAGGTTTGGAAAATGACGCCAAGTAGTTCCTTCATCATAGGATTCATACAATCCTCCATCAGTACCTGCAATAAGGTGTTGCCCATTACTCGGATCAATCCAAAGTGCATGATTATCACTGTGTTTTTCTCTTCCATTACCGAGATAATCAAATGTTTTTCCTCCATTTCGAGTAACATGTAAGAACACATCCATTTGATAGATTAAGTCAGGATCAGTAGGAGACACTTCAATTTCCTGATAATAGTGGGGCCCAGTACCACCTGAAGTATACTCGTTTTGCTTTTTCCAACTTTCTCCTTTGTTTATGGATTTGTAAAACCCTTTATTTTTGCCATCTGATTCGATGGTTGCATAGACTAGATTGGGATTAGAAGGTGTAACTCCAAGTCCAATTTTTCCCATATCTCCTTGAGGTAAGCCTGATTTTAGTTGATTCCAACTTTCTGCTCCATCGATTGATTTGTAGATTCCAGATTGAGGTCCACCAGCAAGTAGTGCCCAAGTTTTTCTTCTTCGTTGATAGGCTGCTGCATAGATCACATTGGAGTTGGATGGGTCGAATTCAATATCGGTGATGCCCGTGTGCTCATCAATATGGAGCATACGTTTCCATGTTTTACCCCCGTCGTTGGTTTTATACAATCCTCGCTCTCCTCCAGATGACCAAAGAGGTCCTTCCGCAGCTACATAGACCACATCACTATTGGTGGGATCGATTAGTATTTTTCCAATGTGTTCAGATTTCTCCAACCCCATTTTGTTCCATGATTTACCTCCGTCTTTGCTTTTGTAAACGCCGTCGCCCCAGCCTACATGACGACCACTGACATTCTCACCGGTACCCACCCAGACAACTTCAGGATTAGCAGGGTCAAGGCTGACCGTACCAATTGAGTAGGAGGGTTGTTGATCAAAAATAGGGGTCCAGGTAATGCCGCTGTTTATAGTTTTCCACAGACCTCCAGAACCAACTGCTACATACCAGGTACTGCTTTGAGTCGGATGTACAGCAATGTCGGCAATTCTACCGCCCATGACAGCAGGGCCGATTCCTCTTAGTTGAAGTCCCTTGGCAACTTGACTTGCAACATCGGAGGAGTTGGATTGCGCGATGACGCTTTCAGAGGTTGTAAGTAAGAATAGGGAAGCACATAGTAAATAGATTTTAATGTTTTGCATGGACGATTTGATTTTATAGAGGCTGAATATAATGCAAAAGTTTTCAATAATGAACTGAATGGAAATGGAAAGAGCAAGGTCCAATTAGTTTACAGAGGTAGAAAAAGAGAGAATGGGAAACAAATCAATAGCAGGGGCTAGGAGAATGATGAAAATGGTTGTGCAATTGGTATAGGAATACTGTTGACAATGATTAGGTATATCCATAGAACAAGAAGAAGTGGATACAAAGAATTAATTGATGTTCGTGAAAATTTAATATTTTTGATTCTGTCGATCTGGGCAGCATGGTTCAGTATAAAAAATCAAAATCAATTACACATGGCAATGATTATAAACAAAATGCTGAGGGTCATTCCTAAAAAGCAAAAAATTACGGAGGTGGATTGCCATTCCATTTGTTCTACTTTAGCGATTACAGGAGGAGAGTTGTGGGAGAAAGTGATTTATTATATCAATGAAGAAGAAAATTGTCTGGATATCAAATACAAGTCTAGAAGGGGAAGAGGTGAGTTGGGTATTGAGGACAACAAAGAGGAGTTTGATGTTTGGGTTATATCAAATTACGAAGGGGGACCAGATTATATTTATTGTTTAAATGCCCGTCAGTATGAATTGGATAATACGGGCGACACTGTGAATCTCTACCGTTTTGACGAAGTGCGTATTGGTGGCGATCACAGCCAATTAATTCAGGATATATACCCACATTTTTTTTACATTAAGAACGACAAGCTTCCTGACGAACTTAAACGTGCCCTTCGAAACGAAAAAGAAAATTTTATATCCTTTCAATTGGATGGCTTATATACAGAAGGAACGACCTATCAGGTAGGGGAGACCTATTCGCGAGAACCAGAATTGCTCTCCAGGGAAGAATTTTTTAAGCCTACAAGAGTGTCGTTTTGGGAAGCACAGTTTCTGTATTCTAATCATCAAGGCAATTATTCAGTGCAAAAATTATTGGAGGCATGTCAAAAGGATAGGTTGCGATCGTACGAATGGTCGAGGGAACATTTGCATGAAATACAGTATTGTTTTCAGGGAAGAGTGGTCAAAAAAATAGAAACCGGAGTACATTGGATGTATTATAATTCAGAGTTTTTTGACAATTCGGCGGAGAAGAATTGGGTGGAATATATGGGGTTGTACCATAGAGGTTTGATATAATTTAATACTAATAAAATGGATCTACACACGTATTTTGGGCATGTTTTAAGGATAGACTGTAAGGTGTTTTAATTTAAGACATTCCTTGGTTTTGAATTAACATGATAGTACTAAAAGAGATGAATTTGTTGGGTAAAACGATAATTTTATACTGAGGTAAGGATGGAATCGAAGCGATTATTATATATGGAAAGAATTACGAGCAAGAGGTTAACACAGTGTTTTCGTTGTAACCATTATTTAGAAAAAAAGAGGTGCAAGGCTTTTCCAGAAAAAAATATTCCAAAGGGTTATTTATATGGAACAGTAAACCATTCCTTAGTATTGGGAAACCAGAAAGGAAACTATACGTATGAAGTCAACCAAAAGTATAGAGAGCAGGAGGAGCGCTATAAAGCGAGTGATGCCGTCGCAGTTCAGGAGCTGGAGGAAAATAAAAAGGAACTGCCAAGGGTGATAATTGAGAGGATCAAAAAACGACAAATCGATTTACGTAAACTAAAGAAAGTTGTAGTATCCGCTTCAGGTCCATTAAGATCCAAGTTTGATCTAAGTATGGAATTCTATCCTGCTGAAATGACTATAGAAAATTTAGCAATCAGTAGTTTCAAATATGAATCGAAGAGTATCTTGAAAGGTTTGGAAGCATTAAATAAGAAATCGAGTTTCATACTTGAGATTTACGGAGAAAAGGAGTGGAAATATATTTTTGATGAAAATTTCCTTTGGTAAGGGTTGCGTTCTATGCCTTCCGAAGATAGACCGTTGTGATGGCTGCGTGATTATAAATACATCGTGTTCCAAGTGTTTCGTAAGAGTTGACCAAGTTTCAATAAAAGCCAACTCTCTTTTCAGAGTATAAAAGGCACCTATAAATGGGAGTTGTCAGGCTCTGAATTTGAAGGGGAAGGAATAATTGTCAACACTAATGTTGTATATACAACAAATTTGTCTATCTTTGTGCTATGAAATATCAATTAAACGAGTGTATAGGTTCGCGAATTCGACGTGTGTCGCGAATCATAGATGCGTATTTCAGAGAAGAGGCAAAGAAGTTTGGGATCACAGAAAATCAAATGACCATCCTTTTTGCCTTGCATAGTTTGGGCAAAGTCGAACAAAAACAAATCGGCTACAATTTGGTCCTTGAACGCTCAACGGTAAGTCGAAATATCAAGCAGCTAGAGAAAAAGGGATACATCGTCCGGACTTCTTCGTATCATCCTGAAATAGAATTGACAAAAGAAGGAACAAAATTGGTGCTACAACTGATACCGATGTGGGAAAATGTAATGAACCAATTGATGCTTAAATTGGACAATAGTGTCATAAATTTTTTAACAGAAATAGAACGCAAGCTATAATTTTTTTACACTAATGTTGTATATACAACTTAAATACTAAATTATGAATATCAAAATACTAATCACCGCGGCCAATGGAAACACGGGGTTTCCAGCTGCAAAAGAATTATTACATCTTGGATTTGAGGTAAGAGCAATGATCCGAAACCCTAAAAATCCAAAAGCGCTGGAGTTGAAGCGGTTAGGAGCAGAACTCTTTGTAGGAGATATGGATGATTACAGAGACGTTAAAGAAGCGCTAATAGGAGTTCAACGCGCCTACTTTTGTACCCCATTTGGGAGAAACTCATTGTTTCAAACCAATGCCTTCTTTATTGCTGCCGAAGAATCCAAAGCATTAGAACATGTGGTGTATATGTCGCAGTGGTTATTGAACCAACATCATCCTTCCATCAACACTAAAATGCAATGGCTTGGGGAACAACTCGTGCGGAAACATAAAACGATAACCTATACCTTTGTGAATCCGGGATTATTTGCGTTCACCTACTTTTTTACCGTTGAATTTATGGCTCAACTGGGGATAATGCCTACAGCGATACAAGGGGATGGACTCAATGCCCCTCCTTCAGAAGATGATCAGGGTAGGGTGGTTGCGCATATTCTTAAGGATCCTGAACCGCATCATCAAAAAACGTATCGACCCACAGGACCCCAACTTATTTCTCAGTCAGAGGTAGTTGCAGTATTCAGTAAAGTCCTGGGCAGAAACATCAAATTGATGCCCATATCAGAAAAAATGCTACTGAAATCCCTAAAAGCTGGCAAATATTCTATGTACGACTATTCAAATATCCGTTACTATTTAAGAGATGCATCTGAAAATGTGTTTGCCATAAACGGGGTTACGAATGTGGTGAAAGAACTCACAGGAAGAGAGCCTGAAGATTTTGAGACCATTGTTAGGACGTACATATCCGAGATGCCAGAGGCCAAAAAATCACTTGGGAATACACTGAAAGCGATCAAGAATTTTGGGAAAATCTTGATAACAAAAGCTCCAAATATGGAAGAATTTGAGAAAACGCAGTATTACCCAAACTTCATTCACGGTATGAATCAAGCGATAGATAGTCCAGATTGGTTGGATTTGAGAAAGAATGAAAAGTACGATGTGAATTTGAAAAAGATGCCCAGGGTTCAACCTACATAATTCGATGAAAGGGGATGAGGTGATAGAGTTTACCTTTTATATTCTCAAAAAAGAATCACTAAAGTATTGTTCAAAATACTGGTTTTCATTGTGATGTTCCTATAAATCATGTCAACTGGTTATAAAATATCATAGCATTTTTCATGGATTAAAAATAAAACAGGCATTAAAAAGAATTAGGATAAATAATATGTATTTTAAAGATTATGGAAAATTTATATAATTTGAAATCCCCACTTATTATCCAATTCACACTAATAATTTCCTTTTTATTTTGTTTGAATAACCATGGTTTTACTCAAGGATCAAGGTTCCAAAACTCTAAATTGAAAAAGCATGCAATCTATGGAAACCTTGGAGCTATTCCAGTGCCTGCTATATTTGATAGAGGAGGAAAAATTATTAGTAGAACAGCATATTATGAACATATGATTAAACAGAATCTGTGGAAAAAGGGAATTTCATCATTTGTGAAAGTGGGTATAGGGAATGTAGGATATCATGAATCAGATCCCAGTTCAGCTAAAGAAAGTGACTTAATAATGGCTCAGTTTGGATTATTATTTGGCGCAGGCAAAAATCATTTAGAGATAGGTGCTTCTGGCATTGGATAAATTTTACTTTAATGAATATGGAATCTACTGAAAAGGGAACGGTAAAAGTCGCCGTATTTAATGATAAATACGAAAATAATGTTCAACTCGTTGAGGAATTGAAATGCCCTTACTATACTATACAGAATTAAGTGACTTAGTGATATCTGCCTGCTTGGGAAATTCTTCAGTCGAAACGTTTTACTTTGAAGAAAGCAAGCTAGGCTATTCTACAGCTTCTGTATTTTTGTAAAGTACCTTAAAATGTCTACTAATGTAACTCATCAATAGCCCTCAGAATATCTCGTCTACTGATTTGGCCTACCAATTTATCATTGTCATCCTTGACTATTAACCGCTTATACGGAGATGAAACAAATTCTAAGGCTACATCCAAAATATTTTGATTGACACTAATGGACTTCATCACATTAGACATATAATTGGAAACTGTATCTGTACTGGTTGGTAATCGATTGTAAATATTTCCAAACATGACTTTCAAACAATCTTTGTCGTCAATTAAACCAACTACTTGACCATTATTATCAAGTACAGGGGCTCCTGATATTCTATGCTTTAACAAGGATTTGATGACATCATGAATGTCTGTATCCTTTTTGAAGGTGATCAAATCGCGCGTCATGTATTCTTCGACAGACGGAATATGCCTCACTGTTTTTTTAATGTCTTTATCTACCAGTTTGTTTTGGAAGTTTTTCATAGTATCAATTTTAAGTAATCATGAAATAGTGTTTGCAGGAATTTTAAAAAGTAAATGTCTTTGAATATTATCTCTTAATATAAGACATTTAGGGTTCTAAAAAAAATCTTTAGCGATCGGATCCTTTATAGCGATCGGATCTTGATGTAGAAAAAGTAGTACTTTAGCTGAATAGAGTATTCTTATGGGCATTACTATTCAGAAAACCAATGTATCATGGCAATGATTGTAAACAAGATGCTTCGGGTAATCCCCAAAACGCAAAAAATAACAAGTGTGGATTGTCACTCACTTTGTTCGACACTTGCAATTACTGGAGGTGAATTGTGGGAAAAAGTGATTTATTATATCAATGAAGAAGACAATTGTCTATACATTAAATTCAAGTCTAGAAGAGGAGGAGGTGAGCTAGGAGTTGAAGAAAATAAAGATGAATTTGATATTTGAGAGATTAGTATAAGCGATCGGATCGTTATAAATCAAGATTATGATAAAAAAAATAGTAGAATTCTTATTTGGTGGAAAGGAAAAAGCTGAAGACAACCAACATCAAAGTACTACCAACACCAATGAGAAGGTAAAACCTAAGAAGAGCTTAAGCCAATTTAAAAAAAGCCAGATTTTAAAGGATTTTATCCAGGCTGAACAGAAAAAAGTATTAATGCTAAAGCCGCATTTTAGCGCAGTGAAACTTGATGTGAACAACAGTAAGATGGGTGGGGACCCCAACTTAACCAACTTTGAATCTTATCCAACTTGTTCAGATTGCAATAATAAACTAAATTTCATTTTACAGATTTATAAGTCTGAATATCCTTCATTTTATTTTCCAACGAATAGGGATTTGTTTCAGTTGTTTCGATGCCCAAATATGGATTGTAAGGGCATCGATTACATGAAGTCAGATTTGAAAATGTATTCCTATTATTTTAAACAAGGGGATAATGATTTTGATACAAAAATAGAGTACAATGAAATAGGAGAGTTGGAAGGTCCTATTGCAGAATGTAAGTTTTACCCTATTCCTTCGATTGATTTTCCCAATTACGATGAAACGGAAAGTGATATATATTCCATCCTTGAAACAGAATATGATGAGGATACAGAAAATTTTATGTTTGAAAATTATTCGGGTAAAATAGGGACTAAAATTGGAGGCTACCCAGCATGGACCCAAAGTCCAATTTATCCATCTTGTAAAAAGTGTGGCAAAGTAAAAGACTTTATTTTCCAGTTGAGTAGTGAGGAAGAGGAAGATGTAATCGATACGGAGACAAAGGAGAACTGGTCTCCACATGGGTTGATGATGGGAGATGTAGGGAATATTTATTATTTCGCTTGTAAGACCTGCGGAGATGAAGCTCTAGAATCCAATTGGGACTGTTCTTAAGATGTTGCTATGATCTTCCATGAGTACTTTTTCATGAAACGTCATTCAAAATCAAAGAACTTAATACGGAGATTTAATGCTCATACAATGCACTGATCCAAATTTCAAGAGAAAATAAATTCGAAGTAAGACAAGCTATTTATATAAAATATTTATATATTTAATCAATTATAAATCAAGTAAATGTACTTATGAAGGTAAAAACGATAAACTAATTCAAATTGTAATGAAATGAAGAACACACTAATTATAGTCACCAGTATGTTATTGTGCAATGGACTACTGGCTCAAAATTGGTTTCAGGATGATCAAGTATGGTATTATCAAGTTAATTCAGGATTTAGCTTTACACAAGGAATAAATGAAATGAGGGTCGGAGGAGACACGATCATTGATGATCAAACTTATAAAATATTGGAATCAAATTTCGCTGGTACGAGTTTCACGGACTCTGTTTTTTATTCCAGCCAAACCTTTGTTTATGAAGTAAATGATAGTGTTTTTATTTTCAATAGAGCTAAAGGACTCAGAGAATTATACTATAATTTTAATTTGTCAAACGATGCTCAAGTCAACTATGATTTTAACCACGGCATTGTCATTTGTGCTGATTCAGTGGAGTACACACTAAATGATATTTCATACGAGCAATATGGCAACCAAGAATTAAAAGTTCAACATTTTAAATTTTACGAACAACATACTTTGAGTGAGTATTTTGGAGAAAGAAAAGCTATTGAACGAATCGGAATGAATAATTGCAATTTTGATTTTGGAATACCACATTGTCAATCAGAAATTGGAGGTATGACCTTATGTGCTGTATGGATTGACAATGAGTACATTGAAATTGCAGATTGTTCACTTCTTTCAAGTGTTGAAAATATTTCTAGTAGCAATCAAATCAACGTCTATCCCAACCCAACGAGCAACTATATTAATATCCAAACTCAAGATGTAATACACGATCTAAAAATTTATGATATGCATGGTACCTCGCATTTATTAAATAGAAATACTACAACGATTGATATGTCTGATTTCAGTAGTGGTTTATATATTTTAGAATTAAAGACGGATACTGGTATAGAATTTCATAAAGTCATTAAAAACTGAATCGAATTGTTCAGCCCTCACTCTTTTGAATATTGGACATGCGACAAGGTTTTGTTTCTTGTGTATATAGCAGTACGTTATTCCTTTGTCGAAAGATCTGTAGATAACTATTGAAAAACCCTTATATTGATTTCGATCAGCTAGAAAGGCCAATTTTAATAGGAATTTGTAGATATCATTTCTTAAATTGGAAATGAATTATTGAAGGAATAGTTAAAACATATGAAGAAGAGAAGTAAACAAGAAATAGGAGTAGCGATTGGTATTACCTTGGGTGTGACTATAGGTGCTCTGGTAGACAATATAGGTGTCTGGTTATGTATTGGAATAGCTTTGGGTGTTGGTATTGGCAGCGTATTGGATAAGAAGGGGAATACTGAAGAACCTTTATGATATAATGAATCTTCTTACAACATTGATAAGGTTATTGTTATTCAGATTGAGGAGAGAAGAAATGCTTCTGCATGGAGATTAGCTTTGCTCTATTATTTTCTAAAAAAAACTTTACCAGGCTGAGTTCAGGCACTATTTTTACGGTGACATTAATGCCCATTTGTATTATAATTTCCGTCTTGACAATACTTAATCTACATCGAGTAGTTTTTAATATTATGGGAGGTGCAAGAAACCCTACACCGCACGACAGCTTCTATTTTGTGTTGGCTTTTTTGACAGGGATTTCATTAATTTTATCTATTCCATTAATCATTGCGTATGGAACAGGTGTATATAAAAGAAGAAAGCTACTCTAACAAAATTAGATAAAGAAATCAACCCAAAGAGCGGATAGTGAATTAAACGATACCAATGATTCCAAACCTAACATATAAAAGGACGATACAATTCGTTTTAAATATCATAATGAGTTGCTTTTTAGTCTATTTCCTTTCGATAGGTTGGGCATTATGGGTTAATGTATCCTTTGAAAATACCGAGGCAGCGTCTATTGAAAAATTGAAAACAGGTGTAACTGAATTGAGAATGGTTTATCTTTATCAAAGTGGTCTGATCATCTCATTCATTTTATTGGTCAATTTACTATTTCAAAAATTGGTTCTTTTCAAAGTCAACTATAAAGAAGTACTTATATATGCATTGATCAATCTGATGATAGCAGGGATAACCATAAGTTATGGCAGCCAAAGAACATATTCAGACCTTGAAAATATTATTCACAATAATTTTTAGTCAATATAAGAAAGTTGGTAACACTAAATAGAGTAAGTTAGTCCTATATCCATAGCTACATACCCTTTGAAAAATTCTTTATCTTCAAAATAAGTAACCATAGAAACTCCAGGTCGAAAATCTAGAGAAATGAATTCAGTTATTGTAAATTGAAGATTCATTTTTGTTTCTAACCCTGTCATAAAACTATTTGTTTTTGGTATGTAGAATAAACTGAGATTAATGCCAGCATCATCCGTTTGGAAGTCAAGATCATATACATAACCAATTTTGGGTAAAACAATTATGCCGAATCGAAAATCAGGATGATTTTTAATTGTATAGTCCAGACCTATTGCCAAATTGATACTCGATCTTCTCCAATTCAGATCTGCATCGCTATTCCACGTTTCAAAATCTTGATTGGTCCAAGAGACATGTTCTAGACTTAACTGCACCATATAATTGAATCGAGTGATATTCCTATTCTGATAGGTAATTCCAAATCCAGTTATGCTTTTAGGGTTAAATGTATTAATTTCATAATTCGGAGCTAGATTACTGTATTTTATGGTACTATATGGTCCAATATAATGCTGTGCAAAACTTGAAGTTGCAAGAAGTAATGAGCAAATAAGTAGGCTAAATGTATAGATAGTTTTCAACTGGCTTTTATTAGTATGTTCTTAAAACGAATAATTGAATAGTTGATTGTGAAATAGAAAAAAAATATTTGAATGGAGGAGGGGTATTATAAGACAAAAGAATCGGTTGAGGAATATATCCAGCTGGCAAAGGATGTAAATGGAAGTACATTGATTGAGGTCTTGAATAGATTCTTACCCATTGGTTCGACAGTGTTGGAGATAGGAAGTGGTCCGGGCACAGACTGGAATATCTTAGCTCAATTTTATGAAGTTACTGGATCTGATAACTCGAAAGAATTTCTAAAGCATTTGACTGCTACATATCCGTCGGGAACATTTTTAGAATTGGATGCTACTGCATTGAGTACAAAGGCAAAATACGACGGTGTGTATTCCAATAAAGTTTTGCATCACCTCACGGATGATGAGTTGAAACATTCCATACATAGGCAGCATGAATTAATCAAAGAAGAAGGGATTCTTTGTCATTCGTTTTGGAAAGGGGAGGGATCTGAAATATTCAAGGGCCTATTTGTCAATTATCATAGTGAACAAGATTTGAAAGACTACTTTGAGAGGTATTTTGAGATACTATCCGTTGAGTGCTATGCTGAATTTGAGGAAGGAGATTCTCTATTGTTAATTGCAAGGAAAAAGGGCTAAGTAGCAATGGAAAGAAAAAGAAAAGATGAATAAGACCAATTCACATAGTATTCAAAAAAAAATAGGACATTTCTCATGCTCTCAGGCTTGATCTTACTTTTGTTTTTGATGTTGGAATCTCTTTTGATTATAAAGGGCTGCTTTGGATATTCGATATTCGATATTTGATGCTTTGCTGTCTATTGCCCCTGTTTTCTTATTTATAATTGGGTATACGATATATCGCAACAATGAGAATAATTGACTTTGAAAAAATGGACATATATGATTACTTGAACCACCCCTGACAGAAAATGTCATTATGGGTGTTTATCTTCACTTCTAAAAAAGTATGAACCACTTATCTAGATTGCTCTCCATCCTTACCATCCTTAAATCAAAAAGGGTCGTTACGGGTACAGACCTGGCCAAACGATTTGAGGTAAGTGTTCGGACCATATACAGGGATATTAAAAAGTTAGAGGAATCTGGGGTTCCAGTGATCACCATTGAAGGTAGAGGTTACTCCATTTCGGAAGGGTATATGGTGGCCCCTATCATGTTCGATGAGATGGAAGTGAACTCCTTGATTACTGCAGAACAACTCATTAGCAGAACAAATGATGAATCTTTAATCCAGCACTTTGGGCAAACATTGGACAAAATAAAATCTGTTTTTAAGAGCTCGTTGCAATCTCAAGGAGAATTTCTAAGTAAAAAAATGTTGGTGTTAAATGACGGGACGGAAAATGAAAGATCCTCTTCCTTATCGTCTATTCAGATGGCGATTATCAACTTTAGAGTGGTGGACCTAAAGTATCAAGCGCTCGGCAAAGAAATTACATCTAGAATAATAGAGCCCTTAGCCATTCTCAGTTATGACAAAAGATGGATCGTGATCGGATGGTGTCGATTGAGGCAAGACCACCGGTCATTTCGATTGGATAGAATTAAACATTTTAGAGTCTTGGATGAGCAATTCGAAGATAGAAATTTTGATTTGGGAAAGTATTTTAGAGAATGTGAGGAAGTAGAATTTAACCCCTGACACATTCTGTCATTTGTTGCCTGTACATTTGTGTTATTATCAATAAAATAAATTAAAAATAGCACGTATGACAACACAAGAGATTGCAAACAAATGGGCAGAATATTGCAGAACTGGACTTTGGGATAAAGCTCAAGAAGAATTGTATGGAGATCAATGTATAAGTCTTGAAATGGAGGGTTTTCCAGGTGGGCCTCAAAGAGTACAAGGATTGGACGCAATACGAGCAAAAGGACAACAATGGAATGAAATGGTAGAAGAATTTTACGGTGTTGAAATTGAAGGACCCATCGTTGCAGGAAATCATTTTTCAGCTACGATGAAGATGGATATTCAAATGAAAGGACAGCCAAGAAGAAAGGATGAAGAGATTGCTGTATTCAGAGTAGAAAATGGAAAGATAGTATCGGAACAGTTTTTCTATCCACTAGGGTAGTAGAGTAAAGCACAAATATCTGAAAATGGTATTTGTGCTTTTTTAGTAATATTGAAGTTGCGATATACTAGGGGATATTCAAGATTTCCTCTTGAAGCGAATAAAAAATAAATAATAAACCAATGATTATCGTACAAAATAGAAGGAGAAAGATTGAAAATATTAAGAAAGAACACCCTGAGGCAGTTATTATAGACGTAACTTCAAAAGGAGGTTTGCCCATGTTGAAATTCAGTCCCTTTTATCCAATAGGAAATATACCCATTCCATTTTCTGAGCATAGATTTTCAGAATCAGTGGAGGGAATATGGCAAGGGCTTAAAGTTTTTGAAAATCATGATGTGGACGAATCAAAATTCAAGATAAGGACCATGAAGGGTTTGAAAAGGACGGTACGAAAATTTGGAACTCCGAGAGGGCATAGGAAAGGAATCAAAGGGCTTGAATTATTGGATTATATCACTGCACGAAAACTTATTTATTTGCCCACTTACAAATGGGTATTGGATAATCGGTTACAATCAGAGATTCATGAATTGAGAAATATAGCAGGCAAAGGAACCCTAATTCTATTGGATTATGAAACGAACGGTGATATTGAAAATATGATGAAACCATTGTCTCATGCTCAGTTGATTAAAATGAGGTTAGAAAATGAATTGTAAAAGATCAGTTGAGGAAATTTGTGGTTTTGCTTTTATCAGCAGAAGAAAAATTGTTTTGAATTTTAATTAAAAGAAATAGATCATAGACTTTAGAACCGATAAAAGCATCATATTCGCATAAATTCAACTGGAAAGCAATGGAAGAAAATAAAAACCGGAAATACTTAAATATAATAGCCGTAGTTTTTTGTGCATTGGGACTCTCTATGTTAGTAGCTTCACGATTTATAGAAACAGAAATTAATCTACAAATGATTGGTTTGGTTTTAAATGGGATTGGTCTTATTGCTTTTGTTACCAAGCGCAATTGAATATGATCTAACTCCTGAATCACCCTACTTAAAATAGGTGTTATAACCATGATTGTCCTACCCATCAGAGAGATTTATAGGTCTCAAGTATATTTGTCTTTTCCACTAAATTATGGGATTTTTATTTTAATCTACTAGCAGATAGGAATGCATATATTATATGTCCATATTGATGATCGGTCTACACATAAATACCCATCATAAAGGAAAAGAACTTACAAAAAAGCGGTGTTTTTGACTGCTAATAGTCGAATCTTAATAAAATACAATGCGAAAGAGCTGGTCCGTGTATTTTAGTGATCGCATAACCAATTTGTCAGCTTACTTCCCAAAAATAAAATGAAAGAATTAAGATATGGTGCAATTATTGATTGTATGATACTGATTACTTCTATTCTTAGTCGAATTAGATGTGTGTATTCATTGCTCAATGGCTATAAAAAAAGCCTTGAATAAATTTGTTAAAGATCAAAGCTGTGAATAAGCAGGAAACAAAAAAGACAGCGTGAAAGAAATAACTTTTAAATCACTACTGGCTAAATTATTGGAATTCAAAAGTGGAATATTATATTCTTTCATTTTGTATTTCATATGGACTTTCATTGAAATATCCATTCCTTTTCTGACACAACTCATTGTGGACGAAGGTATTTTTTATTCAGATCATCAATTTATCGTAATGATCATTGGTGCTATTGTGATGTTCAATATTGGAGGGATGTTGGCTGACTTTTCCAAGACTTGGATCATGAGAAATATCGGGGTGAGGATGAATATTCATGTGATAGAAGACTACTACAAGAAGTTGCTCGGAAAGCAAATGTTGGAATTCAACAAAATCAACGAAGGGAAAGTGATTCAAAATATCAACGATAACATACGAATCGAAAATTTTCTTACTAAGAGCCTCATTTCTTTTATCAATTCATTATTCAGTCTATCCGTTTTCTGTTTGATTCTCTTTTTCTTTGATGGAACCATTGCATTTATTTTTCTCATCAGTTTAGTTATACTGGTTGTGTGGGATGTCATATTTTTGGGGACAAGAGAAAGAATAGATGAAGAGCGTTTTCAAATGTCATCTCGCGTTCAAAATGAGGTCATTCAATCGGTCAAGGGTATATTTGACATCAAAGTAAACGAAATAGAGCAACACCAATTTGACTTGTGGCACCAACTCCATCAATATACTTCAAATGTTCGACTTAAGATTTTGAAGTTGGCTCAATTGTATAAAGGAGGCAACACGGTCACATCAGAAATAAGAGATGGAGTCATCTTGATTTTGGCTTGTTATGGAATCATTCAAGGCGATATGTCCATAGGTACATTGTTGGCGATCCAATATATTTTAGGTAGATCACGTCAACCTGTATTGGACCTGCTTCAAGTTATTCAAGACCGGCAAGATGCCACACTTAGTCTCAAGAGATTAAAGAATATATACAATGAAAAAGGGGTAGTAGAAAGAGTTCCGGGTAGACAAATTGAAGCAGATGTTCATATGGAAAATGCTACATTTTATTATCCTGATTCAAAAAAGGGAGTGGAAGCGATCACACTTCAAATTCCATTTGGCAGCAATGTGGCATTGATTGGAGAGAGTGGAAATGGAAAGTCCACATTGATCAATTTGATCTTGGGCTTGTTCAAACCGGATTCTGGTAAAATAGTTCTTAGAAATGGAGATCAAACCCATTCGGTTGACGTATGTTCTTTTGGGGCACTTTCTCAAGATGGACATATTTTTAGTGAAAGTCTTTTGTACAACATTACTTTTTGTATGGAAGAAGATACGGATTACGAAAAGTTTACCGAGGTATTGCGGGTAGCATGTCTTACTGAAGTTGTGGCAGAGTTACCAGAAAAGCATTCTACATTATTGGGAAAAGATGGAGTAAAATTAAGTAAGGGGCAATTTCAAAGAATCCTTGTGGCAAGAGCGTTGTATAGAGAAAGTGGAATTCTAATCTTAGATGAACCAACTAGTGCGCTGGACAATAAGACATCTAAGAAAATGGTGGAAAATATTCTCGAATACTGTAAAAACAAAACACTGATTGTTGCCACGCATAAACTATTTCTAGCTTCTAAAATGGATAAAGTGATTGTCTTGGACAATGGTCATATTGTGAAGGAGATCGATCAAGAAGATAAAGGTAATGTTGATTTAAATGAATATCTAGTATGAAATTATTCAACAACGATTACGAAATAAAAAAGGACGTTTTGCCACTGTCCATCATAAAGACAAGCTTGTTTGTCATTTTAATAAATGGCATTATACTCCTATCTTTTGTGTTTTTCGTCCGTTTTAAAAACGTCATAAAAGTGCAAAGTGAAATGAAGGGGCAAGAGTCTTCTTTGGCTGTTATTTGCACAAAGCCAGGCGTTGTTGTTTTTGACAAATTGGTCAATTCACAATCTATTGAAAAAAATCAGGTTATCGGACATTACGAACAGAATACAGATATTGATCCGATATTAAAAACGAACACCTATTTAACGGATCTAACATTTGAAGATCTGCTAATAGACCCTAAAAAAACTGTGGAAGAATTAAATGCACTTGATGTGCATGTGGAAGAAATCCTTCCTTATATCAGTACTCTCAAAGATGAGATGAGGAGATATTCTGCATTGTATTTTGGAAAGCGAATCTTATTTGAGGAAAAGGAGAAAATTTATCAAGATGAAACAGGGGTAGAAGTTCTTGAAATGAAGTTGTATGCCCTACAGGATTCTCTTAACAACGAACTTAATACATTGCTCTTGGGACTCAATAAAAGAGACAGTGTTTTGTATAACGAAAATAGTATTTCGAAGGAAAACATTGAACGAAAGAATATTGAATCGTTGAGAGAAAAAGTAATGACGATCAATAACAATCTTGCCCAGTTGGCTTTTCTACATCAGAGCTCAGATAATAAAGTAGAGTTTTTGACAGCAAGAAATAACTATTATTCGGAATTGGGTGATATCAAAACAAGGATTAAGAATATACTACACGATTTGAAAAGTAGAATACAAATTTGGGAGAATGACAATACAATATTGGCTCCATATTCTGGAATTGTTATATTTGACGATACAAAGCTGAGAAGAGCAGTGGATATGAATGATACATTGGCGATCATATCACCAAAAAATATAAATCAATCTACATATTTTGTCAGCATGGACATTCCCAAAAAATACATAAACTATCTTAAAGAAGGTCAGAAGGTAAAAACAGAAATAGACGAATACCCTTCTATTGAGAATGGCTATTTAGAAGGTGTAATAAATTTTATTCCAAGAGAGACTTCTGGAGACGTGTATAAATGTAAGGTGCAACTTACACATGGACTGCAGACCAATTACGGAAAAAATATAGAGCCAAAAGGTGTTAAGTATACGGGCATTTCGAAAATATCGGTTGAGAATCAAAGCTTATTCGAGAAGCTCAAAAAGATTTTAATATGGAAATATTGGGATTTTCAAAAGTAGAAATTTTGGAAATGGAGGATTCTGTCCTTTCAAGTATTTTTTACAATGGGCTGGGAATTAAAAAGTTAGAGGAGCAAGCAAAGTTTCAGAAAAGAAATGAGTATGATATTCCACTCATTGAAGATTTCTTACATCTTGATGATAAAATCCTTGATTTAGGTTGTGGCTATGGTCGTATCCTAGTGCAACTCTTGTCAAAAGGCTATAATGTATATGGATTAGATATTAGTGCGGCTATGTTGGAAGCTGCTAGACAACATCTTGCATCAAAAAAGTTATCCACGAAATTGATCGAATCAGATATGGTCAATACAAGTTTTGACGATGGATATTTTAACAAAATTATTTGTGTTTGGTCTTCATTTAATCACATCCTGTTTGAAGAAAAGCAGGTAGAAGTTTTGAATGAAGTGTATCGATTGTTGGCTCCCGGGGGAGAAGCTCTATTTGAAATTTTTGATGGGAGTAAAAGGGTCAATGTTGAATCACTGAAAAAGTCGGGATTCGGAAAAAACCGACGGTTATTAAAAGCCAAAGTCAATGGAGACATGACCGTAGTCTACATTCATGATAAACAAACCTTTGAAGCCATATGCGAAAAGTCATTATTCGAGGATTGGAATATGAAGTTTTTTAATATTAATCAAAAAAGGAAAATCGTTGTCCGAATGAAGAAGGCAAATTTTTGATCATATTATTTTATTCATTAAGCTTTACGTCTATATTCCTGCAGTGTCTCTTTGGGAAGTGTATTCAAAATTTTATAAATGCATTAGACTGCAATCTATAAATACTTATACAAAGACGAATGACATTTGAAGATGTTAAAAATAGATTGAACAAGTTGGAAGAAGTAAAGGAACTTTCTAAACGTGATAAAGAAGATCTTCTGCTTATTGCTTATCTTGACATTCGACCAAGGACAGTTTTTTTGCTTCAGAAAAAAAATGCTCTACATTTTCAAACTTATTTAAGTATTGAAGAACAAATTTCTTTATGTGAACATTGGTTTCGCAATAGGAGATATAGAAAGACTGCAATAATGATGATATTTAGAAATTACAATAAGATCGTTGGAGGAATTCATTATCTCAATGAACAAATTCGATTGTTTTCAGGCGACCATTGTTTTAGAAAGGAACAAAATTTTACAAGAGTAATTTGCTTTCAATTGATTTATAACTTTGATTATATTAATTCAAGAATTAGGAATAGGATGGTTGAAATGCTGGTCAAAGGTATGAACCATACAACAGGAATGGCAGCAAGAAAACTGTTTGGAAGGAAGTTTAATTTGTTACCTGTCAATCTGAGGAATAAAATTCTTGAAGAAATTTTAGAAAATAAAAGCTTGCCGGATTACTTCATTAGAAGTTTTTTAAATGAAAAATATGAGCAAGTAAATTTATTGAATATTCAGCTTATTAAACAAAGGCTCCTTGAGTTAGATGAATCAAAAAGAGTTTAGTATAATTGATAGGAGTCAAATGGTGGAAGGGCAAAAAATACTATACAACGTAGGAAAAGGTTTAGGATAAAAACAACCCTCTATTTATAGTTCTATTTTTGATCTCTATTGCTAATGAAAGGTAAAAGTGCAGTGTAAATCGTTGCATAGAATTCAATGATTTAGAATAAATTTGATTTATGATAAACTTTTTAACAACATTAGTTCTCCGTATTTTAATCATTTTTATTATTTCCTTGCTATCTATTCCAGTCATTGCGCAAGATTCCATCCTTGAAATCGAAGATGACAAAGTACGAGAGTACCTAGTCCGAAATCGATCCATTGACGTTAACCAAGATGGACTTATTCAAATGAAGGAAGCATTATTGGTGAAATCGATACGAATAGAAAGGGCCAATTTAGGAGGGTTAAGCTACTTCTCAGCGTTTAAAAACTTAGAAAGCTTAGATTTTTTTTATTGTTCTTTTAATGAAGAAATCAACCTTTCAAATCTAAATAAATTGATAGCGTTAGGGTTTAGTCAATGTACTATTCCGGGTATTGTTTTTAAGAATGAAATTTCAATGAAATATATGGCTTTCGCTAAATGTTATTTTACTCCAAATAGTACAGCTGATATTACAAACGTAAAAGAGATAACATACAGTAAAGTACATATAGACCATATTCCTACTAAAAATAAATTGAATTTGAAGAGGTTAGAGTGTTTTGCAACAAACTTAGAAAGTTTAGATGTTAGTAATTGTTCGAACTTAAGATCTCTTATTTGCAATTACGGTAACGTACAAGATATAACATTTGCGAATAATAGAAGTCTGAACTATCTGAATTTGGATGCCAATAATTTGAAGACCTTAAATACGGACTCTCTCTATTCGATCGGTGAATTAAACATAATCAATAACAAACTAGAAATGCTAGATTTGAGTCCAATGACTAAATTGTATCGATTGTTATGCTGGGAAAATCGATTGACAGCTCTTGATTTTACATTCAATAAGAGAATTCAGGGCGTCTTTGCAGATGATAATAAAATACAATCCATAAAATTTACTGAGGTTGATTATCTTACTCAACTTGATTTGTCAACCAGTAATATAAGAAGTTTGGATTTGAATAAAGCGATTCATCTTAACTCTTTGAAACTTAATTACTGTGAAAACCTGGAAGAAATAAATATTGGGAATGCAACAGAATTGGATAACATCTCTTTATGGAAGTGTCCTAACCTTCGAACCATTTATGCGGCTAAACCAAGTAAAAAACTACTTAAAAAACGAATCAAGCGAGATAAGGTAAAAAATGTAAAGGTCGTTTATTAGATGAAACGCATACCAATTGGATATACTATTGGTGCGAAGTAATCACAATGAAAAATCGTATGAAGTTTGTAATTTTTGACATTGATGGAACATTGACCGATACAAAAAATGTGGATGATAAATGTTTTATTGAGGCTTTTGAGCAAACATTTGATATTAATATTGAGCATATTAATTGGGAATCAATTACACATGTGACCGATTGGGGAATAACAGAAGAGATTATAGAAAGAGAGCTTAAACGAAAACCTTATCAAGAGGAATATCAAACCATGATTTCAAACTTTTTGTACTTACTTCAACAAGAAAAGAACAAAGACTTTTCTCAGTTTGGAGCAGTAGAAGGAGCAGTTTCTTTTTTCAATAGATTAAGAGTTGAAGATGGGATTAAGTTAGGAATTGCTACCGGAGGATGGGCAAAACCAGCGTTATTAAAACTGAGTACTATTGGTTTGGATAGTAGAGATGTTTGTTTTTCGAATAGTAGTTTTTATAAATCTAGAGAAGAAATTACAAAAGATGTTATTCATCAGTTGTGTGCT
Organism: Saprospiraceae bacterium; assembly: GCA_029212405.1. Lineage (GTDB taxonomy): Bacteria > Bacteroidota > Bacteroidia > Chitinophagales > Saprospiraceae > CAJXUU01. The sequence continues at coordinate 24,953 of JARGNR010000052.1, forward strand.
AAAACCCAGAATAAACCTACAAAGATTACATATTTTGGTGACGGCTTATGGGATTATAATACGTGCCAAAACCTTGGAATTGATTTTATTGGAATTGATGTAAATGGAAATAGAAAGTTGAAAAATTTAGGAGTGCAATCTGTTTTTAAAGACTTTACATCTATGGACCAATTAATGCAATTGATATAAGGGCAGGAATGTTTTTCTTCGTTTAATTTGTATCTTGCTGGAAACAACAAACATGAATATTTTAAAAATAATAGTTGGTATTTGTAGTCTTTTATTTTTTATGGTTGGGGCTGATAAGTTTTTTAACTTTTTGGAGCCACCTTGTTCCTTAATGAATACAATTTCATCAACTGTTTGGATGGTTTTGGGCGTGTTACAAATTGCGGGAGGAATACTAATCTGGATTCCTAAATATAGAAAATACGTAGCAGGCTTTTTCTCAATTTTTATGTTGTTTTTTATTGGAGTTCACATTGGGAAAGGTACGTATGACATTGGAGGAGCAGTACTAATGGCTGTTTTATTGATAACGATATACCTGAATCCTAAGGTGTTGAGGGGAAAAGAGAAATAGAACTAATTCGCAAAGCTAATTTTATCTCGATAGCCACAATTTTTATAGATTGTTTTTTACAAATGGAGGTCCACAAATCGATTATGCAACCTTTACAAATTCTAATCTTTATACTTTTTATGGGGAATCAATCCGATGCTCAGCGTTCTGAAGTTGAATTATTAACTGAAATGAAGAAACGAATGTCCATAGAAGAACTTCTTGGGAAGTACCAAGAGCATAAGGGACTTTCAAAACTATATTTATTAAATGAAAGAAAAGATTTTGATACAGAATCTATAGGTTTCATATTAGGCTATACCAAGCCGTATTCACCAGCTCCATTCGATATCATTCCATTTGCTAGAACAGGAGGAGATGGCTGTTATTTTGCCTTCCTCACTGATTTTGGAAGATTTGTAACCATTGAGGATTGTCCCATACTTTTCGTTAGTCCAAGTGATTTTGACAAAAATAAACCCAATCAAAGCAACATCCTTTTTGCGAATAATTTTGATGAATTCTTAGCCATTATGCATACATTGACTTATGCAGAGATTATTCGATTTCAAGACTTGACTGTACTTGATTTTGAGACTAAAATTAAAGAAGTGAGGCAAGAACGGAATGAATATGATGCTGAAGAAAGTAAAGCACTTTTATCCTCTACTTTGCACATCATAGAGGAAGAGTTTGATTTGTCAGAGATCGCAAATTTGAATACTTATTATACTGAGCTGAATAGCTCTAGAGATGGTCGCCAATGGATAAAATTGAGAGATGGAATTCACTTATTAAAAGCTGAAAGTGAGAATGAAGATCCTGAAATTATGTCTACAAAATTACCTATTGAAGCACTCAAAGAATGGCTGAAAAAGACGAGTATGATCTCCAGGCTTGCATTTTATCGAGATTGCCCCTATATCTACAGTTTTTCAGACGATGACTATGGTGATATTCTTCAAATTATTGCTAATCAAATGGCAGAAGATAAGATGACTCGCGAGGCCTCGATTATTGAGTTTGAAATCAAACAGAATAAACTTTCTAAGGCGTACTTTAATTTGCGTCGATCTAAAATGACTCCAAAGAATTAGTCTTGATGAATTAAAGATATGGACGATATATTAAAAGAAATTAAACAATGTAACGTGTGCTTACCTCATTTAGTTTATGGAGTGAATCCAGTATTAAATGGGAGTAAAAAAAGTAGAATTGCAATTATTGGACAAGCTCCAGGTAGATTGGTTCATGCATCTGGTGTTCCCTGGAAGGATAAGTCTGGCGATCGATTAAGAAAATGGCTTGGTGTAGAAAATTCATCCTTTTATAACCCAGACCATTTTGCCATTATACCAATGGGGTTTTGCTATCCGGGAAAAGGGAAGACAGGAGATTTACCCCCTCGGTCGGAGTGTGCACCATTGTGGCACAAACGATTATTTGATTCGATGCCTGAGCTGAAATTGATACTATTGATTGGTAGTTATGCACAGCACTATTATCTAGGGAAAGCAAAGAAGAAAACATTAACAGAGACAGTACGCCATTTTAAGGAATATTCTCCGAAATACTTTCCACTGCCACATCCTTCTCCCAGGAATAATATTTGGATGAAGAAAAACAGTTGGTTTGAAAAAGAAGTGCTGCCAGTACTAAAAATTGAAGTTATAAATGGTTTATTAATTTAAATGTGAGATAGAAATGGGGGATGTTTTTATTTTAAAGGGGGAGATTGAAGTATTTGTTAAAAAGGGAAATAAGAGTGAAGTTCGAATAGGAGCACTTCATTATTTACCTCATGAAAAAGTATACATCAATTCCAATAGAAAAAACGTTGAAGATGCCCGCTTTGAAAATAGAATAAGTGTGGTGGGGAAGAGCCGATTTGGGAATTTTAAACATAGTAAAATTCATTTTAAGTATTTAAAGTTCATTGTTGTGGAAGAGGTTTTGAACCCAAATATGAAAACGCAGGAATTTATTGATAAAGTAGGATTATTTAAATTTCAAAAGGGGTCTCCAGAACATAAAATAGCCAATCAAATACTCGACTTGTTTAATAAATATAAAGCAGGCTTGTAAGATGGTGATAAAATAGACAGCGAATAAAGTATATAATTCTAAATGGTTACTAAGAGGTGAAAAGTAGTAAGGATATTCATATCTTGTAAACGTTACAAAACTGTTTTTTGATGCATTATGAAGCGGCCATAGATTTACAAAAACAACTTGCATTTATCACAGCACTTCTGAGTGGTTTTTCAATCACCTTTGTCATAGGACTACTGCAAATGGAGGCAAAAGATAAAATTAGAACGATTAACATTTGTTTGATCAGTGGAGTTTTTTCTGCATGTTGTCTAATACTGAGTACGATTGCAAGTATGTCTGGAGCATTTTGGATGACGGAAAGACCTCATCTCTATGAATTAAAATCTACGATTACAAATCCTGAAGTGAACTATGCTTTTGATTGGGCTGCAATTTCATTTGTTTTAGGGTTGATTGCATTACTTATTTCTATTGGCTTTTCGGGACGATTACACTCAAAGCGCATAGGCCGATTGACACTTGCATTTTCTTTAGTTACCATCATCCTTATATTTTTCTTTTGGACGTTTCTTGTCCCTGTTAATTAATCGTTTTTAGTGTAGATTCAATGAATACAATTGTCATTCTTTATTTTAGAGAAGACCTTCAATAAGTCATATAAGCATATTTTATCATAAGATCATTAAAAATGATTACTTTAGCTTCCTTTTTTATAACAATTTAAACGCGATAGGGTATGGATATTAATATGCAAAATATGATGGATATATTATATGGGTATTTACCAAAAGTTGTAGGTGCAATACTGATTTTAATTTTTGGATTTTGGATTATTGGAATTCTTAGTAAATATATCCGAAAGGGAATTGGTCGTTCTGGAATTGATGATACCCTCGCCAAGTTTCTTACTTCGTTGCTTACAACGACAATGAAAATTATGTTGTTGTTGTCGGTTGCTTCAAAGTTTGGAGTCAATACGACCTCTTTCATTGCAATATTAGGAGCACTAACCGTTGGAATTGGTATGGCTTTAAATGGAAGTGTTGGCCATTTAGCAAGTGGAGTCATGTTGATGATATTCAAACCTTTTAAAGTTGGAGATTTAGTAACCATAGGAGGAGGAAACACAGGCACAGTAGAAGAAATTTCAGCATTCAATACATCTTTAAGAACTCTTGACAATAAAAAAATTATTATCGCTAATAATAATGTTACAGGAAATACCATTACCAACATTTCTGGTCAAGGTACTGTAGGTGTAGAGTTGACCTTTGGGATTGGTTACAATGATAGTATCGACAAGGCACGTAAGATCATATTAGAAGTGGGAGAATCATGCCCACATATTCTCAAGGATCCTGCTCAAGGGGTCGTGGTTGCTGAATTGGCGGATAGTTCGGTAAATCTTGCCACTCGTCCATTTTGTAATAGTGAGCATTATTGGGATGTTTATTTCTTCATGCAAGAACACGTAAAAAAAGCGTTTGATGCTCAAGGGATTTCTATTCCTTTTCCACAAATGGATGTTCATCAGAATTAAGAAATACGACCTCTGTTGGTGAAAGTAGGTCTAGAGTTAGGTGTTGAAAATTGGGCTTAGAATTTGAGTGGAGATTCAGGGTTGGATGTTGACGGACTTAGTTCAAATTTTTATGGTATTTTGAGAATATTCATACAAGGATTGAGATGAAAAAAATAAAATTATACATAGCTATAAGCTTAAATGGGAAGGTGGCCAAAATGGATGGGGGAGTCGAGTGGTTAGAAACTGTTCCAAATCCTGAGGGCACAGATTACGGGTATGCAAGTTTTTATGATTCTATTGATACGACAATTCAAGGCAGTAAAACATACAACCAAATCTTGAGCTGGGACATTGAATTTCCATATAAAGGGAAAACGAATTATGTGTTGACAACTCAGTCTACGTATGTTGATACAGAAGACGTGACCTTTCTTTCGGAAAATCATGTTGAAGTGATCAAAGAACTTAAAAAAGGAAAAGGGAAAGATATTTGGTTGATTGGAGGAGGGAAGGCAAATTCGATGCTATTAGATGCAGGGCTTGTCGATGAGATAATCGTATTTGTGATGCCAATCATTTTAGAGAATGGGATAGATGTGACAGCCACTTTAATGAAAGATGTTCCGTTAAAGTTATCAAGTACAAAATCATATAAAAATGGAGTGGTTGAGATGATTTATACGTGCTAAATATAAATTTAAACTTAGGAATAACGCCAATAGCAAAAAAAACACATTCACATTGACAAAAGGACAGGAATTACTAGTAGAATTAGAGTTGGAATTGGAGGTGACACGAAAATATTTGGAACGGGTTCCGTTTAACAAAAAAGATTTTCAACCGGCAGAGAAGTCTGAAAAATTGGGTAGACTAGCGATTCATGTGGCTGAGATTGTTGGTTGGTGGGGAGCATGCATCAATGCCGATAAACTTGATTTTATTGATTTTGAACCAGAGGATTTTGATACCAATGAAGCACTGGTCGACTATTTTGATGGATTTAAGAAAGAAGCTCTATCAGCCCTCTCTAATGTCAAAGATGAAGAGTTGAAGATGGACTGGTCAATGATATATGGGGAACAGGTTCTATTCAAGTTACCTAAATATCAGGTATTGAGAATCTTTTGTATGAATCACCTCGTTCATCATCGGGCTCAACTGGGGGTGTACTTGAGAATGTTGGATATTCCACTTCCAGCGGTTTATGGACCATCTGCTGATGAAGATGATGTTATCTTGATTAGAAAATTTGGCGTATAATTGAGGTATGAGAATCATACAACTTAAGTGTTTAAGACGATTTCATTTTAAAGCGCACATTTTATTGTGGATTGGTTTTATGGGATTTGTTCTGGCATCTTGTGGAACAGAAAATAAAAAACCAACATCTCCAAATATTATCTACTTCTTAGCGGATGATCTCGGTTATGGAGAAACGGGTATTTATGGTCAGAAGAAGATTAAAACACCTCATATAGACGCATTGGCAAAAACAGGAATGAGATTTACCCAACACTATTCAGGAGCACCCGTCTGTGCGCCTGCTCGATGCATTTTTTTAACGGGCAAACACAGTGGACATGCTGCCATTCGTGGGAATGATGAATGGGCAGAAAGAGGCGATGTTTGGGATTATGAAAAAGCACACGAAAATGCAAACCTGGAAGGACAACGTCCTATGCCTGATGGGACAATGACGATTGGTCACAAATTGCAAGAAGCCGGATATAAGACAAGTATTTTTGGGAAATGGGGTTTGGGTGCACCATTGAGCGAAAGCGTACCTACCAAAAAAGGGTTTGACTACTTTTTTGGGTACAATTGTCAACGACAAGCGCACAATCTATACCCAAGTCACCTTTGGGAAAATGATGAAAAGGTGTTTTTGAAAAATGATTTGATTGCTCCCAGAACTAAACTTGCCCCAGGCTCTAATCCTGAAAATGAAGAGAGCTATACAAAATTTACTCAGCAGGAATATGCTCCTGAAGTCATTCACAAAAAAGCAATATCCTTTATAAAAGAGAATAGTGATAATCCATTTTTCATGTATTATGCTTCTCCACTTCCTCACCTTCCTTTGCAAGTTCCTTCTTCAGAATTGAAGGCATACCAAGAGGAATTTGGAGATGAAAAACCATATTTAGGCAATAAGGGTTATTTCCCCAATAAATACCCTAAAGCGACCTATGCTGCAATGATTACCTACTTGGATAAACAGTTGGGTGAATTGATCGCTACATTGAAAGAGGAAGGAATTTATGAAAATACAATCATATTTTTTACGAGTGATAATGGGCCAACCTATACTGGTGGAGTAGATTATGTATTTTTTGGAAGTTCCAAGCCTTTTGCAAATGGATATGGGCGCACAAAAGGCTTCTTGCATGAAGGAGGAATCAGAGTACCATTGATTGCCAGTTGGCCAAATAAAATTGGAGCAAACACGATTTCTCAACATGTAAGTGGGTTTCAAGATATGATGCCTACAATGTGTGAAATTGCTGGAATAGCATCTCCTGAAAATACCGATGGTATAAGCCTTTTGCCTGAATTGAAGGGTAAAAAACAAGCCGTACATGATTATCTGTATTGGGAATTTCCCAGTTATAAAGGACAGCAAGCAGTGCTTTGGAAGACGTGGAAAGGGGTACGTAAAAATATTTTTGATGGAAATATGGATATAGAATTGTATAATATTGAGGTCGACTATAGAGAAGAAAATGATTTGTCTGAATCATATCCAAAAATAGTACAATTCATAGCGGATATTATGGAGAGAGAACACACTCCATCAGAGAATGAAAAATTCAAATTTAAGGAATTGGGCGATATTTAAACCATATGAAAGAAATACTGGACTACTTACGAAATAAATATCCTCAACCTAAAAACACAAAGGAATTTAATTTAAAATTCAACGAGCAGATTAACCAATTCCATTCTAAAGAGGAAAATTATCTGGAGTTCAAATCATGGGTAGAAGATATTGCAAGACGGAGAAATCTTCATCTTACTATGTCGTGTTCTACCTTCTTTCCTTCCATGACATTTTATGTCCAATATGAGCACCGAATCATAGAAAATCTTCAGGTATTCAAACAAGAGTACTTTTGTATTTCATTCATTGAGAATTTTTATACCTCAGTTTTTACGACCTATATCATTGAAGAAAATGGTAAGGACAAACTATTCTATACCCCTCGATCAAAAGCAATTCGGAATTCTATTTTTGACCCTATTCACAATGATCTAATTCAGGAAATTCAGGCCCAGTATCCATCGCATAACTTATTGCCAGCAAAATTGGATAGATATATCTTGGGTAATTTCGACCTCACTTATTCTAGACATCCGAAAACGAGAGTCTTTGATCTGATATTTCGTGACTTAATTGTGAACTAACCCGTTCCTTTGAAGTAAACATCCGTTCAATTTTATATATTTAGTGATTGAAATTACTTCATCACTAAAAGGTAAGTTATTATATGAAAAAATACAAAAAAGAAAATATCTCTATTGGCTGGGAGGCTGAAAAGTGTATACATGCTGCACTTTGTGCGAAAGGTCTATCCAATGTTTTTAAACCTAAAGATAGACCATGGATCCAGCCTGAAAATGCTTCGAAACAAGAAATTATCGATCAAGTGGCCAAATGCCCCTCTGGAGCTTTGTCCATAATTTATGATGAAGAATAAAAATACTTACTTAATTCAAATAGAATTGTTTCTGGAACTTGTGTAGATGATTGAATTGATTGACACATTACTTCTCCAGAAAACTTCTATCTCTTATTTTTTATAACCCTAAATACTATTCAATGAGCTTTATGCAACGAAGAAAGGCGCTACCTAAGCAGCCTGACATTATTTTAATTATCACAGATCAAGAAAGAGCCACTCGACATTTTCCTAAAAATTGGGAAAAGGACAATTTGAAAACAATGACTTTTCTAAAAAGTAATGGCTTTACCTTTAATCAAGCCTTTTGTAATTCATGTATGTGTTCTCCTAGTCGATCTACCTTGTTTACTGGGACGTATCCAGCACAACATAATGTTACTCAAACCTTGACTTGGGGAGGCAGATATTCAAGTGCTGAACAAGAACTGGATCCTTCGCTCTATAACCTGGCTCGAATGCTGGGACCAGAAGGATACGATATGCAATATAGAGGAAAGTGGCACTTGAGTAAAGGCGATACAGAAAATGACTTAAGCGCATCTCAAATTGCGCTCACGGGATTTAACGGTTGGATTGCACCTGATGCTGGAGAGGATGTCAAACCTGAAAATTTTGGTGGTGGATATGCCAATCATGATGAAAAGTATATTCAACAAGGGATTGACTACATCCAAAAAGTCAAAGCCGAACGAGATGCGGGACTTCCACGTGTACCATTTTGTCTTGTGTTGTCTTTGGTCAATCCACATGACGTATTGGCGTATCCTGATGGGGTAGATTACGGGTATTATCCTGAAGATTGGAAAGGAAGAGAAGTAAGCTTGCCGAAATCTGTAACTGAGGATTTATTGGAAAATGACAAGCCAATGGCTCAATTTCAGATCATGAAGGCAGCAGGTGTTTTATTGGGACAATTGCCCACACGCAAGAAAAAATTGAATTACATCAACTTTTATGCCCACACGCTGAAAAAGATTGATCATCAAATTGGTGAATTTGTTGATGAATTATACCGACCTAATGCAAAGGGGAAACGATTGGCGGATGAGACTATAGTTATACGTTTGTCAGATCATGGAGAGATGGGTATGGCTCATGGTGGAATGCGTCAGAAAGCGTTCAATGTATATGAAGAAACACTAAATGTTCCTATGGTTATTTCAAACCCTATTTTATTTCCAGAGTCAAAGAAGAAAAATAAAGTGGTTAAATCATCTGACCATTTGGCTTCATTGATTGATATCATGCCTACTGTTGCTCACTTGGCCAATGTAAAACGTCCATCCAAATCACTCTTAGGTAGAAACCTAACTCCGATAATGGTCAATGATACCCCTGTGCAAGAAGAAATTCTATTCACCTTTGATGATACGAAGGCAAGTTCTGCAGATCGGCCTTCTGCTGTATTAGCTGCAAATCGAATTCGGTGCATCCGAACGAAAAAATGGAAGTATGCGTATTATTTTCATGCGTTGGGCAGTTATCCAACCGAATACGAATTGTATAATTTGGAAGATGATCCAAATGAAATGAAAAATTTGGCAAACAAGCCTAGATATAAAGCCAGAGTGAAAATTATGGCTAAAAAGCTAGAGGAATTAGAAAAACGATTACTCAAAAGTAATACACGAGAATTATTAAAATAGCACTCAACACGCCCATTTAAATTAAATTTTAATGGGCGTTTTTGACTTTATTGATACCATTACAAGATGCTAGAAGGACATTCTTGTGTTTCCTGTGGAATAATGGTATTTTCGTTTAATCATAAGAGTTAGATCATGAAATATGTATTCACTGGATTAGTAGTCATGTTGTTTTTATTTTCGGGTAGAGCTCAGGACATGGGCTTTGACATCAGGGGAGTGGCTAATAAAACAATTGCAAAGGCTCAATTGGAAAGTGCAGAGGAGCTCTCTGATATTAACTCGGATTATCCGTCATCATGGATCGCCAAGGAAGATTATGTCTCAACAGAGATTAGAATGACAAATGATGAGGAACAAATAACTGTAGTTGGAGATTCAGATCAGCTAAATAATGCTCAGAAAGAAGCCTTGAAGAAAGCCGACTTGGGTACATTTATTGATTTTGAAATTAAGTATAAAAAAGAGAATAGCATTACAAAAAAGGAGGATGTAGCTATCATGCGCTTTACCTATTCTATTGTGCCCACCAAAGAAGCAGAATTTCATAGTGGTTACGATAAGATGAAGGCATACATAAAAAAACATGCCATCGATAAGATTGTTAATGCGGGGTATGATCCATTTGAAATGGCACGAATTCGATTTGTTGTAAATGAAGAAGGAAAAGCGAAAGGAGCATATTTACTAGAATCTTCCAATGTCGAAAAAATAGATGAATTGTTATTGGAAACCATAGCAAGAATGCCACGATGGATACCTGCGGAAGACACCGACAAGAATAAGGTCAAACAAGAGTTTGAATTTGTAGTTGGATCTATGATCGGATGTTAATCAATAGAATTACCAAATTTGTTTTAGAGGCGCCCAATCGAATCTTTCTCGTGGATGGGATTGGGGCATTAATCTCTTCCTTATTTTATATTTCGATTTTAGCTCCATTTGAATCAGACTTTGGTATACCGATTGATAAAGTATATGTATTGACATTGTTAGCACTTGGGTATGCCATGTATTCGTTGATATGCTATTTTAAACCTCGAAAAAAATGGCAGGTATTTCTTAAGATTATTGCAATTGCCAACATTTTACATTGTTTGTTTGCGGTAGGTTTACTTTTTTATTATCGTGAGCAGGTAACCCATTGGGGAATAGCCTATTTTGTTTTAGAGTCTTTAGTGGTTTTGCCATTAGCCTTCCTGGAATTAAAGCTTGCTAGATGAATATATTAATGCAATTGAATAAAGGTGATGTATTTTCATTTCCCACCATTTTAAAGAAAATAAAGTTTTTGGGAACAGTAATCTGGAGTTTACTTTTTGTTTCATTTGTATCCTGCACCAATGATTCCCCTCTAAAAATTCTAGAAAATGAATCTATTCTTCATTACGTGTTAGATCCTTCGGAGGGCAATCTGAAAATGTACTGGAAGGATGATGAAAATCAAATTATTGGAAGTTTAAACCAATTGAATACATTTTTAAATACGAAAGGCGAAACATTAATTTTTGCAACCAATGGTGGGATGTATACCAAAGAGCAAAATCCTCAAGGCTTGTTTATAGAAAATGGAAGTTTAATTCAAGGAATGGATACCGATACAGCGGGTTATGGCAATTTCTATCTTTGTCCAAATGGGGCATTATTACTTAATGATGATAATACAGCTACCATAAAAGAAACTCAAGATATTAAGTCATTTAAAAATGTAGTGTATGCTACACAATCTGGTCCGATGTTGTTGCACAACGGAAAATACAATAACCATTTGACGGAAGGCTCAAAAAATGTTCACATTCGAAGTGGGGTAGGAGTAATGCCGGACGGTAAGCTACTATTTGCTATGTCAAAAAAAAAGATGAATTTTTATGATTTTGCTTCCTTTTTTAAAGTGAATCAATGTGCGAATGCGCTGTATTTGGATGGTTTTGTGTCAAGAATGTATCTTCCAGAAAAGGATTGGATACAGTTGGATGGGAATTTTGGTGTATTGATTGGTGTTTCAAAATCAAATTAGGTCATTAGATAAACATAAAATGAAGGAGGTAAAAAGACAAATAATTGAGAACTATGTGCAGGCTTATAATGAGTTTGATATTGAATCCATGATCAAGCACTTCGATAAGAACATCACTTTTCAAAATATTTCCAATGGGAATGTTGATTTGGAAATTAATGGAATCGATGAGTTTGAAATGCAGGCAGAGTCAGCAAAAACAATCTTTTCTGAAAGAACTCAAACGATCACTAGTTGGGAGATAATAGAAGATGTTTACACCATCGGTATACATTATATTGGAGTTATAGCTAAAGATTTGCCACAAGGTGTTTCGGCAGGTGATACCTTAGAACTTCATGGCAAATCTGAATTCACTTTTGCAGGCGAAAAGATAATTTCGTTGAAAGATTTCAGTTGAAATCATCTCGCTATTCTTTTCATATTTTGATGACTCGTTGTACTGACTTTCCGTTTTTATTGGCGATAGAAATAAAATAGACTCCCGCATCCCATTCACTAGAATTGATTTGAACTTGAGATGCATCTATATTTTGTTGTTGTATTAAGGCTCCTTGAACGTTCAATATGTCTACCTTTGTTTTGGCTTTTTCATCCCATTTCACTTGGATAAGATTTTCTGCGGGGTTTGGAAATATATGAACATTGATATTGTCCACATTACTTACACTTAAAGGATCATTGAAAGCGAGGTCAGTAATTAAGATGGAATCAACAAATCGAGTTCCGATATCTATGGTATTCCCATCTTTATCCAAGGCAAGAATATTTACGATTTCGATTTTAGCATATTCTTCGCCATTAGCATTGTCCGTTGTTCCTAGTTCATTCGCAGCGATGGATACTTTGTCGAAAAGAAGGCCACCTTCTGTTAACTCTCCCTCTTCTTCATAAAAAGCATAGGAGTAGCGGTCAGAAAAATTTACAACATAGTCGATCGGCCCAGCGCCATCTTCTTCGGCAGGATAATTGGTCCATGCATCAAAGGTAAATCCAGTGCCCACACTCCAAGGACTAAAATACAATAATCGATTATCAATAATTACATCAAAAGATAGTGATGCTATAGATGCAGTAATAGCCTGGTTTTCATCACCCAATCTTATTTCAGCATATCCCAGCTTTGAAATAAATCCTGGTCCAGCAGAAAGTTGATCTTTATCCACAAATTCTATAGAGAGTCCTTTGGGATCATTGATGGGATAGACATCATCTTGTTTTTCGTAGAATTCATTTTCGAGTTTGATGTTTTGTATCAAGAGGTCAATATCCCACGTATTGATTTCTCCATTTCCATTTACATCACCGTACTTGTATTCTATACCAGCTTCCTCTTCTCCCCATTCCTCAGAATTAAACCCTAGCCAGTCAATCGATATGCGATCTCTATTTTTTGCATTTGGCACATTGTCATTTAACATAGAGGCCAAATAAGTAATATCATCGGCTTCAACTCTTCCATTATCATTGACATCTCCTGGCCAAACACATTCTGATGTGCAGGTTGTGAATGTATAGCATCCTTCATCTGAAGGAGAACTTTTTGCTTCGTTCCATAAAATAGTAATCTCTTCTACTTGATCTTCATACGTATCAAAAATACTTAAGTCCGTCTTATCATAGGAGAATAACACATCTACAAATTCAACTTCAGTGGAGGCACCAACAGGAAATTCACCTAAATCCATACTTGCTACCAAACCTTCCGTAAATAGATCGGTTCCCGATTGATTATTCAAATGCCAGCCATCAGGAATATTGGGTAAATCTGAAAACATAAATTTTGTAATGTCATTGCTCCCAGGATTGTACCCATCTCCACCTCGAGTAAGTGGAGTACCATCTGCAAATTTCCCATTCATCAAATTATCATAGTGGTCTAGTAATTCAGGTTCCGGAACTTCATCATTAAAATAATAGGTCGGCATGCAAGCATACATTGGATGGGTTAGAAAAACTGTAGAATAAATACATGAATTGTTTTCAGGTATAGGGACTACAGAGGGATAAGGACAAGGATTAATATCTTGCGCGTCTCGATTATACCCAAAGAGTGAATTGGAATTTTCATGTGATCCATAATAATCATTCTCATAACAGCCAAGGTCATAATCTTTATAAAATCCAAGCTTGAAATTGAAAAGATCAACTTTGCCTTTATTATGGACCAACAGTCTTGTGAATACACTGTTTTTGAGGTTGTTTTCTTGGCAATCTAAGGTGTAATTTATTTGTCCAATTTGAATCGTTTTTTCACTTCCATTTCCACTTGTTAAGAGTGATATATTATAATACACAGAAAATGAAAATTTACTTGGTATGAATTCACTATTTTCTTGATCAATGCATGGATAGTCTCCCTTCAAAGGATCATACATCCCATCATTGTCATGATCATGGAAAGGAGCCAAGTCATCATTTATGGAAACCTGAAAATATGGATTCCCTTTAGCTGGCCATTCAACAACATCTTCAGGCAAATCCGCCAAGGTAAGAGCACCATTTGAAAATAACTCTTGAATCAAATGAATTTCTTCAGATGAGGTGCTCCAGATTTTATTGAAATACATTTCATTTTCTTCAAAAACTTCTCCATTACCAAGTAAGATTCCTGGAGAGTAAAAGTTGGAAGGATCATACCTGTTTACATTGGTGAAAAGAGTGCCATCTTGATCATTACCAGTTAGAATTAGGCCCGTAGCAAATCCAAGGTTATAGCCTGGGGCATTGTTTGTAGGGTTGAAATAGTCAGACTCATCAGTAAATGATTTTATAAAACCATCATTTGAAAAGGTGTGCGATAGTGTCGATGTGGTCAACGTTTTTGTAACCTGTTGTGCATGTATTGGGTGCAGTAGGAAAAAGTAGGTGATAGATAGAAATAGTGTAAACTGTGTTTTCATGAATTATCGTTTTTGTACATTTAATTGATTCTTAAAACTATAATCATTTTAGATAACCTAGTATATTGCAACGAAGATATGTCGTGTCAATCACCTTAATTTTAGGATAATGTCGCAAAGAACATGAGAGCCCGCACCACTTAATAATATATGTATGGTCCATATTAAAAGAGTTGAATCGAAAAAAGAATTGGAGGGTATATTGCAATTACAACGTAAGAATATCAAGGAAAATCTTACACAAACCACTATGGAAAAAGATGGTTTTGTTACGCTAAAACATGATTTTGATTTGTTGGATAAAATGAATGCATTTGAACCCCATGTGATTGCAGTAGACAATGGAAAAGTAATTGGTTATGCTTTGGTTATGGTACAACAATTGAAAGATGAAATTCCTATTTTGATTCCTATGTTTGATCGATTGAATGAAATCACATATGATGGGAAGATTATTGGTAATTCAAGGTTTTATATAATGGGACAAGTATGCATAGATAGCGAATATCGAGGACAAGGCATTTTCCGTAAATTATATGCAAAACACAGAACTGATTTGATGAATGATTACGATTATTGTGTGACAGAGGTAGCGAGTAGGAATACTCGGTCCATAGTTGCTCACCAGAAAATTGGCTTTCATACCATTCATTCTTTTACTGATGAAGAAGATTCCTGGGAAATTATATTGTTAGACTTTAAGAAGACTATTGTCTAAACTTTACAATATTTTATTCCACTTTTTTCAACCAAAATGACCTTTTTCGTGTCTTATTAGTGGTCATCTGTGTGAGTTGGATTTCTAGAGGAGTTAAAAATCAATAAGACTGACCATATCTACTGTTCAAAACCTAAATAAACGATATTGAAAAAGTCTACTTTCTTTTTATTCAGATCTTATTTTCTCTTTTTATTTTTTCTTTCAATTAGTTCTGGAATTCATGCGCAGATGTGGGAGCAACTAAATGATTCTCCATTTCGAGATGACCATACAAATGGATTTGGTCATGAAGGAATTGCCTATTTGTTCAGAGGTATACCGACAAATACTGGTAATGGTCCTGAAAATGAAGTGTGGACCTACACCCCAGAAACAGATACTTGGGAGCTGATGACCACCTTTCCTGGACCTGCAAGGAATATATCAATTGGGGATGATTGGAATGGCAAGTATTATTATGGATTTGGAATAGGTGGCCCTAACGGGCTGTTGAATGACTTATGGGAGTTTGATCCGGCAGATAGTTCGTTTACCGAATTACCAGCCTGCCCATGTGTAGGTAGATCACATCCTTCTTTGATCGCCCATAATGATAAGATATTCATGGGAGCAGGTTCTTCCTTTGGTGGAGATCTCAACGATTGGTGGGAATACGACATGATCACTCAGGAATGGACACAAAAAGAAAATATACCTGGACCAGTTCGTCATCATATGTTCCACTTCTCAATTGGAGACGATGTATACGTCGGAGGAGGACATGTTTTAAATTGGAACAAATGGGATCCAATCAATGATGAATGGACACCAATCGATGATTTGCCTCAAGGAAGAGTTGCAGGAACTCAATTTCAATATAATGGTTTGGGTTTTATATTAGCGGGAGATGATCGATTCCATGATCATGTTCCAAATTTTGAGACGTTTATGTATTATAATGCTGAGAATAATGAGTGGGATTACCTTCCATCTTTACCGAATGGCAGTAGATGGGCTCCATCTTCTTTTATTATCGGAGATGACTTATATTTTGCAGCAGGTCTGTCTGATCTAGTTAATGGTGATGCTTCAGTTTGGAAATTTGACCTCAGTTTGGTTGATTGCTTGCCACCTGGAGGTGTGACTGCTTCCAATATTATGAATAACTCTGCTGATCTTTTTTGGAATACGAACGCAAACGGAATAGGAGATACTTTGAAATGGAGAGTACTGGGAGATTCAGAATGGAATATTGTGGAAAATCCTGACGTAATTTACGAACTGGAGGGGCTGGAAACGTGCACAGACTACGAAATTGTTATTGCGAAACAATGCAGCTCAAATTCATCTTCTTCTGAACCTTTTGTGTTTACAACGGAAGGTTGCTGTGTAAATCCTGATATAATAGTGAATTCTATCACTGCCAATGCGGCACTTGTTGAGTGGCCTGCAATAGCAGCTGCGGATGAATATAATGTACGGTGGAAACCAACAAGTGAAGAAGACTGGTCAACGTTAACTGTGACTGCTAGTCCTGTTCAACTAACAGATTTGTTGGAATGTACAGAATATGAATTTCAAATCGAGTCGGTTTGTTCTATTTCAGATATAGACTACAGTGACAGTAAATTGTTTTTGACAAGAGATTGTGGTGCTTGTTTGGACGATGACTACTGCAATATCATAGAATCATTTGGGGCAGAATTTGTATATATCAACAAGGTGGCCATCAATGGATATGTCAATGTTTCAGGTAACAATCAAGGGTATGGAAATTTTGCAGATGCACAAGCAGAAGAGGTCTTTATAGGAGGACCATTCTCCTTTACGCTAGAACCGGGCTATGAGGATGGAGCATTCGCTTTTGATTTGTTAGGATGGTTGGATCTCAACGGCAATGGAGAATTTGAAGATTCAGAATTGATTATTCAACAAAATGATGTTGCAGGGGAAACTTCGCTAAGTGTACTTATACCAGATGATGCGACACCAGGATTGACTCGTCTGCGTGTTTTTTATTCAAGCGAAACAGATCCGTGTTCTCTAAGTTCGAACTTTGTTTTTGGTGAAGCAGAGGATTATTGTATAACTCTTTTGGAAAAACCAACTTCAACAATTGAATTAGACGATCAAAAACTTGTTGCCTATCCTAATCCATTTAACTCTACATTTATAATTAATAATTCTTCTCCAACTACTTTTAGCTACAACGTTAGAGTAATGAATGTAGCTGGTCAAATTGTCCAAGAACAGCAAAATTATAAATTAGGAGAGGAAGTGGAATTGTCTGAAAATATTCGCGCAGGTGTATACTTTTTGTTAATTGATAATGGTACTGAAGTAAACAGAATAAAAATTGTCAAAAAATAGGTGGATTCTATTTAAGATTTGTGAATTTTCTGAATAGGAATATGCTTTTATATTATAAGCGTTTCATCGAAACAGGACTAAAATTTTGCCTGTATATTTATTTTAAATATCATTTGAAGGTTACATTTGACTACTTTCATCGTTTGTTATTTATTGCTTGATCTCTTTGCATTCAAAAGAATACTGAATGTTTTTTGAGGAAGGTTTTAAATAAAAACAAACGATAAAGGAAACCTCTTTATGCAACATAAGTACAATGGCCTCTGCACAGCTTATATAAAAGGGCTGATATCTATTTTTTTAATAACTCAATCCGTGTTTTTGGCGGGTCAGAATTTCACAATTTCTGGCTATGTGGAAGATGCATCTTCTGGTGAAAAATTAATTGGAGCTAACTTAATTGATTTAAACAGTGGAGAAGGAACAATTACCAATACCTTCGGCTATTTCAGTCTTACCTTGCCCAAAGACAGCGTTCGATTGGCAATTACCTATATAGGCTATCAATCTGGATTGAAAGAACTCTTTTTGGAGGAAGATACACAAATTGAAATTGCATTATCAGATAATGTAGAATTGCAAGAAGTTGTCATTACTGCGAAACAAACCGAATTAATCGAACAGCGTACCCAAATGAGTACGGTCGAAATACCTATAGCTCAAATTAAGAAAGTACCTGCCTTGTTAGGGGAGACGGATGTTTTGAAAGCATTACAATTGCTGCCAGGCGTTCAATCTGGTGGAGAAGGACAAAGTGGTTTGTATGTCAGGGGAGGAAGTCCAGATCAAAATTTGATTTTGTTGGATGGAGTACCCGTTTACAATGCATCTCATTTATTTGGTTTTTTTTCTGTATTTAATGCAGATGCGATCAAAGATGTAAAATTGATCAAAGGAGGATTTCCAGCGAGATATGGGGGGCGATTATCTAGTGTTTTGGATATCAATATGAAAGAGGGCAACATGCAGGAAATGCATGGATCTGCTTCTATCGGATTTGTGGCGTCAAAATTTACACTGGAAGGCCCAATCAAAAAAGATAAAAGTTCATTTATTGTTTCGGCTAGAAGAACCTATATCGACCAACTTCTTAAACCGTTTATCGCAAAATCATTTGAGGATGAAGGAATCAAAGGTGGAACAGGGTATTATTTTTATGATTTGAATGCCAAAGTCAATTATAAATTTTCTAACACCGATCGATTGTACCTCAGTTTTTATGGAGGAAAAGATAAATTCTTTTTGGATCAAGAAGATCTAGTTGGACGATTTAAAGATCGATTTGAAAATGATTTTGGATGGGGTAATATTACATCAGCGTTGCGGTGGAATCATGTATGGACCCCTAAGCTGTTTTCCAATACGATGGTGACCTACAGTAAATATAATCTTGATTTGGGATCATTGTACAGTACAATTGACTCTACAAATAATCTGAGAGACGATATTTCTCTTGGATATGATTCTGGAATTATTGACTATGCCGCAAAGATCGATTTCGATTATATCCCTTCTCCAGAGCATTTCATACGGTTCGGAATAAGTGGAATTCACCATCATTTTTTTCCTGGAGAGTTCAATTTGAATCAGGTGGTTGATGAGTATGATTATTTTTTCTCAACGGTAGTGAAACAGAATGAAATTAAAGCGCAAGAAATTGCGGCTTATGTAGAAGATGATATCTCAATAAATGATCGCTTAAAGATGAATGTTGGGCTTCATCTGAGTACGTTCTTAGTTGAAGGGGAAAACTACAATTCTATTCAACCGCGTTTAGGTGCAAGATATCTGCTGCCCAATGATTTTGCGCTTAAGGCTTCATTTGCCACTATGCGACAGTACATTCAATTGCTGGCGTTTGAAGGGATAGGTTTACCAACAGATTTATGGCTTCCAACGACCAAGAAGGTGAAACCACAGGATTCGTATCAGGTTGCATTAGGATTGGCCAAGACCATAGGAAAAGATTACGAGTTTAGCATTGAGGCATATTTTAAAGAAATGAGCAATTTACTTTCGTATGCAGATGGAGAAGGACTTTTTTCATTGTCTGATTGGCAAGATAGAGTGATTCAGGGCGATGGAAAAGCGTATGGTGCAGAGTTTTTTATTCAGAAGAAAAGCGGACGATTATCCGGATGGCTTGGATATACATTAGCATGGTCGTTGAGGCAGTTTGATGAATTAAACAGAGGAGAAGAGTTTCCTTTCAGATACGATAGAAGACATGATTTTTCCATAGTTGCAAATTATGAATTGACTCCAAAGATTAATATTTCTGGTACATGGATTTATGGAAGTGGAAATGCTGTAACCTTGGAAGATAGTAAATATCAAGGAACCTATAATGGTGATTTTCCATATGAAGGGGCATTTTATTCGGACCGAAACAACTATAGAATGCGTTCTTATCATAGGTTGGATATAGGAATCAATTTTGTGAAAAAAAGGGAGAAATATGAACGTACTTGGTCTTTTGGGGCATATAATACGTATAGCAATAAGAACCCATTTTTTGTGTATACTGAGAACAATTATCTAGGAAGTAACCCAGATGGAACTCCAAATTCAGAGACAGTGCTGAAGCAAGCAAGTTTGTTTCCCATAATCCCTTATGTAACCTATCGAATTGATTTTTAAATGTATAAATAGTATGAATATATTTAATATGAAATATAAAATAGTTTTTCTTATCTCTTTTCTTGCTATCATGTTGGTGTCATGTGAAGATTTTTTTGAAACAACTCTTGAACTTGAGATTCCAGAATATGAAGAACAGATTGTAGTGTCTGCACTATTGGACAACGATCGAAAAAAAGGCATATATATATCAAAAACAGTAGGTATAAATGATGATGTTGAAAATACAGAAATTGACAATGCGGAGATTACTTTGATAGCTGGGAATGGAGAGTCGATTCAAGTGATGCCATCTGAACCAAGCAATAATTATTTTGATCTGAATTATGAGCTGGAAGAAGGAGTAGAATTTGTTCCAGAAGAAACGTATACCCTGGAGGTCAGTACACCGGATGGCAAGCAAGCAAATTGTACTGTTCAAATGCCCTCAACCCCAGAATTAATTTCTGCGAAATATCGCGAAGGTGGAGGTACAACCTTAGATGGAGATAAATTGAATGCAATTGATATTGTATTAAAAGACAAACCTTCACAAGAAAATTTCTACAGGGTTGCGTTATATTATAAATTAAATTCCTTTCCAACGTATATTCAAAGCAATGATCCCGCTGCAGAAGAAAGTTCAGATTATAATAGTTTGATCCTGAACGATATCCAATTTGATGGCGAAGAATATCGATTGCAAATTTTATACTACGACAATGGTGCTCCAGATACAGATGAATATACCGTCAGATTATCCTCTATATCAAAAGATCAGTACCGATTTGATAAATTATTGA
>JARGNR010000195.1 GCA_029212405.1 Saprospiraceae bacterium
ATAAATTTATTATTCGAGTCAAACCAGGTAGCGGGGCAGGAAGTACCATAGAACAATATGAAGCTTTGTTAAAAATGACTGATAAGGATAGAATCACTAGTCAAAAAGAGGCAGTAAAGGCTAATAAACTCTTTAAAAAACATGGTATA
Organism: Saprospiraceae bacterium; assembly: GCA_029212405.1. Classification (GTDB taxonomy): domain Bacteria; phylum Bacteroidota; class Bacteroidia; order Chitinophagales; family Saprospiraceae; genus CAJXUU01. The sequence continues at coordinate 150 of JARGNR010000195.1, forward strand.
GAAAAACCAATAAGGGCTAAACCACAAGTTTATAAGGTTGAAATAACCGATGATAAAGTCATCAAAAGTTATCATTATGTCAATGGACTCTATCTAAATGAAACCCATAAAGACATTGAGGTGAATTTTGTTAGCTATGAAGAACGTTCTATTAAAACTGGTAAAATTACCAGCAAATCCCAATGGATAACTGATATCAAAATCACAGATGATAATGTAGAAAAGATAGTAAAAGCTGGTAGAGGCAGATGGAAAATCGAAAACGAAACTTTCAATACGCTGAAAAATCAGGGGTATCATTTTAATCACAATTTTGGTCATGGCGAAAAATATCTATGCACCAATTTTGCGTTGCTAATGATGCTGGCTTTTATGATAGACCAAATTCAACAATTATCGAATGAGTTATTTCAAGCGGCTTTAAAAAAATCTGAGTGGAAGAAGTACCTATGGGATGATGTGCTTTCCTTTTTCAAAACATTGCCATTTGATTCCATGGAAATGATTTATAATGCCATCATCTATGGTTTTAATTTAGAATATTTAGCAATTCAACAAAATAGCGATTGAGTGGATATATCGGAGCAAACCATGCCACCCGTAGCGGAGAAAGGGTGCCAGTCATATCGGTTTAAACCATGCCAGTTGTAGCGTTTTAAACCGTGCCACAGAAGAAGTGGTCAGGAAGAGGGATAAAAGTAGTAAAAAAAATCATTTAGCCCCTCGTTTTTTACGCATAGATTCCCCTTTGAGGTTGATTTTGTGGGCACTATGCACTAATCTATCCAAAATAGCGTCGGCAACGGTACTTTCTCCAATCACTTGATGCCAATGTTTGATAGGTAATTGGGTAGTAATAATAGTAGCACAACGCTGGTGTCGGTCTTCAATAATTTCCATGAGCGCCATTCTAGCATGAGCATCCATAGGTTTAAGACCAAAATCATCAAGGATAAGCACTTGCTGCTTTTCAATTTTACGCACTATTTTCTGATACGAGCCATCCGCTTTAGCTTTTTTGAGATTGCTGAACAATTTATACGTATTGGCATAATATGTTTTGTAACCAAGCAAGCAAGCCTGATGCCCCAAAGCAGACCCCAGAAAAGACTTACCTACCCCTGTTGGTCCAACAATGATAATGTTCTGAGCTTTAGGAATAAAGTCGCAGCCAGCAAGTCTTTGCAGCATTCCTTTATCTAAGCCTCTGGGTTGAGCATAATCTACTTCAGTTATATCGGCTTTATATCTAAATTTAGCTTGGGCAATCAAACGGGTGATTCGGCGATTATGTCGGTCATCCCATTCGGCTTGGACTAGATGCGCCATCATTTCATCAGGCGTATAGTCTCTTTGAGCAGCGGTGTGGAGCATTGCTTCAAAAGCGTTATGCATTCCAAAAAGGCGCATGGAGCGAAGTTTGTCTAAGGTTGCAGTATTCATAATTGTTATGGTTGTGATTAAAAAATAAATTTTGAGAAGGATAATTACCAGCGAGCAGCGATGAGGACGAGCAGTCAAACTAGACATGACGGACTAGACGTAGCCTACCCGCATTCCTTTCTTTTTCAAAAAGCCCGCCCCCTTTGAGGGCTTTTTGAAAAAGAAAAAAATTAATCCCCCTTTACTCGTAGTACTCTCCGCCACGGATATTATCGTGTTTGGGCAGCGTGATGGTATCAGATTCTTCCTCTATTTGGTCCATTTTTAGTTCTAGGATTCTTTTAATCGTTTGATAGGAATATTTTTCATATTGTAAAGCTCTATGGCAAGCCTTTTCTAATCTGAGGGGGTTGTATTTCTTGGCTAGACTCAAAATACCCATACAGGATTTATACCCCTGCTCTGGATAGTTTTTTTTAGTCAATACTTTCTCAATATACAGTCCTGTATCTGTACCAATCTTTTGCCCCCAACGGATAAACCTGTCGGGATTCCAGTCCATCACAAACTGATGGGCAGAAGGCATATGTTCCTTAATAGTAGTGTAAGTCCAAGGTTGCTCAGAGCGCTTATGCATCGCAATACGCTCATAATCAAAGTAAACCTCAACGATTCGGGAGTTATAATGCACTTTTACCTGTTTGCCTACATAGCTGTGAGGAACGCTGTAATGATGTTTTTCCAACCAGATATGGCAGTTTTTCTGCACTTTCGCTCTCTTGACTGCTTTGGGTTCGTATCCATAGGGTGGCAAAGGGCTTAATAAATGTTTCTCCTCCCTTTCAAAACGGTCTTTTCTCGACTCGGTTTGCTGATAAAATGGTTGTTCATTATACTTTTCAAGCAGTTTAAATATTTGTTCATTAAGTTCTGCCAAAGAGAAGAAAATTTGTTTACTTAAATAATAAAAAATTCGCTGGTAAGCTAGCCTAACTGCTCCTTCTACTAAGGATTTATCTTGAGGTTTTACGGCTCTGGTAGGATAAATAACACAACTGTAATGAATCGCCATAGATTTATAATGCCGATTGAGGATGGCTTCGTAATTACTAGCTTTAGTAACGGCTGATTTTAAATTATCGGGAACAATAGCTTGAGGAACGCCTCCCATATAAGCCAAACAATTGGTGGTACAACGGATAAAATCCTCCAAACGTTGACTAGGGCAGGCTTCCACATAGGTATATTGAGAAGCTCCCAATATTCCAACAAATACTTCCATTTGTTGAATCTCGCCTGTTGCCCTATCTACTACAGGTAATTTTTTACCTGTAAAGTCAATGAATAATTTATCGCCAAATTTATGCTGCATTGGCATGGAGTACTCCTCTTGTTTTGTGAATTGCTTCAAATAGAGCTTGAACTGCGTATAACCATACCCATTTGGAAAAGACTGTTTGTATTCTCTCCATATTGTTTGATAGGTTGCTCCAGGGCGTTTTAAATCATTGAGATAGGTTTGTTGATGCTTTTCTAAATCTGCATAGCGAGTATCCGATGGTGCAGATTGTTTTTCCTTGGCTGCCGTCTTTAATAACGACACCATTTTATGTAGCTCGGATAAGGTTAGCTTGCTTAAGCTCTCCAAGTCTTTATCTGATTGCTCAAAGAGTTGAACATATTCATTAACCGTATTACGAGACCGACCCAATAATCCACTAATCGTGCGATTACTCTTTCCTGCTACTTTGAGTTGTAGTAAATATTTTAAATCCATGATTTCTAAAGTTTTATTTGCCATACTGTTTTATGGTTTGGTGAACCACAAAATTCGCTATTCATTCTCCATACAGATGGCAAGAATTACCTCGTCTTCTACAAGACTTAGAAACCTGACTTATTCTTCTTTTCTAACATTATTTAGTGGCACGGTTTGCGCCGCTATGGCTGGCACGGTTTGTTCCGATACGAGTGGCACGGTTTACTCCGCTACGAGTGGCATGGTTTCACCGATATATCTAGCAGGAAAAGGAATTAAAATTATTGATAAAGCCATAGAAAAAAGATTTAAGGAGGCTAATCTAGCTGTAGCTGTTTTTAATAAAAAAGAGCATTCAGCGCTTTCTGCTTTGCTTAAGAAACTATTATTGTCATTAACAATGGAAGAATAGAAAACCTCTATCGCTTATTCTATTTAAAACAAAAGACGCTATTCCATAGATTGACTATAAAATAGCGTCTTTCATTGATGATGAATAATGGACTGTAAAAAAATCTACCCTATAAAAAAGAACATGGCTATAAAACGAGACCGACCCTTCTTCTATTCAACAATAAGATTATCAGTTCATTCATGCTTTTACTTATTTACTGAAAACAGTATATACTGCGTTTATTTCTTCAAATCCTTTTGAACCAGCCTAATAATATATTCTCTAATCGTCACATCATTATCCATTGCCCGTAATTTAATAGCTCTATGCATAGATTTATAGACATCTACCGTGATTCTAACAATCGGCTCTTTTGGAGGAGGAGGTGGTACAGCTCTCTTTTCTTTTTTATCGTGAATCATTTGTACCGCCACATCATCTACCTCTGTTTCCTTTTGGGCTACCGTAGGTTGTTTCTTTTTAAGTGGTTTTGCTGCTCCAAGGGATAATTTGGACATATCTATTTTTCCTTTCGCCATGATATTTTGTATTTAATCAATTTTTTAGAATTAAAATAATGTAATATTAGA
>JARGNR010000196.1 GCA_029212405.1 Saprospiraceae bacterium
CTTTCTCAATCTTTCTCAATCTTTCTCAATCTTCCTCAATCTTCCTCAATCTTCCTCAATCTTTCTCAATCTTCCTCAATCTTTCTCAATCTCTCCCAATCTCTCCCAATCTTTCCCAATCTTTCCCAATCTCTAATTTTAAAAAGCAAGGTCTAATCTTCCCCAGGGCTAGATTTAATAATTTATTTTTTGTAATTTGAACTTGAATTTGTTCGAAAGAGATCTTTTTTAGATATCCCAATTAGATGTACTGATTTACAAAGTTTTACTTCAAATCAAGTTGTAAACCTCAATTTGACACTGTTTTATTAAATTATGACCGTCTTAAATTATATTTATCTATCATTTGATTGATTAATATGACTTTTTTTGGCAAATTCGCAGCCGAATATGAATAATGATATAATAGAATTACAATCTTATCTTTCTGTCCCCAAAGATATAACCATCATTGCACATCGCAATCCAGATGGTGATGCTTTAGGGAGTGCATTAGGTTTGCGTCTTTTTTTAGAGAAAAAAGGACACATGGTGAAAATCGTGATGCCTAGTGAAAGTCCTAATATATTTAACTATTTGCCGCACTTTTACGACATAATTGTGTTTGATCTCAAACACGATGAAGCGAGAGCGGCACTTTCACAAGCAGACTGTATTTTTTGCTTGGATTTTAATGGGCTAGACAGAGTAGATAAATTAGGTGAGGTCATCCAGTTTTCTAAAGCAAAGAAAGTATTGATAGATCATCACCTCGACCCTGAACCTTTTGCGGATCACATGTTTTCTGATACAGAGGCCAGTTCCACTTGTGAATTGATCCATACCTTTATTGAAGATTTAGGGGAGGCGGATCGTATTGATGAGCAAATTGGCAATTGTTTGTTTACTGGATTGATCACAGATACAGGTTCATTTAGGTATAATACGAGACCCAATACCTACAATGTGGCTGCTAAGCTTAAAATGGCTGGAGTAGATGATTATGCATTGCAAGATCGGATTAATAACAGCCTAAAACCAAAACATCTTCGTTTGTTAGGACATTGTTTGGCCAATAGAATGGAAGTAATGGAAGAATATGGAGCGGCGCTTATCCATTTGACACGTGAAGATTACAGCACTTTTGATATCCAAAGAGGAGATACAGAAGGAATTGTCAATCAGATGCTAAAAATGAAAACGATCAATGTTGCGGCATTTATTACAGAACAACCCACCATAGTTAAGATCTCTCTAAGAAGTAAAAATGATATTTCTGTTCAGGAAATAGCATCCAAACATTTTAATGGAGGAGGGCACAAGAATGCATCAGGAGGAGCGTTATATGCATCTTTAGATGATGTCATCGCAAAATTTAAAAGAGTCATTCCCCATTTTTTACAAAAAGTCGAGGCTTGATTCAAGTCCGACCACAATTTCAAGAATAATAATAAAGTAAAATCATTATGATTAAAAAAATCTTATTTAGTGCGTTTGTTATATTAGGCATTTCATGTGCTCAAAATGATGGAGGCCAAAAAGTTACCCCAAGTGGGTACACGTATACCCATCTTAAAACAGATGGTCAGAAGGTGAAAGAAGGCGACTACGTTTATATCTCAATTAAAATGGTCGGTAGTGATGGAAAAGTTCTGCAAGACATCTCAGAAGGTCCAAACTTACCTGTGTTACAGATGCCTACAGCGGACAAACCGCTTCCTACTCCAAATCCGGTCATTGAAATGTTACTAGAAGGAGCATTAGGCGATAGTATGACGATGATCATGCCCATCGATTCTCTTCCAAATAGTAGTAGTAATCCAAATTTGGCTGGAATGGATCATATAAAATATGTGATGTGTTTGAAAGAAATTAAAGATGAGGGCGCATATTTAGCAGAAGTAGAAACACAACGTTTGGAAGCAGAAAAAGAAATGGAAGAATCCAAAGCTAGAATGGATGAAGTGGGTAAACAAACAGAACAACTGATAAGAGATTTTAATGCTGGGAAACTGGAAGTGAAATCGACAGATACAGGATTGAAGTATCATGTTTTAGAGGAAGGAGATGGACTACAAGGGGAGGCAGGAAAAAGAGCTGCTGTACATTATTATGGAGCATTTATGGATGGAAAAATGTTTGATACCAGTTTCAGAAGAGGAGCTCCTTACACATTTACAGTCGGTAGAGGTGAAGTTATCCCTGGATGGGATCAAGGAATTCCGTTGTTTAAAAAAGGCGGTAAAGGAATCTTGTTTGTTCCATATACGTTGGCTTATGGAGAAGCAGGAAAACCACCATCAATTCCTGAAAAATCAGATTTGGCATTTTATGTTGAATTAACAGATGTCAACTAATAAATAAATAATAAACAAGGACTGAATATATGCACTATTCAGTCCTTGTTCTTAGTTTCATAACCATAAAAAGAGGGCAGTATGACGTCGGATCAATTGAATGATTTGAAGGAACGATTGACATTGATAAGGGGGTATCTTTGACGTTGATAATCGATTACAACAAATAGAAGAAAAAGAGCAATTAAGTATGAATCCCAACCTTTGGGATGATCCTCCTAAAGCAGAGGCATTGCTCAAAGAGTTGAAATCCCATAAAAATTGGGTCGATAAATACAATAAAATTCAGGAAGTAGTAGACGATGCTGAAGTGCTACTGGAGTTCCAAAAAATGGGCGAAGCTTCTGAGGAAGAAGTAAACGCACGATACTTGCAAGCGCTCGAAATTATTGAGGATGTGGAATTTAGATCTACCCTTAATAGGGAAGAGGACGAATTGTCTTGTCTATTGGAAATAAATGCAGGAGCAGGAGGTACAGAGGCATGCGACTGGGCTGAAATGCTGTATCGTATGTATGTGAGATGGGGAGAGCAAAATGATATGAAAGTCAAAGAGCTCAATCGGGTTGATGGTGACGTTGCTGGAATAAAGAGTGTCGAACTTGAATTAGATGGAGAGTATGCTTACGGTTTATTGCAAGGTGAAAATGGAGTGCACAGACTTGTCCGAGTAAGTCCATTTAATGCACAAGGTAAACGAATGACCTCCTTCGCATCCGTTTTTGTTCATCCTATGATTGATGACCGAATTGAAATTGAAGTGAATCCAGCGGATATAGAATGGGATACATTTAGAGCCTCTGGAGCAGGTGGGCAGCACGTCAATAAAACAGAGTCTGCGGTTAGAGTGAGGCACCTTCCTTCGGGCTTAGTAGCTGAATGTCAAGAAGAACGATCTCAACACCTGAATAGAGAGAAGGCAATGACCATGTTGAAATCCAGGTTGTACGAGGTGGAATTAGAGAAAAAGAGAGCAGAAAAGGCAGCTGTTGAAGCCAATAAAATGAAAAATGAATGGGGCTCACAAATTCGATCGTATGTGTTGGATGATAGAAGAGTAAAAGACCATAGAACCAAAGCAGAAAATAGAAATACTGATGCGGTTTTGGATGGCGATCTTGAACTATTCATTAAGGCATTTCTAATGTGGAACAGTAATTTATAACGATTTCAATAATTGGGTTTTGTTTAATATTCATATTTGATTCCTTCGTATGATGAGAATTTCCTACTTTAGTGGAGCTATCAAAAAATAATTATGAAATATCTACTCTCTTTTACACTGCTGATTACCACCTTATTTTCGATTCATGCTCAAGTGGAATTAAATCCAGATCTGATTTTTTTTGAAACGGAGGGCGATAATATATATGTTATTTTTGAAGCTACCAATAACTCAGAGTCTGCCACTCAATTGTATTGGAAAATGGAAAAAGGAGAGGACTTTCCAGAAGGATGGAATGTTTCTTTATGGGACCCCAATATTTGTTATGCGGCAGGAGTATATCAATCTAGCATAATGCTGCCCATCTATTTCGAACCAGGTGAATCCAAAGAGTTTCGAGCAAATATCTATTCCAATGATGTAGCTGGATCTGGGTATATTATTCTACGTTTATTCGACGATGAAAACTTTACCAATGAAGTAGCCGTTTCTTCTCCTCCAACAACTTCATCTGTACAGAATGAATTGATAAAGGATGTTTTCATTTTTCCGAACCCTTCCGCAGATTATATAGGATTAAAAAATGATTTGAACGTTAAAAATGTTGAATTCCTTAACGAAAAAGGACAGACTATAAAAAGATCTAAACATAGTGCTAGTGATCTTTATAATGTGGAATTTCTGCCATCTGGATCCTATTATTTGATTTTGCGGGATGCTGGTGATAAGGTTATTTCAACACTACCTTTTATTAAACAGTAAATTCTTG
>JARGNR010000053.1 GCA_029212405.1 Saprospiraceae bacterium
AAGTGATCCGTTCTTTACGATATAAGGCCTTCCCATGAAAATGGGAAGGCCTTTTTTATATCTCCATCTGGTAATTGTAGGCCTTGTTTTATTTTAAACAATTATACGTATCTCCACATTTATGATTGGCTTTCTACATTAGAAAGGAGAGATTTACGGCTAGTAAGAAGATGATTATTATAGAATAATAAATCACAAAAGCACAAAGAATGGATCACTTTAAGTGATCTGTTCTTTAAAGAATACACATTGGAGGAGATTGTTCAATTGGAAATTACTTAGAATAGATAGCTTACTATTTAAATGAAAATCCTGATTTCATATAGACTAAATGGATACAAAATGATTAAATAGCATTTTTCTTTAATCCATCTTCTAAAGGTCAAAATCTAATAGCTGACTACACTATCGCTAAGAAATTAAAAAAGGCCTAAAATTACAAGCGAGCTTGCATTTTAGACCTTCTTTTTAATTTAGATCATCTATTCGATTCTCTGCGGAGGAGGAGGGATTGATTACATCGAGCCCTTAACCGCCGAAGGTCAAAATCTAATAGCTGACTACACTATCGCTAAGAAATTAAAAAAGGCCTAAAATTACAAGCGAGCTTGCATTTTAGACCTTCTTTTTAATTTAGATCATCTATTCGATTCTCTGCGGAGGAGGAGGGATTCGAACCCCCGGTGCCCGTGAAGGCACGCCGGTTTTCAAGACCGGTGCATTAAACCAGCTCTGCCACTCCTCCGTGGCTGCTATTTTCTTTTAATTAGCGATGCAAAAGTACACTTCATTTTGATAAAGAGAAAGATTCTATAACTTTTTTTTTATCTATTTTTTTAAGGTCCAAAAAAAAGGATGAATCTGGATAAAGTGCATAAAAAAACCTATCGATAAATTTTATCGATAGGTTGTTTCTTTCTAGGATAAGTAACGATTAGTATCTGTTATTGTATCCTCTGTCATTATTTGATCTGAAAGGCTTTTTATAACCATCATTTTTTGGCTTAGATTCCTTCACCACGATAGTTTGACCTTCAAATTCATAGTCGTTCAGCTCTTCAATAGCAACGCTACCGTCAGCATCATCCATTTCCACGAAGCCGTAGCCTTTTGATCTTCCAGTATCACGGTCCATGATAATTTTACAGCTGTTTACTGTTCCGTAGTTTGAAAATAAGTCATTCAATGATTCTACAGAAGTTCTGTAATTGAGTTTTGCAACAAAAATATTCATAATAAAAATTAAAAGTGTAACCAAACTTGGTTTTGCACGCCAAAATTTTAAAAAATTAAATAAAATTTAGGTCGATGTATTTGAAAGGAAATTTGAACTGAAGCTATAAAGCTGAATACATAAAACCGAAAAAACTTACCGACTATCAAAAAGAAAACGATTGGATACTCGAATTAGTTTCTCAAGTCGGAAGAAAAATTAAATTATTTTTTAGTTACTTTAAGAAAAGCTAAGTAAAAACTTATTTTTCCTACCATTTTCCAACAAAATATATTTGTCTTGAATTAAATGTTCTGTAGTGACTTGAAAATCTTCCGAAGCTACTTTTTCTTTATTTACTCCAATGGCATTGTTTTTAATGGACCGCTTTGCTTCTCCTTTGGAAGATAAAACTTTTGTATGCTCAGTGAGTAATGGAACGATCTCGATACCATTTGATAAATCTGATAGACTAAGATCAAAAGAAGGAATTTCAGATTGAATGGTTTCTAATGCTTCTTTAGAAAGTCCACGAATATATTCAGTAGATGCATTTTTATTGTACAATATTTCAGAGACTTGGAGCACTGATTGGTACGCTTCTTCAGAATGAATACGTATAGTCAATTCTTCAGCCAATAAACTCTTTAATTTCCTTGGATCATTTGCATATTCTTTCTCTCTTGCTTCAATTTCCTCTCTCGAGTGAAGTGTAAAGTATCTAGTAAATTTATGAGTATCTGCGTCGTCCGCATTGATCCAAAATTGGTAGAATTTAAAAGGAGATGTCATTTCTGGATCCATCCATATGTTTCCAGATTCCGTCTTACCAAACTTCTTACCATCTGATTTTGTCAAGAGTGGAGTAGTAGCAGCATATGCCTTTCCATCCGTATTTCGACGAATAAATTCCGTTCCTGAAGTAATATTTCCCCATTGGTCTGAACCTCCCATTTGCATGGTACAGCCATATTTCTCATACAAACATTGGAAATCATACGCTTGTAATAATTGGTAGCTAAATTCTGTGAATGATAATCCTGTTTCCATTCTGTTCTTCACACTATCCTTAGACATCATATAACTGACCGTCAATGTTTTTCCAACATCGCGTAAAAAATCCAAGACATTCATAGACTTGTAAAAATCATGGTTGTTGACTATCCTAGCTGCATTTGGACCTTCAAATGAAATGAACTTTTTCATTTGAAGAATTTGCCGCTCCAAATTAGCATCCAGTTCTTCGTAAGATTTTAATTGACGTTCTTTGTCTTTTCCCGAAGGATCACCTATTCTTCCAGTTGCTCCACCCATCAAAATAATAGGATTGTGTCCTGACCTTTGATAGAGCGTTAATAGCATTATTTGTACATAGTTGCCTATAGTAAGACTTCGGGCTGTAGGATCAAATCCAATATAACCAGTCATTGTTCCACTTTCTAGTGCTTCTCTAGTTCCAGGTGTTGCATCATGCAACATGTTCCTCCATTCTAATTCATCAAAAAAATTCATCTCATTGATTTTTGTAGCCCGCAAAAGTATAAATTTCTTTGCAGCTAATTGAGATGGGTAGTAAAAAGAATTACGATTTATTAAATAGAAGAAACATTATAATCCATATCAATCAAAAGGTTTGACTGCTTCCTATGTTCTTTTATTATGGTATGTTCAATTTCTAAGACATTTTCGATAAAGGGGGTAATGGGATCTCTGGCTCTTTTTACTCGATCTTCCCAAGTATCTTTATATGTTCTTTGCATAAAGATCTTTTTATCGATTTTATCTAATAAAGAAACATATGTGCCTTCAATTATAATCACATCAAACATATGTGGCTTGAATAATTCAGACCTTTTGTCATTCTCCTTATAATGTATTAAAGGTTTAATGATTTCATGCGTACCGCTTTGAATCAAATTGATATGATGCTGTAATAAGTCCAAATCAACTTCTTGAGGACCAACATGATTGATGTCTTCGAGCCTTTGATGATGATTACTTGTGGGAGGAAGATGAAAGTAGTCATCCATATGAAGGATGAAACTTTGAAATCCATTTTCTCCAAACACTTCTTTTAAAGCAATGGAAAGGGTAGATTTTCCACATCCTGATTCTCCAGCAATGGCAATAAAATAAGGAATACCACCTTTCTTTATTTCAGAATTTACTTGATTGAAAATATCTCGCGCAGGTGGTAGATGATATGGTTTAAGAATTAATTTATCTCCGATCATTTTTCTTATGTAATAAATTGAGTGTTTTAAAACATCTAAGAGAACAAACTTATTAATATTTCTCTAATTTCAAATATACCTTTATATGTAATGAAGTTATTTGTCGACTTAGTATACAATAGTTCACAATAAATCTTTTACAGTACTACTATATTTTACTAAGCAAACCAAACAAGTATGATCACAACAATAATCATTAAGGCAAGACCTTGATATCTATAGTTTTTATACCAGGATAGTTCTTTTAGTTTAGCCGTTTCTTCTGCATATTCCTGGACGGTCCATATGGTACTTGCTAATTTATCCTGTGGCGGTGCTTCAGTAACATAACTTACAATAACCATGGCTAACATGGAAATAAAGAGATGAAACCCCGCTACATATAAGAAATTGGGAAGAGATAAGGGCGCATTTCCTACTCCATCCGTTAAATAAACATTGGTAATTAAAATGATTGTGAAGGTAAAACCTACTAATATTCCTGCGATGGCTCCTTTATTGTTAATGCGTTTAAAAAATAGACCCATAACAAATAATGCTACTACGGGAGGACTAAACCAGGCGAGTGTTTGCTGTAAATAATCCCACAACTTTGGAAATTTTCCAATTTGAGGCGCCCAGAATACAGCAATAATCATAACAATTAAAGTTGTGATTCTACCCACTTTCATCAATTTTTCGGATGAGGTATCAGGTTTAAATTTTCTATAAAAATCCATCGTTATCAACGTAGATACAGAATTTAAACCTGAATCTAAACTTGACATCATCGCTGCAATTAATCCCGCCAAAACAATTCCTAGAATACCTACTGGAAGGAAATCAAACAAGAGGGAAGGATAGATGGCATCCATTTTTATTTGTGTTACGCCATCCAATGCGGTAGCTAAGGCAGATCCATTTTCATCTTGTCCTGCAGAGGGATAAAGCACTCTTGCAAATGCTCCTGGGAATACCATCACGAATAAGATCGAAAGTTTAAGGAATCCAGCAAATATGGCGCCCCATTGTCCTTGTCGTACGTTTTTTGCTGCCAAGGTACGTTGGGTGATATATTGATTGGTGCCCCAAAAGTAGAAACCTATTATCAGCACTCCGGTAAATATTCCGGGATAGGGTAAGGCTTCGTCATCGATGGGCTTAATAATATTGAAGTGACTTGGGTCTGTAATTGCTTCAACAGCTTCCCAACCTCCAGCAGCATCGTATGCATACATGGTTATTAAAGCAGAACCAAATATTAATATAATCGCTTGTACCGCATCGGTATAAACTACAGCAGCCAAACCTCCTGAAATAGTATAAATACCTGCTATAACTGCCAAAAATATGATTATTGTGGTCAATCCATATGCAGGGAAAATCATGTTTATTACTACACCACCTGCATATAATGTAGCAGCGATATCGACAAGAATGTTCAATACAATTGCAATAGAGGATGCATAAGCTCTGACTGGGTAGCTGAATCTCTTTTCTAAATATTCAGGAATGGTGAATATTTTGTTCTTCAGATAAAAAGGAAGAAAAAATATGGCAAAAATGACTAAGATGACTACGGCCATCCATTCATATGTATATACGGAGAAACCATCGTTGTATCCCGCTCCAGCAAGTCCAACAAGACTATTACTTGACATATTAGAAGCGAATAAAGAGAATCCGATTAAAGGCCATGTAAGTGTTCGTCCTGCAAGAAAATAATCTTCTGCATCTTCATGTTTTTTTCCAAAATAAAAGCCTAGTAAAACGACAAAAATCAAATAAATGACGATAATGGACAGATCGATAGTCCCCAAATTAAAATTCATATGTAAAGAAGGTTAGTTGTTTGGGAGCTAAACTTACATTAAAAGATTCAAACAAATTGACTGTTCAGCTAACTTTTAAGTAAAAAAAATCAATGCTTCATTAGAAGGTTTTTTAGGTTTTCAATCCCAATGGTGGCCTTTTCTTCTATTACTTCTAAGCCTTTTTGATTTCTTAATTCGTACGATAAATTAGGTTTTGGATCTACATAATATATTTGTTTAGCAGTCGAGGCATAAGCAATTAATCCAGCTGCAGGATAGACCTGCATAGATGTGCCTACTATAATAACAATGTCAGCATTTTGTACTTGCTCTGCAGCTTTGTCCATCATAGGGACCATTTCACCAAACCAAACAATATGAGGTCTTAGTTGGAAACCATCTGTAGCTAAATCACCAACATGTACATCCTCTTCTGTGTAGGTGATCAAAAGTTCATTATCTACCGACCTTACTTTCCTTAATTCACCATGCAAATGAATAATGTGAGAGCTGCCAGCTCGCTCATGAAGATCATCGATATTTTGGGTAACGACAACAACTTCATATTTATCCTCCAGCTCTTTTATGGCATAATGAGCAAGGTTTGGTTGAACTTCTTTAAGTTGTTGCCTTCTTTGATTATAAAAATCGAGCACTAATTTTTTATTTTTTCTCCAGCCTGCTGGGGATGCCACTTCCATTACATCATGTCCTTCCCAAAGGCCTCCAGCATCTCTAAAGGTCTGAATTCCGCTTTCTGCACTAATTCCAGCACCAGATAAGACTACTATTTTTTTTACCATTAAGCTTCGATTTTTCTTTTGTAATTGTCTATTAATTAAAGTGCTAAAATAACATTTGATTTAGTAGGAATATGACTAATTTTGATAAAACATAATTTATCGATGACAGATCTATTGAATGATATCACGGTAGTTGAACTGGCCTCAGTATTAGCAGGACCTTTAGCGGGTAGTTTTTTTGCGGAGCATGGAGCTCATGTGATTAAAGTTGAGAATAAGGGTACTTTTGGTGATGTGACTCGGCAGTGGAGGTTACCGACTGAAGAATCTACATCCTCCATCAGTGCATATTATGCCAGTGCAAATTATGGGAAAGACATTGTTTATTTGGATTTAAGTGATGAGGAAGATTACGATAAATTGATAGAAATTATAGGACAAGCGGATGTTGTTGTATCTAATTTCCAAAAAAAGACGGCACTTAAACTTAGAGTGGATTATGAATCAATTGTTCATCATAAATGTGATATTATTTTTGCTCAATTGGTGGCCTATGCATGGGATGACCCCAGACCAGGCTACGATTTGGTGATGCAAGCGGAAGCTGGTTTTATTTCTATGAATGGCAGTGTTGAGGGAGAATTGGCTAAAATGCCAGTAGCATTGATTGATGTCATCGCTGGACATCAAATCAAGGAGTCGGTTTTGTTGGCGATGTGTGCTAAAATGAAACATGGCAAAGGTGCATACATCGAAGTTTCGTTGTTTAAATCGGCGATTAGTGGTCTGGCGAATCAAGCATCAAATTATCTCATGTGTGAACATGTGGCAAAACCAATGGGAACTCTGCATCCGAATATCGCTCCGTATGGTGACATGGTCGTGACAAAAGACCAAAAAAAGCTGATTTTGGCAATAGGATCAGACAAACAGTTTGAAAAACTAGGGAAAACCCTTAAATTAGCATCCGAGTTGCTACATACATTTAGGTTTAATAAATCTAGAGTAATAAATAGGGTAGAGTTAATGTTTCATATTCGAGCTAAAATTGAGGCTCTACCATTTAATATCCTAGAAATGAGTCTAAAGAATGCAAATATCCCCTTTTGCTTAATCTCTTCGATGGATGAAGTCTTTGAAAATCCATTGGCAAAGGAAATGGTTGTTGAGGAAACTATAGAGCACCAAAAGACCCTTAAAGTGAGTAATTCGGCATTTACAATTAAAATGAGTGAAACAAGCAATAGTTGAAAAAATCGAAGAGAATTAATTTCCTTCAATAAAAATTGATTGAAAAAAAATTCTTAGTACAGTTTTTGCACTAATAAATTTTGGCAGGAATAATGTGTTATCCTGAAAATTATTCTTGATTTATAATTTATTACGTATATATTAAAGTGATTATATAAAACCACCTGATTTGAAGAAGCTAAGACATTGTATTTTTGGATTATTGATACTGTTTGTGTCAATCAATGTGGAGTTGAACGGGCAAGATTTGCATTATTCTCAGTTCTATAACTCACCACAGACTTCTAATCCTGCTTTGACAGGAGTATTTAATGGGGATGAGCGATATATGGCTAATATGCGTGATCAATGGCGATGGGTACCCGTACCATGGTTTACCTTTGGAGCATCATATGATCGGAAATTTTATCCGAAAAAATCAGACAATCATTTTTTTGCTGGTGGTTTAAACTTATATCATGATCGTCAAGGAGATTCTAGATTAAATCTATCTACATTAAATGTATCAGGCAGTTATAGTAGAATATTAAATCCACAAAATATAATCACAGGAGGAATGACATTGGGTTTTTCATCTAGAGGTTTTAGTGATACTGATTTGACGTGGGATAAGCAATGGGATGGAGACACTTTTGATCCTTCCGTCTTATCTGGTGAAAATTTTGATACGGAACGAATTTATTTTTTAGAAACAGCAGTTGGCTTAAATTATAGATTTCAGAAATCAAAAAGAACAAAGTTTGATCTTGGGGTAGGAGCGTTTCATCTGATTCGACCTAGTGCTGGTTTTTATGATAATGAAGATCAAAAGTTACCCATCAATATCAATTTCACAGCTATTGGGTCGTTTTATATCATGGACATTTTGGATTTACAAGTGCACGGATTACAACAGGTGCAGGATGAATATCGAGAAACTATCATCGGTGGACTGGCAAAAATATATGTAAATACGAAGAGAGGTAAAGAAGCCAACCTTCATCTTGGTATGGGATATCGAACTTCAGGTTCCTTGATTCCAACTATTGCATTAGAGTACAAACAATATTATCTGGGAGCTAACTTAGATATAGATGGCACCGATTTCAACGATATTGAAAATTCAAGAAGAGGTGCTTTCGAAGTTCATTTTAGATACGTTATCACCCATGTGAAACCACTAAAAGAATTCAAAGTTTGTCCTATTTATTAATAAACAGAATGAGTATCAATAGTATGAAAAAGTATATTAGTTGCATCCTATTCATTGCCATTGGGATTTGTTCTGGCTACTCCCAAACCCAGAAAGCCTACATAGAAGCTGCGGAAGAAGCTCTTCTGACTAAGAATTATTATGGGGCACTGACTTGGTTTACGGAAGCGTTGGATTTTGATGAAGATGATCCAGAGTTAATCTATAAAGTGGCAGAATCTGCAAGACAATTCGAAGCCTATGATTTGGCAGCCGAGAAATATAAGCTTTTGGTGGATTCTTTGGGAGAAGATAAATTTCCTGATGCATCTTATTATTTAGCCGAAATGTATCAAAGACTAGGTAAATATGATGAATCAAAAAGCTATTACAATATTTATTTGTCAGAGTACGGAGGAGTAGATGAGAATAAAACAGCGATTGCGACAAAAGAATTGGCCTCTGTGGATTACGCATTGACGAGAATAACAGACATTGATAAGAGCGCGGATATCACTCAATTTGAAACCGAAATCAATACCCCTTATTCAGAATTCGGGGCATTAAAAAAAGATGAAGTCTTATATTTTTCAACCATGCAGTATGCTGAAAAAGATAGCGAGAATTATCCACCAAGAAGTATTTCTAAAATACACACCTTAGAAGAAGAAACTAACGCACCTTTAGAAGGGGATATAAATGAAACAGATTCGTTGGTGGCTCATACTACGTTTACTTCTGATGGAAGTACATTAATCTATACCTTATGTGAATACATTAATGACGAAGATATTAGATGTGATTTATTTTCTAGACCAGTGAACGATGATGGGACATTTGGAGCAATGAAGAAACTTAATGCACCAATAAATATTGATACGGTTACTACGACTCAACCGAAGATTTCATATGATTCTACTTTGCAAGCTGATGTGTTATATTTTGTATCGGATCGAGAAGGAGGTAATGGAAAGTTGGATGTCTATTCTAGTATTATTGATAAGGATGGAAATTTTGGGGCACCCGTGAATGTAGCAGAGGTTAATTCCAGCGGTAATGATGCATCTCCGTTTTTTCATACTGCAACGAATACCTTGTATTTTAGTTCGGATGGAAGATTAGGACTAGGTGGGTATGATGTATATTCCATAACTAGAACTACAGCAGGATGGACGGAACCTAATAATTTAAGAGTTCCAATAAATAGTAGCTTTCATGATCTATATTATGTGTTGGATGATTTAGGAGAAGAAGCATACTTCTCTTCTAATAGAGAAGGTACCATGTATATTGATCCAGCAAAAAAAGCGTGTTGTTTTGATATATTTAAAGTGATGTATGATGAAGTCATTTTGGAAATCGATGCGTTAGTTTTTGACGAACTTACAAGAGAACCATTATTCAATGCAACTGTTACATTGATTGATGCCCTTACAGGGGACACTATTAATGCATTGACCAATGAAGACGGAAATGATTTTTATTTTAAAATTAAAAGAGAACGGGAGTACCTTATAAATGTAGAACGACCATTTTATAATTCTCAATCTATTCCATTAAGTACACTTGGGGTTACAGAATCTAAAGTGTTTGAGAAGAAAATATACTTGAGAACAGACAACAGTCAATTAAAACTGGAAACCTTTAATAAAAGAACACAAGAGGAATTGGCTGGAGTTCAAATTACGATAAGAAATTTGAGCACAAATCAAATAGATACAGTAGCCATCAATGAAAACGGAAATAAATTTCACTTTTATGTTGAGCCAGGAAACAAATATGAAATTGAGGCTTCTAAGTTTGGATTTGTTACAGAGATCGATGTCGTAGATCTCACGGATGTTGATAAACCTGGAGTAATTGAACGGAAGATGTACCTAGAAGTATTCGACATCGAAGATTACATGCCTGTAACTGTATATTTTGAAAATGACTATCCTAATCCACAGAGTAAATCTGTAAATACGGATAAGGTTTATGGTGATTTGTTTTCTGATTTCATGGAGCAGAAAATGGATTATTTAGATAATTATACCAAGAAGATGAGTGGTGATGATAAAGTGGAAGCGGAAAATAAACTGGATGCATTTTTTGAAGGTGAAGTGGCAGGTGGTTACGATAAGCTTAAACGGTTTATGCGAGCATTGAAGAAAGAATTAGAATTAGGGAGATCTCTTGAAATCGCAATTAAAGGATATGCTTCTCCTCTCGCAGATACCAAATATAATTTAGCACTCGGACAGCGAAGAGTGAGTAGTATAAAGAATGAAATTCTCAATTATGAGGGAGGCTTATTTAGAGATTATGTGAGACAAGGTAAATTGATTCTAACCGATATATCATTTGGAGAAGAGACCTCTCCATCAGATGTTAGTGATAGAAAAAGTGATATCAAGTCTGTCTATAGTGTAGAAGCTAGTAGAGAGAGAAGAGTACAAATTGTTAAAATAACAGACCAATAATTTGGTGCAAACAGCTTGGAGATGAAATATACAACAGCATATATAAAATCAAATAAGATCCAGTTTACATCAAACGAAACTAGGATGAATCAAAATAATTCAATGATAATAAAGAGTCTGAAAACAGCTGCTTTTTTATTGCTTGCATTTTTATGTAGTATAGATACTGCATCCGCTACGCATATTGTAGGGGGTGAATTGAAGTATCGGCACATTGAAAATGATAGATATGAAATCACGTTAACCTTCCGAAGAGATTGTTTATTGGGGGCTCCAGATGCTGGTTTTGATAATCCAGCTAATGTGTGGATTTTTAATGGAAATGGAAATTTGCAAACGCAACTGGGTGTAGGAGGTAGATTGAAAATGAATTTCAATGCGTCGGATACCTTGAATAATATAATTATGAGTGATTGTGGGTTTGAAGGGGCTCAAGTATGTGTACACGAAACGTCCTATAAAGAAATTGTGAGGTTGCCTTATAATCCTGATGGATATATTTTGTCTTATCAAAGATGTTGTAGAAATGCATCTTTAGAAAATGTATTAGAACCATTAATCACAGGTGGAACTTGGACGGTTGAATTATCAGATGAGGCCCAATTGCAAAACAACTCCAGTCCTAGTTTCGTGAAATGGCCGGATATCTATATCTGTGCGAATGAAGATTTA
Organism: Saprospiraceae bacterium; assembly: GCA_029212405.1. Lineage (GTDB taxonomy): Bacteria > Bacteroidota > Bacteroidia > Chitinophagales > Saprospiraceae > CAJXUU01. The sequence continues at coordinate 11,540 of JARGNR010000053.1, forward strand.
AATTTTGATCATTCCGCTACGGATATTGACGGTGATTCATTGGTATACAAGTTATGCACTCCTTTTTTAGGAGCCATAGATACCATGCCTATTCCAGTAAGTGCTCCAGCTCCTCCATATATTGAAGTTCCATGGAAGTTTCCATATGGGCTTAATGATATGTTGGGAGGCACACCCTTGACCATTGATAGTGAAACAGGTTTGCTGACGGGTAATCCTAATTTAGTTGGCCAATTCTTAGTAGGGATTTGTGTAGAAGAATACAGAGACGGGGTCAAAATAGGTGAAGTAAGAAGAGATTTTCAATATAACGTGCGTGTATGTAGCCCATCTCCATCTTCTGAATTTACTGCAAACGATGGAGATTGCGATGGTCAAGAAGTGGAATTCAGCAATGAAAGTGAGGGAGGAACAGAATATCAATGGAATTTTAATTATCCAAGTACAGATTCTATTTATTTCTCTAATGAGGTAAGTCCTACGTTTGTATATCCAGAGCCGGGTGTTTATGAAGTGCAATTGATCGTTACAAGAGGAACAGATGAATGTTCAGACACTTTGATACAACAAATTGCTGCAATCGTCTCCGATATTGGAGTGAAGTATAATTTGCAAATTCAAGAATGTAATGAAGATGGCGGGTATAATATTAGACTAATAGACCAGTCCTTCGAACCCGAAATTGGCTTTGATATTATTAATGCAGAGTGGGATATTACTCAAAATGGAATGACTCAGAGTTATGTTGGTAAGATTATCAATCTTCAGGTTGATGCCGCTGATTTTATTGTGAAATTGCAAGTTGAATCGGAAACGGGGTGCAAAAAAACCTTGATTGATACAGTTGAAATTTCAGATTTTGAACACTTTGCTGATTTTGTTTACGAATTGGATGGATGTTCTGATTTTGGTGTAGCGACACTAGCATTTGGAGACAACTCCGAAGCATTGAATATTTATGATGATATTGAAGGCTATTTGTGGACAATAGAGGGGCCAGATAGTACCAGTACATTTACCGATTCTAGTTTTTTATATAATGTAGCGGATGATGCAACGATATCTGTCAATTTAGCCTTGGATTTTGGTGGGGGGTGTAATGCAGAGATCACAAAAGAAATAGTGCTTCAGGAAGTAGTGCCACAGGCTTCGTTTGATTTAATAGCCAATGGCTGCCCTGATGATGGTACAGTCGATATAACCTACTTTAATAATACTTCAGGATTAGATTCAGGTATTGTAGTGGCAGAAGTAGAATGGTCAATTACTGTTGCAGATTCAATCTACACGGGGACGGGAGATTCTATAGAAGTAAATGTTCCAAAAGATTCTACCGTGAGTATCACCATGATCGTGGTATTTAGCAATGGGTGCCAGGACATCGTAGAAGATGCATTTGTACCAGGACCTTTTGCAAATATTGCTTTCGATATTGATCCATTGATCATTTGCTTAGGAGATACGATGTCTAATGTTTCCTCTCCAAATAGTGATTTTACCTATACTTGGACTCCAATGGATGGCTTGTTTTTTGAAGATCCAGACGATCTATCTGATCCTGGGTTTATCGGTGTAGAATCAACGATGTATACCGTATTGGTATCAGATGGATTATGTTCTATTGAGTCGACGATTGAGGTGACGGTATTGGATGACAATAACTTATCCATAAGTGGTGATTCTATTACGTGTGACGGAGATGTGTTGTTGGTAGCAGATGGAGGAATAGGAGAAGGGTTTTTCGAATGGTCGTTAACATCAGATTTTGAAACTGTAATCTATACAGGAGATACATTGGTGAGTAATTTTGAAGGCCAAGAGCAAACGTTTTATGTGCGTTTTACTGGAGAATCCTGTAATGACCCATTTGCTGAATATACCGTGATTCTATCCAATATTTTTGATGTAGCATTTAATGGAGAACCTGTGCGTGTCTGTCTGGGGGATACTGTGCCTCTGCTTGCCAACCCTGACCCTACGTTGACCTATCAATGGTCTCCTTTGGAAGGAATATATTTCTTGGACTCTAGTGATAGTAGCACGGCTCAAGTGATTGGAATTAAGGATACGGAGTATTTTGTTACTATTTCCGATGATTTCTGTAGTTTGGACACATCTACATTAGTTGTGATCTCGGATAAACAAGATTTTCAAGTGCTCGGAGATAGCATTGTTTGTGATGAAAATGTACAATTGATTGGTACAGGGGCTACTGGAATTGGTACCTATCAATGGTCACTTGATGATGATTTTTCAACTATCTTATATGAAGGAGATACATTGAATACAATACTTACAGGTCTTTCTGAAACGTATTACGTGCAGTTTACGGATAAAACATGTGGTGATCTTATTCTTTCCTACGATGTAAGACAATTTGTGTTTGATTTAGAATATGCTGAGATAATAAAAATATGTCCAGGTGATACCCTTGATTACACTGTGTTTAATACAGGTGAAGGTCCATTAGATTTTGTTTGGTCTGAAGATCCTCATATAGTTGCTAATGATAGTACTTCCATGCCGACCATTGGAGTAGGAGAAGACGAAGAAGAAGATTTTGATTTGTATTTTACTGCGACGAGCCCTACAGGCTGTACGTTTACCGATACCATCCTGTTTCAGATCATGGAAAACCCAACTGTGGATTTTAGTTTTGATTTACAAAATTGTGGAGAATTTACAGTTTGTTTTGAATTGATAGGAGACTACAATGGATTCCCATCATGGAATTTTGGAGATACGACTGTTACAACGGATATTGATATTAGTGAAACCCCATGTTATACGTATCCAGGAGCAGGTATATATGAAGTGGTTTTATCCAATTTGACTTCATTTTGTGCGTATGAAGATGTGATAAAAACCATTACTATTAATGACGATATAACTATTGATCCTATTGAAGATGCTATTGTTTGTTTGAATGATACTGTGTTCTTAAATGCTACGAGTAGTGATTTTGGAATCAGTTATGTATGGTGTTCTTTGGCAGGGGATACACTTGCTGTAGGTCCTGATTTCGAACAGGTAGTAACAGAAGAGTTTGATGTAATTGTAAAAGCGGAGGACCCTAATGGATGTACAGATATGGATACTATAAAAGTAGGTCCATTTGAATTTGATGTCATGGGTACAGTACCAGAAGTTTTTTGTGATTCAGAAGACACAGTGATTGAAATCACAGTAAATGGAACCCAAGCAGGTTATTCTTATGCATGGGGCCCAGAAGATTGTGTTGTGAGTGGAGGAGATACGGCTAATCCAACGCTTTTAACGAATACTGGAAAAGAGTATTCAGTGACGATTACCTACGATGAGTTGGGTTGTGAAGTTATTAAAACATATCCTGTTACCATTACAAGTTTTGAGATAGATCTCGATGCGATTGATTTAGATGGTAATAATTCTGATACGATTAATAAAACGGAAGAGATTATCATTTTTGTAGTGGATCCTGAGGATGGATATAGTTATGAGTGGAGTACAGGAGAGATAAATGATACGGGAGAGATTACGGTAAGTCCTGAAGAAACAACGACGTACTCTGTAACAGTTACCGATGAAATGGGTTGTACAGCAACGGATTCCATTACTATATTTGTTAGACAGCCGATGTGTGACGAAACGGACGTTTTCCTTCCTTCTGCCTTTACACCTAATGGAGATAATATTAACGATGTTCTGTACTTAAGAAGTAATTTTATTGATGAGATGGAATTATTGATCTACAACAGATGGGGCGAACAAGTATTTTCAACTATTGATCAAAATGTGGGCTGGGATGGAACCTATAATGGAGCTACTTTAGCTCCAGATGCTTATGCTTATACTTTACGTGTTATTTGTATTAATCAGGCGGAGTATAATACTCGAGGAAATGTTTCATTAATGAAATAATGAATGAATAATGTATGAATAGAGTTTAATTGATTTTTTGGCTTTAAAGTTGTATAAATAAAAATGGTATATCTTTGGTATTAATAATCTAGAATTTCATTTTTAAATGGCATACAAATCGTTCATATTCTTTTTTATCTTGATATTGATTGCTTGTCAATCTGATCCGCCTTCTGGAAATGAGATTGTTTTCGGTGATGTAATTGGCAACTATATAGGCGAATGTGCCGATTATGATTCATCTACATCAGAAATGATGAATAGGGAGGATGCGACGTTGACTGTATTTGCGGTGAGTACTGATATGGCAGGCATAAATACAAGTTGTGATCGTATCCTTGATCAAGATTTGCTAGTTAAATCAGCTTCTGCTGCGCAAATAGTGTTTGAAAAAAATAGTGGTACTACCCAAGTCATCATGACCTATTTCGCTGCTTTTGATAGTATTGCCATAGTACAGAATGAGGACGGTATGTCCAAAGACTTAATTTTTACTGGAATTAGAGATTAGTTTTAGCACCTTTATATAGCAAGAAATTCCAAATCCTTGAATTCCAATATTCCTATTTCCTTTTAAATTAGTTCTAGTAGACTAACACTTTGATTGTTTTCTGATCACTTTTATTAGATAAATTCAATAGATATAATCCAGTAGGGACATTCAACGTGTTCAATCTTTGGTGTGCCATAGATGGTATCGTAGATTTCATCGTTTGAATACCAGACAAAGAATACAATGTTACAGTAATTGGGCCCGAATCCTTATTTGTAATATCTATTTGCCCTATCGATTGTGTTACGGAAACAAGGTTCAATTTATCATCAGTTGTTGAAGTCTCACATTGTTCCAAAAATACTTCAAACTCAGCTAGACAATCATCAATCATATTATCCGAGACTAAAAAGTTGTGTGTTGTTCCTACTGTGAGCGGCCCAATGGTTATTGGCAATTGATCATATCCATATGTTCCATAAACAGAGTCTAAGGTGAGTAAGTTAAAACTATCACTAGTAAAGCTGTTGTCAAATCCTAGGCTCACAAAATAGGAGTTGTTGTCCTCACTACATTCAATAAAAGTTGTATTTACTTCAGTAATAGAACAGATCGCATCTGAACAATCGATCTCTATTTCTTCCTCCGCTGTACATAGTAAATTTTCAGAATCTTGAATTACAATAACAAGCTCAGTGGGTAGGTCATTTTCAAATGTAATAGGTAATTCTGAATAGAAAAAAGTACCTAATTCTGTTTCGTTAATGGTTAAGATGAACATTTCAGAAGGTGTATTTTCATGTACAAAATTTAATGTGAAGCCTGAAATAGATATGCTGTTAGCACAATTCACCTCAGATAGCTCTATTTCACTCAATGCACACTCTGGAGAACAACAAACAGGCTCATCAAAAGCATAAAATGAATTGCATCCTTCAAAGATTTGATCACTGACCACAAATTCATAGATCGTCTCACAGTCTCCTTCTAACGGCCCTATTGTATAAAATGTACTTCCATATGCATATGTACCATAGATGATGCCATTTCCTGCTATCGTAAAGCTATCAGATACGGTACCTCCATATCCAAATTCTACATCTACAAAAAATAGGTCATCTTCACATTCAGTAGGTTCAGCAAATACTTCAAATATACCACACGGTTCGTCGTCACATTGTGATGTAAACGATGTTGATATTTGACATTCAGGATCCATACTGTCATTGATAGAAATCTCATATTCCCCATTAGCAAGTAGCGGTACATCAATGGAAAACATAAAGTCTCCATATGGAAATGGACCGTAGGAAGTGCCTAAAAATTGCACAAAATAAAATGCACTGAGCATGGTGCCTTCATTAACAAAACTGCCATTTAAAGTCGTGGTAGTCGGATTGCAAATGGATTCAATTTCAAGAGCTGTAAAATTACAATTGGATTCACAGCAAATCGGATCGGAAAAATTAAAGAAATCTGAACAAGATTCTAGACCACTATCCTCTATGACGAGGGTAGGTGCTTGATCACAATTACTTGGAATAGGGCCAACGGTATAAAATGTCTCCCCATATTCAAAGCTACCATAATTTGTGCCATCAACAAATACTTCAAACGTACTTCCTTCAATGTCTTTCGCTTCAAATTCAAGGTCTATAAAATATTCTCCTTCTTCACAAATTGATGCTTCGCCAAACAGATTAAAAAGTTGACATTCAATGGTGCAATCTTCTACAATGCCTAAATATGCCGAACTGAAACAGAAAAAGTTCTCCGTGTCAACAATTAATATCTCTTGATCATTCTCAGAAAGTACGATCGGACCAGCAAGAACAGGTAAGTCGCTGTAAGCAAATGTTCCCAGAAAAGTATTGGTTCCATTGTTGGAATACCCCATTTGAAAACTATCATTGGTTGCTACATGGTCAAAGTTTATATTAACATAAAAGGTAGAGTCGACGGAGTTACAGTCTACGATTTCGCTCGTAATATTGGTAAAACCACAGACACATGGATTTAAAAAATCTAGCGTAGCACAACATTCAGAATTATCCACATCGCAGACTTTAATTTCATTTAACCCATCATTTTCTGAGGTGAGGTTATTAAAATCTAATGGTAAATCTTCGTAACTGAATGTACCTAATTCTTCATCATTGATGTACACAGTGAATCCATTGCTTCCAGTAAATTCATGTTCTAAATCAAAGCTGAATCCAAAATTGACATTCTCAGTACATTCCGTAGTTTCAAAATCAACGATTTCGATAGCACAATCTTCATTGCAACACACGGTACCATATTCAACAAAAGCTGCACAAGTAGGATCGTCTACATCTCGTATTATAAATTCGAATTCGATTTCACAATTTCCTATTAAGTTTTCGATGGTAATAGGAAGATTGGCGTATTCAAAGGTGCCGTAATTGTTTCCATTGCCTAATACTTGGAAACCATTATCCCCAGTATTGGTAAAATTGAAGTTGATTTCTACAGTGAAATTATCATTTTCATCACATTCTGTATTTGTAACTGCTAAGTCTGCAATGGCACACTGAGTTGTACCTGAAACTACCGTAAATAGGATGAAACATAACGTATAAACTGCATTGTAAAAAAACGAACTTTTATTCATTGTGTGCTCTTTTGTGCTGAAAATGTGATCTTTATATATAAAATTAAAGATTATGTACTGCAAATTAAAGAAAATATATTGGTGGAGACATTATAAAGACCATTAGAATTCTTAAAGTGCTGCTGTATTGTTATCTTTATCGCGTCTAATAAGCCTAATATATGAAAAATTTCCTTTACACATTATTTTTTCTGATTACTACTATTTCTGTAATTGAAGCACAAATATTCTGCCCTGCAGATGTCACTGTCAGTTGTTTATCGGACTTGACTCCAGATGAATGCGGTATGGCCACCGTTGTTTCTGGTAATTACCATCCTTCTATGATCAAATATGTCGATGAGGATGAAACCAATGCTTGCAATGAAGGTAAGGTGTTTAGAAAATTTTATATAGACATCGATTTTAGTAATACTTATACGGAAAATGAACCCTCATGTACCCAAACAATAACACTGGAGTATTCTAATCTACCACTTAATATTCAATTTCCGCCAGACAGAGAATATTCATGTATAGATAACATTCCAGTTGAATCACCTACTTGGTTACATAATCCTTGTGATTTGGTAGGGTATACCTATAATGATGAAATATTTGAATTTGAGGAAGGTGCATGTTTTAAAATTGTCAGAACGTATAGTGTTATAAATTGGTGCGTATATGATGAAAATAATCAAGAAGGATTGTATAAAGGAATTCAAATAATTAAAATAGTTGATAATCTTCCTCCTGAAATCGATAATTGTGATGACCAGTTTTTTGATGCTGTAGAAAATTGTGAAGCTGCGGTAACACTTATAAATTCTGCTTCTGACTCAGGGGACTGCCCATCTGGAACTTTGACCTGGAGAGTTTCCATAGATCTTTGGGGAGACGGTACGGAAGATTTAGTCTACGGACCCTATGAACCATTTCCATTTAAATTAGATCCAGTAGCCAATGGTACTTCAGTCGAAGTTGTGCTTCCAGAAAACCTAGGTGTGTCAAAAAATAAAATTGTTTGGAAGGTTACAGATGGGTGTGGTAATGTACGTTCTTGTTCATCAGAATTCTTTGTGGAAGACAACAAACCACCAACTCCTTATTGTCTGAATTTTACGGGGACAACCATTAATGGAGAAGAACATGGTGTTGTAGCAGTTCCCGCATCTTTTTTTAGTTTGGATGCTATTGACAACTGCTCTTCCAAAGATAATATTCAATTGTCATTCAGTGAAAATGTAGATGATACTGTTGTTGAATTGGAATGTGGGGATGCAGGTTTCAGACCATTTAGAATTTATTATACGGATGAAGCGGGCAACCAAGATTTCTGTGAAGTATTTATGTTGGTTTTTGATAATGGAAGCTGTTTCGGGAAATATGCTCCTTCAGGTAAAATCACACGTCCAAATGGTACGCCAATAGATGGAGCTTCAGCTTATTTAATGGAAGGTGAAGAAATCATTTCTCAAATAGAAAGTGATGCGGTAGGTTACTTTAATTTTGGAGAGCAAGCTTTGATGGAATCCTATGAAGCAACGGTTAAAAAAGAGAATGCAGATATTGAAAATGTAGATATAGATGATTTTATTTTGATGCGATCGGCTTTATTAGGGTTGACTTCATTAGATGTCTATCAACGTGTTGCGGCTGACGTAAACAATGATTTTATATTTGATATAAATGATCTGTATGAGTTTAGAGACATATTAACAGGAGTATCAGAACTTGAAGAAAAATGGTCCTTTATACCTAAAATGAAAGCCATGTCTTCTACTATGACTAATCTAGATATTGAAAGCAGTATACCGTATATATCCTATGAAGGAGGATTTGATTTTTATGGAATACAAAAAGGAGACTTAACCGGTTCTGGTAAAGAAACTTTGATCAGTGAAGATGAATTGGGAGAAATAAACTTAGAGATGGAAATATCTATGGGAAGCATAACTATCCGATGTGAAAAAGATATAAAAATTGATGCTTTTCAGGTTGATTTGAATTTAGAAAGCGCAGAGGTAGTAGATGAAAAAAGAAATGAGTCAATTGTGGAATTAAATGATGGGTTTAGAGTAGTCGCTGTTGAATTTGAATCATATGATGAGGAATATACCTCGCTAGCTGAGATGAATGCCGATGGTGCATCTATTGATAATTTGACCTCTATAATTAAAGATGCAAAAATCTATCTTCAAGGAAGCAGAGTCCCTTCTAAAATAAAATGGAACATTGTTGATAAAAGAAACAATTCCGATGTATTGACTGAACCTACTGAAATAGAAGTATTTCCTTTACCGATTCAAGATAGATTGGTGTTAGAAGGAGTAAATATTACTGGTGTTACGCTTATAAATGTCAGTGGTCAAGTCCTTTCAACAAATGTATCGTATCAAAAAGATAGGGTAGTACTATCTAATTTGGAGGGAATTCAAAGAGGTATTTATTTCCTCAAAGTCAGTACGACCGAAGACGAACAGATCATAAAAGTAGTGAAATAGTAGATTATTTAATCTTTATTTTCCACCGGGTATAGAAGGTCTAACTTCGATTTTACTTGGAAGCGTACGTGGGTTTATTTTCAATAAGTCAGAAACCATTTGACCCAAGTCCTCTGGTTGTATTTTCCATGCATCTGCTTCTGACGGAGTATGGCCATTAAAATAAGTAGAAACTGATCCAGGCATTATGGTAGTAACTTTAATACCATGACTTCGAACATCTAACATAACAGATTGAGTAAAACCGACTAAGCCAAATTTACTAGCATTATAAGCAGATCCTTTGGCAAAGAAATTGGTTCCAGCAAGGCTTGCAATGGTAATAATGTACCCTTCTGATTGTTTTAATGCTTCTAAGCTTGCTTTGATGCTGTAAAACACACCGGTAAGATTTGTATCTATGGTTTGGTTCCATTGATCAACGCTCATATCTTCAATGGATGCAAAATGACCGACTCCTGCATTCGCAATCAAAACATCAATGGTATCAAATGCTGCCAACGTTTGTTCAACGCAACGTTGTTGGCTTGCATAGTCACGCACATCACAGGCTATCCCTATCACTTTGTTTTCGCCGAATTCATAATTTAACTCATTGGCTACATCTTGCGCTGCTGCTTGATTCCGCCCCGTAATGGCAACATTGTATCCATCGGAAAGCAATGATCTTGCTATTCCTAATCCTATTCCTTTTGTACCTCCAGTTATTAATGCCGTCTTTGCCATTGATTTTTAAGTTTTATAGATGAATATAACTCCAAAAAAATATACTTGTTTAAAAAGCAGCATGGTTTTATAAATTTATTCACGTATGGATACAATTTAATTGGTATCCTCATTCCATGAAGTAATCCGACTCATGGGGAAAGAAGCTTCAATTTTATTGAAAGTTGGAGTATCTTTTCTTAGTTAGATTTCCGTGTTACTTTTTTAGTGTTTTTTGGTTTTTTCTTGTTGAGGCTGATGGTTTTTGCATTGGGATCTGGATCAGATTTTATTGCAGCTTGGTAGCCTTTATGTAAGGCAGTTCTGTTTGTTGATCTCATTCTAGCACTACAGGTAGGCAGGTGTTTTAATTCTACAGGATGACAGAATAAGGTGGCACCTTCCTGAAAAGCAGTTAAGACTTCTTTCTTACCTTTTGAAATTGAACATTTTGTCAAGTATGTAAACGATTCTTTGAATTTTGCTTCCCCTATTTTTTCTTCTCTTTCTATGGTTTCGCCTCCCACTTCTTGTGTATATACCTTTATGATATCAAACTTACTTCCATTTCGATAAGGGGTATGAGGTCCTCCCTGAATATAAAGTGTTTTTGCTTTATCTTTTTTGATTTCAGCAAGATCTACCACTGGACTTTTTGCCATAGTGAGTGAGGCTACCATATACCTTAATACAGTTTTGATACAATCATTGGCATCACTCATAGCTGTATCGACTAACTTCTGTTTTGCCGTGAATAGCGTATCTGGTCGCAGTTCATAACCCAAACCATCAATATTCATTTGATATTGGAAGTCGATTTCACCTGTTTCAATATTGACCAGTTCAAAATCAATCGTATATTTTACATGTTCAGAAAAAACATACTTTGGGACCAATTTTTTATTGACCACCTTCTTAACCGGTGATTTTCTATCGTTGAATTCGACATCCGAGAGTTTTGATTCCAAAATGTAGTTTGCTCCTACCATGACTGCGGCACCTACTCTAGGATTATCATCTTTGCTAAGTTTTCCTCTTTTTCTACTGACGAATTCTAGATTTTCCCTCTCTACTACGGTAATAAAATCGGATTGGTTAATGAGTGCCTCGTTGATAATATAGTATAGGTTGTTTCTAAGGTTTTCTTTATTGTGTACTGCTTTTACTTTAGGCTTGGCTATATTGATATTGATGTTGGTATCTTGAGCTGTTCCGAAGAATGATATAAATAAGAAAAGCAAAAGAATAGATATATTTTTCATGATTGTATTTTGATAGTTAGTGCACCGTTAAAGTGGATGAAAGAACAAATTTTAATCGTACAAGAAGTTTAGTCGTTATCTCCTAATACGATTGTTGTTAGATAGATTTTCTTGCCCTCGTTGAATTGAGCAAGGATCTCTTTTTCCCCTTTGTTGACTTGGTAAAATATCTTATTTCGTTGTATTTTATCGGATTTGGGTTTTTTCATTTCGCCGATTTTCGTAAATGTGAAGTGCTTGGTATTATTGATTTCAATTTCCTTGTTCACCACATAAGCATACACCTTTTTAGGATTTTGTTGTACCATGTGATTCAGTTTATCTGCAGATACTAGTTTTGCCTTATCTTTTTTAATTTCATCAATACTTTGAACCCAGTTCGCTTTTGGGAAATATGCTCTTACAGCCTTACTGGTGGTTTCGCGAATTTTTTTTGCGATGGCCTTACTCATATCACTAGAACCATATTGGAGTATCCTACTGTCCATATTTTTTGATTTTCCTTGGACGTTAATTATTTCATAGAAGATAATTGTTCCAGTCACTACATCAAGGCCTTTAAGTGCAGCCCCAAATGAATAGGTGCCTCCTTGACCTTCTTTGTTATCAATAAATTCAAAATCAGTGACAGTACAAGAAAACAGATAGTGAGGTCCTTTTCTAGTAAGAGAACTGAGTGAAACTTTTTCTTTACTTCTGTCTAGATTAGTGAGGGTAGGGTTCTCAGTTCTTCCTGTATTTTTCACTCCGTATGTTAAGCCTGTTTCGATGTCTTTCAAGAAGTCTCCCTCTACTTCAAATTTATTGATATCTACATAACATTCTGCTCTGGGTTTGTCTGAGTATTTCATGTTCTCGATATAACTTACTACTTCTTCATGCTCTTGGGCTATACTTGATGTTGTGAATAGGATCACACTGAAAAAAAAGAAAATAATTCTCATTCGTTTTGTATTATTTTTTAATGTTTGGTTTATTTACCTATTGCATCTTTAACAAGAGATGAATGCCTTTTTTGTCTAAATTTTTGATTCCAATTTTGCTTCGCAAGAAGTTATGGGTTTCAAGTTTAATGGCACACAATATAGCACATTGTTTTGATTTGATTTTTTATGAACAAGCTTGGCACTCGACTGTATTTTGCGGAGAGAAAAGGTCTCAAAATATCTTGAATTGTACAAAATTCTACGATTTTTGTACTTACTCATTGATACAAATAAGTTTGTTGTCTGCAGTAAACAATTCAAAAATTTCTTTCGAACCGTCTTTTACTTTGGCAATATAGACCTTATCGTTTTCTACGTGTTTCACTTCAATTTTACCAATTTTAACCTTCTTTTTATAAAGCGCTTTTGTATTGGATTCATTTTCGATTTCGTGATAGACTACAAGTTTCATAGACCTTTTAAGATTGCAACCGTTTTTACAGTACAACACTACTTCATTGGCTTTTTTTCCTTTGGATCCAGATAATTCAATGATTTGAATGTCAACTCTACTTCCAACGTCCATTTCCTTTAAGATTTCACCGACTTGTTCTTCGATGTATCTTCCAAAGTATCTGGGTCGTTCCACAGTTAAATCATCCTCTAAGAATCGCTTAATTTTATAATCCTTAAAGAAGAGCTTTTCGTCGGTTTCTACATCTAATATTTGTAATGTCAATACTTTGTTTTGATCATCAAATACAATTTCAAAAATCCAATCTGCTCCAATAGCTTTATCTTGCTCCACATATTTGCCATCCATGAATGATTCACTTCGCTGAACCCTTCTTTCGCGTTCTGTGAGGTACGTCATGTCACGATCCAATACCGTAATATAATCGTGCTCAAGGAGCGACTGCTCCATGTGTTCTTTGATTAATTGAGCAGTGGGCTGAAACTTTGATTTACTCACTTTAACATCAGAAACCATAATGGCTGTAGTCTGCGAAGCAAGGGGATTGCAACAAACTGCAGCCAACCAGAATAGTAGAAAATGTTTAATCATTGATAATACTCTTGATAAGCAATAAATCGATGAGTTCTCTACGATCTCTTTGATCTTGAGAATTCACTTCCAGGTATTTTAAATAAGCTTTATAACTGTCATCGTAATCCGTCTGATAGGTTTCAGAGATCGTTTGAACAATTTGAACCAATTTATCTCTACATTTTGAATCAGGACTGATATTCAACAATTCCTTAATGGCTTTTTCATACTCCTTTATACTCAACAAAGCCTCTACTTTAATAATGTGATCTTCACAGTATTCTTCTTGATACCTATCATATACTTTTTGTTTCAGTGTCCACATTTGTTCCGCACAGGGTTCTGAAGAATTTGATGCTAAGGCATAGGCCTTGGTGAAATTTTCAGTCGAAAGGTAGGCATCTACTGCTCCAGCTATTTTTGAACAGTCAGTTTCAATACCTTGCGTATTTTCTTTTAAAAAGGTGTTGATCTTTTTACGAAACTTTTTTAAGGATCTTAATGCATTTTTTCTAGCTTTTTCAATATTTCTACCTGAAGCAGTAATCTTAATGGTATTTACAGCTACCAATGATTCATCCAATAAGCTATATAGTTTAATGGTGAAATCAGAAAGTAAAACAACTTTACTATCAATGCCTGCCATTTTTGTTTCTTCAATTTCTTCAAGTGCGAGTTCAACGTAATACAAGTTGTATTCATCTTCAATAGAACTTAAGAAACGATCTTTAATATCTTGTTCTGATATGGAGCGCATATCACTTGATACAGCATTTACCAATACATCTTGTGCCCAAAAAGTGGTGCTACATAAAAGTGATAATAGGATTAATGTATATTTCATAATTGGATTTATTGGATGGTGATAAAAATTCTTCCGCCTTGCAAATCTCTGCTGGTATCAAGGCCAAGCTTTTTTAAGTATTTTCTAAACTTCTGAACAAATTTAGAGACTCTGAAATTCTTGCCGTTTTCTGTTTTTAAGGGCACTCTCATTTCATCTACAATCATTTTGGTAGCCGTTACCCCTTGTATGTGATAGTAAGATCCATAGCTGTTGTTTTCTAACCAGTCCTCTATTTTGTCAGACAATAAATCTAGATCACCAAATTCATAATCCATGTCATATTCGCTGTCTTCAGAAAAAGTGATATTCATAGCCAACATCCTTCCGTTTGCATTCATGTCATCAAATCGAAGCTGTAATGTATTCATGAAATCGTCTGTCATTTCTGATACCGCTTTTTCCACTAATTTTTCAAAGCTTTCTGTATAAAATCTTGGAGAAACACCGGATTTGTTGGCCAAAGAAACACCAGTAAATGCATCGTAGGCTGATAAAATAATGGTCACACTATTGCCTCCGTTGGATCGATTGATCGTTGTTTCTGTTTCAATATACATGTCGGCCCCACTCAATTCAATAAGCTCTTGTTTGATGGAAGCTTGATTTTCCAATTCCATGACTCGATCATTCTGTAGTAATTTGAGCTTTGCATTCAAATCTACAGTGGGGAAATTCCTTTTATCGAAGGCTTCTTTAACTCTTGAAATCGCCAGTCTTGACAAATCATTTCTGTTCAATTCATCCGCAATACTCCTATCTGCAGGTGTATACGGAATGACCATTATTTTGGGTTGTATCTTTTTGGTTTTCTGCTCTTGTGAAATGCCAGTTGTCGATAGAGTAACTGTCATTAATAAAACCAATATGAATTTAATTTTTGAAATCATTATAGTTCGTTTTTCCATGAGTATTACAATCCAAATGCTCGAATAATTCCTTTTTGTTCGAGATGTGATCGGAAAGCATTAAGGTTTATCTTTAATTTAACATTGGTAGAGGGTTCATTCAAGTTCAAAAATTTGAAGTTACTTACCTTTTTATCGAGAATGAATCGTTCAATGTCATTTTCAAATAGTTTATCAAAAAAGCCACGGTTGGATGCATACACATCTTGAGCATTGTTACCCAGTAAAGGAGTACTTTGATTTGATTCAGGAATGCCTTGTAAAAGGATATTCATAAATGCATTTTGAATGGCATTATTTACAGAAGCTTCTTTCATATTTCCATATCCTCCAGCAAGCACATAAAGTTGGCCACTTGGACTAGGTTCAATCAGCATTGTCTCACCTGTAAGCTTAGAAGTCTTGCAACTAAATACGATAAGGCTGACAAATAACAACAGTAATAATGGGAGTGTTTTAAGGGATGTAACTTTTGAAATTTGGTTTATCTGCATGATTATAAGTGTTAATTTTGGCAAATATATAATAATTACTTAATTAGCGACTTAATTGTGATTTCGTGCTATATTAATCCAGAATTGGATAGCATATACGGATCGGATTTAGTCGGTTTGTCTTGTTTTTGTAAATATAAATTTTGAAAGAGTTTATAGAGACATTTCAACATGTATTTAGTAATACTTTAAATTAATACCAATTATGTTCAAGCATTTTAACATTATGTATCGCCAATTTCACATCCTCTTAATAGTAATTGTTCTAGCTGCTTGCCCAAGTAGTTTTGTCTACAGTCAAGATGTAGATTGGGTAGTAGAACCCATTATTACTGATGCTGATGAAATTGATCTCGAACAATCTATGCAGACCACACTTAATTTGATCAAAGTAAAAAAAGATGGAAAGTGGGGAATAAAAAATACAAAGAATGAATTAATTGTTCCTATTGAATATAAATACACTACAATATGGAGAGGAGGAAAGCATTGTGAAGGACGTAATGGAAGAGATCAATATTTCTTTGATCAAGAAGGATATGAAGTGGAATTTGATGAGGTGGACGCTTTGAATAAAAAATTAAATCGAGAGCGAGATGAAAAGAAGAGAATTAAAAATCTAGAAGATTTGACAGCAGCAAATCCTGATGTTGATTTTTCTACGATATTAGTCAGAGGTAAATATCACAAATATGTGGCATTAAATAAAAAGACAGGAGATACCATATCTAATAATATTGCAATAAAGGGATTTTTTGTTACTTCATCCATGCACTCTTTACAGACGGTAGATAAAGAAAGAGTGGTAGTAAATGGATCTGGCGAAATCGTGAAACCATTTGACAAGGAAGCAGATTTTGTTGATCGTAAAGGAGATCGAATTATTTATAGAGTTAAACGACCGAGAGGTTTATTTGATGAGAATTTCAACACTATTTTACCATTTGAATATAACGATATTAGTTTTTTGACCGAAGACTTCCTAGAAGTAAGTAAAGATGGTGAAGTGTTTAACATTATTGATGTGGATGGAAATATAATTCCGAACACTACAGGAAGTAGTATTTATGTCAGTAAAAAAGGGATGATTATCATCAAATTAGATAAATATAAAACTGGTATTTTCGATCCAGAAACTCAAAAAGTGACAGAATATGATTGGAAAATTGGAGGAAGGCCTATTGGTAATACAAACGTTTACCAGATTACCAATAAGGATACACTAAGTGGCTTGTATGATTTCGATTTGAATAAGGAGGTTGTCCCTTGTATGTATCGTAGAGCAAGAGTGAAAGGGAGTCTTTTTGTAGGTGGTAATTATCCAGTTTCAAAAAAGCAAAGAAGATCAACTCTTTATCAATTAAAGACGGTTTTTAATTTAAAAGGTGAGGAAATTTTAAAGGATAGTATTAAAGGAATCATGCAGGTGGGACCTGAACTTATCTATACCACTGATCGAAATGGGAACTTTACGGAATATGACGGACAAGGGAAGTTGAGACAAAAGTTGCCAGAAGGAATTCAAATGCTTTCAAAAGATAATCGGTTTATATCGCATCAGAAAAGAAGAGAAAACCTATATATACCAATAAATGATTATTTGTCAGGAAAAGAGGCAAAGGGCTATACTTCCATTTCGAAACCTGAGAATAATAAGGAAAAGACGCTATTTGCATATAAAGTTAACCGAGATGGCAAGCAAGGAGTAATAGATCAAAATGGAAATATACTTCTACCTCTAGTATTTGATGAAATAAAATTAGAGAGTCATTATAGGAAGTATTTGATTGCAAAAGTAGATGGGAAATGGGGTGTTCTTCATAATCCATTGTCAAGCAAATAAAACCTAGTATATAGATATAAACTGGATGGTTATTCTCTATTGTAGTACCAGCTGATTCCAAGTGCGAACGTAAGCCCGTTTGAAGTAAAGATATTATCAGTAGGACGAGTTCCATTGAATTGTAGATCAATAAATGTATCTGAAAATGCTACGTCTGTGGCATCAAAGTCTGTTGCTGTAAATTCGATTTCTTGTTCATTGTTGAAAACTTCATAATCGTAAGCTACAGAAAAACTCAAACCAAATTTTTGTTCAAAAAGTAATGTTGTTTCTAATTTAGGAATCAAATAGCAAGCTGATTGAGAGATGTCAACATTTACATCTCTATCCACATAGTCTGTATCGGCAATCACTATACCAACAGTATCCACACTTATTTCTCCAATGTTCACATTTGAACTTCCGCCGGTGAATCCCAATGAAGGTCGAAATAATAGGTCCATTGTTCCAATTGGTATAGGGTAGTTGTATCCAACAGATAAACCAAATTTCCCCTTTCCTTGTCCAGAAAGTGGAGCACTGAGATCCAATGAATAACTCATGCCTTTGTATTTACCAAACTTCAATCCTATCTCTAAAGCGGTATAAGAAATAGAGCCATCATAGTCATTATTGAAGCTGTATTCTAATTCACGGATAGAATTTTCTGTAAAAGACAAAGCGAGATTGCCCGTTTCTGGAGACATTGTTCCTTTTAAAATACGTATATCAAATGAAGTATAACTTTCAGTTAATCCTTGACCATTTAAAAAGGAAGTGCAAAAACAGATAAATAGGAATGTAGATAGTAAATTTTTCATTGGTTCAATATTTTGTGCAATAATAGGAAATTTATTTTCAACTTAATATTGAACCCTTCAATTATGAATAGTATAAAAAAAAAACTAATCATACATCATATCCATGTTTTTATTGAGGTACTTATTTGCTGCGGCATTTGTAGTAATTGCCGGAATCACAATGGAAAGTAAAAATATAGCTCCCAAAGAAATGAGAACAAAAAATAGATTGACAACTTCCCAAACCCTGGGTAAATAAAAGTAAACTACAATCAATAAACCAGCTATGAGAACTGCAGCTAGTACAAAAGCTCTGAACCCCACAAGGACTCCAGTTTTGATGTAAGGCATTTTGATGAAATTCCATCTTGCTCCGACTAACTCCATTGTTTTTATTTCCCAACGATCAGCATACATACTGAGGTTGATTGTGTTTTGAATGATAACAATGGCTAAAAAGACAAAAATTAGACCTATACCCAAAATGGTGTAGGCTACCTTATTCAAATTTGATTTTATATTCTTAATGGTCAAATCTTCATAATAGACCGATAATACTTGCTTATTTTTTTCAAGCTGAGATTTAATTGATTGTAGTGTTTCTACTGAATAGTGTTCTGCTTTAACATTAAATAATATAACATCTCGAAATGGGTTGTTCTCGGGGTCAAAGTTGATTTGTAGATTGGAACCCATAGTCTCTAATGCCTTTGTTTTAGGGATGAATTTTGTGGTTCCAGATCTTATTTCTTCTATGCCTCTTATTTCCTTGATGACTTCTTTTTCATTTGAATCGTCAGATAACTCTACAACAATGTTCATTTTTTCTTTAATCAGATTGGTCAAATTATGACTATGCAATAGGATCAAAATAAAAATACCAAGCAGAAACATAACAATAGCTACTGATATGCTAGAGTATAGGTGTGTAGGTTTGGATTTAGACGATTTGGACGTCATAGTTTTAATTTATAGCACAAAACTAATATATGAGATCAATTAATAATATGAACTGCATAAAAAATCTTTTATTTCATTCGATTGAATCATTTTGAAAAGATTACGTAATTTCCTTTTTGAAATAGATGCATTTTTTCAGCGTAAACCTTTTGTATGAAGATTTCTGTCCTTCTTTTCGTATGTATGTTTTTTGTTCATTTCTGTAGTGCTCAAATATCAGTAGTCAACCCATCGTTTGAGGATGAACCTTCAGATGCAACAACTCCTCAAGGCTGGCTACCGTGCAATGATCTAACTACTCCAGATATCTTGCCTGGATTCTGGGGGGTGTACAATGAACCCAGTCATGGAAATACCTATGTAGGCATCATTACTCGAGAGAATGGTACCTATGAGACATTTGGTCAACGACTTTCTGTTCCACTAAAAGAAGGAAGTTGTTATTTTTCTGAAATCGATTTGGCACATTCTACCATATATTCGGGATACAATAAACCGATTAAATTACGTATTTATGTAGGACAGTCTAAATGTTCAAAAGATCAGTTGATTTTTGAATCACCTTTAATTGATCACAAGAATTGGAAGACATTCAAATTCAATTTTTACGCTAAAGGAGACTATGAATATATCACCCTCGAAGCATATATCAGTGAAGGTGAATTTTCTCACAAGGGAAATATATTAATCGATAAGCTTCGTCCAATTCTCAGGTGTGGGAACGCTTAAAATGGGGCACCTTTTCTATATTTCGGATTTTCTATAAAGTCCATATCTGTCAATGTTTTTAAAAACTCAATGATATCGTCTTCTTCGGTAGCCGTTAATTGGATGGAATCAATAATTGCATTTTTGACTGCATGATTTGATCCATTGGAGGAATAATGTTGTAAAACTGATTTAAGGTCAGGAATACTGCCATCGTGCATATACGGAGCAGTCAATTCTATGTTTCTCAATGAAGCTACTCTAAATTTTCCTTCGTCGTCTTCGTTTAAAGTTATTCTTTGTCTTCCACGATCCTTATTTGCATAAGTATCTTTTAATCCATTATTTTGGAAAGAAAAATCACTAAATAGTACTCCAGAATGACAAGAACTACACTGAGCTTTGGGACCAAAAAATAAATCCATGCCTCTTTTTTGTGTTACTGTAAAAGACGCGTCATTTTCCTTGTTGATGTATTGATCATACAAACTATTGTCACTGATGAAGGTACGTAAATAAGAAGCCAAAGCCCTAGTGATGACAAATCCATCGAAAGGACGATCATATATCTGAGATGCAGCTTTAGAATAATGCACATTCTGAGAGAGTCGCTGACTTGCAGCCAACAGATTAAACCCCATCTCTTGGTGATCTTCGATGGGTACTGCTGAGAATAAATCCAGGGATTTTATGCCACCATCTCTATTAAAATAGGGTAGGAAGGCTACATTGGTTAAGGTGCCGCTGTTTCTAAATCCTAAACGCCCTTGAACTCCGAGTGAGAATGCAATTTGATCAGCAAACCCATGTTGTGAATGATGACAAGAACTGCAAGAAATAGTTGAATCTATAGAAAGTCCCGTGTCAAAGAATAAGCTTTTTCCTAGTGCTATTGATTCTTCTGTTAGTGGATTATTAGGAGGAATTGTTGGTTGAGGCCATCCAGCTCTTAATTCTAGACTAAAAGGTGTAGACTTTTTCTCAACATTACATTGGGATAGGATCAATAGTAATCCTACCCCAATGTAAATGATATTCTTATATAAGTACTTACTATTCTGCAACAAACCGAATACTAGAATTATAATTTGCAAATAACTTGTTTGCTAATTCTATATTATCGGGTTGTACTTTCGTGAAGTTTTCTTCTTCGAAATTTAACCCAGATAGAAATTCATTAAGATCAAAAATGACTTCAAATTGATTACTTCCTTCTTCTATTTTTGCATTTGGAGAAATAGAGTAAAGTTTAAGAAAGTCATCAAAACCTAGGTGGAAAACTAGTTGTTGTTCAAATTCACCGTCATCATCTAAATCTGCAAATCCATCAATGGCAAGGAATCGGTATCCACCGGCCCAGCCCCAATGCATAGAAGGGTTCTGTTGTCCTAATGGATCACCTACTTCTCGTTCTGTAAAGTCCATTTCAGTTTCAGCGTTTGTAGTAGCATCTACTCCAATGAAAAAATCAATCTTGGATAATGTCACATCTTCTTCTACATCTTCTGGAACAGTAAAGTTGAATTCATACGAACCTGGTTTTACTAGGGTATACCTTGGTGTAGATTCAAATACAGACCCATCAGAAGTTTCAAAAGTCATATCACCCAAATAAAAGGCAACATTGGTGAATTTCACCTTGGTATCATTGATCACGTAGGTAGTCTCATGTGCTAAGGCATCATCGCCCACATTGATTTGAAAAACGGCATTTACATCTCTTGGATCTTTATCACCACAAGAGCTAATAATGAACGCACCTAAAATAAGGATGCTAAATATTTTAATAATTCTCATATCTAATTTTTATGTATTGATGTTAGTAAATTATTTGACAGTTCTATCACTGCATCAATCTGAGAAAGACTGTGAATTTGTGGATTTTCCTCAATGGGATAAATCCTTTCGGGTCCATCAAAGAATTGATGCAAATCAAAAACCAATTCTATTTTTATTTTCTTATCATTCTCAATAATTAAATTTACAGGCAATTCTATTGTTCTCAATGCAACATCAGATCCAGTATGTAAGGCTATTCCAGTTTCTGTATTGCCATCTCCATCCAAATCAATATTTCCTTCAACTTTTAGGAAGATGTAGCTCATCCAGCTGAACCAATTTTCTGCAGGTTTTGCCAGTGGATGACCAGATGGAAAGTCACCTGGATCCATTTTATTCAACTCTGGAGGGACCCCAATGTTAAATCTTAAATTAGAATAATTGCCTGTAGGCACATTTGGTAGGGTATAGGTGTATCCGTTCATTGCCAAATCAAGAGTTGAATGAGTCACATTTAAGTTGTGAAATTGAACATCATCTATCAGGACTTCATCGATTTTGATATCTGAAGTGTAAAATGAACACCTTGTAAAATTAATTGTCTTTCCATCTGGATACGTATAGGGTTCAAACAATACCAATGGTGCTCCGTCAAACTGCAACTTTATATTGATGTCTATTGACCCAGTTTCTACATAGGTATATTCAACATTGGTGCTTCGTTGAAATGAATTTCCAGCCTTGTCGGTTGCAATAATCGATACAGTTAGCGAACCGCTATTAGTAAATGTAAGTTCGAATACTTCTGAAATAGCATCAAGTGTTCCACTTAAATTAAGTTGACGCGACTCTACTTGATTTTCAGGTCCTTCTATTTGAATAGTGGCGAGATCCAATTCTATATTATCTTCAATATTTGCCATTACGGTGAGCATGTCGCCCGTGATGTACATTTCAGATTCTTGTGGGGTGAGAAGCTCAATTGTTGGAGCAACTTCATCCTTATCACATGCTATAAATATTATTGAAAGTAATAATGTATAAAAACCTAATTTATAATGATTCATTTGCTTTTTATTCTAGGTACAAAATTAGAGTAATAGTCTAAACATCTTTACTAAATATTTGTTAAACTGACTTAATGTATATTCAATAAGACGTTTTCTATGTATTATAACTAATAATTCCAACGGAATATGAAAAAAAATAGTTGTCATTGGATTGTCACGTTTATTTGCCTTTTTGGATTTCCCTATTTATTAATGGGACAGGTGAAAATATTTGAGAAATTTGATGAATTTAACCAAGTGGTATTAGAAAATATTAGCGAAGACACCACCTATGTAATCAACTTTTGGGCTACTTGGTGTGGACCATGTGTAAAGGAGTTGCCCTATTTCGAAGAATTGAATGAAAAATATGCTTCTATGGCATTCAAGCAGGTATTAGTTAGTCTTGATTCACCCAGAAAGATGGATAGCAAAGTCGTTCCATTTATTGAAGAAAATGAGGTTAAATCTGAAGTTGTTTTGCTAGCTGATGGAAAATATAACAATTGGATCGATTTGGTAGATCCCCGGTGGTCGGGTGCAATTCCCATCACTTTAATACTAAAAGGAAACGAAAAACTCTTTTATGAAAAAGAATTTCATAGCATGGAAGAGATCGAAATAGAATTATTAAAATTATTCAAGATTTAAATTAAATATAAGTAGAATGAAAAATTTAGTAAACACATTATTGTTGGCATGTTTAGTGGCATTCACAGTTACAGCACAATCAGGGTATGCCGTTGGAGATAAGGCATCAGATTTTAATCTAAAAGGGATTGATGATAAAATGCATAGTATGGCCAGTATGGAAGATGCAAAAGGATTTATTGTAACATTTACCTGTAATACATGTCCTTATGCAGTAATGTATGAAGATCGTTTGATTGAATTGCAAAATGAATTTGGTCCCAAAGGATATCAAGTAGTGGCGATTAATCCAAATGATCCAGATGTGAAGCCTGGCGATTCATTCGCAAGTATGAAGGTTAGAGCTGAAGAAAAATCTTTCAACTTTCCTTATTTATTTGATGAAGGACAAGTTGTTTACCCAATGTATGGTGCAACGAAGACTCCTCATGTTTTCTTATTGGACAAATCTTTGACTGTTAAGTATATCGGTGCTATTGATGACAGTCCTAGAGATGCAAGTGCAGTGGAAGAAAGATATTTGGCAAACGCAATTAATGCACTTGAAATGAGTAAAGATCCAGACCCATCATTCACAAAAGCGATAGGCTGTAGTATTAAGGTGAAATCATAAAGTGATTCAAATCGTTTTTGGATACATACGATTTTAAGAATAATAAGGAGGTAATGTTCATTTCATTACTTCCTTTTTATTTTAAAGGGTACTTTTGCCAAATAAATAAAGAAGCGTATATGTATAAAGTACTTATTTTTTTAGTAGCAATTGCTTTAAGTTTTGGAAGTTGTAAATCTGATAAGTCATCATCTTACCCCTCTAAAGATTTGTTGAAGCATGGTTTTGCCATCAGTATCAAAGCACCAGAAGATGCAGTTATAAAATCGGATGATTATGGGTTAATGCAAGAACTGTCTATTCAAAAAGGGGAGGAGTACAATATTCAAATATTTAAGAGTATGGCCACTACTTCCAATCTCAAGGAAGCATTACAGGGTCAGAAAACATTGGTCAAATCGGATCGGTATTTTTCTAAAGTTATTGAAGAGTATGACAATGGGTTTATCTTTGAGAAGAAGATAGATGACATCATTAATTATGATTTCAGGTACGTAAAAGTAGTAGGAGACAATGAATACGTCTACCAGACTGGAATGATGGGCAGTTACACAGAAGAGAGTGTAAGAGCGATGTATAATTCAGTACAATAAGTGTTCTTTATTAAGAAACTTGAAGTAGTTTTTCGCCAAATATAAGTACAATGAATAGGGCAATTGCGAATATTATCATAATGGGGTGGGTTTAATTTGCTTAGTAAATGTACATATTAATAAGAGGTTTGTCAATAGGACATATATTTTATTAACACATTTTTATTATTTAATATATATCAATAATTGTGCCTAAGCATACTATGTATAGTGGGTTAATAATATTAATTACATTTATTATATGAAGGAGGTGCAGAAATTACATGAAGGAGAATCAAGAACAAGATTTACAAGTACTATATAGAGATGAACATTACGTAGCCATTAATAAACCGCCTGGCTTCATTGTTCATAAGTCTTCGATGACTCGAAATGCGACCGAGGTTGTATTGCAAACATTGAGAAATCAATTAAATCAATGGGTATATCCTGTGCATAGATTGGACAGAAAGACGAGTGGAGTATTGATATTGTCCTTAAGTTCCGAAGCTAATCGACCATTGGCAAATCTCTTTCAGACGCATAAAATTGAGAAGGAATATAGAGCCATTTTAAGAGGATGGACTGAACGTAATGGAAGGATTGATTATAACTTGGTCAATGATGCTGGAAAAACACAATCTGCTATTACGAGTTATAAAACCTTGCAGCATTATGAAATAGATTTGCCTCACGGTAAATTTCAAACATCAAGATATTCTGAAGTCGAATTGCTTCCTACTACTGGAAGAATGCACCAATTAAGAAAACATATGGCTCATATATTTCACCCAATTCTTGGTGATCGACCCCATGGGTGTAATAAACAAAATCGACTGTGGAAAGATAAATTTGGAATGGATACTATGTTGTTACATGCTCGTAGATTAAAATTTTCCCATCCGTTTTTAAATCAGGACATTGAAATCACTGCCCCATTTTTTGAGGAATATCAACGAGTGAAGTCCATTTTAAAACCATAATTTGTCCGTGTTTCCGGGTTCGCCATGATAATTTAGGGTAATTTCTTCTCCAGGTTCAATTGATTTTATGGCTTCAATATCTATGGTTTGATTCTGTATGTCTAAAATGAAATTTGCGTTTGGATGGAGTTCGTGGTTGTAGATGCTGCCAAAACCAAGAGCAATGGCACATTCATTTAAATCATTGCCCCATAAAAAATAATAATCATGTAGCACTGTTTTATGGATCACGGGTAATTCCTCTTGAGGAATAATGAGAACTGGACATATTTCTATTACTTCCCCTTCTTCTATTGCTTGACTCGTAAATACGCCCCGTCCTTTTCCTTCTGAATAGGTAATATATAGTCCTGGTTTTTGATTCATGGTCAAACGTTCTTTTTCTTAATCAAATATACTCCAGTAAGAATTAAACTCATACTGATGAATATAATCAATCCTATAGGTTCCCCATCAAAAAATCCCCAACCCATAGCAACAAGGGGCATCAAATATGCTACCGAACTTCCAAAAACAGCATTGGTATCTTGGATTAATTTATAAAAAATGATGGTTGCCAATACTGTTCCTACCAAGGAAAGAAGCAAGACCGCTCCCATGGAATACATCTGCTGCTGGTTCCATTCAATTTGAGTCAACGTACCTCGATATAACAAAAAGGCAATAGCCGGTGGACCAATAAGAAAAAAGGAAACAGCACTGATAATTAGACTTCTAACATTTTGAAAATAATGTTTTACCAGATTGCCACTCATCCCATAACAAAGCGTGCCGAATACCACAAAAAGGCCATACCATAAATTGGTGTTTTCTCCCTCAGATTTACCAAATATCATTAAAAGTGCAGCCCCTAAAAATCCAATAACAACACCAATAATTTTTGAAGAATCTATCTTTGTTTTAAATACTATGAGACCTATCAACAAGGTCCAAATTGGGGTCAAACTGTTCAATAATCCAGAAACAGTGCTATTGATATTGGTCTGAGCCATAAAATACATGAATGCTGGAATCCCACTTCCTGTCAAACCGACGGCAAGAAATAGTTTCCATTGATTCCAAGGAACATTTTTTCTCTGAAAATATAAAATAGGTGTAAAGGCAAGCGATGAAATAGAAATTCGCATACATGCCAAGTCGAGAGGTTCAAACGCAATAAGTGCCTTTTTAATTAAAATAAAAGAACTTCCCCACACGAGACTTAGTGCCAGTAGAATAAAGATTGATTTCAGCTCTATTGGCTTCTCTTGCATGTTTTACTAATTGAATGGTGGAGTAGTTGTTTTGCTAATGGCTAAAATTCGAATACACCATTTTCTTCTGTCAAGATTATCGGCAATCCATCAGTAACCACAAGCGTGTGTTCGTGCTGGGTCACAAAACTATTGTCTTTTGTCTTCATGGTCCATCCGTCTTCCATTTGATGTACATACTTCGATTTTGTTGAAATGAACGTTTCTAAAGCTATGACTGAATTTTTACGAAAACGCTGAGTGTTGAATCGATCTCTGTAATTGGCTATTTCAGTCGGGGGTTCATGCAATTTCCTACCAATCCCATGACCACACAGATTTTTTATCACATTAAACCCTCGTCTTTTCGCTTCTTTCTCTATCAGGCCACCTACATTAGAAATTCTAACACCATCTTTTATTTTGGAAATAGCCATTTGAAGAATTTCTTGGGATGCTTTTACCAAGGGAGCATGATTATGAATATCTTCCCCAAGTACAAAAGAACCTCCATTATCTCCATAATACCCATTCAGAGCAGCCGAAACATCTATGTTCACTAAATCTCCCTCTTTCAATATTATGTTATCTGTGGGAATTCCATGACAAGCTACGTGGTTGATACTAATACAAGTATGTCCAGGGAAATTGTAATCTTTTATAGGAGCAGATACCGCCCCAAATTCAGCAAGTAATTTACCACCATATTCATCCAATTCCTTGGTTGTCATTCCAATCTTGGTGAATTCCTTCATTTTCTTTAAGGTTATGGCCACAGCTCGTCCAACTGCTTTTAACCCTTCTAATTCTTCCTCGTTTTTTATTGACATACTATTTATAATGTGGGTTTTCGAAATCCGATTTAATCTAATTTATCATAAGAGCGTTCGTCAGGCTATACAAACAGGCTTGCATAGATTATGTTCAAATGATCATTGTATAAGACTTTCGTTTACTGGAATGTATCAAAAGATCAACTATTCCATTCACGTTAGTTTACTTTTTTGTTTACTAATAACTTGTATCATCGAAGCCAATAATGTAACCAAAGCGCATCCTATAAAATTCAACATTAAATAAGAAACTACATCAGCCTTATAGACAACAATCACAATAATTTGTGAAACAATGGCTGCATAAAATATGGCATTTCCTTTGATCCATTTTAAATAAAATCCAACAAGGAATATACCCAGTATAGTTCCATAAAATATACTTCCGATTATGTTGACAAATTGAATCAAGTTCTCAAAAAGAGTTCCATAGCATGCAAATCCGATTGCAATAAGTCCCCACATCAATGTCAACATTTTTGACATAAATACATAATGTTTTTCACTTCGACCCGGAGCAATACTTCGTTTATACAAATCTACAGATGTTGTCGTTCCCAGAGCATTTAATTCTGATGCAGTACTCGACATAGCCGCTGAGAATATCATGGCCAGTAATAATCCGATCAAACCCTTAGGGAGATGATTCAAAATAAACGTAATAAATACGTAATCTTTATCATTGGTTTCAACACTGGGCAAGGCAGTTTTTATGAGGTCCTTGGCTTTGTTTCGAATGACTTTCTCTTCGCTATTGATTTTTCCTATTGCCGTTGTAAGCTCAGGAGTCAGGCCTTGTTCGGCAACAGAGGTGTAAATCTTTTGCTTTTCTAGATAGAGTAGGTCATATTCATCTTCCACTGTTCTATACGCATCTGCACTAGATGTTTCATAGATCTCCTGACCAACAGGGTTAAAGAATACCGGAGCTTTGTTGAACTGATAAAATACAAAGACAAGAACTCCTACAAGTAAGATGAAAAACTGCATGGGTACCTTCAATAGACCATTCATAATTAATCCCATCCTACTTTCCTTGATAGATTTAGCAGATAAATACCTTTGAACTTGTGATTGGTCCGTTCCAAAGTAGGATAGCATCAAAAACAAACCTCCTGTGATTCCTGACCAAAACGTATATCTTGAATTTAAATCAACACTAAAGTCTAGAACGTCCATCTTATCACTTGCTCCTGCGATTTTTAATGAATCAATAAATCCAACACCATCAGGCAAATAACTTAGGATTAAATAAAATGCAACAAACATACCCAACATGATCACACCCATCTGTTGTTTTTGCGTCACATTTACTGCTTTTGTGCCTCCAGAAACAGTATAAATTATGACAAGAATACCAATTACGACAATCAACGTATACAAATTCCAGCCAATGATGGTGGAAAGAATGATGGCAGGTGCATAAATGGTGATTCCAGCAGCTAGTCCTCTTTGTACTAAAAAAAGAATCGCAGCAAGTGTCCGAGTTTTTAAATCAAATCTAGATTCTAAAAACTCATACGCTGTATATACTTTTAACTTGTGGTAAATTGGGATAAACGTTATGCATATAATGACCATGGCTATAGGCAGACCAAAGTAAAATTGTACGAAACCCATTCCATCGTGGTACGCTTGACCAGGAGTGGACAAAAAAGTAATTGCACTGGCTTGCGTTGCCATTACACTTAAACCTACAGTAGCCCATTTTGCTTCTTTACCACCTAGGATGTAGTTTTCCATTCCAGAAGACTTACGTGTCTTCCATATTCCATATACAACTATAAAAATAAGGGTAGCGCATAAGATGATCCAATCAATCGATGCCATCTAAGTAAATGTTTTCATAATTACATAAAAGAGTACAATGTACAGTACATTTAAAAGCAGGACTATGGTATAACTCTTGTCCCATTGTGGTGAATCTTCCATGTTATGGTTTTTCGTCGTTACCTAAAGAAATGAGGTTGGCAAATAGACGATACGCTCCTGGTACACCTGCTGGTAGATTCCTAAACCATGAATATCCAGAATAAGAAAAGTATCCTTCTCCATATTTAGCAATCAATAATCCACCTTTTAACGCTTCTTCTCCTGGATCATTACTAGACAATATGGCTTCGTATTTATCGTCCCATTCCCCAGCAAAATACAATCCTCTTTCTTGTACCCATCCATCAAAATCTGCCTGGGTAATTTTATTTGGAAAATTTAGTACCTTATGATTAGGTGCTAAAAAGCGAACAGGTGCTTCTTCTACAGAAACTCTAGATCTTGATAACTTGATTGGGTATGGACCAATGTTGTCCACTTTCAATCGTCTATTCGTGTTATACTGTACAATCATATTTCCTCCCTGTTCCACATATTCCATAAATTCATCTTGTTTGAATTTTATATCATCCCACTTATTGTATGCTCTGATACCCAAAATGACTGCATTGAAATTGCCCAAATATTCCGCAGATACAGACTCCAATGGTACAAAAGTAACTTCATAGCCTATTTGTTCTAGACTTGATGGAATTTCATCTCCAGCCCCTTCGATATAAGCAATTCTGAATCCTAGTTTTTTAATATCCAGATTGACAAATTTGGCTTTTGCAGGCAACGAAACTTGCTGCAGAGGAATATGATTATAGTCGATTTTAAATAGTTCTCGATCATATTTGATGCCATTGGCTATTGCTACAGGGTGTATTTCTATAGATTGGGGAGCAATAGGAGGAGTCACTTTAAAAGTATAATTATTTTCTTCTCCTTTATTTTCAATAGTGAATGGGAAAGACTTGGGTTCTATGGTCCAATCTTCGGGAACATCCAACGTCACTTCACCACTTTGGTTTTCTTTCATTGCTTTGACCGTAACGTTCACTTTTTTACTATTTCCACCTTCAAAAATGTAAACTTTATCTGAGATGGATGTGTAGATAGGTTCTACAATTTCAAGTGGCTGATGAACTTCTCCTTTTTCAGGATTGGTATATTTAAAATCGACAGGCCTTGAAAGGGTTATTTTACTACCATGCACATCAATCGTATAATTTGCGATCAAATAACGGTCTGATTCAGGCTTACCTATTTGTGTTCGATCATCAACCTTGTACATTCCTAAAGATCCCGATTCTTTCAGCCAATAGGCAGAGCTCGTCGGCGCATCTAAAGGAATAGTTATCGTATGGTCAAACAATACCCCTTCATTATTTCCTAATTCGATGGATAAGGTGGTATCGATATCAGTATTCGTCACACTTAATCCTAGTAACGTAACATCTCCTTTCAATCTTTTGATTACCTCTGTAGACAATTCAAGGGTCGATCCAGGGGTGGCCGTAGAATTGTCTGCATTTGTTTCCATAAATAGACCTGCACAAGCGGCTATGATTTTATCCAAATGAGGTAATTTATTAGATTTCCAGAAATCATCTTCCAGTGCTGATATATCATTTCTGATTTCAGCCAATAACGGAAGAGAAGCCGAAGGGTTTCTAAAACTAAATTCATCAATTACATTCTTCAATTTAGTTTCTATTACCTCACCTCCTTTTACTCTGCTCCATGTCGTATTAATGCCTTCGAAGACATCTGCCTTATTGGGAGGCATGTCTCCTTTCAATAATTCAAAATATTCTAATTGACTTCCTCTTCTTGGAGTTGATCCCATTCCTTGACATACGTGTTGACTTCTTGATTCTGCAGCAATTTCATTGTTTGAAGTTCCGAGGATAGGGTAGTAGACTCCAATATCGACACTCATAAGATTGGTCTTATCCGCTTTGGCAAAGTTTTCTCTACTTCCATAAAACCACCATGAGGTATTCATGAAAAGTCTTTGGGGTTGCCAAGGTTCAACATACTTTAATTGATCAGGAAACTGTGTAGGATCTCCTATTAAATCCCAAGCTTTATGACTAAGCATGGCTGAAGCTGTATGATGGCCGTGAGTTCGTCCTGACGTCCTGTGATCAAATCGATTGATTATCACGTCGGGTCGGAATTTTCTTATTGCCCAAACAACATCAGACAAGACTTGTTCGTCGTCCCATATTTTAATTGTTTCTTCTGCATTTTTTGAATAGCCAAAATCATTCGCTCTTGTAAACATTTGAGATCCACCATCTACTCTTCTTGCAGCTAATAACTCTTGTGTTCGTATGACTCCTAATAGTTCTTTTATTTCAGGACCAATTAAATTCTGTCCTCCATCACCTCTTGTCAAGGATAGGTACCTTGTATTTGCTTTGACTTCATTGGACAAATACGAAATCATTCTTGTGTTTTCATCATCGGGATGTGCTGCTACATATAGCACATTGGCCAAAACTCCGAATTTCTCTAGGGCGTTATAAATTTCACCTGAGGTTTCAATTTTTTGGTATTGTGAATGAATGTTGGAAAATGTGAAGAGAGATAAAAATAGGGTGATAGTTGATGCTTTCAAAATAGGATTCATGTAGTTGTATTAGTAGAAGTTTTTAAAGTGGGATATATTAAAAATATAAATATTCAAAAAATAGCCTTATAGATTAACACTATCATTTTAATGTTTTATATCATTGTGCTATTAACAAAACTAGCGTCCCAAATGCTCGTATTATTTATTTTTAGCGCCCTTTTTATATTTTTTGGTTTGATTACTTTAGGTAGTAAAATTGTTCAAACCAAAAGGTAATACTAGGCAGTTTTAACGTCTGGCATCTTGCACTCTTCTTCTGGTTTTTTACCACAGACCGTGCATTCTCCTACCTTAGATTTTAACATTGGATTGTTAGAAGCACAGGTGCCTCTAAATTCTTTTCCAGTAACGACTTGTCTAAGGTTTATCAAGATAAATGAAACTCCAAAGGTCACGAAGATGATTACCATTATATACAGAAACTCTTTCATATATACTTAGCTTGTATTTATTCAAAAGAACAAAGATAATAAAGTATAGTTTTCAATATCTCAATATTGTTTTTTTAGTAAACTATTAAGGTTTTATATTGAATTGATTTCCATTAAGGTATAATAGACAAAAATAGTTGGTAAAACCTTCATAAGGTATCAGAATATCAATTAGTTATAGAGAGTTTAATGAAAGTGGTTTCATTAAACTTTCTTTGTTTATGAAAAAAGTTAAAAAAAAGATGTTGGGCCTGTGGCTTTCTGGATACGATTAAGTGGGGTATTCAGAATGGAAAACAAAGGTATAAATGTAAAAACTGTGGTATTCTTTTTACTTCCACGAATGTTGGAGTGATTAAAAGTAATCAAGAGGTTTGGTTTAGAAAATGGGTTATTGAACGACTAACCTTAAGGTACTTGTCAGCGGAAATGGGTATGAGTAAGCGTAGCCTTCAAAGAAAGTTTTCTGTTTATCTTTCTTCTGTTCCAAGCTTTGCTATTAAACAGAATAAAGAAGCCTATTTGGTTATTGATGGCACATACTTTCCAGGAGATATGTGTCTGGTACTTTATTATGATAGCCATATTCGATACACTCAACTGTATCGATTCACTGATAAGGAAAGGTTCGTTCAAATCAAAGAGGACTTACTAAATCTAATCAAACTGGGAATATCAATTAAATCTGTAACCTGTGATGGACATCGCGCTATTCTCAAGGCCATTTCTACAGCTATTCCAGATGTGATTACCCAAAGATGTTTGGTGCATATTCATAGAGAATCCAATATCTGGCTTCGTAAAAAGCCTGTAAATCAAAGATCTATAGAACTTAAGAAGATCGTAAATCTGATATTCTTGATTAAAACAAACAACGACAAAGTGGCCTGGATCAAAATGTTTGAAGAATGGTTTGAAAGTTACAAAGACCATATCAATGAAAAGAAAATCAATTCGGGAACTGGACGCTGGTGGTATCGGCATAAGAACCTAAGGCGAACCGCTGTGATGATAAAAAAAGCAATTCCTAATATGTTTCACTTTCTGGATAATCCAAGTATTCCTAAAAGCACGAATAACTTAGAGTCATTCTTTGGACATCTGAAAGATACATTAAGTATTCATAGAGGATTAAGTAGACAACATCGTAAGGCTTTTATCTTGTGGTATCTTCATTACAAGAACCAAACTAGACGCTAGGTTTTTTTAGCCAATTTTAGCATTCCTGAATTATGTATCAAAAAAAGAGTGGTCATAAACCACTCTAACATATTCAGTATATGCATCAACCTTATTGCTCGCAGGTTGCTCCTCAGCAGAGCCTGGTTCCTCTTCCAGTTGATGTCAGGAATTTAAGGATTTTTAATGTGAATTCCACCAACTATTTTTGTCCACATTACCT
>JARGNR010000197.1 GCA_029212405.1 Saprospiraceae bacterium
ACCCGTTTGGATGGGAAGTGAAATCAATTCGGAGGGGTATGACGGGAGTCCTTTTGTGACAGAAGATGGCAGATTCCTTATTTTTACCAGCAGCCGAGGCAGTACAGATGAAAACACTTTTTTTAATCATTTTATAGTGCGTTTTACTAAAGAGGACTATGAACTATAGTTTTAGTACTTCAATTGTGCCATATATGAGAGTAATCAACATAATTCTAATCTTTTTCGTTTCAAGCCAGTTCCTTGCTCAAGAGATGAGTTTTGACATAGATGAACATCATATTGATCCATTCGGTAAGAATTCAGATCTTGTTGGATTTATCCCTTTATTTGAATTGTCTTCGGATTATCTTCATAGTAAGAATCAAAGTAATCAAATAGTACGCCTTCCAGCTTCGATAGACAAAGTGAAAACAGCCTATGGATTTATATCCTTTTCAGGCTTGAAAAATTCTATGTTTAATAAGGAAATTGCTTTGTTGGTAGAACACTACACCTCCTCTGATCCAGTAATTTATTTGGATAGAAATGGCAACCTTGACTTTAACGATGATGGCCTTCCACTAACGCTACATGATGAACTCATTGTGCAGTTGGCAAATGAGGATGACAGTTCTGCCTATTACCATTATCAGATCGGTAGGAGTAAAATTACCGATGCGAATGAAGCACAATTAAGAAACAGATATGCTTCTAAATTTCCACAAAATGCCATCGTTTCTGCTAAAAACTGGTTGACAAGTCGTCGGTTATCGGTCCGAGTAAGTAATGATATGCTAGAAGAAAAGCCAATAACTATTTTTTTGCTAGACAATTCAGTGGATGGACTATTTACTTTTCAGACGGATGAGTATGGCGATAGAATCCTAGTGGTTGAAGGAGAAATAGACGAAAATCAAGACTTGACTTCTATTTTGAGACAAGCACAACCCATTGACCATAATGCAGTCTTTGAACTTTATGGCAATAACTATTTTATTAAACATGCTTCTAGAAATGGAAATGAAGTTATCCTAGCCGTAACGAGTCAGAAAACAGGAAGGGTATTCAAAGATGGAGAGGATATTTCGGATTTTGCTATTCCACTTTTGGATGGGAAGACAACTGCGATTAAAGACTTACTCCAAAATAAAAAGTATTTGCTGATTGATGTCGGAGGGACATGGTGCGGAGGATGCATAAAACAAGAGCCAACAATTAAACGCATATATGAAAGTGGTCAAGTGGGTGTAGTAGGATTATTTGATCATGATACCCCAAAATCTGTTCGAAAATACATCGTAGCGCACGATATAAAATGGCCCGTAGCACTTGTGGATGCTACGTTTAAAACTAGGTTCAATATCACTTCATTTCCTACTTATATTTTGGTGACTCCCCAAGGTAAAATCATTCTTTTTGATTCAAATTCAGAAGCAATTGAAAAGTACCTATCCGACTGATCTATTCATACTATTAATTGGATAGGTTTATTTCTCAAAAATGAGCTGTATTTTTGAAAGAGTGCACACCATTTATTAAAAATAGGATGACCTAGATTTGATACATTCAGACTGAAGTAAATTTACATTTCTATGTTTCATATTTTAAGACATTCAGCCAAAACGACCCGTCTTTTTCTTTTGGGTTTTTTATTTTTGACCATTTATAGAGATAAAATGTGGTTTAGGGTTCAATGTTCTATGTAAAAGAATTTATAAAGGACCACATGGATATTCTCCGCTTAATCAATAAATGGATGCAGCTTTCAGGATTTTTGAACAAATAGTATTCTTCAGAATCTTTTTCTTCAAATCTGACCGTTGCCACTCTTGACGAAAAGAATATGGAAACTGTATTTGTAATCGGTATTGCTCAAGGACTATTTCTCATGTTATTTCTCCTTTTTAAAAAGGAAAATAGGGTAGCGAATAGTATTTTGGCATTTCTTATCTTTCTAATATCATTTTCCCTTTTTCTCAATTATTGTTATTCTTCTGAGTTCATCTTGAAAATCCCTCATTGGATAGGATTAGACAATGCGAACCCATTCTTAATTCCGCCATTCATCTATTTTTATGCAAAATCATTGACCAGTAAACGGTTTACATTCAAATCGAAAGATGCATACCATCTCTTGCCGTTTGTAATCTATTTTCTGTATGTTTTTTTTAGTTTTTTTATCAAAGATGCTTCCTACAAAATCGATTTTCTGCATGACCTCAGAAATTTAGAAATTCCACGTGATTTATTGATTTCAAGTTTTTTGAAAATCATTCAAGCCATCGTCTATTTAGTGCTGACTTTCTCATTATTGCGCAAGCATTCTAGTTCGATAAGAAATGAATTCTCCTATACAGAAAGGATTAATCTTTATTGGTTGAAAGTCATTACCATCAGTATTACCGTAATCTATAGTATTCGTCTAATCGGCATCTTTTTGTCCGTATTTATTTCAGAACTCAGTCCAGGGTTTGTGGAGGGAGGTATGGAATTGGTAAATGTGTTATTCATCTATCTCATGGTCTATTTTGGCCTTTCACAACCAGAGATTTTTAAGAAGTGGAATCGATCAAATGATCAACCCGTGATAATTCAAGAGGCTAACGTAGAAGAAAAGGAAGTCGAGACAGTAGCGAAGAAAACCAAGTATGCTTCTTCTATGCTCACGGATGACCAGAGTTTGGAAATTCTCAAGGATTTGGAAAATTATATGGCCTCCACAAAGCCGTATCTGGTCAATGAATTGACGCTCAAAGATGTGGCCGATGCTCTTGGGGTGCATTCAAAGAACTTGTCTCAAGTCATCAATGAACAATTGAATCTCAACTTTTTTAATTTCATCAATCAGTATCGGGTAGAAGAAGTCAAAGCAAAGCTACTGGACGAGAATTTTACCCACTATTCGATTCTAGGTATTGCCCTTGAAAGTGGATTTAGTTCGAAATCATCCTTCAATAGTATTTTTAAAAAGTTTACGGGGTGTACTCCAACTAGTTATAAATCAGCTACTTCCAAAAGTTAGACTTCTTAAATGCGTCCAACTTCTTAAAGTCGGACAATCTGTGTCTATAGTCTTTTCATATTTGCTCTTATTAAAAACAAAAAAGATAAAAAATAATGAAAGGACTATTCGTTATCCTATTTTTCCTATGTCTAATAAGTTGTGAAGACATCGATTCTTCTGGGAATCTGGTCCCTCTTACAGCTTATCAAGATGCACTTTTACCATCTATTGAGGTCAATGGAACAGTATTGCATGCTGAAACTTTTGGAGATATTTCCAAGCCGATTATCATTTTTTTACATGGTGGTCCAGGTGGTGATTATCGAGCGTTAATCAGTGAGTTTGGTGCTGAAAATAGCGCTAGGTATCCATCTGAACGCACGGTGGAGGATTCTGGTTTGACACGACTTCAAGATGACTACTTTTTGGTGTTTTATGATCAGCGAGGGGCCGGACTTTCTCAAAGACAGTGGGATGTGAGTTTTCAAGAATACATGGATGATCTGGATGGGGTGGTGGACTACTATCTCACGCGAAAATTTGAGCTTACTGGTCTGAGTGATGAAAAAGTCAATATTTTCGGATGGTCATTTGGTGGAATATTAGCAACGAGCTATATAAACAGTCATCCCGAAAAAGTGGAGAATTTGATTCTCTACGAGCCAGGCCCTTTTTCAAAAGACGTATGGGATTACTTGAAAGCAAATACCACTTCCATTTTTGCTCAAGTTGGTAAAGATTGGCTAGAAGAGTACCTTTTGTCCAAAGATCATATTACGCCGGATTCTTATGAGCGGGCCGACTATCAATTGATGGTGAATGTTTTTCGGGCTCAACCAGAATTTCACGAGCATCCCGATACTCCGCTTTGGAGATTTGGAGCCATGTTGAGTGATGATAATTTGGATTTTTCTTTGTCTCAAGACTATGATATATCCAGCAACATCAAGTCATCGTTTGAAGGGAACACATTGTTTATGGCAGGATCGCTGACCACTACTGAATTACCAGATTATATGGATATGCAAAGAGGCTACTATCCGTCATCGGAATACTATGAAATTCCAGAAACAGGACATACTGGGCCGTGGGAAAAACCAGAAGAAGTATCAGAGCAAATTAGAAATTTTATAAAATAGATAAACCATGAAAATAATATATATCGTTCTTTTTTTTACCCTGCCATTTTGTGTTGCTTCTCAGCAATTGTTCGATTCTAATAGTCGATTGACCA
>JARGNR010000054.1:0-7969 GCA_029212405.1 Saprospiraceae bacterium
GAATTAAGACACCGTCATTGTAAACTGTGGTTTTAAGGTTTTCAGCCATCCATACTTGTGTGCCGATCTTAATTGTCTTATAAATGTTGCCATCTATATCTGCAACAACACCATTTAGTCCGGCGTTAAGTAAATCTTCATTAAATGATGCTTTTGCACTATCCAATATGGTTTTGAAATCACGTCTAGCCAAAGTGCCATCTGGTAGTACTACTATGAAGCTATCAGCTGAATTATGAAGTTCAAGATCTGTAATTTTGAGATTGCCAATCACTTCCACATTTTGAGAATGATTAATAAATGGAATTAATAGTAAGCTGATAATCATTAAGATGTTTTTCATAAAGGGGCTTTTAAATCTAATAAGGAAGAAATTAACTCAATTTTGGTATCCGATATACATTCTCTTCATTTATTTTGCCAAACAGATGAATAAGGATTGTTACTAGTTAATAAATAGCAGTATTTCATCATTATTCAATTCATTATTAAAGCGTATGTTATGACAGATAGAACTCATTGGATAATTATAAGCATTAATTATGATATTTTGGATTAAAGATGCACTGACTTAAGTATAAATTTTGCCTTAATTAGGTTTGTATTGTGCTATGAATGATTTCAAACCTCCATCGAGATTTCTGTTTTTAGTTTTCCATTACACTTGAAAACGTTCATGTTGTACGCTTCATGAAAAACAAAAACCAGATTTGCAAAACAAATCTGGTTTCATTCTCTAGTGACCAAGGAAGCATTGATGCCCGAAAAGCCTGCTTCATCAAACGGTACCTCATCGTTCCTATCGACAATGCTAATTACTTCAGTACCAATTCCTACTTCAGATATGAAATCTTTCTTTTCAATTGTTTGCTATTATCTTGTCCAAAGATGGAATGAGTACAAAAATGTTAAAACAAGAATTAGTACGGTTCCCCTTTTTTAAAAGGAGAATAATCAACCTGATTTTGCTTGTCTTCCATGTTCAAGGAGAGTATCCTTGCAGTCACTATGGTGGTTCTAATTTAGAATTTCACCCCAAAGTAAATACTGGGTTCAAAGAGAAAATAATTATCCCATTTATCATCTAGCGTCTTAAACTCAGTGGGTGTATTGGTATCAAATACCCAATTTTGACAATGTACATTAGGTTCGATGTAAAACCGTTTATTCTTACCAAAAGAGAAGTGGTAGCCAATGTGATAAGAAGTATATAGCTTAAAACCATTTTGTATTTTAGAATTATTCTCATCCAGGTAGGTTTTATATAGTGGCAAAACTTCAACTGAAGCAAATAACCCTTTCCATAACATACGCTGATAAGTAAATCCTATTCCAGTTTCTCGTACAAAGCCAGGATAGTATTCGCTTTCAGATTCTATCTTATCGATAAGACCATCACCATATTGAATTCCCATGGGTTGAAATAATCGCCAAGTAGCAAATTTTACACCTATGATATCCTTAGCATTTAGGTTTCGTCTATAATGAAGCTCAACGTGTTGAGTATTTGTCTTTTTCCCTCCATCATCAATGTTGAGCAAGATGAATACTGGAAAACTAAGCCTATTCTTGTAAGAAGAATCGGTTTCTTTACCATTGGTTGGGTTGTCCTGAGCAAATACACTCAGCGTACAAAAAGTTAAAAGGATAATGATTAATTTTTTCATGATTTAGATTTTTAAATGTGATTAATATTGTTTTGATTTCTGTTTATTCTTTTCTATAGCTTTTTCGATTTGCCAATAAGTAGTTACTACTCACAGATAGTGAATGGCTAGTAACCAATAATTTTAAATGGAAAAAAGCTGCTGGAACTGACTTCTTAATTTTGTAAAAACAATGAGAGAGAGGGTAAGGCATCCAAAATCAATTGAAGGATAACCATACCAATACCTAAAATGAATTTATTGGTACTATGCCCTTTTCGATCATATATATATTCTCCTATAATTGTAAGTGAAATAAGAATTAGATATATAATCCATTTCTCTATAATAGTTGAATTTGCAATATCAGTAACAATGCTGAAAGAAGCACTTACAATGACTCTCATAGTCCAATTAATGATTTCAGAGATAACTATACGTTTACTAATATTTTTCATGATTTATTTTTTTCTACCACAGTTGATGCAAATAATTCCAGGTAAGTCTCTTTTGTTTTGAAATTTTGATCCTCTTCAAAGAAGGTCTCTAAATATTTAGTAATGGCTCTCCGTTCTCTTTTATTTAGTAATTTGAATTTTTTTACCAAATTCAATATTTCTTCTTTTTTACTTAAAAAATATTGAAATGTAGATGTTATATCTTCTAAATGTTCCTCGAAACCAAGATAGACTCTGTCTTTTCTTGAGGTCAGATGAAAGTTGGGATTTACACTCGCATAAGGGGCATCGACCATTCCAGAAAAATCAAAATCATAAGGAATTACCAAAATATGATCTTTTGTTTTGATCAATTTTGTATTCTGTCCCACCATGGCACTCCAATCAGAATTACCAATCATATATAGAAAAACGGACATCAATTTGAAGGTTTCTTGTTCAAATGCTTCCATGTTTTGATATAAACAATCATTGCATTTTTTAGCTAATAAACGTTCTCTCAATTGAGCCGTATCTTCTATTAGAAAAGCCCATTGTTTTTCTCGTTTTCCAGTTTCGGTGTCATGGAAAGTTACTTCAACCAACTGTACTCGATAGCTGATATCTGTTAATTGATTATATATTTTATAGGCTAAATACTCTTTTAATAATAATGCTTTAGCTTCCCGTTTATCTTCTACACATTGGGTTACTAATTTTAAATCATTGACAGTGCTTAAGTCCTTAGATTCTAAATCTTTCTTTTTAAATTTCAACTTTAATGGTGGCATTTTTGAACATTTCACACGTCTGAATTTACCTCGCAGAGCTAACTTCATATCCCATACTTGTAACTTGCCATCGGCATCGTTAAATTTTAATTTTGCCTTGTAATTCTCTGGACTACGAATGTCTTTCAATAGATTTCCTAAATCAACGTCAATAGTAATTTTAAGCACTTCTTGATAGTTCATTTCATCAAAAATACTGAAAGGGATACCTGCTTTATCTTGATGATAGTATTGGTATAATTTACCTTGCTTTCCTTGAATTTGACTGGAACAAATTTGTGAGAAGAAGAACGTAATAAGAATGGTCTTAAAAATAATTTTAATTAATTTCATAATTTTAGTTTGCTTGATAAATTGGTATTCTTTCAGTTAAGAGTTCTAGGTCAAAAGTATTTTAAACGGTCTTCATAATAGTTCTGAATTATAATCTGGAACATAATTAGACTAAAAATGAAGAATTATCCTTTCCATAATCCGTTTGGAGCTGAGCAGGAGAATTTGAGCTAAGTTTTGCTAATTCTATTTTATTTGAATTTTGATCTTTTAATTTCCATTTCAGCCCAAACAAAGGGGCAATGACACCAATCCTTCTTATGATGAATTCATAAATGAGGTAGCATACCAACCCCGTAAAAGCTACAATACATAGGAACTTTAATAGGATGGGCATTGTCAACGGCAACATGATGAAGGCACCGGCATACAATACAAACATGTGAATTATGTAAACAGGATACGCTGCTTGGCTGATGTAGCTGAGGGTTTTACTTGGTTTGTTCAGGTACTTATATCCAAAACCGAAAATTGCAAATATCCAGCAATTTGATTCGATGGCCATGAGATACCCAGGTGCTTCAGTTCCAAATACTACGAATCGAATACCATACAGAATAACGGCTACTATGGTATACAACCATTTCCATTTCAAAACAGTATTCCAAAAGCTTTCGCCACTGTACACTAAAAGGAAACCAAAAAAGAAGGCAAGAAAACCATTAAAAAAGCCATGCCAAGTCTGGGCATACAGCACAAACAACTGCGGATTTACCAAGATGACCTCAATGACAAAAAACAGGGAGATCAACAGAGGAGCAAGTGGGTTACTTATAAGTGTAGATACCACTCTTTTGACTTTAGCGTTCTCTTGCTTTTTAAGAAAATAAAATACCGGCAAAAGCAAAAGAACGTACACAAAGATATTTCCCAGAAACCATAAATGACCTTGATGAGGATAATATCCCAATGGCAAATTATAGTACTTTTGAAAAATGAACATATGCAAAGGTGTAATGGCTACTATTCCAAATAGGAAAGGCAGCAAAATCCTTTTTGTCCGTTCTAGAACCAATTGCTTCCAGTTTCGTTTGCGCATAGCGAAATAGAGTCCCATTCCTGATACATAAAATAGAAATGGAATTCGCCAAACGTTTAGCATGGTCATCGGTGCCCATAACGCCTCTACTGTTTCTTCACTCTTAATAAAGCCAATGAACATAGCCCAAGGTTGGAAAATGATGGCTATATGATAAATTAGCAATAAGCCAATCGCAATTACACGCAACCAATCGATATCATGTCTTCTTTCTATTTTCACTATGGTATTTATTTTTAATTAATAATGGTTTTATTTTCAAGTCTCGAAGTCTATTGTAGCATCATGGCTATTACGGGACGCGTTTTTTCTATTTCGTTTAAATCAAGTTGCAATCCTAGCGGACTTAATTGTTGTTGGAGCATTTCATAAAAGGGCTTCATATCTGCGAAAGGACCCATCACACTTTCCCTGGCTGTCACGCCAAAGTTGTTTTTTATCGTCTTGTCTGCTTTGGCATCCATAAGCAATTGTACGATTTCGACCCGGCAGAAAAATGCAGCAGTGTGTAAAGCAGTGGCTCCATCATTGTTTTTAGTGGTCAGATCTACATTAGCATTAATTAATGCCTGAACAATTGCTGTTTTGCCGAAGGTTGCTGCCGTGATTAATGGGGTAGAACCGCTTATTTGATCTTTCCTATTGATATCAGTTCCGGCATGTATATGCTGTTTTACAATATCGAGATTGTCAGATAGTATTGCTGTTTGGATGTCAATTTTCGGTTTAGCTACTGTTGGCTTATTTTCGGTACTCTTATTCGACTCATTACAGGCACTTGTTAGTAGAATAACAGCAAGTGCAAAGCTGAATACTGTTTTAAGGTAAGTGATTTTGATTGATTTCATAATTTGAATATTTATTATTAGAATTTTACTTTGTTTTTAACTTTCACAAAGATGGGATAAGCTTGAACGCCTTGCCTATTAGGTATTCAGCAATAAATATCAAGTTTGAGGAAGGGATGAAAACTATGACGCAAGCGTATAAACTATGACGCAAAAATTGATTTTTGAGCTAAATTGCTCCACATTTTTATGACATCTATTTGTATAAATTTCCCTAATTTCGTGGAATCAAAAAACCATATGACGAAAACATCAAATTCAGGAGCAGACTTCATTAATCAGGTAAATACGCTTGTTCTGGAAAATATTTCCAACGAACAGTTCGGGGTTTCTGAATTGGCAGAGCTTATGAATATGAGTCGTTCAAACCTGCTTCGAAAAATCAAGAAGCAAACACAACTTTCGGCAAGTCAATTTATTCGTCAAGTTCGGCTTCAAAAAGGCATGGAAATGGTGAAGGAGGATACATTGACTATTTCTGAGATTTCATATCAAGTAGGCTTTGGCAGTGCATCTTATTTCATCAAATGCTTTCGGGAACATTATGGATATCCGCCTGGTGAGGTATTTAACCTTGATAAAAGTGACGGAGTTGCCCCCAAACAGCAGCGGCAATTGGTTGCCATTATGTTCACAGATATTAAAGGATATACTGCGCTCATGCAAGAGGATGAAAAAAAGGCGATTGCATATAGAGACTTACACAGAAAGATTTTTGATTTCACGACCAATAAATTTGGCGGTCGCATACTCCAGTATTATGGTGATGGTACGTTAAGTATATTTACTAGCGCTATTGCAGCTGTGCAGTGTGGAATTGAAATGCAGCTTGCTTTCAGAAAGGAAAAACTCCAAATCCCTATGCGGGTGGGTATCCACTCAGGGGATATTATAGTGACGGATCAAGACATCATCGGGGATGCCGTAAATATAGCCGCTCGTATTGAATCATTAGCTAAGATAGGAAGTGTATATAT
Organism: Saprospiraceae bacterium; assembly: GCA_029212405.1. Classification (GTDB taxonomy): domain Bacteria; phylum Bacteroidota; class Bacteroidia; order Chitinophagales; family Saprospiraceae; genus CAJXUU01. The sequence continues at coordinate 6,072 of JARGNR010000054.1, forward strand.
TTCAGAAAAGGTATATGATGAAATAAAAAATCAAGCTGGGCTGTTTACGACTTCTATGGGAGTCCATACGCTGAAGAATGTAACAAAGCCCATGAAAGTTTATAATGTGTTCAATCATGAGCTTGGTCATATTGATAGGCCGATTACCCAAACCACTGAACGTTCAGAAGATCGTTCATTTATAAAATGGTTAATACTTGCCTTTGCCATTATTTGTTTTGTATTCTTTGCGTATACCTCCAAAATCTTTAATAAGGAATCAGCTCCTGACTCCTTATCAAAGCCTGTTGCTAAATCAATTGCAGTACTGCCTTTCAAAAATGAAAGCAGTGATTCTATGAATCTTTATTTCGTAAATGGTTTGATGGAATCGGCTTTGAACAAGCTGCAGAAGATTGGAGACTTACGCGTGATCAGTAGAACCTCGGTAGAGAAATATCGAAATACAAATAAGGGTATTCCAGAAATAGCAGAAGAACTCAATGTAAATTACTTGGTAGAAGGTAGTGGACAACGTGTAGGAGATCAGGTTTTGCTCAATATACAATTGATTGAAGCATCAAGTGACCAACAGATTTGGGTGGAGCAATATAATCGTGAAGTGGTAGATGTTTTTGCACTTCAGAATGATGTTGCGAAGGAAATTGTAAGAGCTATTAAGGTTATAGTAACTCCTTCTGAATTAGAACAAATTGAGAAACGACCTACTGAAAATTTATTGGCCTATGAGTATTACCTCCAGGCACTTGACCTTTTTTATTCTAGACCTAAGGCAGGTTGGGAAAAGGCCATTCCGTTATTTGAGCAAGCTATAGAGGAGGACCCGGAGTTTGCATTAGCTTATGCAAACATCGCTATATCCTACTACCTTCTCGAAATGTCCCAAATCGAAAAACAATACACTGAAAAGATCAATATTTATGCAGATAAGGCCTTGCTTTATGATTCAAAATCTGCCGAAAGCCTGATCGCAAAGGCTTTTTACTACGTACAAACCAATGAGTACCAACTTGCTTTACCTCATTATAGAAAGGCGTTGGAGTATAATCCGAATTCAAATTTGGCGGTGCAAATGCTTGCGGATTTTTATTTTAGGTTGAAGCCCGATACGGACAAATACCTAGAGTATGCATTGAAAGGAGCGCAGCTTAATGTTGCCAGTGATTCAATCACCCAAAGCTATGTCTATTTACAGTTGAGTAATGCGTTAGTATCATCAGGGTTTATAGATGAGGCGTTAGGATATATCAACATGTCTTTGGGGTATAGTGCGGAAAACTATTTTGCACCGCATCTAAAGGCAATTATTGAATTTATTAAGGATGGGAATTTAGAAAGGACCAGGAATTCATTGATAAAGGAATGGAACAAGGATGCTAACCGTCTTGACATTTTACAGGATGTCGCCAAATTTTATTATTTGGAAGAAAATTATGACAGTGCCTATGTCTATTTTGAAAAATTTGTCAAAGCTAGGGAGGATAACGGCCTTAACATTTACAGGCAGGAAAACATCAAAATTGCTGAAGTCTATAAAAAGATGGGATTGAATGCCGAAGCAGAGATACTTTTTAATGATTATGTAAAATATTGCGAAGAGGATCAGTCTATCTACAGAAGTGTAAATTTGGTTTGGAAATACGTTTATGAAGAAAATTTCGATGAGGCTATCGAGCAGCTCAAAGTATTTTCTGAAGTAGAAAATTACCCATACTGGTTTTTGCTAATTGAAGATGAACCCATGATTAAGCGGTTACAAAATCATCCAGAGTTTGAGCAAATCATGCAAAAGATTAAAGATAGATTTTGGGAAAATCAGACGAATCTGAGAGAGTCGCTAGAGGACAAAGGGCTGATTTAATTTATTAGAAAATTACTTTCTGCTACTGGGGAAGTAA
>JARGNR010000054.1:8069-45100 GCA_029212405.1 Saprospiraceae bacterium
GACAAAGGGCTGATTTAATTTATTAGAAAATTACTTTCTGCTACTGGGGAAGTAAGATATATTTCCAATTCTTTTTTTCATTTAGTTTTATTCCGGGCAATTAATAGCAACACTTTTAATCGAATCTTCATTTTGGTTACGAATTCGGAAACAATTACTATCGGGTGATTGTAAGATTATACCTTGACAAGCATTTTTCAAGTAGATATCACCGTCATTTACTTCAATTTTGACATTTGGGTTTGAGTCTATATTTTGCATTAATCTGGTCAGGATTATTCTGCGAATGATCCTTTCCGAGTCCGAGGTCGAAATACAAAGCTGGCTTGCTGGCGCAATCCTTGGCTTTTGAATTTTTATACGCACAATCAAGCAAGCTTGTTTTGCTTTAAAAATACAAAAGCTGGTCAATAAATTGACCAGCTTTGTATTCTCTAGTGACCACGGAAGGATTCGAACCCTCAACCCTCGGAGCCGAAATCCGATATTCTATCCAGTTGAACTACGTGGCCAATTCAAACGCAAATATAGCAGTATATTTATAATGTGGTAGCTTTGTGTCTATGAATTATCATCCCATAGGCATTTCATTAAAACATACCTTTTTACTTCTATTCTCTTAGTGTGGTAGCCTCACTATTTAATACGTTTTGGATATAAGTACCCATTTCTTAGTCGGTGAGGATAAATGACTTGGTAAAGGTATTTCCTTTTCTATCGATCATTCTTACTCGATATACTCCGCTTAAAAGATGAGCAATATTTATCGTTTTCTTGATGTCGTCTCCATACATTTGAAGCACGACTTCTCCTTGATAATTGTATATTGCCAACTGATTTATCGCTGATTCACCTTTCCATTGGAGAATTCCGTTGCTTGGATTAGGAAAGAGTGTTATGGCCAGTTCATTAGGTATGTCAAACGTTGAGGTTGTCACGATTTCATCGCATTCCATTTCTCCATAGCAGCCGTATTCATTTAGTCGAAGAATCCAAATTTCATTCTTTTGACCTGGTATATTAGCTGTTCCAGCAGCTACAAGATCGCCATTCTCATATTCATGAAGTTGGTCAATCTCGAAAAAGTGGTCCATGTTTTTATATTTCGGATGCTTATACTTCTTACTCCACTCGATCTCTCCTTCATCTGTCATTTTTAGGAGCCAACCAAATATCTTTCCCTCTTCATCTTCCCATGATCCGTAGACAAAAATACCTCCTTTTTTGGCGATAAGAGTGCCTCCTACAAAGGGCCGGACATCTTTAGGAGTATTAAAAACAGTATCCTTCAAAAGCATGCCATCTTCTGACAACCAGGAAAATTTTGCAGGTAGAGGATACCATTCATTTGTTATGTATTCAGGATTTAATCGTTCGTCGACTCTTGTGGTGAGAAGTATTTCATTATTGGATATCAGCCCAATATGTTGATCGGAAACAATAGTATACGATTCCTCTGTGGACTCATATCTCCAAAGTATAGTCCCATCTTGATCCACTTTATGCAATTGACTGAATGGTCCAGTCATGTTAAAATGATAGACACCACTACTTACAAAGATGGATCCGTCATAAGAAATATTTAAGTCTTTCGGTGTTGTGAATTTGTCACCAACTCCAAAAGTCTTTCCCCAAACTAAAGAATCAGAGAGATCAATTTTATTTAATCGCAATAACGTGCTGGCTCCTTCTGCATCTTGAATAAGACTTACACCAAATAAATGATTTTCATAAAGTCTTGAAAGCAACACATTACTGTCTTCATTCCATGGCTCCAATTCATAAATGTCTGTTATCTCATTTTCTAAATTCAGTCTTAAAATAGATGCAATAGGGTAATTGTTAAAGTCATCAGAATAAGCATAAAAAGTGTTTCCGTCAAAAGTTGGGCTTCCATTTGAAAATAAATAGTTTGGATGTTCAAAAAAATTAAAGGTCTTTGACTCAAACTCAATCCTGTAAACGATTGAGCCTGGAGTAATAGTCCCAGGTGAAGGTTCAAAAAACATTAGTCCAGATACCCATATATCATCTTCCGTCGATAATAAGTTTTTTATATTGATAGATCGCTCAACAGGAACTACCATGCTGAAATATGTCTGGCTATATACCTTATTTGATATAGCCAGACATAGTATTATAGTACCTTTTATAATCAACTTCATAGCTGAATGTAGCGTGATATATGGTAATTTTGAATGAAGACTATCCATAATACCAGAATACTAACTTGATAACTCAAACCAGACCTGATAGAATCCAATAGCTTACATTTAATGAAATGTTCTATGAAAGTAGTTAAAGCTACTGATTTAGAAAGAAATTTCGAAATGAAATCAACTTATGTGGGTTGCCTAGTGAATTGGGAAACAAAACATGAACCCAATTAACTATAAATATTACGGATAGGACTACCGCTTTTATACAACATTGGATAAATTGACTTTCATTTCGTGATAACGTTATTCCTGTATTTTGATTACCTCTAATAAGGTAATATTTTACAACGATAAACTCGACAATTCTTTAGAAGGTAGTGCACTCACACTTCCCATTAAATACTCATCCACGACCTTAGCCGCCTCCCGACCTTCAGAAATAGCCCAGACTACCAGCGATTGACCTCGTCGCATGTCTCCAGCAGCAAATACATCAGGAACAGATGTCCCATAGTTTTTTGTTGCGACGTTACCTCGCTCATCCAATTCCACACCCAATTGTTCCAGTAAACCTTCTTTTTGCGGATGTAAGAAGCCCATTGCCAGAAATACGGTAGAGCAGGGGAGGATGCGTTTGGTATGCTCCAATTCCTTCATCTTATAGTTGCCTTGCTCATCTTTATCCCATAGAATATGAACGATTTCAATACCAGAAATATGGAAGCCATCTTCACTGATAAAACGTTTGGTCAAAATAGACCATTCTCGATGACAACCTTCCTCATGAGAAGTAGATGTTCGTAGCGTCATCGGCCAATTGGGCCATGGATCATTCAAGCCTCTTGAGTTAGAGGGCTTGCTCATTATTTCAATTTGAGTAATACTATTTGCACCCAATCGATTAGAAGTGCCAATGCAGTCAGAACCCGTATCTCCACCTCCAATTACAATCACGTCCTTGCCTTTTACATTAATCAATTCGTTTTCTGGAATGCGATCACCCGCTACGAGTTGATTGTTTTGGGTGAGAAATTGCATGGCAGGATAGATGCCTTTTGAAATTCGACCTGGAATATTAAGGTCCCGGGCAACCGAAGAACCTCCACATAAAACAATAGAATCATATTCTGCTTTTAATTCTTTTGCTGTAATATCTTCTCCGACATTTATTCCCGTACTGAATTGTATCCCAGCCGCTTTCATTAATTCAATCCTCCGATCCAATACCGTTTTCTCCAATTTAAAATCAGGAATGCCATATCGAAGTAAGCCTCCAATCCGATCTGATTTTTCAAAGACATGCACTTGGTGTCCAGCTTTTGTTAATTGTTCTGCACAAGCCATCCCAGCAGGACCAGATCCCACAATAGCCACTTTTTTACCTGTTATTTGCTTGGGAACAATGGGTGTAACCCACTTTTTTTCAAACGCTTCTTCTATGATCCTTTTTTCGATATATTCAATGGTTACTGGATTCTTGTTGATGCCCAGAACACAAGCACTTTCACAAGGGGCAGGACAGATTCTACCGGTAAACTCTGGAAAATTATTAGTTTCAGATAGAATACGATAAGCCTCCTTCCATTCATTCATATATACCGCATCATTGAAGTCTGGAATCAGATTACCGAGTGGACACCCACTCATACAAAATGGTACACCACAATCCATACATCTTGAGGCTTGTTCTTCAGTGTGCGCAATAGGTAATGGAATATAGAACTCCTTAAAGTGTTCTATCCTGGATTGTGCATCTTCTGTTTTGGGAAGGTCCCTTTCTGTTCTTAAAAATCCTTTAATTGATCCCATAATTAACTTGCTTTTTGATGATCAATATTTTCAATAACTTGCTTTTCAGTGATGTGCTTGTACTCCTTGGAAATAACTTTGACAAAATGTTCTTTTTCAATCTCCCAATTCGTTAAAACTTCAAATCCTTTCTTACTTCCAGTGTAATTCGTATGACTTCGAATAAGTGTCTGAATCTCGTCCATTTCACTGCTACTCGGAGTTTCTAATAGGATATCTTCATTGCCAATAACCATTTCAACATTGACTTTGTGATCAAATACATAGGCCACACCACCACTCATCCCTGCAGCAAAATTTTGACCAACACTGCCCAGTATAACCACTTTTCCACCTGTCATATATTCACACCCATTATCTCCAATTCCCTCTACAACAGCCTTTACACCACTATTTCGAACTGCAAAACGATCTCCTGCCAGACCATTAATATAGGCTTCTCCTGAAGTAGCCCCATATAAAGCTACATTACCTATAATCGTATTAGATTCTGCGTCATAACTTGAAGTGCGGTCTGGGGTCACAGCTAAAATTGAACCACATTGTCCCTTGCCAAAAAAGTCGTTGGCCTCTCCTTCCAATTGAAAGAAAATTCCCTTTGTAGTAAATGCTCCAAAACTTTGACCGGCTGATCCCTTGAATCGATAACTCAAACTTCTTGGCAACATTCCCAATGAACCATATTTCTTAGATATTTCATGAGACAACATGGCACCTACAGCACGATCAGTACTTTCTATAGGATAAATACTATTAAAAGTGCTTTCATGATCTATGGCCAACTTAGAGGATGCAATCAACTTATGATCAAGTACTTCTTCCAAACCGTGATCTTGCGGAATACTGGAAAATAATTGGGTCCCATATATATTCTTTTCTTTCCAAAGTAGGGGTTCCAAATTGACATGCTCTGTTTTCCAATGTTTATCCAGATTAGCTACTTGAAGGAAGTCTGTTCTTCCCACCAATTCATTGACGGTCCGTACGCCACAAGCCGCCATGATCTCTCGAAGTTCATTCGCTAGAAAGTGAAAGTAATTCACCAAATGATCAACTTTTCCTTCAAACGCTTTTCTAAGTGTTTTGTCTTGAGTAGCAATACCTACTGGGCACGTATTTAAGTGGCATTTACGCATCAAAATACATCCTTCCACTACTAATGCTGCGGTTGCAATTCCCCATTCTTCTGCTCCTAACATGGTTGCTATAGCGAGATCTCGCCCTGTTCGGATTTGTCCATCCGTTTGTAAGACCACTCTATCACGTAATCCGTTTTTCACCAATGTTTGGTGCGTTTCAGACAAGCCTAGTTCCCAAGGAAGTCCAGCATGTCTTATAGAACTTAAAGGCGAAGCTCCTGTCCCTCCATCAAATCCTGATATTAGAATGTGTTCTGCATGAGCTTTGGCCACACCCGAAGCGATAACACCAACTCCTGCTTTGGATACTAATTTCACACTAATTCTAGCTGATCGATTTGCGTTTTTAAGGTCAAAAATCAACTGAGCCAAATCTTCAATAGAATAAATGTCATGGTGAGGTGGGGGAGAGATGAGCCCTACACCGGGTGTACTGTGTCTTACTCGTGCTATATTTTGATCTACTTTATGTCCAGGAAGTTGTCCGCCTTCTCCAGGTTTTGCACCTTGAGCCATTTTAATCTGTAGCTCAGTGGCATTCGTTAGATAATTACTGGTTACACCAAATCTGCCTGACGCAATCTGCTTTATGGCAGAACGTTCCCACGAGCCATCTTCTTTTAGTATAAACCTGGACTCATCTTCACCCCCTTCACCACTATTGCTTTTCCCGCCAATTTTATTCATGGCCTTAGCCAAAGTCGTATGTGCTTCATGAGAGATAGATCCGAAGGACATTGCTCCTGTTGCAAATCGTTTAAGAATGGAATCTACTCCTTCTACTTCTGAAAGTGGGATGGGTACGGTTTCTTTTTGTATTTGAAAGTAGGATCGTAACGTACTGCTATTTTCTTCTAATGAATTTATTGCAGAAGCAAATTTCTTATAAGTATCATAATCATTGGTTCGTGTACTATGCTGAAGCAGATGAATCGTTTTAGGATTGAATAGATGATACTCTCCTTTCCGTTTCCATTGATAGTTACCGATATCTGGTAAACTTTTATAATTGACATGAAAAGCTAATCGGTGTTTAACATCATTTTCCTTTTTGATTTGGTCGAAAGTCATACCACCAATTCTTGAAATGGTTCCTTTAAAACAGACGTCAATTACCTCTTTATGAATTCCCAATGCCTCAAATGTTTGGGCACCCTTATAAGAAGCCAAAGTAGATACTCCTAATTTTGACATGATTTTTAATAAGCCCTTTCGAACAGCTTTGATATAATTTTGCTCTGCGGATTTTTCACTTATTTTTAAATCGTGGGCAAGAGAAGCTACTGTTTTTAGGGCAACATGCGGATAAATCAAATCTGCCCCATAGGATAACAAGGTGGCAATATGATGCGTTTCCCAGATATCCCCACCTTTTATAATAATCGTCACTTCCTTTCTGAGTCCTTTTTCAATCAATAAGTGATGTAAGGCTCCCACAATCAGCAAAGAAGGAATAAAAGTAGCGTTTTCTGAAATGCCTTCATCGGAGAGACAAATGGTAGATTTTCCATTTCTGATGTACTCTAAAATTCGAGTACATAAACCATGAATTGAATTTTCTAAATCTTGATTTGTGGGGTATGCAGTGCTTATTTCTATAGCTTCAAAATCTTCTAATTCGTTGTTTAGTAACTTGTGATAGGCGATCGAATCTAGAATAGGATGATCTGTACGTATGACACTAGCTTCTTCAGATCCTATTCCAATGATCCTGCTGCTATGAGAAAGCACTGTAGATAATGACATATAGTATTTCTCACGAAGGGAGTCAATCGGAGGATTCGTGACTTGTGCAAATTGTTGTTTAAAGTAATTGGAAATGTGCTGTGCGATCTTTGAGAATATGGCCAGAGGGATATCTGCACCCATGGAACCAATAGGTTCACTTGACTTTTCTGTCATGGCTTGAATGATCAATTGTTGATCTTCTTTCCCAATGCCATATGCTATTTGTTGCATTGTTAGCGGAATCTGAGAAGATGAAGTATTGTTGGTAGCCGGAAGGTCGTCAATATGGTAGCTGTTTTTATTTAACCATTTGCGATAAGGTTTTCGTTGGCAGATACGCTCTTTTAATTCTTCATCCGATACAATCCTGTGTTCTTCTAAATCAGCCAACAGCATTTTGCCAGGTTGTAACCTACCTTTTTTTAGTACTTTGCTTGGTTCTATTTCCAGACATCCTGCTTCGCTTCCTAATACCAGTAGATTGTCCTTGGTCAATAGATATCTAGAAGGTCTGAGTCCGTTTCGATCCAACGTTGCTCCTACCAAAGTCCCATCGGTAAAACAAATAGACGCAGGCCCATCCCAAGGTTCTATGATGCCATCGTGGTATTCATAAAATGCTTTTTTGTAATCTGGAATATGCGCATTGTTTTGCCATGCTTCTGGGATCATCATCATCATGGTATGAGGAATAGATCTACTCGCCCGCAATAAAAAATCAACAACATTGTCAAAGTTTCCTGAATCGGAAAGAAATGGATCACATACAGGGAATATGGCTGTTAGATCAGGGCGATCTTTAGATACGTTTTCCATGTGCTTTTCACGCGCATTCCACCAATTGATATTCCCTTGGATGGTATTGATTTCGCCATTGTGTGCTATACAACGAAACGGCTGAGCCAGTTTCCATTTAGGAATGGTATTGGTAGAAAATCTACTGTGAATAATGGCCAGTGCAGATTTGAAATGTGGATCGGTCAAGTCTGGAAAGTAACTCCTCAATTGAACTGCGGTAAGCATCCCCTTATACACAATAGTCTTACTAGAAAACGAAGTGATGTAAAAATCATCCGTTAATCCTTTGTCACTGAAGTATATCTCCTTTAATATCTGATTTCTTAGAAAATAGAATCTTCGTTCAATATCTTTATTATTGAATCCTACTGTTTTAAAAAACAACTGGATCATTTCTGGTTCTGAGGCCTTGGCGGATGTACCTATATCAGAATTATCAACAGGAACACTTCTTCGATAGAAAATTTGAAAATCATTTCTTAAGGCATATTTTTCAATTATTGAGTAACAATACGCTTGAAGCAACTTGTCTTTTGGTAGAAAGAAAAATCCTACTCCATATTTACCTTTTTTAGGAAGTTTAATATTCTGTCGAAAAGCTTCTTGAACAAAAAAGTCATGAGGAATTTGCAGAAGAATTCCTGCTCCATCACCCGTATTCGCCTCATAACCACATGCACCTCTGTGCTCCATGTTTTCCAACATAGTCAGTGCAGAATCTACAATAGATTGGTCCGATTTTCCATTCAAATCGGCTATGAGTCCAACGCCACATGAATCTTTTTCTAATTTGGGGGTATATAATCCCTTTTGCTGCTCAATTTCACTACTTGATTTCATATTAATTCGTATTAAGCCCCATTTAGAATGATTGATACTTATGAATAGGCGGTCATTTCATGCTCACCAATATCCAGCCCTTTTTCTTCCTCCTCTTCAGATACACGTATGCCCACTGTTTTGTGTAGAAGAGTAAACAATCCTAGAGAAAGAATAAATGAAAAAGATACACAAGCTAGTATTCCAATAGATTGGGCAGTGATTGTTCCGATTCCTGCATCTAAGTTTCCAAATATAGATACGGCAAGAGTTCCCCAAATTCCGCACGTTAAATGAACTGACGTTGCACCCACTGGATCATCTAATTTCAATTTGTCAAAGATGGTGACCGATATTGGAATAAGGATGCCTGCGACCAAGCCAATAACAACTGCACTATTTACATCAACGACATCTGCACTTGCCGTTATTCCGACCAAACCACCTAAAATACCATTCATTACCATGGAAACATCGTGTGACTTGAAGATGATAAAGGAAGAGATTGCTGCCGCAACAGCTCCAGCAGCCGCCGCCAGAGATGTTGTGACAAACACTAGAGATACTCCCGCTGGATCAGCACTCAGTACAGAACCCCCATTGAATCCATACCAACCAAACCAAAGAAGAAATACCCCTAATGCTGCAAGTGGCATATTATGGCCACGAATTGCCCTCATTCCTTTTTTCGTATATTTTCCTTTTCTAGGCCCTAAAACAATGATACCTGCTAAGGCCGCAGATCCACCGACTGCGTGAACTAATGTAGATCCAGCAAAATCATAAAACCCTAATGCGTCCAACCATCCGTATCCCCATTTCCAAAATCCAGTAATAGGATAGATCAACATGACAAATAAGGTGGCAAAAACAAGAAATGGTCCTAGTTTTATTCGTTCTGCTACTGCTCCAGAAACGATTGTTGCCCCAGTTGCTGCAAACATAGCTTGGAAGATGAAGTCTGTGAAATATGTATAATCTCCATAAGCAGGAGTAAGACCATCATTGCCTGGATCAAGAAAAAATGATGGGAAGGTGAAAAATCCACCAGCATTTGTTCCAGGGTACATGAGATTGAACCCTACAAACCAATAAGTCATCAAGCCAATGGCAATGATCATCATGTTTTTATAGAGGATATTTACCACATTTTTTCTTCGAACAAATCCTGCTTCTAGAGCAGAAAAACCCAAATGCATCATAAAAACCAGGGTAGCGGCGACCAACAACCATAAATTGTTAGTTGAAAATGCATTGAACTCTGTTGCGGTTACAACAGTGGATAATTCAACCGCACTAGAGACATTAAAAAGAGATATATTCATGAGATTTAATTTAGGTTGAACTTAAAGTGCATCTTCAGATGACTCACCTGTTCGAATACGAATAAACTGTTCCACATTCGTGATGATGATTTTGCCATCGCCGATTTTCCCTGATTGAGCATTTGCTATGATAGTTGAGGTGACTTTTTCGAGGTCTTCATCCTTAATTACAATACTTAGTTTGGTCCGAGGAATATATCCTGCGTCATATACAGCACCTCGATAGACAATTTCATCGCTTTTTTCCATTCCGTGCCCTTTGACTTCTGAATAGGAGAAAAAACGGATGCCTATGCCCTCCAGTGCTTCTACTACATCTTCGTATTTTGAAGTTCTTATTATGGCTTCCACCTTCTTCATGTTCAAGTTTTATTATTGATGTGATATAAATAATAGACACACCTGTATCAATAAAGGGATAAATGTATATTTTTGACCGACGCAATAATTGAATGATTTTACTATTATTCACCATTCCAATGGATGAGTTATATATGTAAATAATTGATATTGTGTGGTTTAGTGCTAAATTTATATATATGCCCATCGCCAGTACAGAAAATTTATTTAAACTCGTTAAAAGTCTTTCCAAGTCGGAGAAACGAGCTTTTAAACTGTATGCCAGAAGAAATCAGGGGGAAGGGGATTTGATGTTTTTGAAGTTGTTTGATACATTGGATAAGCAGAAAGTGCTGAATGATGAGTCTCTAAAATCAAAATTGAAAGGAATTACCACGGCAGCATATTCTAATTTGAAACGGCATCTTTATGAGCAAATTATGATCAGTTTACGATTGTTATATAAAGACAAAAAGCAGAATATAAAGATCAGAGAGTATATAGATTTTGCACATGTTTTATATGGTAAGGGATTACACATGCAAGCTTTGCAAGTACTTGAGAAGGCGCGCAGTATTTCAAGTAAACATCATAATGACTTTTCCTTATTGACCATTATTGAATTGGAGAAGATGATTCAATCCAGGCATATTACCAGAACAAAAACAGGAAGAATCTTAGAGTTAATGGAAGATGCTGAAGTACTCAGTGAAAAAATTAATAGGCGAATAAAATTGAGTAATATTCGAATTCGTTTGCATAAATTTTATATTGAACAGGGACATGTAACTGGTGTAGAAGAAGAAAAGAAACTGACCTCTTTTTTTACCAATAGTATGCATGAAATTGATGAGTCGTCCTTAAATGGGATGGAATTGATTTATTATTTTCAATCCTATGTGTGGTACAACTATATCTTAGATGATTTTGCCAACTGTTTTCGGTATGCATTGAAATGGGTGGATCTATTCAAAAACTCGAGAGAACTGCAGAATAGGGATATCGATTTATTTATGCGTGGATATCATTATGTATTAACGGCGGCATTTCATTTAAAAGATCGATTGACGTATCAGAACTATCTGGAGGAATTGGAATTACTAAGACAAGAAAAGTATTCTAAACTCAATTTAAATTCTCAGATTGTTTCTTTTCAATATGTTCATAATGGGAGGATGAATCTGCATTTTCTTGAAGGTACATTTGAGAAAGGTATGATAAATATACCCAGTACACTGAGCAGAATTCATCGGTATAAAAACAAACTGGATGCCCATAAGGTCATGGTCATTTATTACAAGGTGTCTTGGATGTATATTGGAAATGGGGAACCAGAGAAAGCATTAAAATATTTAAATAGAATTATTGGCTTAACAGAAAAGTCATTGCGAGTTGATATTCAATGTTTCACTCGATTGATGCTCTTGATCGCTTTGTTGGAATTAGATGAGTATGAGCAGTTTGATACATCTTATGCTTCTTTTAAGCGATTTTTTAAAAAACAAGAGGTTCCTAATAAGGTGCAACATTTGATCTTAGAGATGTTGTACAAATTAATGTCAGTTGGAGTTTACGATAGAAAATCTATTTATATCCATTATTATGACACATTCAATCAATTGGTGGAGAATAGATTTGAGCGGAGATCCTTTATTTATTTGGATATTTTGCCATGGATATATAGCAAGATAAATCGATTACCATTAGGGGAGTCAATTCAACATTTAAATGATAACGGAAAATAAAACACCCCATCGATTTGATGAGGTGCGGTATATTCGAAAATGATTGGGCAGACGACTAGGTTAACCAATTGTAACTGTAGGTTGCTGTTCCTGTACATCCTTGCTTTCCTCTCACTCTTAATTTGTACTTGTAGTAAGTAGTTGACCCATTATAACTCCATTTATTTCCTGGATTATATAGTGTGCCAGATGCTAACTTGTTCCAAAATACACTCCAGGAATTGTTCTTTTTACTCAACTTTGTTGTGATATATTCAGCATTACATGTTTGAGTGAGGTATTTCACTTTAGCACCAGTTACGCCGCTGGATCCATATGCGTAGTGGTAGTTGGTGTCACTTGCCCTCGTTGAACTTTGACCAATTTGGAAAGATTCAATTTTTGATCGGACACTAAATGAAGTTACATTCGAATGAAAGCTATAATTTTCTACATACACAAAGACTTCATTTTCTTCGATATAATCAATTTCTTCTTCCGTATAGAATTCTGAATTTTCTGTAGTTGAAGGTTCAACCGATGCAGTAGAGGTAGTTAAATATAATACATCCTTAGTTTGATCCGCCAAAGCTTCTTTTGTATTTGCAAAAATTACAAGATCTGCAACGTTTCCATTACCATCATGAATGCTCAATTCTTTTTGAAACTTATATGCTGTGTTCTCTTCTTCTGAAATTGTGTTTTCTGAGCAAGAAGTAATGATGAATAGAAGTGCAGGAAGCAGTAAGTACATAAACGTTTTCATAATTAAAATTTAAATGATTTTAGTAGGCAAAATCGCCAATGATTGGGATATGGGCAATACTTTAACAGTCTAAGAAGGGTGTCTTCCAAGTTATAGTGATCACAACTAGTAATAGATCATTGAAAAAGCAAAGAATGTGAAGTAACCGTTATGGTCCAATCTTAACAATTGAGAAGTGGTGCATTTATTTTAACACCGCTGTATTCAATTATGAGGGCAATATAGAGCAAGATGTATCATTTGCACAAAGAAGAAAAGGGAACGGCTCATTTCTTGAGGAAACAGAAGGATACGTAAAGGGAAAATATTCTAGAGATATGAAATCTATTGTTTCAATTCGAATGTATAGTCTAATACAAATAAGTAACGCGCTTCGGTTTTTGGATTTATATTCTTAAGATAGAGATCTACATCAACTGTTTCTGAAGCTTCTTTTTCTGTGCTATCAAAAATAACGTCAATTATACCTTTCTCGTTGGGTTTTATAATTCCTCTGGTCCAATCCAAAGTCGTGCATTCGCAACCTGATACGATAGCTATTTCTACATTTTCAGTTCCAGTATTGGTAAACGTATATTGGAAGGTACGTTTTTCCCCTTTTTTTACCTCACCAAGTGATATATGTTCTTTTTCAAATGTTAGATCCAGCGTGCTCTCTTGTGCAGTTGAAAGTGTAAGAGCTATAAATGCGAAAAAAAGGGTTAAGACTTGTTTCATATATATTTTGACGTGTATGGTAGTTTTAAGTAACACAAAAATGGGGTATTCCTTCCAATCTTTGTTTTAATAGAGTGTTAAAGTTGGTTTTTACATCCAAATGAATGTTGAACAAATGATTTGAGAGTTTTCAAAGAATTGATTTTCCAAAGATCAATTGATAGCTGAATTCACTGTTGCTTAAACCTGCTTTATAATTTATATCATTTATTACATTCTTTGAGGAGGATGAACCACAACTTTGATTTATCAACGTTCAAATTCTGTTGGTTTCCTTAACAGTACGAATTTTATAAAACGTCTAATATCGAACAATAGGAAGAAGGTTTGTTTTCGCAAAATTTGAAAGGAAGAAATTGTCTTGTATTTTTTAAAAAACTCCCTTCTACTTGTCATTATTTTTTTTCTTTCTTTAAAAAAGGTTCTATAAAAAGCGTCAGCCATTATTTTTAAAAAAGAAGGTCTATAAAATACAATATCAATTAAAAAAACACTGCCATACTTAAACAGAAAAGAAGGTGTATTAATTAGCAGAACAGTCAAAGGCATCAATTTGAAATAGGTATAAAAAATATTCAGTTGGATTTTCAATACATATTCATAATCACGGATTTTGTTGGTGGATTGACTGATTTTGTGCAACACTACCGCGGATGGCTCATAAATGCATTTATAACCCAAAACCGTAGCCCGCAGTCCAATTTCTGCATCTTCATATCCCGTATCAAAATATTCATCAAAGATTCCAATGTGTCTTAGCATCTTTGTGGAATATAAAGTGGCACCTGCGCAACTTCCAATATTTTCAAAAACGGAATTGAAATTTTCTATGGGCTCTCCATGTCCAAAAGGAATGATTTCTGCAGTATTGAGCATTTTATGCCCTGCATTATCCATTTTTTTCGGATTGAAATAATTTATCATTTTACTACTTACAATATCTGCCTCATTTGTTTTTGCACTTTTTACCAAATTATTTAGCCAATCAATTTCAACTTTTGTGTCATTATTTAATAGGGCAATATATTCTACATCAGGATAATCTTTTAGTATCATTTCCATTACTCGATTATTCCCCTTAGTGAAGCCAAGGTTTTGAGCATTCGCTATGACGCTTACTTTATCATTCGCATTAAATTTTTCTTGAAGTATCTTAAGATCATTATTTTCAGATCCATTATCGATTAAAAAGACATGAAAGTTAGAATAGGTTTGTTGTAACAAAACCTCCATACACTCCAGGGTGTCATCTAATCCATTCCAATTCAAAACAATAACGGGGATCATTTTCAACTTTTTTTCATACACTGAAAATTTAAATTTAAATCTGCATAACAATTATTATAAAATCAAAACGGTCTAAATGACAATCAAGGAAAGTTAGAATTTCTCAAATAGCTCTAAGGCAAAATCATACAATTTTAAATCATAATAATTCTTTTCCTTTATCTTTTCAATAATGGCTGGAGAAACTTCACTTTTCGGCGCGATATTTTTATTTTTTTCTGGCAATGTATCTTTTATAACTAGCCATTTTGGGGCTGCATTTTTTAATACTTCCACCGATCGCTCAGCTTGTTCTAAAATGCCAAAACTACCATATACTTTTTCTAAATTAAATTTGGCTTGAGCAAATCCAGCTTCGTCAATTTCCCAGCCTCTTGGTTTTGGTGTATATAGGCAATAAATTATTTGCAAATTAGACAATCGTTTAATCAATTCATCCAGTTTATCCACCGGCAAATCATTGATGTCCACTCCTTTCAAATCGTGGTATCCTAACTGTTTATGAAAGAAATTATAGTGAGAAATAAATCGAGAAACTGGCTCTCTCAAAGTAGTAAAATAAAATGGATTATACATATTTAAAAAATGCCGAGCATGGACATTGAAACGAGAATGGTCTGCCAGTAATTTTACTTTATTATTCCTAAATTGAATTAATTCTTCCTCACTAAGCTGTGAAATATTTTTATTGTTTGGAATTCCACCAACGCCAGGTACGTGCATTTCTGCTTGTTTGAGATTATTCTGGAGCCCAGCTACATAAAAAAACTCTCTAAAACTTGTGCCACCACTTTTTGGTATGTGAGTAAAAATGAAAGAATCGAATTGTTTCAAGAGCTATTATTTTAATTTTTGAATCCAAATACTACCTCCTGAATTTTTCATAAACAGTGGCATTTCTGCAAGAAGCCAATCCGTATGGAAACTCCCTAAATAGGCATTGAACAAATGAATTTGGAAAAAAGGATTAAACATCAAAAAGGAGCGAAGCATATAACTTTCATTCCATGACCGTCCTTCCATAATCCACCTTTCGGGATATTCAAAATTGGCAGCAATATCGTGAACATGAATAAATACACCAGGCGCTAATACTGGAAGTACTTTAAAAAACAAATGATTAACATCGCTTCCAACCTTGGAAACATGAGAAGAATCTATAAATAAAAAATCACCTGCTTTTAGATTTTTAAAAGTTGTTAAATCAACTTCCTGTACTCCGCTTTCAATCAGATTTATTTTTTCTCCTTCTTTCACCAAGGAAAGCAACCTTTCCGGATACGGTTCGATAAAAGTTAAATCAATTTGATTGTCAAAAAACATTTCATTAACATCCAACATTAAGGCAGAAGAAAACCCAGAGCCTACTTCAATAATTCTTTTTGGCCGCTTTGAACGCATCATATGATACAAGGATAGCCCATCGGCATAGCTAAAAAAAGGATTTTCAAAATAATATCTTTTATTTTCTTCCTCTTTTGCTTGAAAAGGCTGATTGTCATAAAATGATGTACACTGAAGTAACAATTCTTTCTGCGCTTCCACATTCAAATCAAGTCCTGCAATGTCCGGCTCGATTTTGAAAATTTCATCTTTTCTTTTTTGTACTTCTTGCTTATCGGGGATAGGACTGTAATAATGCCCAGGGGGTACCCAGGTTTTATATTTTTCATATTCCTTCACCTTTTCTAGTAGCTCTTTAATCATATTCTTTTATTCATTTGTCAACTTATTCCAGTCAATCCCGTTTTCTTTTCCTTTGTGTTTGGCTAGAAACTTTTTCATGTTTATTTCTTGATACGCTTTAAAGCCTTTCGATGTATCTGTACCTGATGTTTTACCCTCTTCATGATAAATAATAGAGTAGGGGGTAACCACAGTATCTAGACCAGCCTCTTTAGCAGTGTAGCAATAATCACTATCTTCACAATAACAAGGATGAAATTGCTCATCAAATACACCAATTTTTTCTATTGTGCTGCGCTTAATGTACATCGAACAACCTGAAACATAACCAACTTTCGTTGTGATTTTATATTCTTCATTATCCGCATTTTCAAATTTACCAATATTTCTGCCTGTTCCCGTAGCATACAATTCTGACCCAAACTCTTGTAAAGTTCCATCTGGATATAAGATCTTAGAGCCTGAAACGCCAATGTCCGCGGAAGCATATGCAGCTTCAAACAATCCAATCAACCAATTGGGAGTGACATACGTATCGTTGTTCAAAAGAATCACGTCGTGATCAGGAAATTGATGCATCATATTATTATTAGGCAATACAAAAACTTCATTTTTATCGGAAAGAATAGGGACAATTTTATCATTTAATGCCGCCGCTTTTTCTAAATATTCCTGTGTTCCATCTTCACAGCCATTGGAATGAACAGCAATCTTGTAATTTGGGTAGCGGGTGTGTTCTTCTATAGATTCTATACAACGACGCACCAGTTCCAATCGATTCCAAGTTACAATGCAAATGACCACAGGAGGATAAATTGAATCCAGCATATTTCTTTTGACAGCACCTGGACTTACTAATTGTTCCAATTTATCTTGGGCAGAACTGCACATTTTCTCAAAATCATATTCTCGTCTTGCTGCTTTGATGAGCATATTCGCAAATTCCTCATCTGTTTCTGCCAAGAGGCATTCTTTTTCATGCACTAATTCTATTCCTTCATTGCCAATTGCATTCGTCAAAATGGGCAATGAGTGTGCAATAGCTTCACAGATTTTCCCTTTAATACCTGCCCCAGCTAAAAGTGGAACCGCCGTAATGAATGCATTATCATATAAGCTTGACATGTCCTCTTCTTCAATAAACCCAAGATAGCTGATGCCATCTCTTTCTCCCAATTTTTGAATTTCCTCAGATGCTTTTGATCCTGCAATAATTAGTTCTGCATCTGGGATTTCTTTTCGAACAATAGGTACAATTGTATTCGCTAAACGTTCGATAGCGGATACATTAGGATAATGGTTGAATCCGCCAAAAAAGAGGATATTATTATTATTCGAATCTTGATATTTTATATCTTCTGATTCATGAATATTACTGACAACCCAAACGGTTGCATCTGGGATTTCTTTAAGAATGGCTTGTTTATCATTTTCTGTTACCGCCCACAGAATATCGGCCTGTTTGTAAGACTCTATTTCTAACAGCTTATTTGCTTTGACTTTTTCGACCGTCAGGGATTCTATCAAACCAATAGAGCGTTCTTCTCGCACCCAATGCACATCCACCGAATCCACTACAATTCTAGCATTTGGATACCAACTGAGCAAGGCATGACCATCAAATAATGAATAATACCAAGCATATACAATACAATCAATTCTTGGAATTTCTTTCCTTAATTTTTCTAGTGATCGATGTGCTACTACGTGGAGGTTTAGACTTTCTAGTTTTTTAATATGTCGTTCAGGCTTTTCGCCAAATGTAAAGACATATACTTCAAAATCTTCATTCAAAAGCGCTAACATTCTGGCAGCACGCTTACCACCACTCGACATATCATAATCTGGAAGATTGGGAGAAATATAGAGTAATTTGGGCTTTCCCGATTGAGAAAAATGTTCTGCTATTGGATTAGGGGAAGTTTGTGGTGCTTCTTCTTTATAACTAATTTCATCCACGATAGCCGATTTTTTTCCAGCGACTAAAGCGAGTAGATTATTTTTTATTTCTTTCGGATTTTCATGCTTTAAAGCATGACGCAATGTTTTATAATTTTTAAGGTTTATATTCTTTAAAAATTTGATAGGATGTTTCAAAAACATTAATCCCCCAGCTAGAAAAATATTGGTTTTTGAAGACTCACTAGTCATATTTTCCAACCAATTGTAAGGAAGTCGAATAGGCGCAGTAATTAACCAGCCGATTCGATAACTGAGAGATTGTTTTATATTATTTATTAATTCTCCTTTTAAATTTGCATCTCTTACTCTATCCTCAATATAATATTCAAATTCAGAAATTTTTGACTGGATTTCAGTATCTTCTATTTCCTCATTATGCTTCACCACTTGCATATTCCTTAAGGCTTCTTGCATTTCTAAAAGACTCAACTTATGTTGTGAAACTTTCTGCTTGTATCTTGAAGCCCTCTGCTTATGTTTAGAAACTTTCTGCTTGTAATCCGAAATTTTCTGATTGTACGTTGAGACTTTCTGCTGATATTCTAAATCTTTCTGTTCGTATTCTGAAACTTGCTGTTTGTAATCTGAAATTTCCTTCTGGTATCCTGCAATTTCCTGCTGATGGTCAAAATCTTTCTGCTGATATGCCAAAACGTTCTCTTGATATTCTACATCTTTTTGCTGATATTCTAAATCCTTCTGCTGATATTCTAGTTGGCTTTCTAAAAATGCAGAATTTATAATTTCGTCTTTATCAGTTCCTGAGATCATTTCTAAGTCAAACTTAATAATGATGCCATTAATTTGTTCAGCTATTGTAAACGTAAAAGATGGGTTAGAATTTTTGAATACATAGGTTTTATCAGTAACCTCATTCGCATTCGATTGAATGTTCTTTATTTTTGATTCAGCAGGGACAGAATCGTTAAGTAATGTTACTTGATTTAAAGTGACTTTGCACCATGAGCCAGATAATGGAGTCCATTGAATTTCATTAACTGGACAAGATTTGAAATCAAATTTTATGTATTGAGTTTTTTGAGAGGTGTTCAACGTCAGATTCAAAGATTGTTGATCATAAAAAGAATCATTGGAACGAAGTACTAAATGGGATGGAACGTCATGTTTTTGTTTAATTATATTGGAAGAGACTTCTTGATTTAATCCAATTGTTAAGACACTATCTATAGATGCGCTTAATTCGTCAATCCTTTGTAGTGCCTTTTCAGAATTAGAATTCCCAGAAAGTTCTTTTAAATTGTCATAAAACTTTTGGAAAATATCTGGCAGATTATCTCTGATTTGATCCGCATTTTGTGTTTTTAATGAAGCATCAATCTTTGCAAGTTCAACGTGTTTCAAATTTAATTGATCTCCAAAACCAGCATTAAGCCAAGTTATTAGATCATTTGAAATCTGAATTGGATCTTTTATTAGTGCTTCAAAATTAACGAAGAATCGAGGTTTCTGTCGTGTACTTTTTTCAATATTTTTTATGTAATGATACCAGAGAAATAGACCATGGTTTAAACTAAATCCATTTCTAGATTTCAAAGAATGAGCAATTTCAATCGGATGCCGCAAGGCAATAAGAAATCTAGCGTCTAAAAGATGTCTTTCACAAAATTGTTCCCAAAAAGGAAAAAGCAAAGAAAGACGTGGGTCCTTTATTAATATGGGTTGTGACGAATCAAATTCAGATTCAAATAAATCAGCAGCTTCTTGATAAAAATCATCTAAGTGCGCTTTTTGAATCCAATTTTCAGTTATCCCATGAGGAAAGTTCCAACTCGCATTTAAATGAAGTAAAAGGCGCTCATTGAAATTAGAAATTCTTCTATTCTCAAAAAAGCCCTTTGGATTATCAAACTTTGCGTTCATTACAGAATGACCAATGTTAAAGTTCATCTGATTCAATAAACCAGACAAAGCAGATGTGCCACTTCTATGCATTCCGCTAATGAATAAAATTTTGTTGGTCATTTTTTAGAGGACTATTGGTCACATAAAGGAATAATAAAAATTCAAATTTATTTATCGTTCGATTGTCTATTACATAATTAGTAATAAACCACCATTAATGAAGCACAAATATATACATTCAAAATAAAAACTTGAGCCCCCTTCTAAATTATGTTACTTTGATACAAACAAATATTGTTAAGCCATTATGAATTGGGAGAATAGGATAGACTAAGTTCTCATTAAAAGCTAGCATTCTTGGGTTATAATTTAAAAGATATGGTATGAATAATTTCTGCTATATTTGAGTTTTTCTAAATTACTTGGATAATTCCAAAGAAAACAATGATTGAAAGAAAAAATACTTTTAAGAATCTCGCCATTGTCGGAGGCAAACCTGCATTTTCAGAGAAACTTCACGTAAATAAACCAAATCTTGGAAATAGCGACTATTTCACAGAGCTTGTTAAATCCATACTGGAAAGTTATCAATTTACAAATAATGGCCCTTTGGTTAATCGTCTTGAGGAAAAGCTGGCACAATATCTCCAAGTAAAACATTGTGTGTTGGCCAGTAATGGTACAATAGCACTTTCTTTATTAGTCAAGGCATTAGATCTAAAAGGGGAAGTTATTATCCCCTCCTTCAGTTTCATCTCCACAGCCCACACTTTGATGTGGCAGGGAATTAAGCCTGTTTTCTGTGATATTAATCAGGAGACTTGGAATATTGATCCCGATCATTGCGAATCGCTCATTACCGAACGTACGAGTGCTATTATCGGAACTCATGTATGGGGTAGGAGTTGTAATATCGAACGGCTTGAGGCTATTGCAGAAAAGCATAATATCAGGCTTGTTTTCGATGCTGCACATGCATTTGGAAGTAGTCACAAGGGGAAAATGATTGGCAGTTTTGGCAATGCTGAAGTTTTTAGTTTTCACTCAACTAAGGCGTTTCACACTTTCGAAGGAGGTGCAATTACAACAGATGACCCTTCCCTGGCAAAACAACTTAAGGTCATGAGTAACTTCGGCTTTGTTGGTTATGACGAGGTAATGCATCTGGGGACAAACGCAAAAATGACAGAAATATGTGCTGCTATGGGGCTTACCAATTTACAATCCATAGATTTATTTTTCAAAAAGAACAAAAATGTACATGAAAAATATAAACAGCATTTGTCAAATATTCCCGGTCTGAAATTACTTGAATATAATGAAAGCGAGCAGAATAATTATCAATATATTGTCTTAGAGGTAAATGAAACAATCATTGGTCTAACAAGAGATGAAATAATAAATGTACTCCATAAAGAAAATATACTGGCCCGACGTTATTTTTATCCAGGTAATCACAAAATGGAACCATACAACTCCTTATACCCCGAAATAGATTTTGAATTACCAACCACTAATTTAGTATCAGAACAGGTATTGCTTTTACCTGGGGGAACGAGTATTACAGATGATCAGATCATTGGAATTTGTTCTATTCTTGAATTGACCATTAGCAATGCCAGGAAGTTACTCCCTTATTTAAATCCTGATAAAAAGGAGAAATCAAATTTCAGGTTTGACTTAACAAAATGGCTGCCGCAGCATTTCAAAATTACAGATAAAAAACAGCCAACCCTTGAAATTAGATTACCTATCAGTGCCAATGAGAAGTTTTTGCGGATGGTACATTATTTCCTGGAATCTCTTCAGGAGTTTGGCGGACCAATAGCCAAAACGGCCAAATGTGTTGTATCAATAAGCCGGGATGAACCTTACCGAGATTTGACCATCGAATGTCCTTGGGCTGCCAATTACAATGTTGAATTCCAGTGGTTGGATCAAGAGCTCTTTGATAAATACACTTATGATGCCACAGGATTTCATAGGCTGGATATAGAATCGGAGGCTGATATTGTGATTCTTGCAGATGCAGATTTACTTATAACTGGCGATTTGGATGCAATCATACTGGAATCTTTTAATACGCAAAGGTTACTGGGTTTTATCGCGCATGTTACTCCTTTTAATACGGCTGAACTACAAAAAACACCCAGCCCTGTCTGGTGGAGCAAAATTTTCAAGGAAGCTAATTTAACTACTCCAAGGTTTACCCAAGTTCATACTGGGTGGGGGCTTATGTCCACCGACAAAAAACATAGAAGTTGTCCTTATTATTATAACTATGGTTTTATAATTGCACCACGGGAGAGTTTTGAAAAGATGGCAGGTACATTTGTAGCTGATATGAATGCTGTGGATCGAGTTATGGAAGATAATTGGGCAAAATCACAAATGGCTAATACGATAAGTTGTATCCGGCATAACATCCCTTGTGGAGCAATGTCTATTAACTATAATTTCCCTTTACATGTTCCTGATGATAAAATTCGGGCATTAAATCCAGATAGTAATGGACAAAATAGTGCTGAAGATGTTAAAGTATTTCATTATCTAGGCAATGGCGAATTCAACAGAGAAGATTTTGCGACAATCAAAAGTTTAGAGGATGCTTTGCAGCACAAAGATTTAAGTGCTTCTGGAACTGTATTTCAGCAGAAACTTCAAATTGTTCATGACAGAATTATGAGTAAATTTTACAATGAGCCCCTCCTTACAAAAAATATCCAGATCTAATTTCATTTGAGAATAAATATTTAATGACCCGAACTTTAAAAAAACTTTTCGAGAGCTTAACAAACAAATCACCTCAGGTGTATATTATTTGTGGAGGAAGACGAACGGGCACGACTCTTCTGAC
This sequence comes from Saprospiraceae bacterium, assembly GCA_029212405.1. Classification (GTDB taxonomy): domain Bacteria; phylum Bacteroidota; class Bacteroidia; order Chitinophagales; family Saprospiraceae; genus CAJXUU01. The sequence continues at coordinate 31,048 of JARGNR010000054.1, forward strand.
GGCAATTCTATCTTCTGATGAGAGAGCAAATCCGTTAGGACAAGAATCACAAATCTTAACAAGAATGGTTGAAGCGTGTCGTTGGGGTAGCGAACACTTTCAGGATTTTGGACGTTCTTATTTTGGTGAGTATCAGGTTTATCAAGCTTTCTATCAAGATACGGTCAACCATTTCACCCGAACTGTCTCAGATCGGATGTCTCCAGGCGGAGTCTTAGTATTAAAAAACCCAGAGCTTTCAAGAGTTTTATGCACTGTGGATGAACTCTTTCCCAATGCACAGTTACTTGCAACGATTAGAGATCCTAGAGATCAAGTTGCAGCAGAATTGGAAGTAGGCTCAAAAAGGGTAGCCATGGGAGGTAAAGACCCTTTTTTTGAGAAGCGAAACGTAATTGGTTTAGCCAACATCTACAATGATTACAATAAGGAAATTCTTGAAATTTATAAACAAAAACCAGAAAGACTAAGGATAGTTCGTTATGAGGATTTGGTTCGAAACCCAGAAGCCACCATTCAAGAATTAAAAGCAGTAACAAAACTTAAGTTAGCTTTTGATCCTTCCAAACCCTGGCCACGAGTAACTGAATTAGCTGGATTAAAGACACCCAGTCCGTCTAGTAGTACCTTATATGGTGGTTCTGTAGATTCCTCATCAGTTGAACGATACAAACGAGATCTTAGCGAAGAAGAATCAACAGCTATTGAAGAAAATTGTAGAGAAATAATGGATACATTTGGTTATTAAGATGTATAGTTAGTTTTCTTCTTTTTGTACAAACCAGATTTAAAAATATGAATAACCATTGGAAATCATTTTGGGATAAACATGTAGATAAAGTAAGTGATGATCCTTTTATACAGGTAGGCAGAACTCTGAACAGCGAGCCCATGAGTAATGAAATGTTTCAACGGTATGCTGCTCGGATTATAGAATTATTAGAATTAGAGTCCGACCATTTGGTATTGGATCTTTGTTGTGGTAATGGCTTGCTTAGCACAGAAGTCGCCACACATTGTTCTCAGGTTATCGGAGTAGACTTTAGTGAAAAACTCATTGAAGGAATAGGCGCACGTGAGGCAAAGAATATTGTTGGTATTGTGTCTGATGCTATGGAGATTAAATTTCAACCTCAATCCTTCCATCATATAGTGATGGCTGCCGCTTTGCAACATTTTACTGAGGCACAAACGATCCAACTTTTTAAAAATATGTTTCTTTGGCTAAAACCAGGTGGAACGATCCTGATTACTGATATTACGGATAGCGGGCGAATATGGAATTTTTATAATAGCCCCGAAAGAGAAGATTTGTATTTCGAACACACAATGAATAATAAAGCTATTCTTGGTACCTGGTTTAATAGAGTTTGGTTAGAAAAACTTGCCCGACATTCCGGATTTAGCAATGCACAAGCTCTTGAACAGCCGAATGATTATTGGTTTTCACATTATCGGTTCGACCTGCTCTGTCGTAAATAAGTAACAATTATGAGCCTTAATTCTGATTTAAGCCCATGAACCGCATAGCCATCATGCAACCCTACCTTTTTCCTTACTTGGGTTATTTTCAATTAATTCATTCAGTGGATACTTTTGTCTTGTACGATAATTTAAAATACATTCATAAAGGTTGGGTCAATAGGAATCGATTACTTCAAGTGAACGGACCTCCTTTTTACTTCAATATTCCAGTACCCAAGAGAAATTTATCCAAAATGAAGATTAAGGATATAAAATTAAAGGATGACTCGTGGAAGCGGAAATTATTAATAAACATTTATCAGAATTATAAACGGTCTGAATATTTTGAAGAAGTATTTCCGGTTCTGGAGAGAATTATATTATATAAAACCGATTCTCTCTCAAGACTTAATAAGACAAGTATAATAAACATTTCGACCTTTTTAAAAATAGAAACGGATATTATAGCTGACCCCGCATTTGACATGCGTCTTGAAGATAAATTAAATGTTGATGCATCTAATCTTCTAAATGTTTTTCCCGAAATTGAATTGGAAACCCCTACAAGAATGGTGGTCAGAGTAATTGCATTATGCAAGGAATTAATGGCCCATACCTATATCAATCCTATCGGAGGGGTTGAACTATATCCCAAAGAGGATTTTAAACGAAATAAGATAGATATTCTATTTTTGAAAATGAAAGACATTCAGTATCGCCAAAACTCCATCAATTTTCATCCAGGGCTTTCAATTATTGACGTCTTAATGAATTGTGGGAAAGCAGGGACAAAAGAACTTTTAAATGAATACACACTTGTTTAGATTAGTGAAGTAGGTGAATAAAAAAGAGCCTTGCTGATTTATTTCAACAAGGCTCTTTTTCAGTATTTCTTCTAATCTACTTCTGTTCTATCATCTGCTTATCTATACTTCGTATTCTCTATCACTTTGTAATTATCATTACTTTAGAATCAATTATTTCATTATTTACGGAAAGTGCGTATATAAAACTACCATTGCCAAAATTTGCAGAATCTACTGCTAATTTACCAAAACCCGCTTCTGAAACTTTAATTGTGCTCAATACCGATCCCTTAATATCGAATATTTGGATTGCCACATTTTCTAAATCTCCAGGGACAAAGTATCGTATTTCAGCCGATTCATTAAAAGGATTAGGAGCATTCTGTAAAAGATATGCATCATTAGCAGAAAGGCCCAACAAATCGCTCGAACAGCAATTATTTAAACTCTCTCTGATCACTTTATTTTCCAACCGTAGCTCTTCCGTAATTCGGAGTAAATCATCTACTACAGTTGTTAAGCCACTAACCTTTTCAGCTACTTCAGCGGAGTTAGTAGCCAGTATCTCATCTTTCATGATCTCTAGATCTACTGGAAAGTAGTTGTCTTCCGTCTTTTCTTGAACTCCTTCTTTCAGTGTTCCTGCTTGATCCAGGTCAACAATATAGGATCCGGTGTTTGGTACATCTTTGGCAACAGAACCAGACGTTTCGGTTTTAACTTTTGGTCCGGGGTTAGCATGCACTGGACGGCCGTTATTATCAGCAGACTGCGCAGATGTAAATTGTAAAAGAGCGCATTGGAAAACCAGTATTGCGATATATTTTATATTTTTCATTAGAATCTTTTTTTTAGAATTAATAAATTTTAAGCCATAGGAGATTAAATTATTCTTTTTCTCCAACAGCTTCATCGGAAGAATCGTTAGTTTTATTCAAAGTGGAAACCAATTTGCTCAATTCAGCTAGCTGGGTTTCCAGAGTTTCCATTTTGGCGATCTGTGCTTCCAGATTTTCTATTTTTTCTGTTTGAGTTTTAATCTCATTGTTGAGTTGCTCAATATAGATGTGGGCATGCTCTAGTTCGTTTAGGATACCTCCCACCTTTTCCGAGACATTCATCGGTGCTCCTTCTGGAGTAGGTCCGACCGCCTTCAGGTAGCTGTTTTTCCACATGAACGCAGCGTGATCTTCAATAGATGGCACCGTATATGCTGGCTGAAATACCAGATCACAACCGCCGCCGCATGTTACACCGCCTGTGGTTAGTGTACCAGAGATATCCAAGTCACCAGTGTTTGTCAAAGCAAACACTGCTCCAGCACCTGTAGATGTGACAATAAGGAATCGGTTTGGAGAGCTATTCTCATGATTAAGAAACCACTGATCACCTGTACTAGAATTTATCATGCCAATACTAGGACCTCCGTTGTTTGTGAGGTTGAGCAGTGTACGAGCGGCCGTAGTACCGTTGAGTTCAGTGACGAAGATAGAAGCTGAACCATCAGACTGTTCCACGTCTAATGCAGCATCCGGCGACTCTGTTCCTAATCCAATATCTCCAGTAGTACCTTCAATGAAAATACTACTTGTCGGTGCATTAGGTTTTATTTTAAAAGGAAGTTTACTACCATTCGTTACATCTCTTACGAAGAAATTTGCTTCATTACCAGCCACATCCCATGTTTGAGGAGTAAAGCCAGAAGTACCATTTTGTTCTAAACGCATGGTTGGAGAATCCCCATCAGCCATATGCAATTCTACTACTGGGTTTGCAGTACCTAATCCTACCTCACCACCAGCATCAACATGCAGCGCATTGGCCCCTGCCCCGGCTTCTACTCGAAACGGTACATTTCCAGCAGAAGCATCTTCTACTGCAAAATAGTTGGACCCACCATTTGATGAATCATTGATGGTTATTCGCCAGTCATTAGTTGGAAAACTTGCCGAATTACTAGTATCATTAAAATGGATACGTAAGTTATTTTCTTTATATCTACCAGTATCAAAACCGAAACTTTCGCCATTGACACAATCTTGACCTACACAAATGCTACCGTCAACAATTACATCATCAAGAAATACCTGGTCATCTTCGTTCATTAGAGTATTATCTCCTACTAACGGTAGAGCGTTTGAAGCCAATGTGGGCTTCCCGTATTCCATGTCAACACTATTTAAAGAAGCATATAGGACTGGATGATCTTGTTCCCATATCATAGATGTGCTAGGAAGGCTTATTCCTTTCACTTCTCTATCATCAGGTGTCACAAATTGCCCATTACGGATACTGAATGAAATATTATATACATTGACTTCGGCAGGAAGCTCATGCTCCAAACGGAAGGCAGCCATCTTTTCCGGATCATTTTCTTTTCGTAGGTCGGCAAGTTCTTGTCTTGTAGTTTCAGACAAAGTCACTATTGGAGTAACTTGCATTTTGTAGGTCCCATCAGGAAATTTCTTTCCATTTGTGTCTACATTTGAAAGAGAGAGAGTATTGGTGGACTCTATTTCTTGTCTAAAATAATAATCATTAGGGCCAGCGATTTCCATTAAATAGGAATTGGGACTAATCATTTTAAAATTGGCTTCATTAGCTGTAATCGAAGCTTCTTCGACCAGCTGGGCATTTAGGGGTTGTATTCCTAACATACAACAAAAAAACAATGCGCAAAAAAGTAGATTTTTGACTTTCATAAGATGTAAGTTTTTTAATATAAGCAAAGAGATGTATTGTATTTGTTGAACAAATTGATAGCAATATAGTCATAAAAAAGAAAAATGAATAATCTTTGTTAATTTAAATAGAGGAGCGTGAAAGTTAGAGGTTTTAGATATTAATTAATCGTAATTGTTAGTGGATGTTTTAAGAAGCATCTGCTATATTTTACAAAGACAATGAAGTCTATTCATCATTATTTCAATGATTCAGTAAATTTGTTGAAATCATTTCACAGCCATCGTATTTCTGCGACCATTGTAATGACATGTTGTCCTAAATAAACATTTATTTATAGTTGATGATATGCTGTTTGTTGATTTCTAAATTTTCTATTATTTGTACATGTCCGTTTGGCCACCTAATTTCTAGATTGCATGCTTTAGCCGCTCCCAATCCAAAATGGCATATTTTCGGATGAACTGATAAATAACCAGTGGTACTATACACCTCTTTCCATTTTTTCTCTCCATCCGGAGTCGTCAGAATCAATGCTGTACCAATGGCATCTTTAGTAATTTTTTGTGACGGATCACCTACTAATTTGATTGCTACCCAATTTGTTGTATTCCCTTCTTTCTTTGTATTATTTCGAAACAACTTTGCTTTGTTTTGATAGTCATTGACGATAACCTCTAAGTCTCCATCATTGTCCATATCAAAAAAAGCAGCGCTTCTCGATGTTCCAGAATAGTCTAAGCCTCCGGAATTGGCAGTTACTTCGAGTGTTCCTTGCACATTAGTAAATAAAATATTGGCTTCCTCATTACTATTAGCATAGGTTACCTCCTTAGCTTCCCCATCAGGGCTATTATAGTATTCATTAGAACTCCCGTAAACACTATATTGGTTCATTCCTGTAAGACAATACAGATCGTCATCGCCATCGTTGTCGAAATCAAAAAAGTCTGCATCCCAGGACCAGCCAGTTGCAGAATAGCCTCTGCCAATCGCGGTAGATTTAGCATAACTTTGTGAGCCATTCATATCTGTTGCAGAAATAAAAAGGTCATTTGCTTCCACTACGCGCATAGTAGCAAGTGAAGAAGGATCAAAATGAGCGGGTGTATCTTCGTTTGGAAGTACGTACTTATCGTCTTTTTCCATTACAACAATGTTGGAAATGTAAAAATCAGGGCGCATATCGCGGTTTAAATCGCTGATTCCAATGTTCATGGTGTAAGAAGGCTTATCTGTAGCCATTGAAGCACTGGCATCAGTAAAGGTACCGTCTTGATTATTAAGGTAGTAAGCATTGATTCCAAAATCATTTCCTACAACGAGGTCTTGCCAGGAATCCCCATTGATGTCAGCATGTCCGACTGCTTGAGTCCATCCGAGGTTTTGTAATCCGGAGCCTTCAGATACATCCTCAAATCGGAAGTTGCCCATGTTTCGTAAAAGTTTATTTGGACTTCCATTGGTATTGTGCCGTTTCAGGGTGGGTAATTCCCCCTCTAGATAATTTCCAAAATAACCAATATAGATATCTGCTAATCCATCTTTGTCATAATCAATAGAAGTAGCAGGTCCACCGATCAATCCTTCTCCACCAAGATTAGCCTGTTCTGTCATGTCCTCAAAAGTGCCGTCCCCTCTATTACGATAAATTCGATGCGCATCGTTGGCGAAAGAAATAAAAATATCTTGCCAACCATCGTTGTCAAAGTCTACCAGAATCGGTTGTCGGGGTTCGCCATAATTGCCATCTGGTCGTTTCCAGTTTAGCCCAGCATGATCCGTCACATCAACAAATTGTTTACCCTTGTCATTTTTTAATAGGCGATTGCCTCGTCCTCCCAACAGCAAGATATCTATCCAGCCATCATTATCCATGTCTTCAGCTGCTACTCCACTTCCACCAAAAGCAGGTGGGATCGCCAATCGAGCTAGGTTTTCATCTTCTTTGACCACATAAGCTCTTATAGTACGGTTCAACCAATCGGAATTGCGATGTTCAAAGTTTAAGGCAACTTCATTGGATATTTCTGTAAAAGGGGTTTCTGTGTTCAGGCTGGGAACTGATTTGCCAGATATTATTTTTGTATCTGAAGTAGTAGCCGGCATCTTTTGGTTTTCGTCTAACTTGTTCTGAAAGTTCAGTAAGGCATTTTTAATATGTTGTATTTCCATCACATCCTGTCCTTGTTCTTTAGCATTGGTGCCTCCCATTCTAAAGACTAACACCGCAAATTGAGCGATTCCTTCCACTATTAATTCTAATGCAAAAGGATCAAGTGCAACTTTTAAATCGGTTTCCCGATCATCCAGGGCATATTTTAAATACTGCCAATGCAAACCACTATCCCTAAAGGCATCCAAATCATAAGCTTCTATGACAATTTGATTTTGCATATCCAAATTAGGGAAGTACGTCACATCTTCAAACATATTGATCGAATGAGGCAAATACGCTTGAACAGCATGATAAACCGCATCATATTCCATAGTAGGTTTGTTTTGCTGTAGCGCTAGCAGTTCGGCATAATCCAGTAAATTCGTGCTGAATTGTACCATAAGATTCGTATAAAAATTTGTAAGTTCTTTACTTACCTTAGGGTCTTTTGGCCAAAGAATTCTCGAAAAATAGACTTGAATATTTCTAAGAAAAACCGATTGATTGATTTTGTTATAATTTCGATAGGCGGCTTGTTTTTGATCAATTATTGTATACACAAGCGCCCTGTAATCAATCGATTCCTTTTTCTTAGTTACGGAGGTTGAAGGTCTTGACTTCAAGTTATTAAACAAAAGTTTTGCAGCAGCATTAATATGGTCTTCTCCGATCTGGAATTCATTGTCTCTTCTGGCCAATTTATCCGACTCCTTAAGTAAGGCTATAACGGAGAGGTCAATACTCTTTTTAAAGTAGGTCATCACTTCGTCATTCAAGGGAGCTAATGTTTCCGATTCAAAAAGGAAGGATTGCTGAACAGATAGAATGGCCCTTAAGGCGTATGCTACCGTACTATATTGTCGAAAATCTCTTGCTGCTATAAATACCTTATGTTGATCTGGAAAGGAGAGCTGAATGCCAAGTTCATCCTCATTATAACTAAAATACTTTTGTTCTATTTCTTTAAATATAGCCAATTGATCCACATCTCCAGAACGGCTATTTACCGTTCTTGTATAATCTAGCCAAAGTGTTTTGACATAGTTCTTTTGAAATGCGATTCGCTTGTCTCTAGCTTCAAAACTAAGTGGGGTTCCAAACAAAAAGTCTTCAAGGCGGGAAGCGGTGGCATGGCACTTTGGATCTTTATTACTTTCCAGCTGTCCAATTTGTCCAATGACAGGTTGGAAATCCGAAATTTCCTGGCCATATCCATAGTGTTGTTGGAATAAGCAAAAAAAGAAAAGTAAGAAGAAATATTTCATAATTAGCTGTCTTTTAATTTATTGTCTGACATTGAATCTCCTAGTATAATCGAAGGTACGGATTAGAAGCTGTTTACTGTATATTCGCCTAGGGTTTTCTTGACGGAAAGGAGCATGTTTTATAGATTTGTCCGATGATTCAACTCTTTGAACGCAAATTAAGTTTTTTTAATTTCCATAGTCAAATAATATCCATATTTTTCGTCATAACCATAATTCCTTTTTGTTGGAATTCTCTATGATAGGTGGGTTTTCTGATATGCTTTGGCATTACTCTTCCCCTTTGTGTCATATTCATCTCCGTAAATGCTAAATGTATATTACGTTCCTTATCCGTTTTTATAGATACTGTTACATTGACCATCCATTTTAATTTATCAAAGAGGTTCGTATTGTTTTTGTTATATATATTAATTTAAAAAATGTATAACTGTATTAATACTTGGTAGATATAGGAAAAAAAACTTAATTGGAATAATGCCTTATTTCAATAATATGGTATTATATTTGCTAATTATACTTTGAAATAAATAACATAATATCATAGCAATATTGATATTAATTGATTGAAAACCAACCTTTGAGATAAATCAGGGAATGCTTTTGTTAGCAGATTTGCTACATGAATTATTCTAAGATTATATCATTTTTAACTGGGTATTCATTCAAATCTAATCGATGAAAGTCTTATTTTAGGTTTGTTGAATATACTATTTAGGGATTGGCTAAGTCAAGATATATTGAAATTTTGATTGCATATAATTTAGTAATAATTTCTATGAAAAAAGCGAACCACCTAATTATGAATTTTAATTCATACCGTTCATTTTCTCTTTCGTCCCTTTTATTCGGAATATTGTTGGTTGCTTTGCCCGCTTCCCTTTCCGCACAGGTGAATTTTACTGCCCTTGACGATTTATCCGTTAATGCAAGCATTCAAACAGGTTTAAGTGGAGGCACACCCACAGGAGGAGTCTATTCGGGTCCAGGTGTATCAGATGATGGTAACGGGATGACTTATACGTTTAATCCAGTAGTAGCGGGAGTCGGTGTCCATACACTCACATACACTGTTGGAGTGAATTCTGCCTCGGATGATGTCGAAGTGTTAAACTTACTACCTCCATCATTTAGCAAATCTTTTGATTTTACTACTATAGGTCCTGGAAGTGTTACTACATTAACTTTTACAATTGACAATTCTGGGTCAGCGACTGGAGTGACGAATTTGGATTTTACAGATAATTTACCAGCAGGAATGACCATTGCTACTCCAGCTAATGTAACCAATTCATGTGGAATGGGTACGGTGACTGCTCCAGACGGAGGAACGACCATATCATATACCGATGGTACTTTGGGCGCCTTTGGCGTTTGTACTATTACTGTCGATGTGACCAGTAGTACACCAGGTACACATACGAATACTACAGGTGATCTGAATTCTAGTCATGGCAATAGTGGAACGGCTTCAGCGAATTTGACTGTGGCTACAAACCGGCCCGGATTTTCTAAAAGTTTTAGCCCAGCCAGCGTCAATTTTGGAGAAAGAAGTACTTTGACATTTACCCTTGACAATACAGCGAATACGTTTAATATGTTCAGTTTAGACTTCACTGATAATTTGCCAGCGGGTATGGTGGTCGCTTCTCCTCCAAATATTTCTATGAGTTGTTCTGGAGGTACCCTTACTGCTGAGCCTGGTAGTAGTGTTATTTCATATAATTATCCAGGTGCGAGTCCTGCTCTAGCCGCAGGGTCCAGTTGCACGATTAGTGTTGATGTTATTGGAAATACTGCCGGTACATTGAATAATTCAACAGGCAGTTTAACTGGCCAAAATTCTGGGTTTTTATTTGTTTCTAGTGGAAAAGCCACAGCGGCGCTAGATATATTGACTCCTACTGAAATCTTTCTTCAAAAATCTTTTAATCCGAATCCCGCTTCTCCGGGGGGTACGACTAATCTCGAATTTTCAATATCAAACTTTAGTCGGGATTTTGAAGCCACCAATATTACTTTTAGCGATGATTTAACTACAGTTTTAGCTGGATTGACAGCTACTGGTACACCATTGAATGATGTTTGTGGGACTGGTTCCGTTTTATCAGGGACTACAACATTAACACTTACTGGAGGTACCATTCCTGCAGAAGGCACCTGCACGTTCAGTGTACCATTATCAGTTCCAGGAGGAGCAGCAGGTGGAATCTATACGAATACAACCTCTGCAATATCAGGAGATATTAATGGCTCAACAATAACTGGGAATATGGCAAATGAGAATTTGACCATTGCTTATGCGCCAACAATAACCAAGAGTTTCCTTAATGATCCTATAGTTGCTGGAGGAGTGACAACTTTAGAATTTACGATCACCAATACTGATCCAACAAACCCTCTAACTGATATTACTTTTACCGATAATATAAGTGCTTTTCTTTCTGGTACTACCATTTCTTCTTTGCCACCTGCAGGTACGTGTGGAGCTAGTTCTGTATTTGTAAGTTTTTTAGACCTTGGTGAATTAACTTTCCAAATGATTGGAGGTGAAATTGCTGCTGGGGGCTCTTGTACTTTTTCTATTGATTTATTAATTCCTACAAATACTGGTTCCGGTTCTTATACGAATACGACTAGTTTTCTATCTAGTGTTATTGACGGAGATATTGTTTTAGGTAATCCGGCTTCAGATGATCTTGAGATTCTTGCTTTACCAGATTTATCAAAATCCTTTACTAACGATCCAGTAGATGAAGGGGATATTGTAAATCTTGAGTTCGAAATTACTTACGATGATTTTGCAACTGTTGATGCAACTGCTATTTCATTTACAGATGATCTGAATGCTGTCATTCCAGGTCTATCAGCAATTGGGTTACCAATTAATGATGTTTGTGGAGTAGGTTCTCAATTAAGTGGAACTACCAACCTTAGTTTTACTGGAGGCACCATGTCACCAGGAGATGTTTGTACTTTTTCTGTCCCTGTACAGGTGCCGCCAGGTACATTACCAGGGGCTTACACCAATACAACTAGTTCACTGAATGCAACAGTTGATGGACAGACTGGCAATAGTAATGTAGCTACTGATGACCTTTTTGTAGGTGGTTTGACCTTCACCAAGGAATTTATTGATGATCCTGTTGTCCCGGGGGACTTGACTACACTTCGGTTTACAATAGATAATAGTACTGCGTTCGATTATACTGTTACGTTTTTTACTGATGATCTGAATTCTGTCATTTCAGGCATGGCAGCAGTCTTACCACCGCTTTCAAACTCCTGTGGGACGACTATTTCTGGGACAACTTTTCTTATAGGTCTTGGGGGAACGGTAACAGCAGGTACTTCATGTGTCATTGATGTTGAGGTCATGGTACCTTTAGGAACGGCACCTGGCGGTTATACCAATACAACTTCTGCTCTGGCGGGTACTTTAAATGGCTCTCCAGTATCACTTCCTCCAGCTTCAGATGTATTGGAAGTAAACGACAACTATATAGCATTAAACAAAACTTTTACAGATGACCCAGTTCTTCCAGGTGGTACTGTGACAGTTGAATATACATTAACTAATCTCGACCTCGTAAATGCTGTCAGCAATATTGCATTTACTGATGATTTTAACGCCTTGCTTCCTGGTTTACAAGCCACTGGGTTGCCTATGGCTGTTTGTGGGGGTACGGTAAGTGGTACGGGGTTATTGAGCTTTACTGGAGGAAGTTTGGCACCAGGTGCATCTTGTACCTTTAGTGTGACCCTTCAAACTCCAGTAAACTCACCTTACGGAGGTTCCTTGCCCTGTCCCACAAGTGGAATAACAGGAGAGATTAATGGTTTTCCTGTTGTAGGAGATCCAGCTTCCGATAATTTAGACTTTCAATTATTACAATTTTCAAAATCATTTGCTGGAGATGTAGAACCGGGTGGATCGACGACATTAACGTTTACAATCACTAATCCTGACCCGATTAATTCAGTAAATGCAATCCGATTTACGGATGATTTGGATGCTGTTCTTTCTGGAATGGTGGCTACCAATCTTCCATTAAATGATATCTGTGGACCAGGCTCTTCATTAACAGGAACATCTACTATACTTTTCAATGATGGGGTATTGGGTGCAGGCCAAAGTTGCACATTTGACGTTATTGTTGAAACTCTCTGTGGAAGTGTCGCAGGAACCTATTTAAATACAACAAGTGAGATCACAGCTACTGGAGTTGCAGGAATTTTAGAGGGTGATCCAGCTTCCGATAATATAACAGTTCTTTCAGTAGCTCCTACAAGCTTTACTGCTCCTGCCGACCTTTGTATCGATGAGGGTGTACAAGCTGGTCTTGGAGGTGGAACACTAACAGGAGGAGTATATAGTGGTTCAGGTGTTACGGATGATGGAAATGGATTGACGTATAGTTTCGATCCTGCATCAGCAGGTGTTGGAACACATACGATTACTTATATGTATACTGATGGTAATGGCTGTACATATTCTGCTTCTGATGATGTAGAAGTATTTGATTCACCTATGGTGACATTGATGTCTCCAGGAGATTTTTGTATTACAACCGGAGTGATGACTTTTAGTGGTGGATCACCTACGGGAGGAGTATATAGTGGGTCGGGAGTAATGGACAATAGCAACGGAATAGATTATGATTTCGATCCTGCAGCTGCAGGACTTGGAATGCATACGATAACCTACGATTATACTAGTCCAAACGGATGTTCAGGTTCAGCAATGACTGTGGTAAATGTTGCCGCCCCCGTGCCAGTATCTATAACAATACCACCCTCATTAGACACATTGTGTATTGATGCAGGAATTCAAGTAATTGCCAATGCGGGATCACCTACAGGTGGAGTCTATACCGGAACGGGAGTTACTGATGATGGTAATGGAACGAGTTTTACATTTGACCCAGCGTCAGCAGGAGCAGGGTTACATTTAATAACCTATACAGTTTCAGGAGCGGGATGTTCTGGAATGTTTACCGATTTTATCCATGTTTTTGATTTACCAATTGTAACCTTTAGTATACCAGCAGCACAAGATTCATTTTGTGTTAGTGCGGCACCTGAAGTGATCTCTGGTGGTGCTCCTCCAGGAGGAGTTTATTCTGGAACAGGAGTCACAGACGATGGAAATGGCACGAGTTTTACATTTGATGCAGCTGCAGCAGGAGTTGGTTTCCATTTAGTTACCTATACCTATACAGATGGCAACGGCTGTACAAATAGTTTTGTTGATTTTATTCAAGTATTTCCCTTACCAGTTGTTACGTTTACAGCACCAGCTGACTTGTGTGTAGATGCAGGCGTACAAGCTGGATTGGGTGGCGGAACACCAACTGGTGGCGTTTACTCAGGGACTGGAGTGACGGATGATGGAAACGGAATGACGTATAGCTTTGACCCAGCAGGCGCAGGAGTTGGAGTACATACCATAACATATACTTATACAGACATAGAAGGATGCGAAGATTCAGCTAGTGATGATATCGAAGTTTATGCTTTACCAGTAGTTACATTTACGGCCTTAGCTGATTTATGTATTGATGCCGGTGTACAAGCCGCACAAACAGGGGGAACGCTGACAGGTGGAGTTTACTCAGGAGCTGGAGTAACGGACGATGGAAACGGAATGACGTATAGCTTTGACCCAGCAGGAGCGG
>JARGNR010000198.1 GCA_029212405.1 Saprospiraceae bacterium
TATTACAATATCTATGTCTGTAGAATTAGAAGATACAAAATTATATCTGGAGGCGCTTTCACATGATTGTGTCTTGGAGGACTTCCTATTCAACCAATATCTTTTTTTCTGATATCCTTCATTATAACTGTAATCAAACTCTACATAAAACTTTTCATCTCTAGTTAAACTAAACCATTGTCTAAAACCTGCTGCTAAACTCTCCCTCTTCCATTCTGTGTCAGAATCCCATTTATAAGTAAATAAAATTTCTCTATCTGTTGTATTATTAATACAAGTTACATAATACGATATTCCTGATTCTAGTTTTGGTTTTGGTTTTGGTTTTGGTTTAACCTCTATATTTTTAAGAGCATAAGCAATATCATTAAGCAAGTTGAACAATTCAAAATTTGTAATCTCTGTATTATCAACCCAATATGCTGCCTCTTCTTTTGTCTTTTCATCTCTATAAACAACAACCTGATCTGTATAATACTTTTTCAACTCTTTTCGGTATAAAAAATCATACGTAGCCCACCAAAGACGCCCATTGTTTCTTGTATATACTTTCTTGTTTGTAAAAATAATTCCCCCATCCTTGAAGGGATCAAAAAACAGACTTGAAACAAGGCTACCAGCAGAGTTGTCGATTGCTGCTATGAAATACTCTTCCCTTGGTATCTGATACCATGTATGGATGTTTTCGGCTAATCCGTCCTTTGAAAAAATATAATCGGTGAAGTAGAGCTTTTTTGCCCTATTAGATCCAACAATTTCCTTGAACTGATGTAATATACTTGAAATGATATTAATATCCTCTTCGGTACTCGATGTCTGTCCTGTCATAGCAGGCGGCAAAAAGATCAATAGACAGAATAAGGATATAATTGTAACCTTACTACTTCCCATTACCCGTTAATCTTTTACCCCAAGTACTTCTGTAAGTATTAATTACTGGTTTCATCCAAGGGAAATCAGTCTTCTTTGCACTTTCTTCAAATGCCAACTGACCATCTTTAGCCTCCGTAAGAGACTTTGAAATAAGTGTAGCAATTCCATTTTCTCCCGTTATTCGAGTCTTCCAAAAATTGGTTGCCCTTTCTTTTATTTCTTGACCATATAATTCAATAAGAACCGAGCCTACCTTATAAACATATTCACAGACAACGGGATTCTTAATCGTTCCAAGACAGGTATATTTTGCAGCAACAGGTAACAGCTTCAATGCCGCTGTTGAAACAACCTGATAAAAAACACCATTGTCTACCGTATGAATTTCATATATAGCACTGTGTGTACTTTCTTCAAGAAGTTCATAGCTTATAACGTCTTCTATCGAAATCTCTGAAGGAAGTATTACTTCTAGGTGAAATGTCGGTGCTTCAGCAGCCTTGACATTAGTAAATGTTAAAAAAACTAAAAGGAAAAGTGTAACGTTTTTCATAATTATTGATTTTTACTTAAAATCTACTTTTTCAAGATTGATGTTGATACCGACTCGACTAAGTTAGTAAAAAAAACGATCAATGTGTTTTTGATGAAACATATAACTATAATGAAAAGAAAACCTTAACAGTTTTATCCTTTTAATTTCTTATCGGCTCAATTCCAATAACTTCCCTTACGTACAAATACGTATTTCTTCATATCTACCGTTAATGCTTTCTAATTCATAATTTGCAATAAGGCTTTACTACGAATAATAAAAATACTGTGATACATAGGTGGCCCGATTGACACAATAACCATTTTCATCTCGCTGATATATATTCTCAGCCAGCTGTATAACTGGAATATTTTTACTTTCTCTTCGGAAAAAACCTCTGTAAGGTATGGAGGCAAGACAATCATTTTCTAAGAATGAACCTCTATTAGGCATATAACATTCCCTCCAACTACTACTATATTTTGAGACAAAATATATTTATCTTTATTAGAGCCCTGGAATTAATCGAATCCACGTTGAAAATTGATCGCACATGAAAACAAAAGTTCTGAATCTACTGCTCGTACTTTTCTCTCTTGTAGGCTACTTGGAATGGGGAGAACATAGCAGTTCATTTCTATTTGAAGTTGAAATAGTAGTTTTAAAAGAGGCCTTTTCAAATTTGGGATCTATCGTCCACCCTCTAATTATACTTCCCCTCTTAGGACAAGTTTTGCTTGCGTATACAGCATTCCAAATACGACCAAACAAAATAGTGATCTATCTTGGAATCGGATGCATTGCCCTTTTATTTGGTTTTGTATTCGTTATTGGAATTATAAGCTCCAATTTCAAAATTTTGTTGTCAACTTTGCCTTTTCTGCTTACTTCAATCGTTACTATTGTATATCATCAACGCAAATCGAAGGTCAACAATGAATAATGCTTTGAAATTTCACTGTCTCGTTTTTATTTCCATCTTTATTAGTATTGGTTGCAAACCTTCTACAAAGTCAAATGCCTCTATTATGCCAAGGCAAGATCAAGTAGAACAAACAGCAATGGATTACTTTGCTACATTTGCTGAAAGAAAAGACTGGGATAAACTATGCTCGTTTTACAGAGATGATCTCGAATTTGATGATGTGATTCTACAAATTCATTTAGACAGTCTCTGGAAATTTAAGCGATTTTATAAATGGGATGAAGAAGGAGACGCATTTCAAAAATTATCCCCTGAACAAGACCACTTAACGTTGTACTCATTATTGGTAAATGATAGCACAGCTGTAGCTCAAGGACGGGTAAATCCATTCTATTACCATGGAACACGCATGGACTTCAAATGGGGTATGAATTTTACGATATGGTTGTACTTTGATCAAGATTTAAAAATCAGGAAACAAGTAGATTGGTTTGAATATAGTCCCGAAACCCTCGAAAATGTGGTGAAAAGATGTAGTGAAAATGGGCATGAAGTCATACCCGATTGGCTCGATCTGTCCAAATAGTAATTGATACATTTAATAGGCTTTCATTCCAATAGTTAAACTAATTGACTTAATTTTAATCAAAAGACTATTGTATCCTTCTTTGATCTCCATTGATCTTGAATAGAAAAATTATGACTCGCCTAATTTATATCTACCTATTCCTTCTTTGTGTGAATTCACTTCTTGCTCAATATTGTACAGATGACAATCGATTTACAGAAATTGAATACTTTGATGTAGAACAAATAGCCGCATTTGAAAATGTTACCTATGCACTTGTTCAAGATCCATATGATCCTACAATTTCCCTCGAATTACACCTGGATGTTTATGGTCCAAAAATAAGTGAAGATGAATTAGAATTAAGGCCTTTTGTACTATTTGTTCATGGTGGTGCTTTAACTTCAGGAACGAGGGAGTCCTGGAGACAAGAATGTATTGAATTTGCAAAAAGGGGATTTGTAGCTGCTACTATAACCTATCGACTCGGCAAAGAGAATGATGATGATTTTGGAAAAATTCTACGCATATATCGTGCACGACAAGACGCGCATGCAGCCATGCGATACATAGTTCACAAGGCAGAAGAATTGGCCATTGATACATCATGGATGTTTCTGGGCGGAGGAAGTGCTGGTTCTCATATTTGTCATGATCTCATCTATGCTGATCAAGAAGAATACAACAATAAAATACCCAATGTAGTTGATTCTCTCGGTACTATTGTTGATTCTGGGAATGATTTGATGGAAACATTCTCAATCAAAGGTCTATTTAATAACTGTGGAAGTGTGCTAGGCTCCTATTTAGATGTAGAAGAATTAATTCCTACAATCGCCTTTCACAAGGAGTTTGATCATGTGGTCGCCATCGATACCAATTCATTGGGCAAATTAGGTTCGCGAGCCATGCATGCTGTATTAGAAAACAATGGAGTGTGTTCGCAGTTGACCGTTGATCCCAATCCAATTGCAGAAGGTGACCCTCATTGTCCTTATACAAGTATAGAAGGAGAACTTTTTAGAGTTACAAGAGCCATTTGTTTTTTTAAAAGCATTTTTTGTGACGACTGCATCACACTTCATTCTACAGCGCTTCTTCCAGCTACTTGTTCGACCCTAAATTCTACAAATTCCAAGGATGAAAATTCTACTATAAGCGTCCATCCAAACCCATTTTTTGATTCCTTTTCTATCAGCCATTGTGAACAAGGAACTACTTTCAAATTTATGAATACCTCTGGACTCGTGTATTATGAAGGCCAAGATATTTCAGACCAAATTTTTACTAAATTATCTTCA
>JARGNR010000055.1 GCA_029212405.1 Saprospiraceae bacterium
GCATTTCAATACCTTTTTCAATCTACAATCAGTGGACTGTTCATTTAATGTCTATTCCGAAGACTGTTAAGATCTTGCTCTTTATTAAGTTATGCATATTGAAGAGGCTCAAATGTTTTAAAAGACTTACACATGAAATTATTATCAAACCTACTTCTACTTCTTTTTATCAGCTTTTCACTTTCTGCACAATCCCTCAAACCTATCGATTTGGTCAAAGCCCAGAACGGTGTTTTTGAACAACACACCGTATTCTCTGCAGACGATACCAGATCTGCTAAAATAGATGCATCCCGACTATCTGAATATACACTTTTGGAACTCGATGCCAACAGTTTAATTACATTGAGACAATCTAATCCTAAAGCACTTTCTTTAGAAATTCCAATGAATTCAAAATCATCGATCGAGCTACATCTCGTACAAGTAAACATCTTCTCTGATGATTACACAATGATTGAAGAACCATCTGGAAAAATTATCGAAATGGACAGAGGAACACATTATCGAGGAATTATCGCTGGAAAAGAAAATTCCTTGGTAGCTATTAGCATCTTCGACAATGAGATAACAGGCTTCATATCTGATCATAAACTTGAAGGAAATTACGTACTAGGACGTTTACAGGATCATTCTGCGAGAGTGCAACCTCATGTAATCTATCTTGATACCGATATGCGATTTGATGCTGGAAGATCATGTGATACTCAAGATGTTGGAGAGGAGTATAAACCAGAACAATTGGAAGAAGTAAATGGTGGTAGAGCGCTTACAGATTGTGTGAAGCTTCTATTAGAAGTTGACTACA
Organism: Saprospiraceae bacterium; assembly: GCA_029212405.1. GTDB lineage: Bacteria > Bacteroidota > Bacteroidia > Chitinophagales > Saprospiraceae > CAJXUU01. The sequence continues at coordinate 809 of JARGNR010000055.1, forward strand.
ACATGTATCAAACCTTGGGTTCTAGTACTGCAAATGCCAATAACTACATCAATGCCTTATTCAATGGGCAAGCAACATTGTATGCTGGAGAAAACATCAATACGGTTCTTTCTCAATCCTTTGTTTGGAGTTCATCAAGTCCATATACAGGTTCATCCACAGGAGCAAAGTTGAATTCTTTTCAAGCAAACAGAAACAACTTTAATGCTGATTTTGCCAACTTATTAACCAATATTAATTTTGGTGGTTTGGCAGCGACGATTAATGGGGTGTGTGCTACGGAAAACAATAGAATGTGTGTTAGTGGTGTATTAAATCAAATCGCTAATGTTCCTACATATTCCTTTGATATGGAAATCACAGCGCATGAATATGGTCATCTATTCGGCTCTTTTCATACGCATGGATGTTATTGGAATGGAAATAATACTCAAATAGATGATTGTGCAAGTGTTCTTGGCAACACAGAAGGAAGTGCTTGTTATAATGCCAGCAATCCAATACTTCCAGGTAATGGAGGTACGATCATGTCCTACTGCTATGCCGTTAATGGAGTGGGCGTAAATTTTTCAAATGGATTTGGTCCTCAACCTGGCAATGCTATACGAAATGCTGTATCTAATGGATCATGTTTAGATCCTTGTGGCGGTACTACTTGCAATGACAATGAACTGACATTGACAATTACAACAGACAACTATCCAGGAGAAACTACATGGACAGTGACCAATGGAAGTGGAACAGTAGCTTCAGGAGGGCCTTACGGCAGTGCCAATACAACCTATACGGAGAGCATTTGTCTAGTGGATGGATGTTATGATTTTACCATTAGTGATTCATATGGTGACGGTATTTGCTGCAGTTACGGAAACGGGTCATACACTTTACTTGCTTCAGATGGCAGTACTATTGTGACAGGAGGTGCTTTTGGATCCTCAGAAACTACCGCATTTTGTGAGCCGAATTCAAGCAGTAATTGCACCGAAATCGACTTTAACAATTATACCGTCAATTCCTATGGAGGTAGTCAAGATAATGGTACATCCCAAGATGTAGGAAATGGAGACGGAGTGGCTATTTTCAACAACGCATGGAAGTCTATTTCATTGAATTACACCGTTACTGCAAATACCGTATTAGAATTTCAGTTTGGATCCACTGCTCAAGCAGAAATTCATGGAATTGGATTTGACAACAATAACAGTATTTCTTCAGGGTTTACCTTCCAATTGTATGGTACCCAAAACTGGGGGAATAGTGATTTTGATTATACTTCTTTTGGCAACTGGCAGTCATTTACGATTCCTGTAGGTCAATATTATACAGGAAGCTTTGACCGATTGTTCTTTGTAGATGACAACGACGCCAATCCAACTACTGGCAATAGTTACTTCCGATTCATCAAAATCTATGAGGGTGCTTCTTGTAACAATCTACATGGAGATACAGAAGAAGTGGAAATTGGAGTTCGATCAGGCAATACAGCTATGATTGACGGATTGCCAGATGAAGAAGGTGCAAGTATCTTAAACGTCTATCCTAATCCAGCCAATGATTTTATAACAATGGATATTGAGAGTACCATTGAAATACAATCTCAAGTATCTATATTGAATTTGGTAGGCCAAGTAGTGAAACAACAATCGATCACTTTGCAAAAAGGGTTGAATTCAGTGATACTATCTACCGATCAAATGCCAACAGGTACGTATTTGGTGAAGGTGAATATAGGAGGAAGAGATCTGATACAAAAAATTAGCGTGATACAATAGACACCCTAAAGTGATTTATTGCGATTTTTCGGCCGGCACCATGGAATTGGTGTTGGCCGTTTTTATTTTTACTGGAGGGTGATTCAGGAGTTAGTTAATCTTAAAAGTGAATTCTCTTTAGATCCAACCAGCCTAAAATTTGGCCTTATCCAGATTAGTATTTTGAAGTTTCATTTTCTGTTAAAAACACAAAAGTGTTTGAGCGAAAACAATGTAACACTTGAAAATAAAATATGGAATACCTTACTGTTATGGTTAAAAACAAGACCTTGGTGCGATTTTTTTGTGTTTAAGAAAATGTAATTTTCCCGCCCATCACTTATGATGCCTGCTCCGCGTTAGCGAAGTTCCTTCTTTTATTAGCTGTTTGGCCGCACTGCGCTGACGCTTCTTGGCCCGTCTGGCGGGATTCCTGCATTTGTACCTATCGCTTTCACATCTTCGATGATCATTCAGTCATGTTCAGATCTGGGTAAAGACTTGGGTTCTTTTGATTCGTTTTCTGGGTCAAGCCAAGGACTGAATGATCTTTTAAGAAATAAAAGTGATAATGAAATTATCAAATGAAGGAACACGTTAGTGAAGGGAGGATACGCCATTCACGGCGAGAGAAATAACTCGGTTAAAATACTTTCCTCGAATTTAAGGAGAAAGTCTTAAAAAGGGGTAATATTTTCAGGTGTAAGGCCTCTAGCCATAATGGAATAAGTTTACAAATTTTAAATAATTACTCACAATGGCTTTCACCACAATGAGGGCAGATCGTTCTTTTTTAATTTCTTACAACGATGTCCTCTACCCAGACTTTTTTGCCTTTAACTATCCTGTAGTGCACCCACTAATATCCACTCAAATTATATTTCATTCTTATTCCCTTAATACTCCATCTTATCCACCTTTTTTGCCCATTTTTCGAAGACAGGTAGCGCATCTTTTCTTAATAACCGAACAAATTTTATATCTCTGTCCTCCATCGTCTTTTCAAGCTCATCATAAATGAACTGATCGTCAAAGTCAATTTTGGCTGCGTCTTTTTTGTTACAAGCATAATAGACCATTTTGGGTCTGGCCCAATAAATCGCACCGAAACACATGGGACAAGGTTCACAGGAAGTATAAATGATACAATCCTCCAACTGAAAAGAATTTAATGTTTTACATGCTTCACGAATCGCAACAATTTCTGCATGTGCTGTAGGATCATTGGTCGAAGTCACTCTATTATGCCCCTCTGCTATAATGACATCGTTTTTCACGATAACACATCCAAATGGACCTCCTGCATTAGAATCCATTCCCTTTTCTGCCATTCGAATGGCTCGCCTCATAAAATATGCATCTCTGTCAGTCATCCAAGTTTTTTATTTTTATTGAGCTAAATTTCTTTTCTATTGTAAAACTATTTGACAAACCGATCTTTTCCTAATTGTCCTAAGATTTTTGTTGAAATACTTGTAATGGATCGTCTATATTTTCAATTCCATCCTTTCTATAATCTCACTAGAATTCACTACATTCATTTCCAATTAATTGCTAACTCACTATAATGAACATTTCCTCCACGATCCATGCCGTTTTATTCACAATCTTATCCCTATTTATTCTAACCCCAACCAACGCCCAAACCCTCGGCGCCAACCGTTCCGCCATTAAATGGAAAGTGATCAAAACCCCAGCTGCAAACATCATTTTTGCACCCGAACTATCAAAAAAAGCTTATAAAGTCGCAGACATAATCAATTACATGAAAGAGAACAACTCTTTATCCATAGGTCCGCACGAACATAAAATTGATATCCTTATTCGGAATGAAACCATCGTACCCAATGGATATGTAGCACTCGGCCCTTATCGAAGTGAGTTTTTTGCTACCCCTCCCGATCGGTTCAATCGAATTGGGGCCACAGACTGGCTCGAACACCTTACGATTCATGAATTCAGACATGTACAGCAAACCGCTAATGAAAAAGTAGGACTGACGAAATGGATATACTATCTGACTGGGCAATCGGGATGGAATGGAATGAAATTTCTCGCTATCCCCCAATGGGTCAGTGAAGGAGATGCTGTGGTCATGGAAACTACCTTGACCCTGTCTGGCAGAGGAAGAATGCCCTATTTTACCAGAGGGTTAAGAGCCTTGGCATTGGAAAACAACAATTACAATTATCACAAATGGCGAAATGGATCGTACGATGAACTCATCCCTGACCAATATCCTTTTGGTTATATGTTACTCAGCCACTTAAGAAATACGCATGGGAGTAAGACGTCAGGCGATATAATCCGAGAAGGAGCGGCTTACGAACGAATATTTTATCCATACAGCAGTGCACTAAAAGGCAAAACACAATGGAGCACGACCGACCTTTACAAAGAAGCATGGCTTCACTTTGGTGATCAATGGAGAGATGAAGTGAAAAATCTCGATCTGACAAAGACCAGAAAAATCAGGAAAGATCCCTCAGTAGTAACCAACTACTACTTCCCTCAATTTGATGAAAACAAACAAATAGTAGCGCTTAAAGGCAGTTTCAATCAGACCGAACACCTCATTCAATTATTTGGACCAACTGATTCTCTGATCACCCATGTTGGATTCAGCTACAGTGACTATTTCCATTACAAAAATGGACTATTTGCCTGGACAGAATACAATCAAAATGGGAGGAGAACCAATACGCAATACAGTAATATTTTCACCTATAACCGCATTACATCCAAGAAGCAAAAACTGACCTCAAAAGGTAAGTATTTTTCACCATCAATATCTTCTAATGGTAAAAAAATTGTAGCTATCCATATCGATACCAACTCAAAAAATGAAGTACATATTCTAGATTCAAATTCGGGTAAAATTGTAAAGACTTTACCCATTGAAGGTGGAGCTTCCATTACCCGATCGATTTTTCTAAACGAAGACCAATCCATTGCCTACATCATTAAAAATCAAAACTACATTTGGATTGAATCCATGGACATGGCCACTGGTAAAACAACTCGATTGACCCCCAAATCCAGTCATGTTATCGATGCTATTTCTTGCTATGGCAATCACATATATTACTCTGCAAGTTATACGGGTATTGACAATATATTTAAGGTAAAGATTGACGGATCCAAAGATATTCAACAAGTCACCTCTGTTCCTATCGGTGCCTACGAACCTTCCGTAAGTCAGGATGGAAAAACCTTGATATTCACAGAATATACCGTTGATGGTCAGATGATATCCATCTTGAATTTAACAGACGCTGAAAAAAGAACTTCCATTTCCATTACTGAACCTGTAGATATGGATTGGCTGGATAAGGTTTCTGATATCGAAGAAGGAGGAGAAATCCTAACCCAATTGGGCGAAGAGAAAACCTATGAAACAGAGGAATACAAAGGCCTGTTCAAAGGGTTAAAGTTACATTCCTGGGCCTTCAATCCAAATTCGGCAGACATTGTCGGTGGTTTGCAATTCAATAATATTTTAGATGACTTCTCGATATTTGCAGGTGGAGGTTTCAATCTCAACGAACGGCGTGGCTATTATCAACTGAGCACAAAAGTTGCTAAATATTTTCCAATCTATGAATTTAGAGCAGAATCAAGAGGACGATCCACCGTTCGACTCATGGAATCCGACACCTTTGCTCTTCAGCGATTTGAAGAATATAATTTTAGTACAGATGTTTCGATTCCATTGACTTGGGTATCGGGCAATTATTTTAAAAACATATCATTTGGAGCAGGGCTCAACTATCGTCTTTTGGATGATGTCTTTGCAGGAGATGTTGACTTAGGAAATTCATCTATTACAACTGTAGATTTCTTCATTCGGATGTCAAGCCTCCGTAGAAGAGCCTACCAAAATGTTCGTTCCAGATGGGGAATTTCGTTTTTGGGCAGATATGCCACCAATATCTCAGATACTCGGGCAGGTCGATTATTGGGAACTTCCCGATTCTTTCTTCCCGGCTTGGATTACAATCACAGTTTTTCGTTAACCACCTCTTATCAGCACGAATTATTGCGAAATCCATATCAATTATCCGATAGTTTTGGTTATCCCCGTGGGTACCGGGCTCCCATAAATGATTCAGCGTTTAAATTCGGCATGGATTACATGTTCCCTATTGCCTATCCAGATGTTGGACTATTTGGGATAGCGTATCTGAAAAGAATGCGAATGAACTTATTTTATGACATAGGCCAGTTTAAAATCAATGATGCAGATTTCAAAGATAATTTCCAATCAATTGGTGCGGATATGTACTTTGACCTCGTCTATTATCACCTTCTTCCGACTTCTTTAATTGTGCGCTATTCTTACCGACTTACAGAGAATGTATTTGATGATGTAGGTGGACGTTTGGAGATCTTTTATTCAATAAATTTCTAATCCTTTAAACTAATAGAAGTCAAATTTTACTATTCAACGCTTTTGATCTGTTTGAAACTGTTGGATAATTTTCTTGGTAGAAAGAACAAATATTGCATCAAAGCCAAACCTCTTACTCTAATTTAGATACATAAATTCACATAAAAACACAAAAGACCACATGGATACACAATAACATATTAAACTTTTTCATATATTTACATATAATTTTACATGCATTTTTGCTGTTTAATAATGAAAACTACACACCATGCCTTACATTCTCTCACCTGAGCAGAAAGTAATAGTCGATGCGTTGATGACTCAAGACAACTCAACGACCAAATACTTTGATGTAATAACTGCACTTCAATCCATTCATATGGCCATTTCTTCAGCAGTGGAGAAAGGACAAAAAATATTAGTCCAACTACCAAATGAAGAAGTAAAAACAATGTTCAATTCCATGTGCAAAGAAACTGGGTTGGATGATTTGTGTATTAATGTATCTAACACTAGTCCTATACCTGAACTGGATATCATAAAATTGAGATCCAACTTAAAGAAAGAGATCGATTCTGATGCAATTATTAAACATGTACTTGCTGCAAAGAAGTCAAAGACTGAATTGCAGAAAATCATTCGTTTTTATAGTTCATTTGAACATAACGTATTAGCCGATTCGAAATTTAAGGATTTTACAACCAATGTGATTTATAAAAAACAAAAAAATCGTCCTCAACTTAATTTAAATGCACACTCAGAAGCACTCTTGACATTCAATGAATCTGAGTTTTATAGCATCCGAAAAGAGATATCCATAGCAAGTCAACTCTATCAAAAACAATTTGAACTTTTTGACCATGTTTCTCTCTTTACCTCGGAATTATGGTCCGATTTAGATGATGCTAAGGTGAAAGCCATTCAAAATCAACTTTCAGAATTACGGAATGAGTGTGATCAATTGTCTATTGATTTTATTCAAACTATCAATGATTTACGAGCACAAATATCATTGGATCAACTTCAAGACTTTCAATCTTTGGAGAATCGATTTGAATTCCATGAAAGTGCGTGCTTGGCGTATCATATAAAAGTAGAACATCAGGTGGAAGAAAGAGAAGGAAAATTTTCTCTGTTTAAGAAAAAGAAAGCCAAGCCTACCAATAAAACCTATGTAGAAGCGTTTGATGAGTTGTCCGAGCAAATTCAAAAAATATCTCAAAAATGGTATGATGAGTTGGATGCACCTACCACGGAAATGATCACTTTCGATTTTATACAATCATTCATTTCAAAAAATAGCGATCGAAGTATTCACTATAAAAAAGAAGTAACCAACTTCTTGCATTCAAGTATCCAGAGAGTCAACAAAATAAATACAGAATCTGAAGTTGTGAAAGCGCTAGATTTGAGACTGGAATCCCTCATTCAAAAAATGAATCAATCCGGAATTTTTGATTTAGAAATTGAGCACAATATTTTAAGTTTTGTCAAACAATCTGATCTCTGTGAAAGCATCCGAGATTATATTGAAAAGTGTTGCATTCTATTTCATTCTTCTTCTCAGTATTTAAAGTGGAAATCTTTTTACAATACTACCGATACTATATTTACATCTCTATTTCACGAACTTAAGAAACTACCTAAAGATCAATGGAACTATGCTTTTGAACATTGGTACGAACAAAGAATTCAATCCAATATTCTCGGAGATAATCACGTCTCTGCCAATGACTTGCACCACTATTTCAAGTTGTTGACCGTTACACTCTCTCATGAAGTACCAGCTTTGGTTGCCAAGCATCATAAGCAAAGGATACAAGCCGTAGATGAATTAAAGGCCAATTCAAGAGAGTTGTATAATACCTTATTCAAAAAGAAACAAATGCCCTCCACTTCTTGGAGTAGTACTGTATTAATGAATCGTTCATTCCTGCAAGATTTTTTTCCTATACATATGTCTGACAATAACACGCATAGTAAAGAATATGATATGGTAATTTCATTTGGAACAAAAGAGGAAGATAGTGAAGATTCGGTCCATTACTTTGCTCCAATAGAGAAAAAGGATATTGAAGAAATCGCTCAGAAAAAGTTTAACTTCTTGTATCTCAATGAATATCAATATCAATTGCCTCTTCATCAATTGAGTAGTACAGATAAACTAAAAGCATCTAAGAAGCTGGCAAAGTATATCCTATCTCTCAATCAACAAATCAAAATCTATCAATTAAAAAATGCCAATATCATATCTCTCCTCCCTACGTACGATGACTCGTTTCTCGAGCAACAGTTGGATTTTTATCATGTAAAAACGATAGACACGCAAGGAGTTCTCTACGATAGATTAACGGAAAGCATTCTGTTTACGGACCGGACACCTTTCTTATTAATTAAAGACAATTTAATTAATAGTGAATTACACGAACATTTACAGTGGCAATTAAAAATCATTCAATTATTCAAAGATGTGGGTTATACGATCCTATCACTAGATACAGTAGAACAACTTAAAAATAACAGGTATCAATTTGATTCGCTTTTACACAAACTGGGCTGTAAAGGACCAGAAAAACAAGAAGTTTTGACGAATGAAGAAGCACCAAAATCTAATTTAACTCAACAGGTGTAATCTCTTATGATCGACCTCAATCTTCATGAATACAAAGACCAGCTCAACTTAAAAAAAGAGCAAGATGTAGTCTATATTTTTGACATCATAAGAAAGAAATATCTTGTATTTCAGCCTGAAGAAATGGTTCGTCAATTGCTCATCCAACACCTCATAAAAGTGGGCTATCCGAAAGAGAAAATTCAAGTTGAAAAAGGCATTGACATCAATGGATTATATAGAAGATTTGATATTATTATTTATGACTCCTCATTCCATCCTTATATCTTGATTGAATGTAAGGCCCATACAGTCTCGATTGATCAAAGTACATTTGATCAAATTAGCAGTTATAACCTCGCAGTAAAAGCCCCTTACTTAATCGTTTGCAACGGGATATCTACTTATTCATGTCATTTGGATTTCGAGACTAAAAAAATTGAAAACTTGACATATATTCCAAAATATCAATAAATTATATATTTATTTTTTATATTTAAACTCCCCTGTTCTCATTTAGGGAACGAAAATTTACGGATTGTCAATCCAGTTTGCAAAGTTTAATTTCATGAGTAGAGATCACATCTATTTGTCATGATATTCAGCGCACGATTTGCTTTCCACAAACTGGAGGACTAATGCATTCTAAAACCATAAATTGCTTAGTAATGAAAAAACCAATGCTATCTCTGATCGTACTATTTACTTGGATATTCTATTCCTATGGTCAGATTCCTTGCTCAATAGATGGTCCTTTAATTGTTTGTAATGAGGAACGAGTGACTATTGAATTTGATGCAGATGTTCCTGAATTCACCGAGATTATTATTGATGCTTTTACAGTTGTGAATGGCACACAAGTCTTGGCAATTCAAGAAAATGTAACCAATACAACCGCGGATATAATATTCTTATCAGGGGGAGATGCAGAAATAGTAATTCGCTATATAAATGGAACACAGACCGTAGCTGTCTGCAATAAAAATGTCTTTGTATTTGATGAAACACCTATTCCTGCACTGAACCAGTTCAGCACGATTGTGGGAGATCAAGTAGTATGCGGAAGTTTGGATTTAGAAATCAGCACCTTTTTTGCGTGCCCAGATTGTCCATTTTTCTGGACATTAGATGAAGAAGCAATAGAACTCGATCAGCAAGTTTCTACTCTTGGAAACTTAAAAAGTGTTCTTGCAAATTTGAACATAGACGAATTGGGATCTTATACATTTTGTCTAAACATTGCCAAACCCGACACCTCATGTATTGTGGAAGACTGCATCACGATAGACATTGTAGAGTTAGATATCACACCTGAATTTTCAGTGGATGAAACTGCGAGTAATTTTTGCCTAGGTTCGACACTCATTTTTGAAAATGCAACTCTAATTGATGAAGAAGTGCTTTATTTCTGGGAAGTGAAATACGATAGTTTGACATGGCGATATTCTACCGAAAATTTAGAATTTGATTTTACATTTCCAGGAGAATACATCATTTCGTTACAGTACGTGCTGTCTTCTAATGAAAGTTGTGTTTCAGATAAATATTCGTCTACAATTACTATTTCCGATGACGTAATATTTCCCATTTTATGCAACGCCAATACATGTACGGAATCCATCATCACTTACCAAGCTCCTATAGAGTGCGGCAATTATTTCTGGGAATTTGATTTGGAACTAGGAACCCTTATTTCAGAAGAAGAAAATACGATTACCATCCAATGGAATAACGTTGAACACTATACAGAAACACAGCTTAAATTGACGTTGGAAAACTGTTCAGAAGATGCATGTGAAGTCTCCTTTAGAAATATACAATTGTATCCAGAGGAATTGATTATTGAAGGGCCAAGTGGTATTTGTGATCGAGGAGAGGAATGGTTTGAAGCAGACTTAATTCCTAATGCAGTTTATACTTGGGAGATCGAACTCGTAGATAGTGTTTCGGGTATATCTCCAGCGATAATAAAGATTGAAGATAACAGGGCACTCGTCGCTTTTTATTCTTATGCTGGCTCCTCAATTCTCCAAGCAAATGCGTCTATTCCTTCACAAGAATGCACCATTTCTGGAGAGATATCCACATTAAGTTTACTTGTCAATTCAAATGACAATTTATGTCCTGGAGACCTTTTCAAAGCATCGGTTTCTCCTAAAATCGATCAAGATATTGTATGGACGTTGACCAATGACACAGGAACTTATTTCAAACAAGAAACAGTTTCGGGACAGAGTAACTTTTTTGCTTTTGATCTTGTTCAGGGAGGCGACTATATGTTAAGTGCCACAATCCCAGAACTTGAATTTAGCTGTAATGAAGAAATACCATTGACTGTTTTGGATAATCCGGCGATAACTTTAGTAGGTCCACAATTTGTTTGTCCAGGAGAACCAGTGACATACACATTAGAAGGTCTTGGTGGAAATGATGCTGTAGAATGGACGGTTTTTCAAAATAACTCCAGTATGCAATTTACAGGAAATGAAATAACCGTAACTTGGTTAGAAGGAGGTGAACCCTATTCCATAAAAGTTTCTCGTTCTACTGAAGTATTCCCTGGTCAAATATGTGATTCAGCAAGCCAAAGTTTCCCGATCGGAGTCATTCAGAGTCAGGAATTAGAAATAACTGGTCCTGAAGTATTGTGTTATGATGCAATAGATACTTTCTTCGTCATAGACAATCCTGGCATGTATCATTGGGAAATAAACCCATCGTATATGGGAACTATAGTAGATGGAGACAGTACCGACCAAGTAGTTGTTCAATGGCATTATGCTCCTGATATTTCTACAGCAACATTGAGTACATCAAGAGAAATATGTGGTGAAACATTTACTGCGGATATTGATATTAGCTTTGAACAATTCCAAGCTGTCTTAGTAGCCCCTGACTCAGTATGCCTTAGAGAAAATGCCAGTGTATTCATTCAGGACTTAACATCTTATCAAACTATTGAGTTTTATGTTGATGATGTCTTGGTCAATGATGATCAATTAGAATTCAACTATACATTCACAGATACAGGTTATGTGACAGTTAAAATTGTTATAGCAAAACCTAACAACTGTCCAGACTTTTTAGAAATTGAAAAAACGGTATACGTTGTCCCCGATAAAATTTTTGATCTTAATACATCTATGTCTATCATTCAATGTCCAAAAGAGGAATTTGAAGATGTACTAGTAGAAGTAAGCTACCAGGACCCAACTGCATATTATGAATGGGCAATAGATACAGAAATTATTAAAGCAGGTTTTGGCTCCACTGATTTATATAACTACCTCATAACTAGAGAACTCATTTTAAGTGGTGCATTACAATTGATTTTAACCATTACCTACCCTAGCGGCTGTGACTACAGAAAGTCTATCCAATTGGATTATCCATGTGGAGAGCCTATCCCTATTTGTGTATGTATTGAACCTATAGATATTCAGATTGATGTTACTCCATTGGAATGTAATTTAGTCTCCTATTCAGCAGAGGCAACACTTAACACACTGGTTGATCCAATTTGGGTTATCACTACGAGTGACACGATTATAACCATGCCTATTAATGGCGAAGAAGATTTGGAATTAGATTCATTTTATTTCCCTGAAGGAAGTACACTTTCTAACATTGCAATATCTGCATTTTGTGAGGGCATTTTGGTATTGGAAGACGAAATAATAGATAGTGTCTTATGTGATGATGTGTATGAAGGAGAATTGAACAAATTGTATTTTCCTGAAATTGAGGAAGAATATGTCTGTAATGATGATTTAACCTATGATGTCCATCTCACTGAAGAAAGTCTAGTAAATATCATGCCTCCCTACAATACCAATCTGTTTTGGATAATAAATGGAACCGCGTATGAAGGAGTAAATATTGTTGTTGAAAATGTTGTTGGAGGTACGCTAATAGATATTCAATTAACTCAATGCAATTTGGATGGAAGTTATTGTTGTACCAATAACTTTGAATTAGAAGTCATTGAAACATTCTCCCCTGAAATCATATTGCCAAATGGGTCTTGTGAAAATGATCTTTGGCTATTTACAATTGATCAACCTCCTTCTGAGATAGTTTCAACCCTTTGGAACTTTGGTGATGGTTCAGGCAGCACCCTATTTATAACTGAAAAAGGATTTTTAGATACATTATCACATGACATTTCTGTGGAGGTTGCAAATGATATTGGATGCATTGCCACTTCAGAAATTACAGTTCAATCCTTCCCTAATAATATAGAAGGGCAGATTGTATTTGAAAGTGACCCTTGTGCTCCTGTTGTAGATTTAATATACGATGAGTTGAGCGAATCAACTATTATTACGTATGAATGGAACATAACAGGTGCTCCAGATTCTTCCTTGGTTCAGATTACAAAATCAGGAGATTATAAGGTGACTGTGACGGACATAAATGGGTGCACGAATGTTGCTTCCGTGAATGATATTAAGGTGAATGAATCCTTCAAAGGAGGCATGAGGTTCAATCCTGAAAATTGTGGAACTGCCATTGCATCTGTAGCTGCCAATCCAGAATATATGTATGAATGGTACGTCAACGGAATTCTACTCAATTCATCCAATTCCATTCAGATCAATTCAGCAGGATTTTATGAGTTAAAAGTAATTTCAACTTCCATCAATTCTGGTGAGATTTGTGATTCTTTAATTGAAAATTTAACCATTTTCCCCCTTCCAACAAAACCAATCATTCTGGAAGAAAAACTGTTTTGTGCGCCTTTCATTTTTGAATTATCACTTGAAAATTACGATATGGCAACTTGGAGCATCAACAATAATTACACCGAGGAAAGTGCGTCCATCCAAGTATCAGAAAATGGTATTTATCGAGCTATCGTAGAAGACGACAATGGCTGTACATCATCATCAACAATAGGAATCAATGAGTCCGTAGCGCCATTTGATTTATTACTAAATCAGTGCATTGAAGCATGCCGTGACGAGTTAGATAGTTTGCAGATATTTATCCCAGGAATAGACTATGTGGCTAATTCTTGGACTTGGATTTCTGTGGATTCTTTAGGTGTCGAATATGAAATAGAGCTTTCCAGCGGAATGATCACACCTCTTCTATTAACGGAAAACATGTATGATTATGTTCAATTACAAATCACAGATGAAGAGTGTATATTGCGATCTGATATTATACCGCTAGACATAACAAATTGTGATGAGCCAGATGAAGTAGACCCGCCAGAAATTACTTGCGAGGAGATCGATTCCGATCATGATAATTGTGGGTTAACCATTTATAAATGTCTATTGTCGGAAGAAAATGGTGGACCAAAATTATATTTCGAAGGAATGGTCACTGTACCTATGGATGCTACTTTATGCAACCCAGATTCCTTGACCGTTTCATTGAATAATGGTGAAATCGTAATTACAGACTTGGTTTTGGAAGAGGTAGATGGCAAACTTATGGCTTTCTATTCCGCCAATTTGATAATTTCAGATGCAACTGACTTTGAAACCAATGGAACAGTGATCCAATTTGATTTTTGCAACCCAGAAGGAGACATTTCGTATTGTTATGAATATGCACTTCCTTACCGGACATGCAATAAAGATTTTGAATGTTTGATTGATTATCAAGGTATTTCATCAGGAGGGCAAGAAACCGTATTTATCAATTATTGCTTGAATCTTTCAGAAGTAGTTCAGGATAATTGTGTGTTATCCAATTACGAAGTGGAAGCATTTATTTCTGGAGATATTCAATTCAAGAAAGTGTATAGCCAAATACTGGTTGACGATTTTAATATGGTAACATGTATTTCAATACCCGTAAGTCAATCTGATTTTTTTGGTGGAGATTATAATTGTATAGAGCTTATGGTAAAAGGTAATTGTCCAGGAATTCAATGTTCGGAATATCAATGCGGAATATTTGGCAATGGTAATTTGGTCAGCGCTGATAACCAAGGAAACCATCCAATCACAAACATGACCATCGAAAATCAAGAAATCGGTGAATCAAAAAATAGAAAAGGTGAGCAATTGAACATTTATCCCAATCCAAGTACTTCTGTATTCAATTTTGATTTTAATCATACTGTAAGGGATGGAACTCTAGTAATCAAAGATGTAGAAGGAAGAACTGTGCAGCATTTGCCCATAAACAATGTAAATACGATTGCTTTAAATATGGACGATTCTCTTGCTGGTTTATATTTTGCCACCTTAATTTCTGGTGGAGAATTAATCACTACAAAAAAAATGATTTTGATTCGGTAAATGATTGGTCAGAAGTGGCCATTCTAATTTATATGAATCGCAAAAATGCATATACTGAAGTAGTGTTTTAGTAGTATATGATGAGGATATCAATATCTGTCTTACAAAATGAATTTTGTCAATATCACTATTGATTCAGTGTTAACAATAAAACATTTCATCTTAACTTGAGTGAACGAATATGTATAAAAGTATTACTTCGACTTATAATAACCTTTCAGCCCTTTCCAGCGCATGCTTAATACTCCTGTAATTGCTTCTTTAATGATGGAAGTATCCATTTTTGAGGTTCCTTTTTCTCGATCAGCAAAAATAATTGGTACTTCAACAATTTTGAATCCATTCCGATAAGCTGCATACTTCATTTCAATCTGGAAAGCATAACCAATGGATTTAATCTTTGTCAGGTCAATGGTCTCGAGCACTTTTCTCTTATAACACTTAAATCCTGCGGTGGGATCCATAATAGGCATAAAAGTGATCATACGCACGTATAATGAAGCTCCTCTGGATAAAAAGAGTCGGTAATTGGACCAATCTTTCACTCCACCTCCTTTGGTATATCTACTTCCCACAGCTACATCTGCACCATTTTGGCAAGCTGCATATAAATTGTTCAAATCTTTAGGAGGATGACTAAAATCTGCATCCATCTCAAATATGAAATCAAATTTATTTTTAATTCCGTATTCGAATCCTGCTAAATATGCCGTTCCCAGTCCCAATTTTCCTTCACGTTCTATTAAGTGAATTCTAGACGTCTCTGCTTGCAATTCTTTGACTCGTGCGCCCGTCCCATCTGGTGAACCATCGTCAACGATCAACACATCAAATTCTTCATTCTGCTCTAAAACAGCAGCAATGATATCATCGATGTTTTCAATCTCATTGTACGTAGGAATTATTACAAGTGCTTTGTTCAAGTGGATTACCTTTATTAGTAAACCCTAAAAGTAGGATTTCTATTTTATATATTGAGAAAATTTATAATATTAAATCATGTTAATGTATCAAATTATACACCTCATGAGTCATTACACCTGTGATTTTGATTAACCTAAAATTGAAAAACTCTGCACGAATTCAGAATTACTTATCTACAGGAGCATATGCCATTGCCTTAATCTCAATCAATAAGTGCGGGTGAGGCAACTGGTGAACTGCTACTGTCGTGCGTGCAGGTCCATTATAATCAAAGAATTCAGCATAGGCTTCATTATATCCACCAAAATCATTCATATTTACTAAAAAAGATGTGAGATCAACAACATCCTTAAGGGATGAACCTGCTACTTTTAATGTGGTATCAATGTTATTTAAAACAGCTCTTGTCTGCGCACGAATATCAAGATTAGTAGTACCCATTTCATCTACTTCTACCCCTTCAAAAGTATTATCACTTCTTCTAGATGAAGTGCCAGAAACAAAAATGTAATCCCCTACTCTTTTATAATGAGGATATTTTCCTCTTGGTTTTGCTTTGCCTTCAATCACTTTAGAATCACTCATAATCTACAACAGTTTTTATTTCAAATAATAGTATTGAGTTCGAATTTAGAATTTAATCTTAAACAAATATCCAATTCTAAATAATTTATATCTAAAATTTTATCACCTGATAAGTATATTAGCCTGTGTGATGACTAGAATATACTTCAGCGATGAATCTAATTTATAATAGTGGTAATTCAATCTTCACTGAAAAGAATGTCCTTTCTTCCTATCTTTACCCAAGTAACTGACAACTCTAATCAAATGCTAAAACATTTCTGGGAAAATACTTTTTTAGGAAGTTTGTTTAAATCTGACCCTCTTTATGCCAAGGGTCTATCTTTCATTCTTGTCGTTTACCTTTTCATCCACATATTTAGATTGGAATTGTTTCCTCTGTATATGTTCGCTATGTTTTCAAAACAAGAAACACCAAAAGAATTATATCATACCTACAAGCTATATGATCAAGGGCAAGAAATAAATTTACAAGATTGGGATTTCAGAAAATATACGGTGTTTATGAATACCATCATTCAATTCGATGATATTTTATCCAATGAGATGATCCATCCAGAGTCAAAAGCAATCGATAAATTTGTCGATCGACTTCATCTCAAAGACTCAAAAGTTCATACTACTTTAAAAGAAAAGTTTCATTATTCCCAAAAGCACTTTATATCATCTACTGGAAATTGGGTCAGTGAACAATTGGGCGTATCAAAAGAAAACCTTAGGATAGAAAAAGTATCTTATTCTTGGAATAAATCCCTTCCTCAATTTGAACATAAATCGACGATCTATGGGATGGATAAATAGAAAGACATACCTACTCTACTTCTACACCTGTTTCATTATCTTTTTGATTATCCGATATTTTGACGGCTTGTTTTTAACACAAATAAGTTCCAATCCTATTCGATCTCCTAGAGTAGATTTAAATGTATGGTTAACTCAAGCAAGCGGAATTCCAGAAATCGTAGGGCAACCATTGATCAGCTATAGTTTTGATTTTTTAATTATTGTCCTCCCTCTTATAATTCTGTACAAAACATTTAAAGAAAAATCGACTATTTCTCTCATCTGGACACATGCTATCCTCTTTCTCTTTTATATACTTATCATATATTGCTTCCCTACCCTCTCCATTCGTAAGTATCTCGGTCTGGTCTTGCTTCCTTTTGCATTTATATTTGTTTCTGAAAGTCGATATAAAAATACATTGGAGGTAATGCGTTACTTTGTTTTATTCATTTTCACTTCAGCTTCAATGTGGAAAATAATTCGTGGTGTAGCCTGGGATAACTACCACATGCAGCTTTCATTAAAAGCCCAACATATAGACAATTTCGTTCATTGGTCAGATCACTACATCACACAACTTATCGGTCAAATCATCGATAATCCTACCTTTTGTGCTTTATTATTTGGAGCAGCAGTACTTTCACAAATTGCATTTGCCATTGGTTTTTTTACAAAAAAATACGACCGACTAATCGCTGGACTGCTTCTCATTTTCATTGTCTCCGACTATCTTGTAATGCGTATAGAATACTGGGAATTCATTGTCTTTATGCCTCTTTTCTTACAGAGACGAAATTCGAATTCAAATTCCTCTGCCATCTAAACCATTGGAGTGAAAAACATCTTGTACATATGTGTTACCGTCATTTGTTTCTCATGCAGGACAGAAACAAGTTATGACTTCACCGAAGTGGAGTATTGTGATCAGTACAATTCAGAGCTTATCTCCAATCAAAATCTAAACCTTGACTTTCTCCAGTCTATTCCCAATAATCAAACAGGTGTTTTTGTATTGGAGGAAGGAGAAGAAGCCATCACTTCCAGAGCATTCCTAAGTGAAGCCGCACAACAATCAATTGACATCCAATATTTCATTTATTCAGAAGACAATGTGGGTACCATATCATGTGACTACATGTTGAGAGCCGCTTGTCGAGGAGTCCAGATCAGGCTTATCGTAGATGATCTTATGGTTGATTTGGAACCAGACTATATCCTTGCACTTGCCCAACATAAAAATGTATCCATAAAGATCTACAATCCGAATTTGAACATAGGAAAAAATCTACCTTCGAAGTTATTCAAGACATATAAAGACTTTAGAGGGATCAACCAACGGATGCATCATAAAACCTTTATTGTCGACAACACGGTAGCCATTACAGGAGGAAGGAATATTGCCGATGAATACTATGATTATGACCATGCGTATAATTTTAGAGATCGAGATGTTTTATTGATGGGAGAGGTAGTAGAGGATATCCAAATCGCTTTTAACGAGTATTGGGATCATTCTTTGAGTGTACCTATTCAAGACATTGTCACCTACTCCTCCAAACACATTGCTCCTCAAGCCACCTATGAATATGTTTATCAATACGCAAAAGACTCCCTCAATTTTTGGCCTGAGATCAGAGCAAGTATTCCGCATATCATGGATTCCATCATAAACTCCGACAGATTTTACTGCATAGACAGCGTCCAATTCGTATCCGATATGCCTGGTAAAAATGAGCGCAAGTATAGTTTATCCGCAGGAGGTTTGACAACAGAAGCGTTGATTCGTATGGTTCAAAATGCTAAAAAAGAAGTAATTATTCAATCTCCATATTTAATTGTAACGGACCAAGGATATACCCTTTTTAAAAATGCTGTTGAAAATGGAGTTGACGTGACGATTTTGACCAATAGTCTTTCTTCTACCGATAATTTGGAGGCATTTAGTGGATACCAAAGAAATCGTAAACGCTTGTTGGAAGCAGGTGTTTCTATATACGAATACCGCCCAGATGCTGCCATCCGCAGACAACTCATGAAAGGGAGTCTTCAGAGAAAACTTGATTTTGTACCCATCTTTGGCTTACACGCAAAAACGATGTTGGTGGATGATCATATATCTACCATTGGCACATTTAATCTAGACCCAAGAAGTGCCAATTTAAATACAGAGTGTATTGCTATTATTTATGATAAAAAAATAAATAAAGACATAAAATCCATCATCCAACAAGAACTCTTACCAGAAAATGCCTGGAAAGTAACCAAAACTTTTAATCCGGACAAAGAAGCGGGTTTTGGTAAACGATTTAAGGCATTTACGAGGCGTTGGATCCCCTCTTCAGTTCTATAAAAAGTGGATCTCTATCTAAATTTGATCGCATTTCGTCCAACGTCACCCATTAAATAACACCTAGATTCTTAAATACCCGTTGTATAGCAAACAAACCTAATGTTATGAATAGTTACATTTATGAAAACCAAAATTCCAAATCATTTTATTCTATGGCTTGGATCGCATTTGCACTTTCTTTTGTAGGAATGGGAGTGGGTATTTGGTATCTCGAAGGAGATGTGGCAATCAAAGGATTCCTAGTAATGTCTTACCTTTTTAGTGTTACTGCTTGTTTTACAGTAGCTAAAGTGGTACGAGATAAACACGAATCGGAAAAATTTCTTAACAAAATGGAGAAATCAAAAACAGAAAAGTTTCTCGCTGACAACGTATAGATGATAAAGTGGGTGTATAAAATCAAACTTATATGCCCACTTTTATTTGTAATACAACTCATTTCAAGACTATTTAAACATAAAAGATACAAAAAAGCCCTTCCACGAATGCAGAAGGGCTCTCATCTAATTACAAAAAATCTGTCGTCTTATCTAACATTAATCATTTTCTTGGTGGCAGTAAATTCTCCCGCCTTCACTGTGTAATACAATACACCCGTTGAAGTACCCAAGTCACTATATTTTATTTCAACATTTTGTTTTCCAGATCCGAATGCTCTGACAGATTTAGATACCAATCGTCCTGTTACATCCGTGATTACCAACTCTACATCCATTGCTTCTGGCAAGTAAAAACTAATATTTGTACTCTCCATAAATGGATTAGGTCTGTTTTGGAAAACGGCAAACTTATTTTCATTGACAATACTATTTCTGCTTCCCAACTCTACGTCATATACCCCATAGTTTGAGTCATACGCTTCCGCTGAAGTCACATCAGAATTCAGATCTAAAATCTTACTCACCTCAGTATCAGCATACACATCTAATATCAATGTAAATAATGGTTCCTCTGAATTCAATTCTACTCCATCTATCGAGCTCCAAGACATGGTAACCAAGTCTTCGTATACTCCAAAGTTCTCTGCATTCACTTCTAATTGATTAGACTCTACATCCACAAATTCAGCATTATTCATATTCAATGTGAATTGATATCCCAACAAGTCTTTGATTCCAGTTGCATACACAGGCACGTAAATACGATCTCCATCTTTTACATCTAAGTCTTCTACTTCCATCATAAATCGTTTGGATGACCTATTCTCAGCGATAATACCTGCTTCAAGATTAGTTACCACATTTCCATTGACATCACCAATCTTAACTGCCATCAAATCTTGGCCTATCATAGAGGTATTCAATTGTCCTATATTGATTTCCTCATTGAATGGGAAAGGATGTGTCACATCTGGGAATGTTGTCCCCTTTGGCATAAATCTCCATGACGTCTGCCCGTTAGGGAATTCATCAATTATTCCAAGGATTACTTTTCTCATGGATACCAAATCCGATGATTTCACCTCACCGTCATTATTGATATCAGAAGCAATGATCTTATAAGGGCTATCCAATTCTGTTAATCCAAGTATATGTCTTTGAATTAAAACCAAATCCAACGTAGATACTCCATTTCGTAAATCGTCATTCTTGAACGCTTTCACTCGGTATCCACTTCCTTTAGGCAGTTCTGTAGCATAGTATTTTCCTTGATTATTGGTCATCACTTTTTCATTCACCTCTAAGGTCGGACTAAAAGCAGTAACTTCTACATCTTCTACATAGTTGAAATTCTCCGTTCTTAGTGACCCACTTATTCCTGCTGTTAATCCTGGAGCGCCTGTACAGACATCTTCCTGACTATCTTGTAAAATCAATGTTATAGAACAGAAATCTTGGTTGCCTGCAGCATCTGTTACCCACATCTCTACTTGAATTTGCTCTTCTACCCCATTCGGTATGTCATTACATGTAAATGTCATACTTGTATTCAATACATTCTGAGAAAAAGAGAATATCAAATCTTCTTGTGGAGTACAATTATCATAACTTCCATAGTCAAAATCATTGGCCCAAATATCAATTGATCCAGAATTGTTCATGACCACTGTAGTTATCGAACTTAGACAATACGGACTTGGCTGCTTGCCATCTACTACCGTCAATTTCATTTCGCAATACGTGAAATTTCCGCACTTGTCTTCTGCTGTCCAGTTCACTGTATGCTCTCCAATAGGCAGAATTCTACTAAATGAAGCAGATTCCCCATTTAAATTAAAGTCTATTGCATCTATACCATCACTGAATGCATCAATCTGATAGGTATAATAAATATCTTCTGAAGGAGTACAATCATCTGTTGCTTCAATGGTAAACTCCACCAATCCTTCGCAGTCGCCAAAGACTTCAACCTCTTCATCTGCACAATTTGTAAACTCTGGAGCTTCTTGATTAAGTAATTTAATTACCTGTAAATGTTTATATAACCCCTGTCCTAGCACTGGATTAGCTTCATTGTATCTACACCAATCAATTACTGTCCATTCTCTCAATATTTTTTCACAAGCACCATCTACAAACGTAAACACTTTATCTTCCCAAACGGTAGCAACTAAGCTACAATTATCATCTTCATACCTAGGATATGCATACAGCACACCAAGATTATCTGGTTGCAAATCCGTATTACACGTAGACGCATCATAATCTAATGGCCATGTAATGTCATTTTCAGTAAATGGATCATCATCGAATAATGTAATTTCTTGAACACAAGACCCTTTTAATCCTTCTCTATCTTCTACTGTCCATGTTCTTCGTACAAGCCCTTCCCCACAGTTATCTATATTAGCATCATCTACATATGTAACTGAAATCACTTCACAATTGTCAATGTACTCAGGTTCTCCTGTAACCGAAAGATCTTCATAATCCGCTTGACAGTCAAGGGTAATATCTGGTGGACATAAGGTAATGTAAGGTGGCAATTTATCTTGTACCTCAACCTCAACCATACATGTGTTTTTGTTTCCAGAAATATCCGTCACTTCAAACGCTACCATGATTGTTTCACCTACTTCTTCACAACAGAAAGTCACTCGATCTCCAAATGTAGTATTATTAAAACATACATCTTCCATTTTTCTAACTCTCATCTCTACAATCCCACAATTGTCAATACTTCCATCGTCAAAGGTAGTTGCATAGACTTCAGTGTACCCATCGGACCCAATAGAAACCACTGTGAATTCATCACATACTGCAATAGGGTTCACCTGATCATTCACCGTAATAGTAAAATACTCATCTGTAAAATTATCACACTGATCATGTATTCTCCATTTTGCCCAAATCCTATTAAAAGGAAGATCTGCAATTATAAAGTTACCTGAAGGAGTCTCTGTTACATTGGTATCAAAATATACACCGTCTACTGGAGGATCTCCTGCATCTGTAGCTACTAAATAAAACAACTCATAAGTGAATTCTGAAGAACAGTCTGAAATCACTGCTGGTGGTATTGCTACGAAATCAGCTGTGCAATCATACTCTCCTGCTGAAACAGTTATATCTTCTACCTCTTCCACTACGGGACCTTCTTTGTCTAAGACTTTGATGATTTGGTTGTGTTCTACTACTTCACCTGAACACCACTCAAGAAGCTCAAAGTGTCTTACTAATTTATAGGAACCCTCACAAATATCAATTCGTGTATCTGTATATGGGAATACCTGAACATTATCACACAAGTCTCCAAATGGAGCTCCAGTAACTGAAGTCGGAGGTGCTGCATCCGCATAATCACTACATGATAATGAAGGTTCTTGTAAATCATCATAGTTTGGAGGGAACATTAATGTTGCCAATCCATTTCTGTATATGTATATATTCTGTACACATGTTGTACTTGTATTTCCACTTTCATCTACAGCAGACCAAGACCTCTGAATAACCTTGGAATAAGGACTGGAGCAGTCTTGATCAAATTCCAAGTCGTTGTAGGACAATAACGCTGAACCACAACCATCAATTCCTAACACGGTATAAGAATTATTACCCTCAGTTTGTGCAATCACATCATTTTCAGTTGGAAAGGTAACAATACCTCCTGACTGAGAAATCACTAATTCCGCCCCAAGGACAGTTCCTCCAGTACCACTTTCAGTATCTGATACAATTAATGTCCAATCTCCGTTGGGATCATTGCCATCAAAAATACTCAACAATTGATTTGGCTGAAATGCTCCACTTATTGCTGGAGACATTCCTGAACATGCGTTAATCAAATCAACGTTTGTATTAAACGCATCATCATCTAATGTGATTTGAATATTAGGATCAGTACACCCTTGCCCAGGGTTAATGAACAATACTGCAGTGGTTCCGTCTGGAGCCATAATAGATGCACTCAATTCAGAAATAGAATCATGTGCTATATTTACTCTTACAGCAATATTTGTAATGGTAGCTTTTACTAAACCATTTACTGGGAAAGTATACATATTTGTACTTGGAACACCCTCACTTATCGTTTCGTTGAATTGAGTAATCGATGCTGGAAACGTTACTCTTTCTGCAATCGGTGCACCTGGATAGATATCTCCAAAACAGGTAGTAACTACATCAATACAATCCAGGAATGCAGGAGCTTTATCCTCAACAATCAACTTACCCCAACATGAATTATTATTAGGACCTGTAACTCGGACCGTCAAATTTTGTCCAATATTATCTCCTGTTACTACATTGCCATAATTATTTCCTTCATCATCTTCTATCTCTACAATATACTCATCAAAACAAGCATAAGGGCCCCCTTCAAGAATCATATCAGCAGTAACAATTTCCATACACTCTTCATCCAAAGAAACTTGTACTTCGTCGTTACATGCTATTGCACTAATAAAATCATCAAAGCCATTAACAGTAACCGTAAAATTAACCGAAGTACTATTTCCACTCGCGTCAACCACTTCATAATCTACTTGGGTTACTCCTATTGGTGCTTCATCTCCAATTAACGGTGAATTACCTACTGGATTAATTACATATGAAGATTGATATCCTTCTACAAGAATTATCGAGCCATAAGCTCCATAATTGAACTGGTCCAAGGTAATAGGTTCTGGAGCACCACAAAAATCACTTGCTATATATGAAGGTGCAGATTGTCCATGATTATTCATAGCCACAATTACACCATTAAACTGAGAGCCTGGTACTACAATTTCTACTACAAAGACTTGACCTGCTTCAATCACTGCAGAAACGGGAATAGAGTATAACCCATTTTGAAAATTTGGCAACACTTCTGAACCTGATCCTACCAATTCCATATTTGCATAGGACAATACTCCATCCAAGGTATAGACATTCACAGTAACCGTAGGACTTCCGAAGGCTTCTGCAACACCAAATGAAATTTCTTCAATATTTAATTCAGTATTGATTCCTTCATCATTAGTATCAAATACGCGTAAATAACTTGTAGTACCTCCAGGACAGTTTACTCCTTCTTCAAAAGTAGTAAGATCATCATTTTGAGTGATCATCACCTCTGGCTCAATACAGTTTTCTGTCACCGCAAAATTTTGAGGAATAACAAAACCACATTCTCCTGGGCCTAAATCTACCTCTATATTTCCACCTCCTGATACAAATGGATCTTCATCATCAATAATTGTGACCAATGTTACACAATGCACTGCAATACCGTTGTCGTCCATCGCTTGGTATTTAACTTCTGTTTCACCTACAGGAAACAAATCACTTACTCCAGGAGGTGTAGCGGTACACATTCCTGTCAAAGTAGGTGGAGCTACATTCACCATTGTTGCACAAGAGCTTGCAGGTGCTGTCATAATGATGTCATCAGGACAAATAATCATACAGGTAATTTGCTGTACGGTCAGTGAGACTATTTCTTCTGAAGCTGCTGCCTCTCCATTGCCATCACCTACGATTCGTACTTCTATACCAAATGAACCTGAAACATTTGCATCTGCAATGATATCAATTCCAAATTGATGTGTTGTACCCGTTTCAAATGCTCCACACTGGCTATTACCAGCAATAAAACCTGGTCTTCCCCATCCCGGTCCTGTAGCGGTCATTTCATCTCCTTTATTCAACCCACATCCAATGTAAGGAGATGGAGTTGGAGCACCATGCCAAAGACTGAGACCAGCAATTGGTCCTACTAATCTAACTTCAATAAAGTCAGCATATTCTGACGTATTAGAGTCAAAACTAACGTCTACAACTATTGTACTTGTTTGACCAGGATAATAGCCGCCTTCAATAGATGCAGTGGGGTTTATAATATCTGCTTTCACGCTAGTACTTCCTAGGAAAAGCAATAGAATCATTATAGCTTTTGTAGCTGTACTGATTACTGTTAAAAATTTTTGTTCGACATTTTTCATAATTAGACTTTTTCTTTTGTCGGATGAATATTTATGAGTTTGATTAATAGGATATCAAGAATAATATTTCTGTTCGTATGTATTTCTGAGGCGTTACATTTGCAAAACTGGTATCGATAAATCGGACAGCAGGCTGGATAACATTTGACTCTTCTTTTGGCAAATGCTTTTCAGCAACCTCTTGTACTGAATTGCTCTTCTTAAGCTCTTTAAGTATGATTTTTATAAATCGAAGCTTCTCAGAATTGATTTTGTACTGAGCTTCATTGTTTTCTTCCAATTGATCTAGTGTGGAAGACAAATATTTTGCAGCGTCTGATAAGTTTTTAATTGATTCAGGTTTGCTGAAGTAATTTTGAGCACTAAGACTTGATCCCATCCCTACCGTAAGGGAGAAAAAAAGAACCAAAATTTTTACAATATTTTTTTTCATGACTTAAAGTTTTCTTCGGGATTTCCCCCTTTTTATGAGTTTTATAAATTGCAATAATTTTATATTAAATTATTTTAAATGTATTAATTATTGTTTCTCTGAGATTTACAAATATTCATATTAATATATTTGTACATATGTAAATCTGTATCTAATTAGGCAATTACTATACCAAGAAAACTGTGACCGAAGCAAGAGAGAATGGATTCATCCCGAATTATTGAATTTTAATAGAATAAGTACACCTGAGTAGTTGCTATTTGCTATCTTGATTAAACGAATATGAAAAACTATGACTCAAAGACTACCCAAATCATATTGTCTAAATTGTGATACTACTTTTCCTGAAAGCGTAGATGATCAGCAAGAATATTTTTGCCCTAACTGTGGTCAGTCCAACAAAGAGAGTCGTCTTTCCTTCTTTCGATTGATAAAAGACGCCATTAGTAATGTATTCAACTTAGACAGTCGACTTATACATACCGTGAGAGATATCTTCCATCCTTCCAGATTGGCAAGAACCTATATCGAAGGAAAAAGGAAGTATTATGTCAATCCTGCTAGACTGTTTATTTTCACTTTAATTGCACTTGTCACATTTTCTGTTTTCACCATGCATTTTGAAAAAAGCGCTATGGGTGTGGATAGATTATATTCCAATGCAGAACGATCTAAGATGCTTGATGAATTTAATTCTTTGGTCGACACCCTAGACATTAAGGGAAATGAGCCATTTGTTGATTCGATGAGAACTAATTTATTTAGAAAGGTACGTTCGTTAAAAACAGATACCTTAGGCAAAAATGTAAACCTTTTTGCCAGCAAGGGTAGGTCGATTGAATCTTTTGGAATCTCTTCTTATGATGGTGTTCACCTCGACCAAGACTCTCTTTTTAAAAAGTATCAAGTGGTTGACTTTTGGGATAAAATTAAAGTAGGACAATTTATTAGAGTACGATTAGATCCTGCTGGAGGTATAAAATACGCAGTAAAAAACATTACCTGGGCGATATTTATTACAGTGGTCCTTATCAGTTTCTTGTTGAAACTACTTTATATTAGAAGCTCCTACTACCTGGTTGAACATGTTGTATTGATCCTCTACAGTCATTCTCTATTATTCATGTTATTTGGCCTAAATCTATTTATAAACGAATATGTCTATATTGAACAAATTGGAGAAAGTCTAAAAGAGGGATTCGCTGCAGTTTCTATCCTGTTCGTATTTATCATTCAGTTTTTAAGTATAAAGAAGTATTATCGACAAGGCTTTTTCAAAACTTTGATAAAACAAATCATAATAAATATTGCTTATATATTTATTTTTATTTCTACGGTTATTACGGTTGCGATAATATCCTTAATCTTGTATTAAGAAAAGAAATTACGTTTTGAGAGAATATACAACCGTCATAGGACTAGAGGTGCATGTCCAGTTAAATACTGAAAGTAAGGCATTTTGTTCTGATAAAAACCAATTTGGCGATGCACCAAATATCAATATAGGTCCCGTTTCCCTAGCACTACCGGGCACTCTACCTGTTTTGAATACGGAGCAAATAAAATCATCCATAAAATTGGCCTATGCCCTGAATTCAAAAATAAATCTTGTCAATGGTTTTGACAGAAAAAATTATTTCTATCCAGATTTACCGAAAGGATATCAAATCACTCAAGATAGATTACCTATTTGTGAAGGAGGAATATTAAAATTTCATTCTGAAGGACAATTAAAATCAGTCCGTATCCACCATGTCCATATGGAAGAAGATGCAGGTAAAAACTCTCATGACCTCCACCCTACTTATAGCATGGTAGATATCAATAGAGCAGGAACACCTCTGGTAGAAATTGTCACAGAGCCAGATTTGAGATCAGCCCAAGAAGTACATGATTTCATTGCTGCACTACAGCAATTAGTAAGATACTTAGACATTTCAGATGGAAATATGGAAGAAGGGTCACTGAGATGTGATGTCAATGTATCCGTAATGCCAAAAGGCAGCTCCACATACGGTGAAAGAAACGAAATCAAAAATGTAAATTCTAAGAAATTTGCAAAAACAGCGGTAGAGTACGAATCAAAGCGTCAAATTAAAATTCTAGAGCAGGGAGGGGCCATTACTATGAATACACTTCTCTTTAATCCAGAAACGGGAACTACAAAACCAATGCGTACAAAGGAAGAAGCAAATGACTATCGATATTTCCCCGATCCAGATCTGCCTCCTCTACAATTAACTCAGGAATATATTGATGATATTGTAGCCCAAGTTGAATTGCTGCCTTGGACCGCCAAAACCTTATTAATAGATGAACACCATCTTTCAGAATACGATGCGGAAATTATAAGTCGAGATAAAGGTACAGTTCAATTTTTTCGGAATTTCCAAATTTCAAAAGATCAACACCATGCATCAACCTTAAGTAGTTTTATAATAAACAAAGTGCTCCCTTTTTGCCAAGAAAACAACAAGGTATTAGATGACATGCAAGTCGATAATATTTCAAAGTTTATACTTCTTCTGGATAGTGAAAAAATTTCTAAGTCTGCAGGACTCAACGCTATGTCAGAGTTGGTACTAAAATCTACTGAACCTATGGATTTGGAGAAGGTGGCGAAGGACCTAAATCTAATACAGAGCGAAGACCAAGATTTCCTTGACGACCTAATTGATTCAATTTTATCAAAAAATATAGATAAAGTAAAAGCGTATCAGAATGGTAAGAAAGGATTGTTGGGCTTCTTTATGGGTCAAGTCATGGGACAAGCAAAAGGAAAAGCCAATCCTAAAATTCTTACCACCAAACTTTCAAAAGCACTGGAAGAAAAAGACCTATAATCCAATTTGTGTTAAACGAAAAAACTCCAATACTCTTTAGAGGGCATATCTGCCTCAATTTCTACATGTTCTTTTTTTATGGGATGCTCAAATGACAACACATTACAATGCAGACAAATACTCTTGTTTTGTGTCGGTCGTGAATATCCATACTTTAAATCTCCGACAATAGGACATCCATGATTAGCCAATTGAATCCTAATTTGGTGTGGTCTACCAGAAATGGGTGTCACCTCCAAGAGGAAATATCCATTCAACCCCGCTATGAGCTTGTACTGTGTGATTGACTTCTTGGCTCCTTTTTTATCACTTTTATGCACTCTAGCTACATTCTTCTTCGAATCCTTAATCAAATAATTGGTCAATGTTCCTTCTAAAGGATTTGGTTTTTTATTTACAATCGCCACATATTGTTTTGTTACCTTCCGTTCTTGGAATAACTTATTCATTCGTTGTAAGCCCTTACTTGTCCGGGCAAAGAGTACCACCCCACTCACTGGTCGATCGATTCTATGAATCACACCTAAAAAAACATCTCCTGGCTTATTGTATCGATCTTTGATATATTGTTTCACAGCATCTGCTAAAGTGAAGTCTCCAGTCTCATCTCCATGTACCAGTACCCCAGCTGGTTTATTTACTGCAATCAAATGGTTATCCTCATAAATAACCTGAATATGTATTTCTTTTCTTTTCCTCATTTTCCATCTAAATTAATTCCACGTAGATACGCACTAATAACCACAACACCCTTTATCTTTGCAGGCGTTCCAATTTGCAAAAGTAAGCAATTAAACAACTTAATCTACTTCGCGTTTTATAGATATGAAATTATCATTTGCATACTCCCCTTGTCCCAACGACACTTTTATGTTCGAACCTATCGTATCTGGTAGAATAGATACAGAAGGTCTTCGCTTTGAAATCCACCTAGCCGATGTTGAAGTACTGAATAAATCCGCACATGAAGATAAGTACGACATTACAAAATTAAGCTTCAATGCATATACTCAATTAACAGAGACCTATCAATTGCTTAATGCGGGCAGTGCTTTAGGTCGTAAATGTGGCCCATTGCTCATTGCAAAAAATAAGCTTTCGGATAATGCATTGATCAATACATCTATTGCGATTCCAGGCAAAAACACTACAGCCAACTTTTTACTGTCTTATGCATACCCAGAAATCTCTAATAAAAAAGAGGTTCTATTTTCTGACATTGAATCAAGCATTCTAGAAGAAGACGTTTCAGCAGGTGTGATTATTCACGAAAATAGATTTACTTTTCAAGACAAAGGTTTAGTTCAACTTTGTGATCTGGGTGAGCATTGGGAAGAGAAAACAGGATTTCCAATCCCATTGGGTGGAATTGTAACTAGAAGAAGGTTTACTGAAGAACTTAGACAAAAAATTGATCGCGTGATTGCGAGAAGTGTTGCTTATGCATTAAACAATCCTAATTCTGGCATAACCTACATCAAAGAGCATGCTCAAGAAATGGATGAAGATGTCATGCGTTCTCATATCAATCTTTATGTTAATGATTTTTCAGCAAATATTGGTGAAGAAGGAAAATCCAGTATTCAGTATCTATTTGACAATCACCCTACAACAAAAGATGGAAACTATGTTTCTCCTTTATTTATCAGTCAAGAAGATATATTAGATAAGCCTGAGTTTCTTACTGAAAGATATTGGTCTTCTCGATATCAAAATAAAAAAACGGGATGGGATACAGGCAATGTGACAACGCCAATAAAAGAATACATCGACCAATTACAAGATAAAAATATCAAAATATTAATTCCTGGTGCTGGTAATGGACATGAAGCTGAATACTTGTTCAGAAAAGGATTTAAAAATGTGTTTGTTTGTGATCTTGCCCAAGAAGCATTATATAATTTAAAAAAACGATGCCCTGAATTTCCAGATTCTCACCTAATCCATGGAGACTTTTTTGATTGTTCTGATTCCTATGATCTCATTATAGAGCAAACATTTTTTTGTGCTATTCACCCCAATAGAAGAACTGAATATTTAAAAAAAGTGCAAGAAATTTTGGATGAAAATGGAAAGTTAGCTGGCGTATTATTTGGTATTGAATTCCCTTTTGAAGGACCTCCTTTTGGAGGATTGATCCATGAATATGATTCGCTATTTTCCTCCTATCTTGAGATTGTAACCTTGGAAGAATGTTACAATTCTATCACTCCAAGACAAGGGCATGAACTTTTCATCATTGCCAAACCTATACATTCTTAATGGCTAAATTATGCAATGGTTATCATTAGAAGATTTAATAGGTTCATAGTCCTCTAAAATTATGAATTTCGATTGTTTGGATATACATTTGCATGTTGAAACTAAACCTTATTGTAAACTGTTGGGTTTAGAAGATATATAAAAGAGATTTACAATGGCAATAATTATCACAGACGACTGTATAAATTGTGGAGCATGCGAACCAGAATGTCCAAACAATGCAATTTACGAAGGAGGGATTGAATGGAAAATGTCTGATGGAACAGGCGTGACAGGCAAGTATACCTTAGAAACAAATGAAGTAGTCGGTGTAAACGATCCTCAGAACCCAATAATGGACGATTTCTATTTCATTGTTCCAGATAAGTGTACTGAATGTGTTGGTTTCCATGAAGAACCTCAATGCGCTGCAGTATGCCCAGTGGATTGTTGCGTTCCTGATGAAGACAGAGTTGAGTCTGACGAAGTATTACTGGATAGAAAAGAGAGATTACACCTTTAACCACCACGTATCAAGCAATTTCTAGTTGTGTTTCAATTCTTCTTGCATTTATGCTATCTTTCGATCTATGATAACATATTGAATTAGAATTGGTATCTAATTTTTGCAGAAGCATATCTTCTAAAAATTTCATCATTTTCGCTCTGACTCACCAAATTATCTAAAGAGGTATTTTCGATTAAGTTTTTTAGTCCATGATGGTAGGATATACCCATGTAAAAATTATTGAACATGTTGTATTCTAACCCTATATGAGGAACTAAATCAAATTCAGAATAAGCTCCATTATTAAATAAGTCTCTTGAATTAATAATTACACTTTGCATTTCATTGAGGCCAATAGGAACATCAAAATTTACAGAAAAAGCAGTATTCGAAGCTCTTAGTAAATTTTTATATGTTAGTCCTACATCGAAATTTAAGTTTCCAACAATTTGCCTTCTTACTCCAACTCCAATAGCCCATTCACGTGTGCTCGTAGTTATCGTAGAGAAATTTGAAATACTCAAATCTCCATCCAAAGATTCGATTTCAATTTCATTCCCTGCAAAACTAACATCATCTTGAAATGGGAAAACATCTCCTTTAGAACTAGAAATTGAATTAATACTACTGCTCTCAATAGCAGAATTTAAGTAAGAAGCCTCAACGTAAATACTTTGTTTAGAAGTACCATACGATACACCTGCTCCGAGACCATACCCTTTTATTTTAGGACTAGATTGATACATTCCCAATGCTAGAAGATAAGGGCTTAATTCATTTTTGTCTGATTCAATAATTTCTGGTTCAATTTCTTTAATTTCTCTCGGTTTAGAAAAGATAGGTCGAATCAAACGTGAAGTTAAGGCTACAAGAGGACTTAATTCAGATCTAATCTCGCTAGAGATAGGAGAAGGCTCTTCATCTTCAAGCTTTTTCAACTCATTAGTTAACGTTTTTAACGTTGAATGCTTCGTATTGAAGTTCTCCTCTTGATTGTCGGTACTTATTTCTTTTTTATTGGTACTTATTCCTAGTTTTTTGTTACTTAATTCATACTTATGATCTTCTACTATTGAGGTGTTATACGTTTTGATAGAAGGTTCTTTGAATTTATCTTTTATGTCATTTGATATATCCGTTTTAGAATTAGGAAAATTGATTGCAGTTTTTGATGTTGAATAAGCCGATGTATTCCGTACATCTGTTATAGAATTTTCTACGTCATTATGTTTTCCTTCAATTTCCTGTGGACTTGTATTTTTTGCATGTGCCACTTGTTGAGTTTGGGGTATACTTTCTAAATCATTCTCAAGAAGAGTACTTTTGGTTTCAGATAATGCAAATTGTATCGGATTATCCTCTTTATCCTCATCTGAAGACCTTAATTGCCACAAAACAGGGATAGAAATAAGTCCAGTTAAGACGGCAACCCAAAACCAAATCAAGAGTCCTCTTCGCTTCCTTTTGACAGGCATCTCCTTATCAAGAATGGCGTGCATTTGCTCCCACCCTCTATCTTGGATCGTTTTATTTGTTTTATTTGACATTGCTGTTATATATATTTCTTTCTTTCAATAAATTTTGAAGCTTTTTCCGGGCTTCAGATAAATGCCATTTTGAAGTTCCCTCACTTATACCTAATTCAATTCCAATATCTTTATGTGTATAGCCTTCAATGGCATATTTTTGGAAGACCACCTTCGTTTTACCAGGCAGTAAATCGATAAGATTAATAATATCCTGATAATACAATGATTCTTCAGATTCACTTTTTAATACAGAATCTGGAGTTTCAAATATCATGAACTTCAAATACTTGTTTTCTTTTCTAAAATAATCTGATAAACTGGTGAAAACCAATCTTCTTACCCATCCTTCGAATGAACCTTCCCCTTTGAAAGTGTCTATTTTCTTAAATACTTTTAAAAATCCATCATTAATAATAGTGAGCTGTTGGTCCTCGTCTTGTGTATACCTCCGGCACATGGAAAGCATTTTCTCAAAAAAAATTTTATACAATTCCTCTTGGCATCGCCGATCATTGGCTTTACATCCATTAATAATTCTTATATATTTTTTATTGGCTAACAATCTAACTTCCTACTTCTACTTTTAATATTTTTAATTCCAAAAATTCTGCAAAGATTCAAAACTTGAATATATTAGGTAAGACGTACCTTATTTGAAAATCGTTGGTTTTAATTTTCAAAAACAATGGATATAGTACTATTTCGGAATTGAACTGATACATCTTTATTTGTAATCGTTCTAATCTTACTTAAATCAAATTCTCTTTCAAGAGTAAAATAGGCTTCACATAATTGTGGAGAATGATCATAAAAATCAAAAACAAGGAAGGATAAAGGATCTGAAGAGAAAAGCACGCCATTAGTAATTAAATCGATTTCATGGTCATCGTCGCATCCAGAAACACCTAAAGATACATGCAAACACGATTCATCTAAAACATATTCTATTAGATTGATTCCAAAATTATTCGGAGAATCAAATTTTGATGCATCAATTTCTAAACCCACACAAGAATTATCTGCTAATGGATCAGAAGAAGAACAAGAAAATAGCGTGAAAAATAATAGGCAAATAAATACTCTCATTCTTTATTAAATTTATCTATTAATAGTTTACTAAGATAGACGAAATCTAATAAAGAATGGTTGGGGAGTGACAATACTGTAATAGGTCCGGAGAATAAGTAGTACTTATACTCCGAGCCATCCGTCATATTCTTCCTCATTTTGTGGAAGCTTGACGATTTTCTTTGATCTTGTAAAAAGAGATCTAAAGAAATCCTTTAATGCGTTTAATAAAATGTTCATGAGTGGGTATTTATAAAATAATGATTATAATTATATAATATACGTTTGAAACTACCGAATAGTTGTCTCTGTAGATCAAACTTTTTTAAATTTTCTTAAAAAATGTAAACTACCGTCTATTACAGCGCTAAAATAGCCATAAAATGGGACATATTAAAATAAATCTGAATATGTAATTGATTTAAATTCTAATATTCTAATTTACTAAATTCTGACTATTGCTTATCGTATTATATATAACGTTGTAAACATTGGATTTGTGACTCAAAAAATGAAATTTATATATATTTAGTTAAATTTCGATCTCTTAATATACTTTTTAGTTCCTTCAATGCCTTGTACTCCTCTGGCATTACTTTTTTAAATGCTTCTTTTACAGCAAAAAATCCACCTTTTTCCATTTCTGGAGCTACTTCAATTAATTTGGATTTCACCAATTTCATGTCATGCTTCAACATTCCTCGTAAAGAAGGTATATCGTGCCATTCTCCTTCAACAGCTAATGTCTGAACTTTTCTACCTTTTTCATCTTCCTGAGATTCTAATTCTATGGAATCTATGTAAGAAGTTGGATGTGTTGTTCCAAGTTTTCCTTTCGGCAAATTCCAAATATCAGGATCATTCTCCAAATCAGAATTAACTAGAAAGATTTCCAATCCCTTTTCATGAAATCTATAAATAACAACTCTTACTGTATCTAAAACACTCATATGTATTAAAATTATCAACCAAATGTAACAACTTCACTTATAACCGCCAAATGAAATATATTGTTCGCCGAATTTTAAAGATTATTCGTTGTATATACCCTATTAATCACAAGCTATCATCAAAATTTCTACCAAATTTCCCACCTACGAGTATTAAACACTCTCTTCAATCAAACTCAAAAACGTCAATGCTTTGAAGATATGTTCTTCTCGTTCATTCATCGGCTCCAAAAATTGATACACCCTAGGATTAGGTGATTCATTCTGTCTTAAGTTTACAACCTCTCCGACTTCACGCTCTCCGATTTTAACAGGATGAGAACTTAATATTTGATCTGCTTCAATGCGAGCAAGTTGTTTTTTTGACACAGGATCAAAAAGATTGCCTTCTGCATCTATGACTCCTAATTTATTATTATTTAGATAGACTTGAGTGGATGGGCCTTCTGACATATAGATGTAATCATCAGAAGCCGTACTTACTAATAGAATACTGGTATCCTCAAGGTAATTGTACCTCTTGTATCCATAGGCTAATAAAGGCTCTTGATAAATTGAAGTAAAGGATCCTGTTTTTTCAGAATTAATCCCCCTGGATAATGAAACTTCACTTTGATTTATTGAAAGTAATTCTAATTCGGTGGATGTCATTGGTACCAACTGTTTCACCTTGTCTGCTATTTTAAGCTTTAGTTCCTCAACGTCTTTTCTTCTCTTTGAAGAACTACTGTTAATAGATACAAAAAATTTATACAGCTGAATGAGAATCATAGCGACCCCAATTGCTAGAATAATTAATGATAACGATCTCCCCATCTGATTTTTATTTATTGAGTATATCAATTAAACCCTTAAGTTGATGAATATAGTTTACCAAAACTAGAATTTACGACCAATGACCATTTCCCTTTTGCAAAAACCTTGAATTCTACTACACAAAATCATAACTCCACATAAGTCACCCCGTCTCCCCCCATTTCATCTTCTGGATGCCAATATTCTCTTACATCGTTATACTCACGAATTATGCGCAAGACTACTTTTTTTAAAATCCCACTACCTTTACCGTGGACTATTTTCAGTTGTGCTGCATTATTAATGATGGCTTTATCCATAAACTCTTGAACATAGGCCTCTGCATCCTTTTTAGTATATCCTCTAATATCCAATTTACTTTCAAAGTTGGATGATCTGACAACACCTTCTGTATTGACAGATTTGGAACGATATTCTATAGGTGCACCCGATGGCAGTAATTCACCCAAAGGCACTTCCATATTCAAAAAACCCATTTGTATGGTAGCCTTATTCTTATTTAATGAAACGATCTGACCGGTCCCTCCTCCTGACCGCATTCGAACATAACTTCCTTCCTTCAGTTCTTTATCTACAGTCGCATTATCTCCATAGTATACTTCATCTTGTAACTTTTCTACTTCTGACTGGACCAACTTTCTAGATTCTCTGTGTTTTTTAGCAACTTTCTTTGCCTTTTCTAAGTTTTTAGCCTCCTTGATTTCACGAATCGCATTTTCCAACTCACGATTTTCATAGCTGATCTCTACTAATTTAGCCTCTTTCTGTTGAAGTTTTAATTTTTTTCTTCTGAATTCTAACTCTTTGTACAACTCATCATACGATCGTATCATTTTGTCCACCTTATCCTCTTTGTTTAAGAGAATTTCCATACGATCTTCAACCTCTTTTTTCTCCGCTTGCAAATTCGTCAACAATTCATCTATCGCTTTCTCATTTTTTCCAGTCTTATGCCTTGCATAATTCAACACTCTCTTACTCAATCCTGACTTTTCTGCAATCTCAAAAGCAAACGAACTTCCTGGCTTACCAATGATTAGTTGGTACGTTGGTGCTAATTTGGCTTTATTAAATTCCATCGCACCATTTACTACACCTTTTGTCTTAAACGCATAATATTTTAGATTTGAATAATGCGTCGTAATTACTCCAAAGACTTTTTGATAGTTCAACTGTTTTAAAATGGCTTCAGCTATTGCTCCTCCAATTTTGGGATCTGTTCCACTCCCAAATTCATCAATAAGAACCAGCGTATCCTCATTTGCATTTTCCAGAAAGTATTTCATATTCTGTAACCGACTGCTGTAGGTACTCAAATCATCTTCCAAAGACTGTTGATCTCCAATATCTGTAAATATCCTTTTGAATATTCCAATCTTAGAATTGGGGTCAGCTGGAATCAACATTCCAAATTGCACCATCATCTGAAGTAAGCCTACAGATTTCATGGTTACAGATTTACCACCAGCATTGGGACCACTCAATACAAGCATCCGATTCGCTCCATGTAATTCTAAATTAAATGGAATGGTTTCTTTATTGATCGCCCTATTCTTTAATAGCAATAAGGGATTATATGCTTTTTTATACCCAAAATGAGGTTGATCTATTAATTGAGGCTTTTCCGCGTCCATGGTAGATGCTACTCTAGATTTTGCACGAATTAAATCCAACTCGATCAATACCGATTCAATCGTCATTAACTCCTCCGCATAAGGCCTAATTTGTGCACAAAGATCTTTAAGTACTTTATATACCTCTTTTTTCCGATCTGTATAAAGGTTAAAAATGGCATTATTGATCGGCATTACTTCAGAAGGCTCAATATAAACGGTTTTTCCAGTAGCTGACTCATCGTGAATCACTCCACTTATTCGTCTTTTATATTCAGCACTTACAGTGAGTACCCTTCTACCATTCCGAAGGCTTTCATTGGTATCTGCCAACATACCTTCTCCACCATAACGCTTTAATGATTGACTAAAAACATTATCTAACTCACGTTCCTTGCTACGAATAGCTTTATGAATTTTCAAAAGTTCTGGAGATGCGTCTGGCCTGACTTCACCACGATCATCTAACACTCTATCGATCTCTTTTAATAAGTCGGGATCAATCTCTACCCTATTATAAATATCAAAAATTAAAGGATAGGCTTTTCTGCGTGTATGGTCATCAAAAAATTCAATGAGAATTTTTGCGAGATGAATCATTTTATATATCCTGCGTATCGCATCTACAGATAATACATATCCATCTTTTT
Organism: Saprospiraceae bacterium; assembly: GCA_029212405.1. GTDB lineage: Bacteria > Bacteroidota > Bacteroidia > Chitinophagales > Saprospiraceae > CAJXUU01. Next base: position 39,484 of record JARGNR010000055.1, read on the forward strand.
TCAACAATGGAATGTCCGATTCTATACTTTCATAATTTTCCAAAGGAATTGCATTTCCATCTGCCGTTGCTTTTGACCATTGATCCACTTGATCCAGTTTCATTTGGATCAGGTGAATATCGGTTTGAAATTTTTCTTGATATAAATACTCAATAGCTTTTTCACCCAGCAATGCATTCTCTACCAAAAGCAGTACTTTATCAAACTCAACTTTCTCAAATATATCTTTTGGATACTTCTTTATCATCCCTAACTCTTAATCTTTTGTAATTTCTGGTGCACAAACCTAGCGCATTTTTAATAAAAATGATTTTGTCCTTCATTCAAAGACAAAGTACCATATTGGTTTATGAATACGATAATAACCAGAAAGTCTTTCTAAGGGTTCATTCTTAAACAGTTATTCCTAGAAATTTTCATCGTTTACAAAAGAATTATGGCGTTAAACCTTTCTTAAGTAATAAATCCCAATGACTTCTTAATGATTGTGCCCTTCATGATCTCCATGATCATGCCCATCATGGTTATGACCATCATGATCTCCATGATCGTGTCCTTCATGATCGTGTCCATCATGATCATGTGCTGTTCCTTTATAGTTTTTATTTTTCACATAGTCCATTCCACAGACTGGACATACTCCATTTTTATCGCTTCCACTTCCCTTACAGTGCATGGGACAAATATAGGCAGACACATATTCCTTTCCTGTTTTGTCAACGACTTCAGATTTTGTACCCTCTGAACCTGTTTTTGACTTATTACCACAGGAGACTATTGAAATACTGAAGCACACAAGGGCCATTAAACTTAAAATATAATTTTTCATAATAAACTTGACATTAATTTTGTCCAAATTTAGGACTATTTATTGATATTTATAAGGTTACTTTCTTTCACCTTTTGACTAAAAAAACAGAACGCTTCCATAGGAAAACACTATCTGGTATTATGTGCCCCCCCTTTTTGTAAAATTATATTCAATATCTATTTTGAATATCGATAATAAGATCGTTCAACTATTCATTGCTGCATGCGATAATCAATTGAGCTACATTTGCACTTGGATTTCCTTGACCAAACAATAATTTCTGTAGTTCCACATAATCATGCTGTATTTGGTCGGATTGCTGTATGACTTCATGCATTTGAGCTACAATTTTTTGTTCATTTACCTCATGCTGAATAAGTTCAGGCACAATTTTTCTGCCAATAATTAAATTTACTAAAGAGATACTTTCTAACTGCACCAGTCGCTTCCCTACCTCATAATTTAAGCTACTGGTTTTATAACATACGAGTTGTGGCACTTTGAATAAGGCAGCTTCCAATGTAGCTGTTCCGCTGGTTACCAAAGCCAAGTCAGCTTTTGATAAAAGTGTGTACGTATCATTCTCTACTAAATTTACAGATACCCCAGCTTTATCAATTATCGTATTGTAAAATTCTTTTTCAATGTTAGGAGCCATGGCAATATACAAATCATACTCATAAGAAAAGTGACGAGCTGCTCTCAGGAAATCCAGCAACAAAAATTCAATCTCTTGCCTTCTGCTTCCTGGTAGTATGGCCAATACTTTTTTACCTGAATTAATGCCTTTCGTAACCTCCACATCTTTTATAAACGATTGGATTACTGGTAGTAATGGATGACCTACGTAGTGTACTTGAACTCCATTTTCATTGTAGAAATCCACTTCAAAAGGAAGTATGACAATCATTTCATCAACACATTCCTTAACGGTTTTAATTCTTCCTTTTTTCCATGCCCACAATTGAGGAGATATGTAATACACGACCTTAAAGCCTCTTCTTTTTGCCCATTTTGCGATTCTTAAATTAAATCCTGGATAATCGATCAAGACAAGAACATCCGGCTGAAATTCTTCAATTGTCTTTTTTGCAGTTTTGAAAAAAGACAAAATTCGATTAATTTTTTTCACTACTTCAACAAACCCCATAATAGAGGTTTCTCGAATATGAGTAACAATACTATTGCTTTGAGCCAACATATGATCTCCTCCCCAAAACATAAACTCAGCTGCTCCATCAAGTCGTTTTATTTCCTTCATAAGATTCGATCCATGAAGGTCGCCTGATGGCTCACCCGCTATGATATAATATTTCATTTAAAATAGAATTCCACTGTACTGGTACAACCAAAAACCAACATAAAGAAGGGTAGGAAAGACAATACCTCTCATCGTATCATCCCACTTGTATTTTCTACAAATATTAAATGGTATAAGATTGGTGCAAATACCAATCAAGGCCAATGTCCTCATTCTTCTAGAAGAACCCGAACTTGAAACATATTCCATCAATCCCATCTGCGTAAGAATTCCAAATATAAATTCCACTACTATATATCCTAAGACCGGAACAATGGCTCCAATCACCAAACCAGTAAAAAAAGAGTTTTTATCAATCATTTATACATTATTTTTTGAAAAGCAGATTCTTGAAGGTATTTGAGACTTGGAATCGCGCCATGTACAGTTAAGTCAAATCCTGTAGGAACAATACTTACATATCCGTTGGCTAAGGCCCATATATCTGTATCCTCTCCATGATCTTTATTTACAAATCTTCCTGTCAACCAATAATACTTTTCGCCACGTGGATCTAATCCTTCTTGAAAGTCCTCTATCCAACTGCCATTTCCTTGTCTACATACTCGCATTCCCTTTATTTCGGTAGCTGGTAAAGATGGGATATTCACATTTAACAGCTTACAAGGTGGGAGTCCATTGACCAAAACTTGTTCTACAATCGTTTCAGCAATACTTGTTGCAGCAGTAAAGTCTGCATCAAAATTATAATCAAGCAAAGAAAATCCAATTGAATTGACTCCTTCTAAACTCGCCTCCATAGCCGCAGACATGGTTCCTGAGTAAATTACATTGATCGAGCTATTCGCTCCATGATTGATGCCCGATAGACATAAATCAATTGTTCGATCTTTTAATAAAACGTTTTTAGCCAATTTTACACAATCAACAGGAGTTCCTGAACATTCATATGCATCAATATCATCAAAATGAACCTTTCTCAATCGCAAAGGGGATTCTAATGTAATCGCGTGCCCTTGTCCGGACTGTGGACTATCAGGTGCCACCACCACCACTTCTCCAAAACGTGAAGCTACGCCTACCAAGGCTTTTAAACCAGGTGCTAAAATCCCATCATCGTTGGTTACTAAGATTAAAGGTTTTGACATTTTATATATTTTTTATTCTTAAATGATGCACGAATATAACGTTCGGGTAACGGCTTACATTATTTTTTACATCAATTTTACTTTAATCCTAAACAGCTTGGCCATTTGTGTGTTTACTTTGCGCCGTATTTGGTATTGAACTTTATAACAGACTACAGTAAAAATGAAAAAAGGCGTATTACTTGTAAACTTAGGAACCCCTGATGATCCAAATCGAGGTGCAGTATATAGATACTTAAAACAATTTTTACTGGATAAAAGAGTGATTGATATTCCATGGTTGCCTAGAAATATTTTGGTGAGGGGAATTATTGCTCCTTTTAGATCTGGTGCATCATCCAAAATCTACAAAAAGCTTTGGACGGAAGAAGGGTCTCCGATTAAGACATATGGATACACATTGCAAAAAGAAGTGCAAAAAATATTGGGAGAAGATTATCTGGTCGAACTCGCAATGCGCTATCAGTCTCCTTCCATTGAAAATGCACTGAATAATCTTAAAAAAGCATATGTAGATGAGATAATTGTTTTTCCACTCTTCCCTCATTATGCTTCTGCAACTACTGGTTCAGTTCATGAAGAAGTAATGCGGCTCATAAGTAAAGAACAAGTTATACCAGGTCTCAAAATGATCAATTCTTATTATGACAACAAAGATTTGATTAAGGTTTTTGCGGATAACGCTCGAAAACATGACATTGAGAAAATGGATCATGTGTTATTTAGTTTTCATGGTGTACCACAAAGGCATATGAAAAAGGCAGACTCTACAAAAGCTCACTGT
>JARGNR010000199.1 GCA_029212405.1 Saprospiraceae bacterium
TTGGCGGGATGCGTAGTGAAAACAATGATATTCTTATAGCCCGATTTGATACTGATGGATGTCTAATTTTTGACTGTAAAATACTTAATGATGTTACCGATGTGCTTTCTAATGTAGAAGACTTGACCTTGAACACAGGGATATCTATTTACCCTAACCCAAGTGGAACAAAGCAAGAATTGAACATTCAATTTAATAATGATTTGCACTTGAAAGAAAATTTATCGATAGAAATATTTAATGCATTGGGTGAAATGATCCATACTCAATCATTGAAACATAGCTATTCCTCGATTCTACCAACTAGCGGGACAGGATTATTTTTCGTTGTGGTAAAGAACAAAAATAAAATCATCTATTGTGATAAAATTATTAGAATTTAGTATTTTCTAAGTAATACTAAAAAACGTTTGTTTGTTGAACTACCTAAGATTAAAATAGAGATCAAGATTAATTCTTGATCTCTATTTATAAAAATTACCAATAGCAGCTGTCTAATGGGTAATGATAATCCGAAGACATGTATAGTTCATTTCTTAATATCACTATACTAAAACTAACTTTTGTTTTTCCTGTTATTAGAACCTGTCCTTCCAATAAATTTCTTTTGGAATTATGTAAAAAAGGAGAAAAAAAATAATCTACCGATTCAATATCAGAAGTAAAAAAAATATTGCCAAAGTTTTCCAGACGAAAGACCTGTTCAGGATACGAGCATACAATATTTTGATTTAAACCGAGTGATTTAAAGTATGTAGAATCCCATTTCATTAAGCAATTGTCAATATACTTGAATTTATTGCTTACTCTGAATGAGCAATCTCCGTTACAATCTTTGTTATAAAGTTTTATAAACTCTAATGCTCCAGCTAAATCCATTTCCCTTTGAGTCAATAGCTTATTGTTCTCTTTTTCTATTGGTGTTTGCTTTAAAACTGTGCAACCATAAAAAAGTACTACTACTAGAAAATAAAAGATAGTTTTCATAACTATTCACAATTTAAACTTGAATTTACGTCTGATTTTATCGAGTTCCAATTTGCTTGATGAATTTCCCATTCCTTTTTGCCAATTAATAATGGTGGATCAATACCTAAGCCATCGTAAGCCCAAAATAAATAATCTTCCCAATTTCCCACACCTACCATTTGATGCATTGCTTTAGCATACTCCTCTGCATAATAATCAGCCATAATCTTATGTTCAAAAACAATTCCATTGAAATCTTTATCTCTAATTTCAAACCATTTTTGCCTAAAATCTTCATATGTTGGAAAGACATGATTGAATGGATCAGGCTCAGGTAATTTGTTCAATACCATAGATTTGAACTGAGCATGCAAGGATTCATGAATAACAGCAGACAATATAGTTATACAAGATTCTTCACACAATGAAGGACTGAAATAGGATTTGATTTGACTGGTACTCAAATCAAAGGTTGTTTGTCCGAGGGGATATGTGCCATCCGTCCTAGGGTCTATCCTACTTAAATCGCAATCCCAAATATATTGAATTTCATTCTTTGCTGCTCCTAATTCATTCAACATATCACAGTGTGGGTCACTACCATCTTCTCCAACTACTAAATCTAATATATTCGAAAGTTTTTTGCAATCTTCGCTCATAGATAATGGTGGATTTAGATTATCACATGGTACTGTATTTTTCAACACAGTTATGTAGTCATTGGATTTTGTAACGCAGTTGATAATATGAAAAATATCATCATCTACACTACTGTCACAACTGCTACTTGCAATTACTAAACCTATTTCCTCATCAGTCAATGTAATATTATATTCTTCTTCAAAATCCGCTACAGCATTTCTAAGGCATTCTTCCTCTTCCTCATTGCGTATATCATCTAAAATATACTTTACCTCCTCAGTCGACTTACAATCCGTTCCGGATATAATTTCATCAAACAGTTCAGGATTTTCGTCTTTTAACTGAGCCCATATATACCAAGGATTAGTATGTACACTATGATCATTTTGAAAATAGTTGCTGGCAAATACACCCTCAAAGTCAACTCCTAAACACATTTCTTTGTATTGATTCCATTTATTACACATCTCCACATCTCCTGTGAAACTGGCATCTTCATTACCTCCAGAATGTCCATCTATATCATGAGTATCGTTTACACTTATACATTCCTGAAGTTCTTTTACATCCTCCCACCAATCGGGCTTGACATTAGGGTTATTTGTTCCTGCTGTATTGCCTCCATCACCTGTTGAAATATCAAAATCTAATGGGTCCTCCCAACACCACACCCAAACTTGTAATGTTCTGATATGCCAACCATCATCACCTCCACGTCCATATTCTGACCAAATCCCGCTTTTCCCCTCTTTATTACCAATTCCATGGTTTGCAAGTTCACCTCTTAACTCAAAATAATCCAACATAATTTGCCTATTAGTTGGACTATCAATAATTGAATTGGCAATAAAATAATTATCGATTTTATCTGCTAGTCCATCAAAATTATTACCATCCATGATATGAATCATAGCTAATAACTGTGGATTATTCTGTCTTATAATATTAAGATCAGAAAATAATGCGTGTATCGCTTGGTCTACTATATTAATGTCTTCAGGATTATAAACTAGGATTTGGATATCTACCCAATGACCATCTCTACAAGGTTTATCCGAATAATTAAAATCTTCATCATCATCCCTTGTTTCTATATAAATATTACCAGCTTCATTATCTACCTCACCGCATTGAAACTTCTTATACTGTAAAAAAGAACCAGCTCTGATATTTCCATTATTCCAGTAATAATCCTCATCGGTTTGATTTCGGGAGTCATTAATAAAATCACTTCTACGATCATAATAAATTTTACTTTCATTAGAGTCATCGTAGTAATACCAGACTCCTGTAATATCGCATGTTTCATCAATAGCTGTAGGTAGTATTATTATACTTTGATCTGATAGCTCTCTTATTTCAATGAAATCCCATAATGGAAAACCTGTCTCAAGTATAAAGTCCGTTGTTATCACCTCTCTTTGCACAAAGCCTTCAAATACATCACGCAATTCCTGTTCAATTGCATTCTGTCTTTTCAAAATTTGCTTATTTGCATTTTTAATGGTGTAATATTGTTCTAATAAATTCTTATTCGCCAGATTTTCTTTGGCTTTGGAAGTTGATGCTTCTTCTTTTTCACAACTAACAACAGCTAAGAAAAGTAAGACAACAAACGCATACTTGAATTGTCTCATGATAAATATGTTTTATATAAAATAGTACGACATTTATATATATGTATTTGATTACAATGATATTAACACCAAAATAGGGCAAATATTGCTCCAGTTCTTTAGATAATTTTACACATGTCAGAAAGTTGCTTTTTCTCTAACAGTTTTTTTCCAATGATTCAATAATCTAAAAAACGTTCGTTATTTTTACTCATTTCATTTTGTAATGAACTCAATTGAAATAGATATTTATCAGAATCAATATCAATGACAAAATCATTATATCTATCAATTACATCATTCCCGAGTTGTGCAAGATAAATAGCTGTGATCTTTTGATCTTTGTGTCATAATGATTGTGATATTACTGACAATGGCATATCCTTAGTATTGAAGTGATTTAAAAACATATTGTTAATTCCTATCCTGTCCCGACTTGACGGGATGCAAGTCCTTGAACAACAACTTATAGTATTTTTTTCGTCGCGTAGATTTGGCTATGCTCCTTAAAAAATACTTCAATTGATATTTAACTACTTACAAATCATTTTAACATACGTTTTTAAATCACTTCATTAGCAATGGTAGCATAAGTATGCCTTGCGACGTAGCTTGTTAAAGGTTGCGTAATTCCACATTCTGAACCGATAGTTTTTAGTCTTTTATTTACACGCTTTAATTCTTCTCTAGCTTGAACATGTTGTTTTATCTCATCTGGAGAGGTAATAACATTTAGAATAAAATCAGATTGTTTTTTGTCTTTGATGTATCTATTGAGAATTTCTT
>JARGNR010000056.1:0-933 GCA_029212405.1 Saprospiraceae bacterium
GATAATGAATGATATATTGAAATTATGGAATGAATATTGGACAGGGCAAAGTGAAATTGATTATTCAATTTTCTATACTATGCTAATTGAAGAACCTACAGAAACAGATATTGTCAAAGCTTTTGACGTAATTCCTGAATATAGTGAATTTATTAAAGAAAGAGTATTGGAAATCATTTTTCCAGAAAAACATTTTAAAGAAGACAACTTAAAATGTTCATCAACAAATTTGTTGATGTTAGTTAAATTAGATATTGAGAATATAATTAATTTATTTAAAAAATTTGGCGAAAAATCTGGAGTGGATACTTTAAGTAAATTAAAATATAGGCGATTGGACAATATTGAGTTAATTAAAGAAATTAAATACAATAACCCATTTCATTCTGAAATAATAGTTACCCTAGGAGATTGTATAATTGATTCAGATAAAAAAATTGAGTTTGGATTTGAAGGTCTGCATGAAGCACTATATGGGCTTACCAATAATTTTCAAGTCATTTATCATATTATGTCAGAATTGCTGTTAGAAGAATATGATTTTAGTAACTATTATAAATTGTGGATGAATGGAGGGGATTATGTTATAACAAATGATAGTATTCTTTATGCTATTTGATGTAAATTGTTTAATTAAAAGTGCTAATATTATGCAAATTGATACCAATTTACTTCAATAGAACATAAAGGCTAATTACATTTTGGTATTTTGATTATTAATGTTTTATCAAGGATAGAAAAGTTTGATTTTTGAAAATCCGATAAGTTGTAAAATTGAAGATTAATTACTTGATAATTGGAATATCTATTAAAATTTTTAGAATCTTAAGTTTATCATGTTGACTTAATCATCAATTTCATGAGTTTTAATATCGGAAATGTTAATTTTTTTTGAAAGTAGGATAAGATATCAAGTGCAATATATTTTTGGGT
>JARGNR010000056.1:943-42722 GCA_029212405.1 Saprospiraceae bacterium
ACATTTTTTTATAGACTTGACAATAAATAAAAGTAAATATTTTAGTGTTTCAGTTTAAACAATTAAAAAATATTGACAACAATAAACCCACATTTTTCCTAACTTTTTTGTATATTGCATCTAAGAAGATCACATTCACGATAACCAATGTTTCCTTCTGTATGTATTGTACCAATTGTTTGATTTAGAGTAGTCTAAGTCTTACCATTGTATACACCTAAACCAATTATTAATTACCTTAAATAGAATCTTATGAGAGCGCTATTTGTGTGCCTTTTTTGTATAGTGACAACACTGTCTTATGCACAAATCAAAGTAGATGAAAACAACAATGTCGGAGTAGGCGATGAAACTCCAGTAGAAAAATTAGACGTAGATGGAACCCTCCTAGTCAGTGAAAAAATTGGGGTCGGGACGGAATCTCCTAGTGAGATGTTGACCATCAGGACAACTACTGGAGCAGGTATCCAATTAGAATCTTTATCTAATCCTAGTTTTTACAAATTTACAATAAAACAATACCTCAATAATGAGGAGCGATTTACATTTTTTGATGCGAACAGTAAGGTTTTTGGGCATAAGGAGATCGACGGCGAAACTCGGAATTACCTTGCCTCCTACACCAATTTATCATTTCATACTGCTACCTCTGAACCTACTTCTGCGAATGAGCGTATGACTATTTTAGGAAATGGGAATGTAGGAATTAATAATATAAGACCTGAAACCCAAGTTGAAATATCCGCCCCAATTGGAAAGAACGAGTTGCGATTTTCACAAGAAGATAACCATTCTTACTATAGTCAAATTAAAGTTGCTGGGGATAAAAATGAAGGGTTTGTCATAAATCTTGATACACCTAACAATAGTCTTGACGATATTTTTCTTATTAAAAGAGGTGGTGAAGGAAAGCTATATGAAATTGATAATATAGGTCAACATAAATTCTTTCGAGTAGGTGTAGAGCAGGCTAGAATTAACCAAGATGGATTTTTAGGATTGGGTACATCAAATCCTCAAGAACGCCTTGATGTCAATGGGAAAATCAGAGAAGTAAGTTTAGGAACTAATTTGATCTATGCGAATGAAGGTGTATTGTCACCTGTTGTATTGGGCCCTAACCTGACCTTATTAAATGGAGAGTTAAATTCATTTACATCTCTAGTTCAAGAGGTGAGTGGAGCAATCCGATTACAAGACAATTTTAACAATACGAGTATAGAAGGGAATGCAAGAGGAATGAATGCTGTAGAAATCAGTCCCTTTAGAGCGAGTGACCAAAATAATGTTGCCAGCGGCCCAAACTCTGTTGCCATAGGAAATGATATCAAAGCATCCGGTGATGATGCAATTAGTATAGGATCTAATTCGCATGCCACGGAAGCGAATGCAATCGCAATAGGTGGCGCTAGAGTACTTGGTGAAGGAGCTATTGGTGTTGGAGAAAATGTTGAAATAAGTGCTGAAGGAGCGATTGGGATTAAAGCGTCTCCAGAAGGTGAATTGGGTGTGGCAATCGGTGCACGCAGTAGCTCTTTGTCATATGGTGAGTTTGGTATAGGTTTATACAATGAAATATATATTCCTGGAAGTTCGATTGGTTTTAATAATGGAGATAAAATATTTGATGTTGGAAATGGGGAAACGCTGGGTGATCCTTCCTCTGCTTTTTCAGTGTATAAATCCGGCGCGAGCTTATTTCACCCAGTAGAGAATAACACAGATATACCCAGCCCAAGGCCAGGAATGATTATTTTTAACTCAGATATTAGTTCCTTTGAAGGGTACGATGGTACTGCATGGGGTCCATTTGGAAGTGGGCATCCTGAGGTGAATGAAGGAACATCGTTACCTGCTTTTAGTGCAGAATTGTATCCGTTAGGAAGTCCTTTTATAGTTGAAAATATAGGATTGTATATATCCGATGGAGAGGCTTGGGTATTGGAAACTGTGTTTAAAAACAAAATTGAAATTCCGAATACGGCTTTTGCTGATAAGACCAATCCTAAAATGGACGAGGTCCGAACGTGGGTAGATGCCAATCTTACGGTTGAACAGAAAATGAATTCGGAATTAGTCATGTTGGAAGGTGTGGCTGATGCTACTTTCGCGTATACGACTGGTGCTTCTGTTTGGGAGAATCCACAAATAAGTTTACCTTTTGATTTTTCAGGATTTACAATCAATGGAACGTTTTATTCGTATCCGTTTGAGGTTTGGAATATTTCTGGACAATATGTACTTGATGAAGCAGGATTAGCAATTCAACTTGCCAACAGCTTACAAGCTGAAGGATTTAATAATGTAAGCTTAGATTTTTCAGGTTTTGCGGAAGATCCTGAGATAGCTTCTCTTTTATTTAGTTTAACGCAAGGAGAAGAAAAATTAGTCATTAGTTTAAACGGACTCGATGGGTACGAAGACTCGCTAATACCTAGTGCATATGTACCTACCATAAACAATTTTGGTACGACTATCGAAAAACCAGATTATGTATGGAATATAACCAATGATCAACTTACAGAAATACACAGAAGGAGAAACGACGGCCCTGTTTGGTATGTAAACCCACATGTTTCTTCTACCCAAGCTGCATTTGCACAAAAAGGGAATCCCAATCGACCACTTCCTTCATGGGACATTATGGTACAATCGGCTAATTTACAAAGTGGGGATATAGTACATGTAATGGCAGGAGATCAATCATTTTGTGAAAAGTCAACAGTAGGAGATGTAACCTATCATTTTGAAGCTGGATCAAATATAAAGATGTTAAGTTCGAATTTCTGGACATTAGTAGATATCCCTGATGGAAATGAAGAATTATTAGTCACAGGCAATGTGATTACTGACGGTTCATTTAAGACCAATGGTACAAATGGATATGTGGAGGGAGATGAAATGGGTAGTGTGCATCTTATTGGAGATGGAAAATATGTTGTGAAAGTTAAAAAATTCAATGCTATTAATGGTGCTATAAATTTAAGGCCATCTGGTAATAAGACTTCTTCTTGCACAGTGGATGTGGATTATTATTACGGTCATAATCTTCTTGCAAATGGATCAACTAAATCTAATTCAAATTGGATTGTGCATTGTAAAAAATGGGAGTATACGGGAGAAACAGGTGTTACATCGCAATTTTATTTTAATTCAGATCCTTCCGTAAATGTTAATCAGCATTTGATTATTGATAATTGGCAATGGGATGGATTTACACAAGGAGGTGGAGGATTCAGATCATTTTTATTGAATTGTGCGAGTACTGGGACTATACTAGCAGACAATTGTCAGATCACTATTGAAATTAAAAAACTCACTGTTGATTGCGATATCTCAGCAGGTGCGGATAGAATAAATTTAATGTCGCTGAATAAATTAAATATGATCAATTCAAGTATTAATTTAATTATTCATGACGCCAATATAGATTGTAAAATTATGAGGGGAGGCAGTGGATTTAGTATGACAAATTCAGAATTGAATTTTGATATATCTGGTGTGACGAATACAACATTTGTACCTTTTAAAGATCTTAATGGAACCCTAGATGAGAACAGTAAAGTCACCATAACAGGCTCAATGGAGCATACGTATGATGGGCCATTTTTCACAAGTACGGTCTCCAATCCAACAACGACCGAAAGTATCTATTTTGAGGATTTTACTTTGCGTACCGCAGGTAATTTAGGAACCGTAAATTCAAATATTCATATGTACAATTCTAAGTTTATTGTAAATGACGAAGAATATATGTTGGAAAGTAATGGATCTGTAAATCTGATCAATTACGGTACAATATCCAATACAGCAAATTTAGGAGCAGGTATAACACAAGTAGGTTCAACCATTTTCTCAAGTTCTGCATTTAAATAAGTTCCTTTGGAAGGATATGGAATAAAATAACTTCTTGAATAATTGCAATATATGGAATCAGTTAGTTGATCTTACTTCTGTTCGTTTCATTAGATATTGAAAAAGGAAAAGTGTAATTTTGCATTTTCTAACCAATCAATAGTTTTAAGATGAGCGCAGAAGTAAGAAATCAATCACCCAAGGCATTATGGAATTATTTCGCTGACCTAAATGCTGTGCCAAGAGCCAGTAAAAAAGAGGAGCGAGTGATTGCTTTTATGAAAGATTTTGGTGAATCACTAGGTTTCGAAACCAAAGTTGATCACATAGGTAATGTCATCATAAAAAAACCGGCTACTTTAGGGATGGAAGATCGTCAAACGATTGTGCTTCAAAGCCATTTGGATATGGTACATCAAAAAAACAATGATACCGATTTTGACTTTGATACAGAAGGAATAAAAATGGTCGTGGAAGAGGACTGGATACGTGCAGAAGGTACGACACTAGGAGCGGATAACGGCATCGGAGTTGCTACCATCATGGCATTGTTGGCATCGAATGATATTGCTCATCCACCACTTGAAGCCTTGTTTACCATTGATGAAGAGACTGGGATGACGGGTGCTCTAGAATTGAAAGGTGGCCTGTTGGATGCAAGTATCATGTTGAATTTGGATACGGAAGATGATGATGAATTGACAATTGGTTGTGCAGGAGGTATTGATATCACAGCAACTGGTGCATACAATACGGTTCCTACTCCAAATGGTTGGGATAGTTATACATTGACAATAAAAGGATTGTCAGGTGGCCATTCGGGAATGGATATTCATAAAGGCTTGGGGAATGCCAATAAATTGATGAATCGATTATTGACTGAGATAGGTCAAGAGGTAGATATTCATATTCACTGGATCGATGGAGGAGGGCTAAGAAATGCAATTCCAAGAGAATCAGTGGCTGCCATAGCGATCAGCAATGCTAATAAAAGCCAATTAGAAGAAATTATAGGTTCAACTGGTGGACATTTAGTTGATGAATATTCTGTTACCGATGAAAATCTTGAGATTGTATTGGAGCAGGTTGATGGAATTGGAGAAGTATTGGACTCAAGTTTCCAATCTAATATTTTAAGAGCGGTATATGCTTGCCCTTCAGGAATTTATCGAATGAGTCCGGATATTGACGATCTGGTGCAAACATCAAATAATTTGGCTAGAGTCTTGGTAAAAGATGGGAAGTATGAAATTTTGTGTTTGACGAGAAGTTCGGTAGATACGGAAAAAATGGATTTGGCACAATCTATACGAAGTGCTTTTGAGTTGATCGGAGCTGAAGTAAGGTACAGTGGTACATATCCAGGATGGACCCCGAAACCAGATGCAGGCATTGTCCATTTAATGAAAGAACTATATATAGAAATGTTTGATGATAATCCACATGTATATGCCTGCCACGCTGGATTAGAATGTGGAATATTGGGCACAAATTACCCAGAAATGGAAATGATCTCATTTGGTCCTAATATTCGAGGGGCGCACTCGCCTGATGAGCGGGTACAAATTAGTAGTGTCCAAAAATATTGGGGCTTTTTACTGGAAACCTTGAAAAGAATACCCAAGCAAAATTAAAAATTTGGAAAAAAAGTGAGTTTTTCTGTTTTGGGATATTCTTAATGTTGAGATTAAAAGTCAACAGTCAATCACTTACATATTAGAATAACATTTATGTTTTCAATAGGTGTTTTAGTCCATTTTTAATCTGTTTATTTGCAGCGGGCAATCTTATAAATACAGTGGGAAGAAGAATAATGTCAATCCTTTCAGGTTTAGCTATTGGTCTTTTGATCATTTTGATCATTAGAGTAGTGGCATTAGCCTACTATGAATTTCCAAAAGAATTAACTTGGTTTAATCCTGAGGACATGAAAACATATGTAGAGAGTCTACCAGATAGTGCGTTCATCCTATTGATTTCATCTCATGTTGTCGGCGCTTTTTTAACTTCTTTAATTGCCTCTCTCATTTCGATTAAAACTAGATTTGCTGATGGAATTATTGCAGGTTCAATTGTATTTGTTTTTATCCTAGTCTCCAATTTCACCTTTGATTTTCCAGTACTTTACCTAATGATTGATACCTTGCTCAGTGCAGTCGCTGCATTTGCTGGAGCATCATTTGGACAAGGAAGAGATGTATAAAATTATTGCCTAAGAGAATAAACTACAAACATTTCAAAATCCTTTGACATCATCATCAGCTCTAATATCTGCTGCTCCTTCTAAATTTCCATTGGATAAAAAACGAACTGCTTCCACCTTTCCGATCTTTCCTCTTTTCATGACCTTATGTCCTTTGTCTGCCAATGCGTTTATCACAAGAGAATCAAATCCTACTTCTTCTAGAATTAATTTGTCAGGTAACCATTGATGATGAAATCTTGGGGATTGAACGGCTTCTGTTGCAGTCATTCCATAATCGATCACATTTGAAACGGTCTGGTAGACAGATGTGATAATTGTACTGCCTCCCGGTGTTCCACATACCAGTAACAATTGTCCATCTTTTTCTACAATGGTCGGCGTCATCGAACTCAACATTCTCTTTCCTGGTTCAATTTTATTGGCTTCTGCTCCGATTAAGCCAAACATGTTAGGAGTACCGGGTTTAGCTGAAAAATCATCCATTTCATTATTTAGTAAAAATCCACCTTCGGCTACAACTAATTTGGACCCATATCCCCCATTTAAAGTAGTAGTCATGGAAACAGCATTCCCTTCCTGATCTACAATAGAATAATGTGTAGTTTGTAGACTTTCTTTCATTTGACCAGCAATTATTGAATCACTTACGGAAGCTTTTTCCGGATTAAAATCTGCCATTCTTGATTTGAGGTAATCCTTATTGATAAGAGAGGCAATAGGTACATTATAAAAATCTGAATCTCCAAGATGGGTCGCACGATCAGCATACGCTCTGCGTTCAGCTTCAACGACTACATGTATGTGCTCGGCACTATGATAGTCCATTTCCGCCAGGTTAAAATTTTCGACCATGCCCAATATTTGAGCCAAGGCGATCCCCCCGCTGGAGGGTGGAGGCATGGATATAATTTTGTGATCTCGATAATTAGTAGTTATGGGTGTCCTCCAAATGGCCTGGTAGTTTTTTAAATCTTCATGGGTGATGATGCCTCCAGATTTTTTCATTTGATTTACAATCTGATCGGCTACCTTACCTCCATAAAAACCAGTTGGTCCTTCATTTGCGATGGCTTTTAAAGTTGTTGCCAACTCTGGTTGTATTAAGAGATCTCCACCTTTCCAATTTTTTGAATTGAACACTACGGGGTCCGTGTTGTATTTGTCAAATTTTGTTTTGTTTTTATTGAGTAAACCTGCTTGGCGAAAAGTGAGTCTGAATCCATTTTCTGCAGAATGAATTGCAGGTGCAAGCAAAGCTTTCCAATCTTTTAGCTTACTGTATTTTTGAAATGCTTCATACATTCCTGCAGGGGTTCCTGGAACTCCAACGGCCAATGCACCATTTTGACTTTTTTCTGCTATTGCATTTCCGTTTTGATCCAGATACATATCGCTGGTAGAGGCGGCTGGAGCCATTTCTCTGTAATCCAAAGCATCAATTGTCCCATCACTGCTTCGGTAGACCATGAATCCTCCTCCTCCAATATTCCCTGCGATCGGATAACACACTGCCAAAGAAAACTGAACGGCTATGGCTGCGTCGATTGCATTTCCACCTTGTCGTAATATATCATATCCAGCGAGCGAAGCTATGGGATGAGCAGTAACAACCATGGCAGAATCATCTATCATCGTTTTAGTGAAGTCATATATAGGTTCCAATGGTGAAGGTTTATCCGTTTTGCAAGAAGAAAGGATGATCACGAAAAAGAGGAGAAAAAAATAGGAGAGAATGTGTTTTGCTTTCATAAATGTCAGATAAGTCTGATTTTGTATAATAGAGTTTGCCAAATTGCGTTAAATCTTGGTGCGAAAAAATCTGGATTGCAAAAAATAATAAGCATTTTTGTGGCTAGAATTTGATAAAGGTAATCAATATGTCTATATCTAATCCAATGAAGAAACTACTTTCTCTTTTAATCATGGTCTCGTCTTTCTTTGCAGCGCAAGGACAAACGAAGTTTGTAAATGAATTTCTTAATATCGGTGTCGGAGCGGAAGCTCATGGTAAATTTGGTAGTGTTGTAGCTACAGTGGATGATGTTACTGCCGGATATTGGAATCCAGCTGGCTTGACACAATTGGAATCCCCGCTTCAAACCAGTGTGATGCATGCCAATTGGTTTGGTGGCATCGCCAACTATGATTATTTGTCTATCGCGAAGAAATTTAGTGGAGATCGATCTGCAGTTGGAGGAATCACTATAATACGAATGGGAGTAGATAATATTCCTAATACACTAAATCTGATTGGTCCTGATGGTACCGTGAATTATGATCGTATCACAACATTTTCTGCAAGTGATTATGCAGTCCTATTATCGTACGCAAGAAATATGAATGCCAAAGGGAATTTCTCTTTGGGTGGGAATATTAAAATAATCAATAGGTCTATTGGAAGTTTTGGAAGTGCTTGGGGATTTGGTGCTGATCTGGGAGCTCAATGGAGAGGTGATTTTATTAGTTTCGGTTTATCTGCAAGAGACATCACGACTACATTCAATGCCTGGAGCTTTAATTTGAAGGAAGATGAAAAAGAGATATTCCAACAAACGAATAATGACATTCCTGTCAGTAGCACTGAAGTATCACTTCCTCGATTGATTGCTGGGGTAGCCATTCACAAGAAAAAGAAGACGATATCTTATCTTGTAGAAGCTGATTTAAATATCAGTTCGAATGGTACTGAAGCAGGAGTTTTCTCTGGAAGAAATTTTGCTATAGATCCTACATTTGGTTTTGAGGTTGGATATGTAGATCGAATATTTATCAGAGGAGGAATCGGAAATATTCAAAGCGTGATCAATCCTACCATTGCCGATGGAATAGAGCGAGATATTGAATTTCAACCGAATATCGGAATGGGATTGAAATTGGGTAGATTAAAAGTGGATTATGCCCTTACAAATATTGGTTCCGTATCTGGCGTATTGGTATCTCATATCTTTTCCTTGACGTTAAACTTTAATGCTAGAAAGTCAACAGCTCCAGTCAACTAATAAAACGGGTTCTTCTGAATTATATATGCAACAAATCCAATTATTTTCTAGGGATTACATTCTTGAAATGACCATTCATTTCTGCTCTTTTTCGTAAAGTTTCCATTTCTTCTACTACAGGGATTAATTTAGTAAGGTGATCGAGCATGAAAACTTGACGTTCCGCCTCTTTGTTGATGGATAAGAATTTTAATTCTTGATCAATATTGAATCCTACTTTATGTGCGATGTGGTACGTTTTAAATTTGTCAGGGGGTAGAATTTTTACATTAGAAATGTTCATGGTTTTGTACAAGATGCTTACTTTATGTAAGATCTTCGTATTTAATAAGAAATCAGAATCGTCGTCCCAAGTCAATTTTTCGAATTCAATTCCTGGGTATAATTTATTCGGATGGCGATCAAAAAAATCAATGACTTTCACCAGACCAATACCTTTCGTTTTGACATCCATCTTGCCATCATCATAGAGTCGAGCTATTTCGATTAATTCCATTTCTGTCGCATGACGAACCTCTTTTCCATCGTAGTAAGGTAAGATGGTAAATGTTTTACCCGTTTTATCGCATTCGTGGATCAGCTGTTTGTACCTTGGTTCAAAGATGTGAAGGTTCAACTCTTCTCCTGGAAATGCAACAAGACTTAACGGAAATGCAGGTAAGATGTCAGCCATAGTTCGGAACAATTAGTTACAAATGAAATAACGTTTTGAATCAAAAATGAGTTTTTAATACCTAAATATTTTATCAAATTAAATTTGAAATTCAACTTAGGGTTTGAAATTATTAAAAAAGTAGTGTACTTGATATCAATTTTTTAATTTTCATACTTCAAGAAATCTATGCTTCTTGCTCTACAATTTTTACGATTTCTAGGACAGTATCCACCGCTTTTTGCATATCCTGTACTGTGGTCCATTCTAATTTGGAATGAATTCCGTGTTGACCTGAGAATAGATTTGGGCAGGGTAGACCTTTGTGTGATAAAACAGCACCGTCAGTACCTCCTCGAATCGAACCTACATGGGGAGAAATACCTGCATTTTTCATCCCTTGAATCGCAATGTCTACAATATGTGAATAATTGTCAATAACATCCTTCATATTGCGATATTGCTTTCTTGATGTCAACGTATACGAGCTATTGGGGTAATTTTTTAACACCTCTTGAGCAGTGTTTTCGATGAGTTGTTCATAGTCTTTTAATTTCTCTGTTTCAAAGGACCTAATAATAAATTCAATCGAAGCTTCTTCCAGCATTCCAGTTATTTTATTCGGATGAATGAAACCTTCTTTTCCTTCTGTAGATTCTGGACTGAGCGTGTCTTTCGGTAGATTGGCAAGAATTTCGGCAGCAATTTTACTGGCATGTTCCATTTTGCCTTTGGCGTACCCAGGGTGAGCACTTACACCCTTTATTTTAAGTATAGCAGCATTGGCGGAGAAGTTTTCGAATTCAAAGTGACCAACATCGCCACTGTCTAGGGTATAGCCAAAATCAGCTCCAATTTTCTCAATATCTACAAATTTGACACCTCTTCCAATCTCTTCATCCGTTGTAAATAAAGCACTAACTTTTCCATGTTTGATAGCTGGATTTTTGACAAGTAAATGTAATGCATCCATGATACAAGCCAGGCCAGATTTGTCATCCGCTCCAAGTAAGGTCAAGCCACTAGCCGTAATGATGTCATGTCCTTTTTTATTAACTAACTCGGGGAATTTTTCAACCGAAATAATTTGTTCTGTATCATCTGGAAGCTGGATATCTCCACCTTGATAATTTTCATGAACGATGGGTTTCACATTGGTCCCACTGCAGTCAAAAGCAGTATCAATATGGGAGCAGAAAAAGATCGATGGAATATCTGATTTTGGGCTATTTGAAGGAAGAGAAGCGTAGATATATCCATGTTCCGTTACTTCATGTTCGATGCCCAATTCTGACAATTCATGACTCAGTACTTTAGTCAGGTCTTTTTGTTTTTCTGTAGAAGGTACCGCCTCGGAATAAGGATTGGCTTGTGTATCTATCTGGACGTATTTTAGAAATCTATTTTTTACGGTATAATTCATTTGATTGGGTTGTATTGGGTAAATATAAGAAGATAATAAACAGGAATAATGTCGGTTTAAAAATAAGTGTAATTTATGAATTTTGAGCGCTAATAAGTAGAAGAGAATGTGTTACTTTTGTGTAGTCATCGATTACTTGAAAACTCTATTTGGAAACACTTTCAATTCATTTTAAACGATATTATGTCACTAAATATAAAAGAAACCACTAAAAAAAGAGTAGTAATTGTTGGTGCCGGGTTTGCAGGCCTTTCATTGGCTCGAAAATTGGCAAAAAGTGAATTTGAAGTTGTATTATTGGATCGATATAATTATCACCAATTTCAGCCACTTTTTTATCAGGTTGCCATGGCAGGACTCGAACCAAGTGCAATTTCTTTCCCATTAAGAAAGGTGTTTCAGAAGTCAAAGAATGTAATCATTCGAATTTGTGAATTAGAATCCATTGATACCGAAAAAAATGAAGTGCACACGTCACTTGGATCATTGCAGTATGATCATTTGGTTTTAAGTATGGGAGCAACAACCAATTTTTTTGGAAATGAAGAATTGGAAAAGAATGCCTTGACGATGAAGTCAACGGAGGATGCATTATATCTGAGAAATAAGATTTTACTAGATTATGAATCGGCTTTATTGACGGCGGATTATGATAAAAGACAAGGGTATATTGATATTGTGATTGTTGGTGGAGGGGCAACAGGTGTTGAATTGGCAGGAGCCTTGGCAGAAATGAGAAACTTTATTCTACCCAAAGATTACAAAGAGTTAGACAATTCGGAAGTGGACATTTATCTCATTCAAAGTGGAGAGAAATTGCTGCAAGGAATGTCTGAAAAATCAAGTCGAAAAGCATTAGAGTTTTTACAAAAAATCGGAGTAGAGGTTCTTTTAAATACACGAGTAACTTCTGTTGATGGGGAATATGTGAAGACCAATACAGATAAAAGCATTCGGGCTAAAAAAGTAATATGGGCAGCTGGGATAACCTGTAGAACAATTGAAGGATTGCGGTCGGATTGTTATTGTAGAGGAAATAGAATCGCTGTAGATCGATCTCATTTAATCAAAGGATATAAAAATGTGTATGCCTTAGGCGATTTAGCATTTATGGAAGAGGAAAAGTATCCAAATGGACATCCTCAAGTTGCCCAAGTGGCGATTCAACAAGCCAGAAATTTAGCCAAAATACTGAAAGGCAAATCGGAGAGTCCTTTTTCATACAAAGACTTGGGTTCTATGGCCACCATTGGTAGAAATAAAGCTGTAGTGGATCTACCTTCTTTTTCATTTACAGGGTTTTTCGCCTGGATCATGTGGTTGATCGTCCATCTTGCCTCATTAATTGGAGTTCGAAACCGATTTTTAGTCTTATTTAATTGGATGTGGAATTATGTCACGTATGATCAAAGTTTGCGCTTGATCATTCGAACAAAAAATAGAAAAGCCCCTTAATTTGACTTAAGAGGCTTCCAACTTTTGGGTTGTAAATGAATTAGTATTTTAAATCCAATACCAATTCAAAATCATCATAAATTGTTTTGTCGCCAAGGTTATCAAAAAATGACCCTGAACCATATCTTACGTCAAAATCAGTTCTATCGATTGTTACATTTGCAGTTGCTCCCATCTCTCCTACATTAGCTGAGAATGAGATGGCTTTAGTTATACCTTTTATAGTTATATCCGCCATGATGTCATAATTTCCAGCTTCTTTACCCGCTTTTACTGAAGTGATTTTCAAGTTAGCTGTAGGGTGGTTTGCCACACCAAAAAAGTCATCTGACTTTAAATGGCCTTCAAGTTTTTTAGCTCCACCTTCGCCTAAATCTGTACAAACGATGCTAGTCATGTCTATAGTGAAATCTCCACCTACTAAGGCACCTCCTTCAAAATCTAAACTACCAGATTTGATTCCTATCGTTCCCGTATGTTGTCCAGTAACTTTCTTTCCTGTCCAAGTTATTGTACTTACATCTGTTTTTACTGTTTTAGTATCAGCGTCAATTACAGGATTAGTAGAGTTGGCAGTTAAAGAGAATGCAGTCAACATGAATGCTGCGAAAATAAATTGTTTCATATGTGTTTAATTTTTACGTTTTAAAATTTGTTGTAACAAATAAAGAGACAGCAAATGTATTAAATTGTTCAATACGAGGCCAAAAAAGTTGAAATTTTAAGAAATCACTTTTATTAGTGTTAAAAAATCTAAAATTATTTCAATAGAATCTGAGATAACCCTTGAATTGTATGTTTAAGATTACTTTAATATTTATCTTGCAACTTAGGAGTGTATTAAAATAGTTGATACAAACTATAAGACACAGACAAAATGAGTCGTTATTAATAAGAACTAAAAAACACTAAATTGAGAATTTTACTCTCGTTAGTATTCGTTTTTGGAATCATTCTAGGGGGGAATGGACAAACGGAAGTGGATACAACACAGCAAGAACAACCCAGCATTATTCAAATTGATTTAGAAGACAAGAATCTATCAATTAATGATATTGAGATCGATCAAAACAATCGCTTAATCGTTGCTACGGATAAAATGTTGCTTACGATTAGTTCGATCGGTAATGAAAACGAACAGTATCTTAATTATCTTCAAGATACTTATTTGTCATGTGCCACAACAGACAACAAGAACAATATCTATGCTGCGGGTAAAAATCATTTGTATTTGGTCAATTCAAGTCAGAAAGTGACCATTTCAGATCCAGAAGTAAAGATCAAAGACCTGGCCTATGAGCGAGGTAAATTATGGTTGGCTACCAATAAAGGGTTGTATGTTTACATTTTGTCGAGTGGAAATTGGAAAGAGTATAATACTTCTAATAGTAAGCTAAAATCGAATGGTGTAAACTTCGTGCAAGTAGACGGTGCAGGCATTATTTGGGTAGGTACAGAAAAAGGGTACGTGAAAATTGATGTGGATAAATGGGAGTCAGAAGACAAAAAATTCAATGTAGTTTCTTCTCAGCATAACAAGGAAGGACAATGGATGGTAGCCACAAATGATATGTGGTTGATTGATCCGTTCAACAGAAAATATGTAGTTGGACTAGATAGAAATTTGTATCAAGGAGTTATCAATGACTTTGTAATTGATTCAAAAGGACGGATTTATATGGCGTCAGATATATTGGTCCGATACAACCCTTACAAAGAAGAAATAGAGAAATATGGTGAAGATTTAGGATTGCTTACTCAGAAATGTTTGAGTTTAGCCTGTGATAAGAATAATAACATATGGATCGGAACTGCAGATGCAGGATTGTTTAGAATTTTATTTGATGATATTGCAAGAGAACAATTGACATCGTCCATAATTTTAGAAAGAGCGATTAGTTGTAATAACAAATCAGACGGTGTTTTAAAGGTAACTGCGGGAGGAGGAACAAAACCTTATAAATATAAATGGAGCAGTCCTAGATTAAGAGGCCCAAGACCGAATCGAGTAGGGCCGGGTTCTTATGCAGTTACGGTTTCTGATAAATTTGGTTCGCAATATATTTCAGAGGTGACCTTATTCGAACCAGATCCAATAGAAATAAGCTTGGTAGAAACCAAAAGAATAACAGGGTTTAGGAAGAAAGATGGAATGGCTGTTGTTTCAGCAAAGGGAGGTACTGGAAAATTGACTTATTCATGGTCGAATGGAAGTACAGGCGAAGTACTCGATAATGTAGGTCCAGGAAAATACCGTTTGAAGGTAGTAGACGAAAATAATTGCCTTGCTCAGATGGAGGTAGAAGTCAAAAAAGAGAAGTATATCCCTGAGTTGGATATTACAAAAGTAGGAGTTGGTCAAACACTCAGGATAAATGAACTAAGTTTTGAAGCGGATAGTACTATTTTGAATCCAGAAAGTTTTGAGATTTTAGATGAAGTGTATGAATTTTTATCATTGCATGAAAAGGTAGTAGTGGAAATAGGAGGACATACCAATACGATTCCACCTCATGAATATTGTGACAAACTGTCTACCTCAAGAGCAAAAAGTGTAGCGGAATATATTACAGCACGAGGAATTAATCCTAGTCGTATAAGTTATAAAGGCTATGGAAAGAGACAACCTTTGACCGAATCTCGTTCTGCTTCTGCACGGAAGAAAAATCAGCGGGTTGAAGTCAAAATATTATCTCTTTGATAAGAAAAAAATGAAGTTGGACCTTAATCCACTTCACCTAAGCCTTGTCGAATAATATCTATCTCACCATCGGTGCAGTCTAAGACAGTTGATCCTTCTTCTTCTCCTAGACCGCCATCCAAGAGGTAGTCAATTTTATATTCAAAAGTTTCTTCAATAGTATCGGGATTGGTGTAATACTTCAATCCGCCTTCATGATTTAGAGAAGTGCAAATAATAGGAGCATCTAGGTGACTCAATAACTCCAAAACAATTTTATTATCAGGAATTCGAATACCAATTTCTTTTTTATTGTTCTTAAAGTACTTGGTTACAAAATTATTTGCATTCAATATAAATGTATACGGTCCGGGAAGATACCGTTTCATTGTTTTGAAAATATGGTTTGAATAAGGGAGTGTATAATCTGCTACAGTTTTTATGTCTTTGCAGATCAATGATAGTTTTGCTTGTTTTTCTTTTTTGCCTGTGACTTTAATAATTCGTTCAATACTATCTTTCCTTGTCATAAGACATCCCATGGCATATACAGTATCGGTTGGGAATATAACTACGGCTCCGTCTTTCATTTTTTGAGCAACCATTGCCAAATCTCTAGAGTCTGGATTGTGTGGCCTTAATATTAGTCTTTGCATATTTGTATTCTATTCGGATATTTTAATAAAGCAAGTTTAAGAGGAAAATTGATAGCATCCTAATTATACTATGATATTATTGTGTCTTAAAATATTAAGATTTCAACAAATCTTTTTGCCTATGATATTTGTTTAAATTTGGTGCTTACTTTTTTCTATGGATAAAAACGAGAATATAAATTTTGTTAGTGTAATCTTGCCTTTGGCGATACCCAAAACCTATACCTATGTGGTTCCCCAACATTTAAAAAAGGAGGTTGAATTTGGTCGTCGTGTTGAAGTACCCTTGAGAAATAAGTTGTATTCGGGATTGATAATTGAATTATTAGAAGATGTTCAGTTGGAATACAAAACAAAAGAGATTTTGTCTGTCATCGATGACGAGCCTATTATTCATGTATACCAATATGAATTTTGGAAATGGATGGCAGATTATTATAGTTGTACTATTGGCGAAGTGATGCATGTTGCCCTTCCTGGAGGCCTACGTTTAGGAAGTGAGACGAAATTATTGATTCATGATGATTTCAATGATGATTTTTCTGATTTGACGGACAATGAATACATTATTGCCGAAGCACTTACCTTGCAAAATGTATTGACAATTGAAGAAGTCAAGGATATATTAAATAGAAAAACGGTTTATCCATTGATTCGATCTCTATTAGATAAGAGAGTAGTCAAAGTAAAAGAAGAACTTGTTATAAAGTATAAGCCTAAGAAAATTGGTTTTATTCGGTTGGCATCTCCCTATGATGTTGACAAAGAACAATTGGCTAGTGCTTTTGAAAAAGTGAAACGTTCAGACCATCAGACCAATGCTCTTCTTGCCTATGTAAGTTTATCAAGAGGTTCATCAGAAGTGCCTAGATCTGCTGTATACGAAATGAGTGGAGCTTCTATAGGTGCGTTAAGAGCCTTAGAGAAAAAGGGGATTGTAGAATTGTTTGAAAAAGATGTCAGTCGACTCATTTACGAAGCTTCAGATGGAGAATTACCCGACCTTTCAGATGAACAGGTAAGAGCATTGCAAGAGATTAGATCTCATTTTGATGAACAAAAAATAGTCTTATTACATGGGGTGACAGGAAGTGGCAAAACTCGTGTTTACATGGAGCTGATTAAAGAAGCCATACATAAAGGAAAACAAGTCTTGTATTTATTGCCTGAAATCGCATTAACTACACAGATTGTAGCTCGATTGAAACATATTTTTGGGGAGGATGTAGGCGTGTTCCATAGTAGAATGAATAACCATGAGCGTGTCGAATTATGGAAAGATGTGATTATCGGTAAAAAGGTCATTTTAGGGGCTAGATCCAGTTTGTTTTTACCCTTTCCTAATCTGGATTTGATTATTGTGGATGAGGAACATGATCCGTCTTACAAACAAGCTGATCCTAATCCAAGGTACAATGCTCGAGATGCTGCAGTTTATTTAACACAAAAACTAGGGGCTAAAATTATTTTAGGATCAGCCACTCCAAGTCTGGAAAGTTATTTAAATACGCAGGAAAATAAGTACGCACTCGTTGAAATGATGGAACGTCATGGTGGGGTTTCGATGCCAGAAATTGAAATTGTGGATATAGGTCGTGCAAGAAAAAGTGGGAAGATCAATGGTTTTTTTACGCAACATCTCATTGATGCAATTAAGGATGCCTTAATCAAAAAAGAACAAATACTTTTGTTTCAAAATAGAAGAGGGTATGCTCCATCGTTGCAATGTCAAGTTTGTGGTTGGAAAGGAGAGTGCAAAAATTGTGATATTGCATTGACCTATCATAAATTTTTTGACGAATTGCGGTGTCACATTTGTGGATTCAGAAACAAAAATCCACATGAATGTCCTGCTTGTGGAAATGATGAATTGCATGAAGTGGGATTTGGTACGGAAAAGATTGAAGATGAGATTCAAAAAATCTTTCCGGAGGCAAAGATCAAGCGGATGGATTATGATACAGTTCGGACTAAAAATTCTTATGAGAAGATCCTGGAAGATTTTGGCAGTAGGGAAATAGATATTTTAGTGGGAACCCAAATGATAACAAAGGGATTAGATTTTGACAATATTGCAATAGTAGGTGTGATTAATGCAGATTCGACACTGATGTTTTCTGATTTTAGAGCTGGAGAGCGAGCATATCAATTGCTTACTCAAGTAGCGGGAAGAGCGGGACGACGGAAAAAGAGGGGAAGAGTTCTCATTCAAACGTACAATCCCACCCATCCAGTCATTCAGGAGATAATCAGTAGCAATTACATAAAACTATTCAGACGAGAATCGCAGGAAAGAAAACGTTTTGTATATCCACCTTACTTTAGAATGATTAACATACAATTGAAGCATAAAAAACCAAGAGTGGTGCAAGATGCTGCGCGTTATATGGCAATGCAGTTAACATCAGTATTGGGAAATAGGGTAGTGGGTCCTGCGGAACCAGGCATTGCACGGGTGAAAGGATATTACCGACAGAATATCACGGTAAAAGTAGAGAAGAAGGCGCATTCCATTAAAGTAGCCAAAAGACAAATTTTACATCAAAAATCAGTATTGAAGACCTCAGATGGGTACAAATCAGTCGGAGTAAAAATCGATGTTGATCCCTATTGACGGACTGAAATCAATATATTACCACCTTAAAGCAATATTATCCGAATGAATTTTCTAAACTCAGAGTTAAATAATTAATTTTGTATTGAATTATGCAAAAGACCGTAGGAGTAATAGGATCTGGAAGTTTTGGAATGACTGTAGCAAAACTGCTTACTGAAAACGTACAGGTGTTATTATTTACCAGACGAGATTCAGTAATGGAGGCCATTAATGAGCGTAAGCATTTTAAAGGTGTGGATACAGAGGGAAAGATAACGGCGGTCAATGATCTAAAATACGTGGCAGATCAATGTAAAATCATTATGCCCGTAATTCCTTCAGCAAGTTTTAGAAAAGTGATGCGTGCTTTGGCCCCACATGTTGGTCCTGAGCATATCATGATTCATGCAACGAAAGGATTGGATGTAAGTCAGATATCTGAAAAAAGATTTGAAAACGAATCGTTTACCAGAAAGGATGTGTATAGTATGGGAGAGGTTATTCGAGACGAAACTACCGTACTCAGAATTGGTTGTATGTCGGGGCCCAACTTAGCTAAAGAGATTTTAAGTGGTCAGCCAGCTGCTACAGTGATTGCTTCTGAGTTTATGGAGGTGATACGTATTGGTCAACGGATATTGGGCAGTAGTCTTTTTTCTGTTTTTGGAAGCTATGATATGAGAGGCGCAGAACTGGCAGGAGCTTTTAAGAATATTATTGCCATCGGGTCTGGTATTCTAGGAGGATTGGAACTGGGAAAAAATATGCAAGCTGCATTAATTACGAGAGGATTACGAGAAATGATTCAATTTGGCCAAAGTATGGGAGCAGAGAGTCGTTCTTTTATGGGTAAAGCAGGGATAGGAGATCTCATAGATACTGCAACGAGTGACAATTCAAGGAATTATACATTCGGAAAAAAGTTGGCATCTGGAGAAAGTGCAGAACAGATATTGAAAAAAGCGACAGAAGTAGTAGAAGGAGTAAATACCTTAAAAATAATACATCTTTTGGCTCAGAAGGAAAATTTACCTCTGCCGATCACCACGATGTTGTATAGAGTTATTTATAGTGGGTATGATGTCCAAAAGGCTATACGGTTGCTCATGACTTATAATACAGCACAAGATGTAGATTTCTTATAAAACAGCAGATAAAGAATAAATGCAGACAATTTATGAACGGTTGGGGGATGAAAATCTAAATTTATTGGTAGATACTTTTTACAATAAAGTACTGAAGGATGAACGCATAAAGAATCTTTTTCAGACGGACATGGATTTGGTGAAATCTAAACAATATAAATTTCTTACTCAGTTTTTTGGAGGGCCACCAAGGTATGCAGAAGTCTATGGACATCCTAAACTACGGATGCGACATTTACCACACCAAGTAACGATGGATGGCGCGGCCGCATGGTTGGAGTGCATGTCCGAAGCAATTTCAGAATTGCCTATTGATAAATCATTTCAAGAAGAAATCTTCATGAGATTCCCTCATGCTGCAAGACATATGGTAAATTCAGAATCTTTATGAGTACGAAATCACTAATTGCAAAATCTATAGGTACATCCTTTGGGTTTGGATACTTACCAGTTGCTCCGGGCACGTTTGGAGCACTGTTTGGAGTTCTTATCTATTATGTATTGCACCATTTTATTCCTGAAAGTTTAGATTGGACATTAATTGCTCTGATCTTACTGTTTACTGTTTTGGGCACATGGGCATGCAGTGTTGTAATAAAAGAATGGGGGCACGACCCTTCAAAAATTGTCATGGACGAAACCATTGGGGTTTGGATAACCTTACTTTTCATTCCATTTAACCACTGGTATATTTGGTTGGCATTTGGATTATTTCGCCTTTTTGATATCTGGAAGCCTTTAGGGATCAAAAGCATTGATGAGAAAATGGACACTTCTTTTTCTGTCATGTTGGATGATATAGTTGCTGGTATTTATGCTATGATTGTGTTACAGGGCATTATTTATTTTATGTCTTAACTCTATAAATTGTATTTTTCCTATAAATCATCTATGCAAGATTTGTACAACGAATCAAATGATGCGTATTCTATTGCTTAAAAGAAGATGATTATTCTTTTTTACAATCTTGTCTTTATATTGCATGTTCAAACATAATATCTGAAATGAATAAGTTACTTTCCGTATTTTTTACATTGTTATTTTTCTCCTCTACAGTATTTGGTCAAGGATTAAAGTCACCTACTGAATTTTTAAGAACAGATTATGGCAAGCACTTCACTCCTCATTATTTAGTAGCAGACTATGTACGACATGTTGCTGAGAATTCGGATCGAGTAACGTTTATAGAATATGGGGAGACCAATGAAGATAGACCCTTGCTTTTGGCGACTATTACTACTCCTCAAAACCATTCCAATTTAGATGAAATTCAAAATTATCACCTGTTCAAAATTGGAATGAAAGATGAAGTTACGGTTCAATTAGAAGAAAATTTTGCGGTGGTTTGGTTGTCTTTTGGTGTGCATGGAAATGAAGCAGGAGGAAGCGAAAGTAGTATGAATGTATTATACAAATTAGCTAATCCAGCTAATGGTATAACTGGAGATTGGTTGAGGAATACCATTGTTTTATTTGACCCAAGTCTCAATCCTGATGGATACAACCGATACACTCAATGGGCGAGATCAATCGGAGGTAAAACGCCTCACCCTGGATTAACTGATAGAGAACATATGGAACCATGGCCGGGCGGAAGAGTCAATCATTACTATTTTGATTTAAATAGAGATTGGGCATGGCAAACACAAGTAGAAAGTCAGCAACGAATTGCACAATACCAAAAATGGATGCCTCATGTCCATGTTGACTTTCATGAGATGGGATATGATCAAGGTTATTATTTTGCACCTGCTGCTGAACCTTACCACCAACACATAACTGATTTTCAGCGTGATATGCAAGTAGATATAGGAAAGAATCATGCAAAATACTTTGACAGAGAAGGTTGGTTGTATTTTACTAGAGAAGTGTTTGATCTCTTGTATCCTTCCTATGGAGACACGTATCCGACATTTAATGGAGCGGTAGGAATGACGTATGAACAAGCTGGACATGGAATGTCAGGACGAGAAATATCTCTTTCAAATGGAGATACATTAAAAATTCAAGACAGGATTGATCATCATACGCAAACAGCATTGTCTACTATCGAAGAAGCTTCTCGTCAAGTGAATCGGATAAGTAAAAATTTTGAAAGGTATTTTGCCAATGCAGTTGCTGAACCAAAAGGAACATATAAATCCTACGTCATCAAAAAATCTGAAAAAGCGAATCGATTGGCTACTTTGTTAACTAAGAATAATATTAGATTTTACAGAACAGAAGGTGGGGGCACATTAAGCGGATATAATTATAATACGAGCAAATCAGGATCTTTTGAATTAGAAGAGGGAGACATGGTTATCAATGCGAATCAACCCAATGGGACATTACTGCAAGTGCTCATGGAACCAGAACCATTGTTGAGTGACAGCGTTACGTATGATATTACTGCCTGGTCGCTGCCTCATGCATATGGAGTGCAGGCATATGCCTTGGATAGCTACACATCAACACAATCTGTGAATTTAGATGAGAACAGGGAGTCGCCATTCGTTTGTTTTGGAAACCAAGAATCAGTACAACTACCTTATGCATATATAATTCCTTGGAACAGTGTAACATCTGCTCAGATACTATCAAAATTATACAACGATGGAATCAAAGCGAGGATGGCGGATAAAGACATTTCATTTGAAGAGGGGGTAGTTGAAAAAGGATCTATTGTAATCGTTCGAGGCGATAATTATTTTGTGGAGGATTTGCCTGGATCGATGGAAAAAATTGGAGGAGAGTGTTCTGATTGTTTTTGCTTGTCTTCTGGTTTTTCAAGTGAAGGGGGTGATATTGGAGGAGGATCATTTTCTAGACTTTCTCATCCAAAAGTTCTATTACTTTCAGGAAGGGGAACTAGTCCGTATAATGTAGGACAGGTATGGCACTATTTTGATGAGGTGGTTGGTTATCCATTGAGTATTGTTGACAAGTTGGACATGGGTAGAGTAGATTTGGATGACTTTAATACATTGATTTTGCCTGATGGATGGTATAGTTTAAGTGAAAGTGAATTAAGTGATGTGTCCGAATTTGTTAGCGAAGGAGGCAAGGTAATTGCGATCTCAGGTGCTTTGGGAAATTTTGTAGATAAAGATGATTTTGCCTTGTCCAAATATGCTAGTGAAGACGAGAAAAAGGCGGCAAAAAAAGAAAGAGAAGAAAAAAAGTTGGCGGCGAGAGATGATAGTTATCAAGATCAAGAGCGAAGAGGAATAAGCAATAGTATACCCGGTGCGGTGGTACGCAATACAATCGATGCATCTCACCCATTAGCATTTGGATTAGGAGATTCCTATCATAGTATGAAGACTTCTAGACAATATTACAGTCTATTAAAAGATTCCTGGAATGTTATAACTGTACCAGAAGACTATGAAAGCTTTGGTTTTATTGGAGTGAATTTAAAATCAAAAATTGCTAATTCTGTCTCGTTTGCAGTAGAAGAGAAAGGAGGCGGAAATTTGATTTATATGGTGGATAATCCATTGTATAGAGGGTTTTGGGAAAATGGAAGTTTACTATTTTCAAATGCCTTATTTCTAGTAAACTGATAAAGAATTTTCAAGAATAGCCTTGTTTTAATCCGTTTGGGCAGAAAAATCATTAATTTTAAGGAATTGGCAGAGATTTAGACAACCAATTCTAAGTTTCTATCATATAAGTAAGTGTACCACTTTACATCTTTGCATGAAACGGCTATTTGTTCTTCTTGTATTACTATCTTGTTTTTATACAGTAGCGAATACACAATGTTATTGTGAAGATTGTCCTGAGCCCATAATATTTGGTGCACCTTCATCCGTATCTTTAAATGTTTCTGGTATTACCAATTCAACTCTTGGACAAAATGGTCAGAGTCTTGTCAATGTTGGCTTATATTTTACTCATGATGCTGTTCAAGAATTATCATTGCGTTTGGTCTCTCCTAGTGGTTCATTTGTTGATCTTATGATAGGTGAGGGATTGGATTTTGGACAAAATAATTATTTTGATATTGATTTTATTCCATGTACAGAAACACCTAATCCAGACTGTACGAATAGTGGGGTTTGGAACAGTTTAGGAGAATGGGATGGTGGACCTTATTTAGGTAGTTATCTGCCTGAAATAGGATGCATTGAAGATTTGACTGGGGATGTTAACGGCACATGGACTCTAGAAATGGAAGACGTGTTTGTGATAGAAGATGGAGAAATGTTTTGTTTCGATCTTACTTTTGCAGATGATGCTGGAGTATCTTGCAACACAGGAGGATGCTCTACCCCAATTTGTCTTGCACAAGGAGGAAGTCAGATGCTTCCTTTCTTGACAACTGCTCCTGAGGGTGACTCAGATTTGATCATTGATTATACGATTACCTATGATGATTGCGAATTAGAAATAAATAACCCAGATTACATTATTATATATGTAATTTATGAAGCACTACCTTTTGGGCCTATACTTGAAATTCAGCAAGGAACCGTTGATATGACTGGGTACGATGAAGGGCAATATGTTGTTCAAGCATTTTCCATTTTAGCATCAGATTTACCCGTGGTTGAAGCACTTGATTTTGCCAATTCTACCATATTCACAATTGTTGATTTAGGAACCAGTGGTACCATTTGCTCTGATAATACGGAAGTGGCAGCTCAAGTCGTTATAAATAATTGTCCCATTGATTTTACTGCTACGGTAGAGTTTGATAATATATCAGCTGAAGTTGGTGATCCTTCTTTGGACCCAAACTGGACGATAACATACAATCCTGCAGCGCCTGATTTTAATGACTATGGAGTTTTTTACGTGGTGTACGAACAATCAACCGGTATCATCGTAGAATATTTGACTGAAGATGATTTTACAGGACTGCCTGCTGGTGATTATAATGTTGCTGTTTTGGTGTATTTGTTGGCGGATGCTGCAGATATTCTACCCGCTGATGGGGTTTCGGTATACATTGACTTAGTGTTCTTAATTGTTGATGAAGAATTATGTGCCATTATATTTGGCAACAATCAATTGTTTATTTCAGAACCGTGTACTATTGATGCCGCGGGTATTTTAGAACAAGAAAATATAACGGCCCCTCAAAACAGTCCTTTGCTTGATCCTGATTGGGATATCACATTTTCAGGAACTCCTCCAGACCCTGCTTTGTATGGATTTTACTTCGTGGTGGTAAATTCGGATACAGACCTATTGGTTGCTTATTATACCACCGATGATTTTACCTTGTTGTTGGAAGGTAATTATTATGTAACGGTTGTCTATTATTTATTGGATGATCTTCAGACATTACCACCCCCGAATGGAGTCAATACTTTCCTTGATTTGGTGACCTTGATTAATGATGGCATTTTATGTGCTCAATACTTCGGTTATAATGAACTCGTTATTACAGCAGGTTGTGAAGCGGATGCAGGTACATTCAATGACTTGACAATAGAAGAATGTGAAGGGAGTTCGGATTTAATTCTAGACTTGACACCTGACTATCCATTTGGTGGTCCGGATGCCACAGAATATGGATATTCCTATGTGGTAAGTGAAAATGGTGTTATCATAGATATTACTGCATCCGAAGATTTTACAGGATATAGTATTGGAGTCTACGAGATATGTGGATTATCCTATTTGTTGGCGGACGAAAGTATTCTACCCCTACCCAATGGTGTTTTGACTACAAGCGACATTCAATCCGATATTGATAATTTAGTGTATTGTGCAGATCTGACTCCAGATTGCATCACCTTAACAATATCTGAAACTCCGGAACCCATATTTACGGGGCCAACGGAGGTGTGTGCTGGTGTGGAAGTGGAGTATGTAGTTGAAAATTTCAGTGGAAATAATGACGACTACTTGTACACTATAAATCAAGGTGGATTTAATCAGTTTATTAATGATGGATTAGGGACATTAAGTGTTATTTGGGCATCTGGACCAGGGAATATTTGCGTCACTGAAACTCAAAACGGATGTACTAGTGAACAGGTTTGTCTGACGATTGATGTGTTACCACAACCAGAAGTTCAAATTGATGGTTTTGTCGAAGTCTGTCCAGGCATTGAGTATATCTACATATTTACGCCTGTACCCACTGGATCTGAATTTTATGATATTTCCATCAATGGAGGAAGTTTAATTAATCAAAATACAAATTCTATTGTAGTGGTATGGGACGATCCAGTAAATGGGTCCATCACAGCATCTTTATTAAATGGACCTTGCCCATCTGAAGAGGTCGTATTAGATATTGATCCTGCTGTTGAAGCAGATTTTCCTACGGTAACTATCCCTGAAACAGGTTGCTTTGGTTCTGGTCTTGCAATAAATGATATAAATGACCCGGATATATCCACTTGGACATGGACAGCCACCAATGCAGATATCGTTATATCAAATGGATTCGTCAATTTCACATGGCAAAATATTGGCTTGGCTGAGATTTGTTTGGAGGCGGATCTAGGGTGTGGTACAGAATCGATGTGCTATGAAGTGGATGTACAAGATGTGCCGAACCCGGTCATTGAGCCGGAACTAGATTTTTGTTCACTGACGTTTACCTTGCAAGCGACTCCCTCTTTTGGAAATTCTTGGTTTTGGACTTCACCAGGATCTGGAGCATCTGTTTCATATACGGATCAAACTAATTTTGTAACGGATGTCACAGTTACTGGTCCGGGTACATATACATTTGTTTTGCAAGAATTTGGAAATCCTTGTTCAGGTTCTGTAGAAACGGTGGTAACCGTTACGGACGGGCTTGAAGATATTAGCCCTTTCTTTCTATGTGACGATGAAGGAAATTACATTGTTTTATTTGACATAAATTCTGGAGTGGCCCCATTCGCGGTAGATGGAAATATAATTACAGGAAACAGCTTTTCTTCAACAGATATTATTTCAGGGGATAGTTTCAATTTTTTGGTCGAAGATAGTGAAGGGTGTAGTACTACTGTTGAGGGAAGTTTTATTTGTCCTTGTATTAGTGATGCAGGAACGATGTCGGCAACTCCAATAACCTTGTGTATTAGTGACAATGAATCAGGACAAGGCATACATAATGATGATGCTACGTTAGATGTTAATGATTTAGGCCAATATGTTTTGCACACGGGTGATGGGTCTGAATTAGGAACCGTAATTTCAATAAATAATAATGGATTATTTTCTTTTGATGCCAATTCCATGGTAGCCAATCAATTCTATTACATTTCCTACATCGTTGGGGATAATATGCAGGGGAATGTGGATTTATTCGATCCATGTCTTTCTGTTGCGATGGGGCAACCGATCGTGTTTTATGAGGATCCAGTTGTAGATGCAGGAGACGATAATAATATGTGGTGCGGTAATTTATATTTATTGGATGCGAATGCACCTTCCGTTGGAGGTACTTGGTCAGTGGTAGACCAACCCGTGGGGAGTACGGTTGATTTTCAATTGTTTTCTGGTCAAACGGTGGTACAGGTCGATGAATATGGGACGTATCTTTTTGAATTGACTGTAGTGCAAAACGGTTGTATTGGGAGTGACATCGTAGAGATTACCTTTCTGGATATACCAGGTTCCGATAATGTTGTATTCGAATGTAATGGCGGTACGTATACGGTATCCTTTGATATCGTGGGAGGAAACCCTCCATATACTATTAACGGAACGGCCATCAGTGGTTCCAGTTTTGTATCCCCGGAAATTATTTCAGGAGAGAGCTTTAGTTTTAATGTTGTAGATGCATCAGGATGCAATCTTTTAGTTTTCGGCACAGAAAATTGCGATTGTGAAACAGATGCTGGTACCATGGCACAAGAGGAGATTATAGTCTGTGCTGCAGAAGGAGAAGAGTTTACTGCTACCTACAACTCGGATGCGATTTTTGATAGTAATGATGTTGGTGTATTTATTTTACATACAGGGTCTTCCAATATTTTGGGACAAGTCATCGCAACCAGT
The DNA here is from genome assembly GCA_029212405.1 of Saprospiraceae bacterium. Lineage (GTDB taxonomy): Bacteria > Bacteroidota > Bacteroidia > Chitinophagales > Saprospiraceae > CAJXUU01. The sequence continues at coordinate 28,549 of JARGNR010000056.1, forward strand.
GAAAGTGAAACATTTGTCTACTCTTCAGATTTTGGTGAAGATATCACTTTATATATATCCTATGTGGTTGGAGACGGCGAGTCAGGAAGTATAGATTTATTGGATGAATGTTTGTCGGTAAGTATAGGTCAGCCCGTTCAGATTCAGTCACAAGTGAAAGTAGACGCTGGTACTTATTCTGACTTATGTGAGTATATATTTATGTTGAACGCAGATGATATGGGTGAGGAGGGGGAGTGGTCAGTTATTGAGTCACCTTCAAATTCAGTTGTTACCATAGAAGATGAGATGGATGCAGCATCCATGATTGAAGTAGATTTGCCTGGTGTATATAGTTTATCTTGGACACCACTGGAGAGTTATTGTATTCTTGGTGATACGACTACATTTGAGTTGTTCTCTTTGCTAGAAGTGGCGAACGAAACCACTTTATGTAGTGATGACCTTCTTTCATATGTGGTAGAAATAGAAATTTCAGGAGGAGAAGCACCTTATTTCCTAGATGGAATAGAAGTAGGAGATACGTATTTAAGTCCAGAAGTGAATTCAGGTGATTCCTATAGCTATTTATTTGAGGACAACAATGGGTGTGAAATATTGGTTGAGGGAATTGAGAATTGCCAGTGTGAAAATGCTGTTGGCACTATGGCGCTCGACACATTGCAAGGATGCCTATTAGATACCCTTATTGCTACGTATAACGAAGATGCAATTCTAGATGAAAATGATGTAGAGTTTTTTGTTTTGCACACTTCTTCAGACAATTCGTTAGGTGCTGTAATAGGGATTTCTACGGAGCCTATTGTTACCTTTATACCAGGTATGATAAATGGAGAGGTATATTATATTTCCCATATTGTAGGAAATGCTGCGGGGGGAGGCCTAGACTATACTGATCCTTGTCTTCAAATATCACCAGGCCAACCCATACTATTTAATGAACCTCCAGAAGTTGATGCAGGTGAAGATCAAGAAGTTTGTGGATTTACCACAGTATTGAATGGGTCTAGTTCAGAAATAACAACGAGTTGGTCTGTTTTAGTATCACCGCCAAGTAGTACTGTTATTATTGATGAAAATGACCCGTTAAGTGAATTTACTGTGACCACTTTAGGGGAATATGTCTTAGAGTTAGAGACAAATAATGACTTCTGCTCTTCGTTTGATACAATTTCTATTCTATTTACGGAACCCTTGTTTTATAATACGTTTGAGATCGTATGTACCCCAGGTGGTTATGTAGCAGGATTCACTATTACTGGAGGGACTAGTCCATATTTTGTTAACGGAGTTGAGGTTGATGGAGATGTGTTCGTAACAGATTATCTCACTGATTTCGGTGAAGCATATAGTTTTGTGGTTACAGATAGTCAAGACTGTTCAGAATTGATAATTGAAGGAGTTGATTCTTGTGCTTGTGAAAATGATGCAGGAACTATGAATCCGACTCCAATACTAGCATGTACAGATGAAACTATAAACATTGCTTCATTGAGCAATGGAGATTATATATTGGATGATTCCGATCAAATTTATTTAGTGGTTCATACCTCATCTACTGATCAGTTGGGGGATGTATTGGGTATCTATAGTAATGAAAGCATTACTGAGATAAACTTTGACGAACTGCCATTCGTTGAAGGAGTGACCTATTACATTTCAATTGTATTGGCAGATGAGGGAGCACTATCTGGCCAGGTAGATGATCCTTGTATTGCAGTGGCAAATGGTACTCCTATTCAATGGAAAGAAAACAATTCAATAGGATTTGTTTCTGATATTGAAGGATGTTCAGGGGATGTAATAGACGTAGAGATTGAATCAAGTGGCCCATTCCCTATTGAAATTACGGTGTCTGATGGTCTTGGATTTAGTGAAACTGTAGTGGTGAATGAGACTTCTACATTTTTCTCTTATGAAATTAGTTTTCCTACAAACATTACTATTGAAACAGTAGTAGATAACCAATGTATTACTATCGATGATGGTGTATTAGATGTGTCAATTTACTTTCTGTCTCCCATAGATTTTGTGGAAGGGTTTTCTTTGTGCAATGAGGAATCTTTTGGGTCTATCGTGAATTTGGAGTCTCTGATATTAGCAGGTTCGGGGCAAGATGGCCAATGGTTTTTTGATGGCGTGGAGATAGCTGGTACATTTGATGTGAAGGGATTTGAACCAGGAGTATACGAATTACAGTATGAGGTCAAATTAGAGGTTTGTGATTTATCTGAGCAATACACTCTGCCATTTTTTGTTGAATTTTGCGGCTGCCCTACATTTGAATTTGAGATAGAAGATATTAGCTGTTTTGGATCAAACGATGGATCGCTTAGCATCAATGTGTTGGAAGGAATTGATTTATCGGAATACACCTTTTTACTTGGGGCCAATGAAGTGATAGGAGGATTTATAGGTGACCTGAGTCCAGGAGATTATACTTTAGATATTACGGATGGACAAGAATGTGTTGAGTCATTTGAATTTGAGATTTTGGAACCAGACGCAGTACAAATTTCCTTGGGAGAAGATATGGAAGCAGAGATTAATGACCCCGTTGTTATTGAAGCGATTACTGATTTGCTATCCGAGGAGATTGATGAAATAACCTGGTCCTCATTGTTTGGTATATTGGATGACAATGATTTGTTACTGAACACCTCATTTCAGGTAGACGATGAAATTTCCATTCGAATTGTAGATGAAAATGGGTGTGAAGCCTCAGATGTTATTTTCATTCGGGTTACTGGCCCTGATTATGTTTTACCGAATGTAATTAATGTGAATGCCTCTGGAGAGAATAACATATTTAAAATTTACAATTCCTTTTCTATTGAAGAAGTGATTCGTTTTGCAATTTATGATCGATGGGGCAATGAAATGTATGAAGTAGAAAATGTCGCTCCAGATTCAGAAGAAGCGCAATGGGATGGACGTTTTGGTAATAGAACAGTGACTTCTGGTATATATGTTTATCAACTGGTGTTATTGATTGATGGAGAAGAAAAAGTGGTGTATGGGGATTTGATGGTGATGTGATTTTTATGGAAATGAAAAAGTTGTTTATTAAGTGGGATCTAAAGACCATTCTTTTCCAACAGATTCTATGCTCTTATACTTTTCACTACTTTCATCGAAAAAGTGATTTTGTATTTTTTTGCTGTTCATTATATTTTTGATGTTTTCAATATTTCTAGATTTAAACTCTTCTTTATTAATCTTATTTTTCAAATACATCCAACAGGAGATTTCTATAAGGTTAAGATAGTCCTCCACTTTTGTGTTAAATAAGAGGAGCTTTAATGTGTCAGCTTTGTTTGGGTAGGCTGTTCTAAACTCATCTAATTCTTTGGCTGAGATTTGTATATTCTGTTTTGCTTCCTCTATTCTGTCTTCAATATTTTTAAGAGGTGGATAATACTTATCGTTGGTTGTTATTAACAAGTCTGATTCAGAAAGTTCATTGATTAAGACTAATATATTTTCGCATAATTGTGTTAACTCAACAGATATCTGTTCTCGACTTATAGCTTGAACAAGCTCCTTTTTCTTTATGTTAGAATAAATCCTATAGAGTAATATAACAGTATTAGAGACATCAGATTTTTCATCAATATTGTTGATGAGCGTGTCAAACAGATCATTGAGTTTGTCTTTACCGACTAACGTTTTCAGTATATTTTTTAGATCGTTTAATTTATCATTCATCAAAAATAGGATTTAGTAGATTACCGTTTTATCCTCTTTAATATTTCCTCTATGATCTTAATTAGGTTGTCATTAGAGGTGCTAAAATGGATGTCATTTAGTTTTTCAATAAAACCTATTAGTTGGTCAGGTCTTAGATTTTCTGAGATTAATTGCATGACTTCCTCAATTAGAATTGAGTTTGGTTCCATTCCAACTCTGGTCGTGATATAGTTGATTATTTTATTGATCATAACATTGTTTTCTTTAAGTGGTGTTTCAAATATCGAAATTGAACGACAATGACCATCTTATAATCCAAAGTTAATGAATTTGGAGACAATAAAAAAAGGCGCAAAACACTACTCTCAAAATGTTTTACGCCTTTAGAAATAATACGATTATATCTTAAAATCCATGGATTTTCAATTTGACATATTCGTCAAACTCTAAGTCCTTGTATCCTTTTGCTTGCATTTTTTTAATGAATTTGGGAGTTATTCCATGAATTCCTGCTTCTATCATTTTATCAGTAGAAAGGTTAAAACCCATATCTTTCAATTCTTTCATATCCTCCATGTCAATGTCATGAATTCCGAAAGAGATGATATCATCAAAAGTAATATTCTCTATTCCTGATGCTTTAATTTCTTTGATGTATTCTGCATCAATATCGTGAATGGCCGCAGCAACAAAATTGTCAAAAGTAAGATCTGTAAATCCAGCTTCTTTAAAACCTTTGATGAATTCAATGTCAATATCATGAATCGCGGCAGCTACCACATTTTCAAACGATAAATCTGAATACCCCAATGCGTAAAAATCTTTGATAAAATCTGGATCAATATCATGAATAGATGCAGTGATCAAGTCATCAAATTTTAAATTTTTGAAACCCGCCTTACTGAACGCATCCATGTATTCTAAGTCCACATCATGAATCGAGGCAGAAATCAATTGATCAAATGTAAGATTGAAACCATATGCTTTTGCTTCTTTCAAGTAACTCACATCTACATCATGTATCCCTGCTGCAACCAAGTCATCGAATTTTAAATCGGTAAAACCTGCATTTTGAAACTCTTGAATATAGTCCACATCAATATCGTGAATACTAGCGCTGATCAAATCATCAAAATCCAAATCTAATCCTGCACTTTTGAAAGCAGTAATATATTCAGGGTCAACATCGTGTATACTAGCGCTAATCATGTCGTCAAAAGATAGATCTTTGAAGCCTGCGTTTTTAAATTTTTGGATGTATGCTGGATCGACATCATGAATGGAGGCAGCTATCAAATTATCAAAACTAAGATCTTCAAATCCAGCTCCTTTTAATTTCTTGACGTATTCGACATCGACATCATGGATAGCGGCAGCAATAAGGTTGTCAAATGAAAGATCAGAATACCCTAATGCTTTAAACTCTTTGATGAATTTTGGGTCTACATCATGAATTGCAGCTGCAATTATTTGATCAACAGTCAGGTCCTGATACAGTTCTTTGCCAAAACTTTTGATGTAGTCCATGTCCACATCGTGAATTTTTAAAGCGATGAGCTCCTCTACGGATGGTTTATTATAATTCGCTTGTTTGAATTCATTATTGATATCACGAATGTATTCTTCATCAACATCATGGATGGCAAGTGCAAGCATTTCATCTTCATCAATATTGGTATACCCGTTAGATTTTAAGAAAGAAAAATAAGACCCATCGATTCCGGAAAGGAAGAAGTGAATTAGTTTTGCTGGACTGATCACAAAGCCCTCATTTTTAGCTTGAGCAATGAAGTTGAGGTCAGGAGTGAATTCATAGCTGCCTGAGCCATTGTTGGCAGTGAATTTTCCAGTAAGATGTAGTGTTCCTGGTCCTCTCGTTAGGGAAAATTTACCTTCGGTGTTGGCCTTAATCGATGGCGTAAAATCTGATGCTAAAAAGCAATCACTGCTTGACCAATAGTAATTGTGCCCTTTGCTACCTCTTTTAATAGAAAGACAAACGCTGTTGTTTCTTAATTCAGCTTCCCAGTTTCCGTCATTTTCTATGTCTTCTTTTGCGTTTATAATTGTTGTTTTATCATTTTGTTTGTTTACGTCAAATTGTCTTCCATCGCTGGAAACGATTTTAAAACCATTCTCTGTTTTTGATACGGTTAAATCAACATCCTGATTAATCTCAAACATGGATAAATCCTCTATTGCACTTTTTGTTTCCTCAGTTTGGTTGTTGACAACTAGGATCGGTTTTTCCTCATTTGAGGCCTTTTCATCTTTAACAGGGAACTCAATTTGAAGTGTGCTTTTTTGAGCCCCATTATTCTGAGGAGACTCTTGAGCTTCTATATTTTCTAGAAAAGTTTCTGTTGAATTTAAATCTTGACTTTTGGTAGGTTGAGCTGTAGATTGTGTCGGGTTGAAAAGCGCAACGGTAAGGCCAAGAATGGGAAGTATAAATAAGTATTTCCAAGTGCTTCTCGCTGAAGATTTTTTAGCATTCATCATGTGAATTCGTTTTTTTAAGAATGATTGATTGTAATTTGTAGAGAGCGAGAGTGGTAATTCGGGTACGGAAACTTTCAGTAGATTCATTTGATAATTTTCAGCATTGGCGCCGGAAGCAAGCATCTCCTGATCTGTGAGGTATTCCAAATTATGTTCGACAACTTTCCGATAAAGCCAGGCAAACGGATTAAACCACAATACAATCAAAGCCATCTCTGATAAGAATATATCCAAAGAGTGCCATTTGGTAATGTGAATTTTTTCGTGTGCTAGAATCTGTTCGTAGGTGTCATAATCGTATTTGCTAGGGTTGATGTAGATCATATGAAGAAATGAAAACGGAGCTTTGTCTCCCTCCATTTCTACAATGGTCATTTTACCGTCTTGTAGCGTAGGGTATTTGATTCGGTAATAAATGAGAATCGAAAACTGAACTAAAAAGTTGATTAAAAATATAGCCAACCCTATAAGGTAAGTCCATTTCAACGCCGAAATCCAGTTAAATGATGCAACTTGCTGCTGCAGCTTTTCAAACATCGTCAGCGAAGAGGAAGATGCTACTTCTTCCGTAGCTTTAGAGGTTTTAGTTGAAGTGTGTAGTAGTTCGTTTTTAGTGGAGCTGTCTTTTACCTGATTTGTTTGAGGTGTGGCAATTTGAGCTGAATGAGACTGATCAGAAGTTACATGCGTTTTGTTTGAGTTTACATGGTCTGCAAGCACTACTGGAGTAATTGTCTGTAAGGACCATGATGCTGGTATATGGATGAGTGGTAAAGTGAATGCGAGTATCAAGTAGGAACTTAAAATAACTCGGTTCAGTGCATAAAATGTCTCTTTTTTCAGTAGAACTTGATATAGAATAAATCCAAGTCCAAGCAACAAGGATACGTGCAAAATGTATGAGGTCATTGGTCTTTCTTTTTGATCATGTCAATAATTTCAGTTAATTCATTCTCACTGATGTTTTCTTCCTTCGCAAAATGAGCGACCATTTTACTGTACGAATTGTCAAAATATTTTTTGAGTATATCCGTTACCGCTTCTTTTTGGTAGTTGTTTTTTTGAATCAGTGGAAAGTACTGATGAGTATTTCCAAATGTATTATGCCCTACAAAACCCTTGTCACTTAATATCCGTACAATTGTTGAGACCGTATTATAATGTGGCTTGGGTTCTGGCATTTCTTCAATTACTTCTTTGATGAATGCTTTTTCGAGTTTCCATAAGATTTGCATAATCTCTTCTTCTCGCTTGGCTAATTTCTGCATAGACCTGTTGTATTTAAATTATAATCAAAAGACACATCCAATCATTAAGAAGTTGTATGTCTAGGATTTAATTGCAAAACAAATATATAACTAATTAATTAGTTTATCAACTAATATGATAGTTGAACTACTAATATTTTAGTTGAATTATAGTTATATACTACTTTTAAATATGTTTAAGTATCAGAAAATGAGCGGGTAATAGTTAAAAGCTAAACTTGTTTTTTGAAGTGTATTTTTAGAAAATATATTTTCCTCTTAGAGTCGTGAATACATTGGCCAAGTCTTCTGTTCCTTCTTTTTTAAAGAAAAAATTATAACCAAGAGAAAGTTGTAAGATAGAATAGCCTACACCTATCTCTGGTCGATAGTACCAATGGTTTTTATTGGAATCTTTGATATATCCCAATTTGAATAGATCAATAAACAGTGGTGCTTCGATGCGTACCAAGCTGATGGAATAATCGCCATAGTCTGTGTTGAGATTCCGATAATATCCTAAAGTTAACATAGAAGCAGACACCGCAACTCTATTTTTTGCTACAGTTGTTCCGTCAGAATCTCTTAATGTATATAGAGGGGCATAACCGCTGAATAAAGCCAATTCCCCACCCAACCAAATGTCTCCGTCATATTTGGCAACAGCCACCAGTCCCAATCCAAGTTTATCCTTTTTGTAGCCGTGTGCTTTCAATCGATTCAGATCTGAAGTGTAGTCTTTATATTTAGGTTTATAGCTTTCTAATATACTATATCTGTGGTATTCAAAGATCAGTTTTTCATTTTCATCTTCTACTTCATTAATAGCTAAGGTAAAGTCTCGATAAGCTTGAGTGAGTATTTGACCTTTTAGAGATGATTTTTTGTCCAAATTGTCTTCATTGATTTTAAGCCACAACCATGCTTTGAAAGATAGCAATTCTGCTCTTTCCATTTTAGTAATTTTGGAAGTGTCTTTTATTTGCAACAATTGATCTACGGTATCTACACTTTGATTTAGTATTGCTTTTTTGGTTACTTCACAGAGGTCTATATGTGAATGTTGGGATATAATATCATTCGCGAAAACAAGTAAAAGTAGTATTGTGAAAATTGGTTTAACCACAGTCAGTTTTATTTTGAAATACATCAATTAAGGGCCTAAAATACATATTCTTTTTAAATCATAAAATGAGTATTATTCATCTATTATATTCAGGCTTCCACCAGTTGCAATATTCAATTCAGATCCATCCTCTACCGTTAATGAATTACATTCTTCCTGCTCTCCACTGAGTATTTGTATGTTATTTCCAGCTGGTATTATAACATTGTCACATGATATAGGTGAAAATTGTCTACTCCAATTGGATGCATCATTCCATAGTCCTATTGATGGACCAATCCAAGTATTGTATCCCGGATTTACACAATTAGGATCGTTATAAATACAGTCATTTATCCATGAATTTCCGTCAAGATTCCAAGTGGGATCAATTGGGATACACATATGACCTAATGCTGAAATAGATAAGTCAACAATCTTAGGAGTAGCACTGTAATCGTAGGTCCAGATACTGTCAGGGGTATACCATTCAGCACCAGTGACGATACCATCATTGCCATTGGTAGTTAGGTCAAGAATCAAATTACCAGTACCTGAATTTAGTTTCCAGTAACCCAGTAAGTCTGCATAATTTGGGTGAATTTCATCGATTGGATTACATTGATAATCTGAAATAGCTTGGGCGCTAACAATGCCATTCCAAACTCTGACCTCAGCAATGGATCCACTGTATTCATATTCTAAATCAATATCTGCACCAAATACAAGGTTGGAAGTATTGGTCATATTTCCAATGGAAGAAATGTCAATTTGGTCGACATATGATCCATCTTCATACATTTTCATCATTCCGTCTCGATCACAACTCACGCTCAATGTGTGCCATTCTCCATCTGCAATACTACCTCCAGTATTGATGTCTGCTCTATTGCTTCCATCTCCGATATTTACCTTCCATTCTGGCCCAGAGGCATATTTAAAAGAAATGACAAATCCTTTGTTCGATCCTGAATCCCAATCTTTGTTCCCGATGATGGCTACATCCGCAGCTTCAGTAGTCCGTACTCTACACTCGATTGTAAAATCTTGATCCGTACCAAAATCAAATAATGGATCATGCAGGATTTCGACGTAATCTCCATCTCCATCAAAAGAGAGTTCTGTCGTATCTCCAAAACAATTGAATGCTTCATCTAATACATACGAACTGTCTTTGGTAATCAGCTCTTGACCTATTGCATCACCACTTGCAATGAATAGTACGTTTTCTTCTTCATCACTATTTCCGCCATGTGAAAAATTGATTCCGCCATGATCAGAGGTGATAAGCACAACCCAATTTTCAGCCGTATAATTTGGACGCAATTCCAATGCTTTTTTGATCGCACCAAGGTGTTCGTCCACCGATTCAATTGCAGCCACATATTCAGGTACATCTGCAGCAAAACCGTGGGCATGACCTGCATGATCTATATCATCAAAATGCAAGAATAATGCGTGTGGATCGTGATTGTCTAATTGTGCAATAGCTTCCATCGCCACAGCTAGATCCGATGTTACATTGATTTTTGTATCCGCATCATCCAAAACAATGGAACTGTTAATCGGATTCCAGTGACAGATGGATACTGTATTCAAGTTAGCATCATGTTGTTCTATCCGATGAAAGATAGAAGGATATTCCGCATAATTGTTGCCTGAAAAGTTATTGCCTGTGACCAAGTGTTTATTTGACCAAACACCGCACAAAATTGCTGACCAAGCTGGTCCACTAATGGTAATGTCATTATTTAAAGCATCAGGACTATATAATCCATTGGCTTTAAATTCATCTAGATATGGTGTATTTGCGATTTCTGCTACATTTGCTCTACATCCATCTATGCCAATTATTAAAACTCTTTGCGCTTTGGAATGAATCAAAAAGAGAAGACAGAAAATAATGGAAGGGATGATTTTCATTGTAAAAAACTATGATTTAGAGTCGCTGTAGATGAAAACAGAGATAAATATACTGATTTGGCAATAAGTATTGATTTTGAAATATTGTAAACTATTATTTTTTAACCATATTTGACGATCACTACAAAAATTATGAATTAATATGGGGAAAGAGATTGTGAATACTCCTTTGGCACCTGCGCCAGTAGGTCCATACAACCAATCCGTAAAAGCTGGAAATACATTGTATTTATCGGGTCAAATTGCGATCGATCAAAGTACAGGTCAATTGATAATGGATACGATTGAAGCAGAAACAAACCAAGTCATGAAAAATATAGGACATGTATTGGCTGCGGCAAATATGACGTATGAAAACATTGTAAAATGTTCTGTTTTTGTTGCTGACATGCATATGTATGGGAGAATCAATGCAGTGTATGCTAAATATTTTAATGAAGACACAGCACCTGCACGTGAATTGGTAGAAGTTGCCAATTTACCCAAATTTGTTAATGTAGAAATTAGCTGCATTGCAGTTGAATAAGGGGTATATGGTAAAATATTTGTTCACCATTGTATTGTCAATAGTATTGACGTGCAATGCCCACAGTCAACAAATCGTTGAAGATATCGGCCATTATACACAGATTGGACTTCCACTAACTGCACTCGGTATTTCCCTTGCGAAAGGCGACATGGAGGGAAGTGTACAGTTTGCAGAGTCTATAGCACTTCAAACTGGCCTAGTGATTATTTTGAAAAGATCTATTAACAGAGAACGACCTAACGGGCGACCGTATAGTTTCCCATCTGGGCATACGGCTGTGTCATTTATGAGTTCAACTTATTTATGGAAACGATATGGATGGGAATATGGAGTACCCTTCACCTTACTTGCAGGATTTGTGGGGTTTTCCAGATATGGAACGGATGAGCCTGTGCACTATTTTTCAGATGTAGTTGCCGGTTCCATCATTGGTATCGGAAGCAGTTGGTTGTTTACCAAAAGACAACCACAAAAAGTAGAGGTGGATGTAGTAGGAGATCTTTCTTTTGTGGGATTAAAATTAAAATTGAACCTAAATTAATATGATGATTGGGAACAGAAACGAAATCTTGGTAGTATGCTTTTCAATGGCATTATTATTTGTTCTTTCATCATCCACAAATGCACAAATATCTACTCAGATCGGAATTGGAGCGCTCTATTATAATGGAGATGTAGATCCGGTGAAAGATGCATTTAATTCTTTTCATATAAGTGTCAATAAGCAAATCAAAAACAACATCAACGCGGAGTTGAAGTTTGGTTTGGGGAAAGCCATTGGGCTTTCTGGAACATCCATGTTGACTGGAGAGAATGGAGGAGGATTGGTAGAAGAGGTATATGCATTTTATAATGATCGACCATGGTATCCCAATTATATTTCCGATTATAGGTACATAGATTTGAGTGCGAATTATATATGGTATACTGGAATAGGAGGATTGCGAGTTATAGGTGGTGGAGGACTGGGTATTTCTTACTCCAATACTTCGCTAAATCTCCTAGATAGTAATAGTGATCGTTACACTACATTTTTTGCACAGACAACACCTATTGATGAGGTAAAGGAACGATTGGATTTTGCCTATGACCCTAGCTATGAAACGAATTTTGATGATGGAGGAGGTTTGATTCCTCATTTTACTTTTCAATTAAGTTTGCAATATCTGATCACGAGAGGCATTTACTTCACTGCAGATGTTCGATATCATCTTACCGCTTCAGACTACTTGGATCCGATTGCGTATATTTCACCAGACCAAAAATCAGGGAATAACGACTCCGTAAGTATTATCACTTTTGGATTTGTTGGCTATCTTTTAACGGATCAAGAGCAAAATAAAAATAAACCCTTCCGCTAAGTATATAGTCCTATTGAATCAAAAGTTTTTGAAAACCCAACGGTTTACCGGAGTCATCTTTTAGCTGTAAAATATACGTTCCAGATCTAAGGTTGGTTTCAAAAATAGCCCTCGTATTCGCATTGAAATTTTGGTATACCATTGCTCCAGATATATCATATACTTCTACAGAAAATATGGAAGGTAAATTGTCTGATTTGATTTGAAATTGATGACTTGAAGGATTTGGGTATACTACAAAATCTGTAGTTGCCAATTCAGATGTAGAAGTTAGATCTGCAAATACCAATAGAAAAAAGACAAATGAAGTAGCTGCAGGAGTCACACATTCTCCATGGTCATATGCGGGATTCAAATCAGTAGCAACAACTTGAGTTGCTCCATTCTCATTCATTTTGTCTCGTGCAATGATACTGTTTTCAAATGCCACCTGATCATCTCCCATACAATACAATAATCGAGTGTCAGCGGTAGGGGCCCAATCATACACATCATTGTCTCGCAATGCTATATTTACAGGATGATCTTCTTCAGTTAAAATAGCATTCAATAAATCGTCTTGAATCATCAGCTTAGGGAAAGAACCTCCTTCTATTGCTATCAATGAGTCAATCAGTTCTTCATTGATTTCCGACAGGCTTGCTTCTTCATTTTGAAACTTTAGTATAATGTCTGCATAGGGTTGCTTGAAAAATTGGGTGATGTCATTGTTAGGATAAATTGTACCATACACTTCTTGGTAACTAATGGCAGTCCATGCCAAATAAGCTACATAATCATAGGATTCATCACTGACCAATAAGTCTTTCATGCCTGTTGAAATACTATACGGACCGGACATCGGTAAGGAACCAGTTACTTCTAAATCGGTTTCAGTCTCAACATATCTGTGGAGCGCCATAGCAGAATGCCCACCTTGAGAATATCCCGTAATAAATAATTGATTGTTTAATCCAATATTCATTTCAACACTTAAAAACTCTTCTACGGCAACGATTAAATCATAGCTGGCAGATGCTTCTGTTTCTGCATGCACATAAGGATGAATTCCATCATTGTCTCCTAATCCAAGATAGTCAGGAGCAACACATACTGTACCAATAGAAGAATAAATGGCAGGTAGTGAATGCTCAAAACTTAAATAACTAGGCACATCATATCTAGAATCTACTGTACCATGTCCATAACTTACCAAAGGCAGTCCAAAGCCTTCAATATGTGGTATGCATACCAATCCACTTGCGGTATCCAATGTTCCTTCAATTGAAGAAGTCGTATAATTCACTCGATACAAATCGACTCCATATTTAGAAAAACTAATTTCTAATTCTTGGGTAAAATACTCCAGGTTATAGGAGGTTAAAAAAGTTGAGGATACCACCTCTTGTGCTTTTAAAGTAGTGTTGATGATCACAAAAAGTAGGAAGAGAAGAATTTGATTTTTCATATGCGATACGATTTAATTTGCCGATGGAAGATAATAAATAAATCTTTTAATTGTGGTCATTCATTTTGTTTTGATGTATTTCGTTTTTAATTCACTTCTTTGCTTACTTTTGAAAACAAAACCAGATCTATGCTCGAAAATCAAAAAGCGCTCTTTTCATTAGATGACTCAATTACATTTTTGAATGCGGCTTATATGTCACCTCAATTAAAATATTTAAGTGAATTTGGTGCGAAACAATTGGTGAAAAAAGATAAGCCCTATCAATTCCAGACGGAAGACTTTTTTGAACCTAGAACAGAATTAAAAAAGAGTTTTGCAAGCCTGATTCTTGCGTCAGATTATAGAAGTGTAGCCATCATTCATTCCG
>JARGNR010000200.1 GCA_029212405.1 Saprospiraceae bacterium
ATGTAAAAACACATTGAATCTGCGTCCCATCCTCCCATCCACATTTCGACTCCCCAGGTGGGTCCAGCCTTAATTTTCTTGCCATTAAGTAGTGCATTTTTGCTGTTTAATGCATAGGGCAATAATACTTTAGCGCCCAACTGAATAGTTCTTCTATTTCTTGGATTATTGATTTCTAACTCGCTAATTCGCTTTTCTAATGCAGCAACTTTTATACGACTGATCGGTCTCTTTTTTCGCACGTTAGATAATTCTTCTTGCAAGTTTTTTAATCTTTCCTGACGATAGGCTACTGGGTCTAATATTCCAGATTCGTACATCATATTTGGCGAACCCATGGTATTGATTCGATCTTTGGGTTTTAATGAGTTTTCACCAGCCGTGATTAATGGAGGACTGGTTACATCAATGCCTATGGTATAATTTGACAATTGGTCAATCGTTATTTTTTCCAAGTCCTCAACTGGATTTTCAGGATCAATATAAAACTGCCTGCTAACACTTACTTTCTTGCCCTTGGTATTTTTGGTAGAGACTTCCAGACGAAAAGGGTTGACAATTCCATATCCGTTATACACCAAGATACTATTGTGCGATGAAAATTTTGGATCTCCTAAGAGGTCTATTTTTGCCCCAAATAGGGGATGCCCTTTTGTTATTTCTTTTTTTGCTTCGAAAGTAACATTCCCTTCCTTACCTGTGGTTTTAAATGCATATCCACCAGTCACTTTTACTCCTACAGCAGGGCCAAAAGAACGATTTACCACGCCTTTTCTTTGTTGAAAGTTGATAATTCTGTCCATATCTGGTTCTCCAGGAAGTGCAAATGTATATCCACTTACTCCTCTAGGTTCATAATCTGGATCTGGATCCGTAGCAAGTCTACATTGCGCCCATCCTTTGAAAAATAGAGAATAATTATATGTTGAGGCCATGGTTTTGGTATTAGAGGTTGAATCCTATTTTAAAATTCTGAGCCATCCTCGCAAGATTTCCTTGGAGTGAGCTGATTTGTTGTTCTACCTTTTTGATTAAGGCAGGTTGCAAATAAAGGTTCAGATCTTTTGGTGGATTTAGATTATTGGATGCATCCGAAATTTGAGTCATTCTTTCATACAGATATTCCCATCCTTGATCCACTTGTGGCATTTGAGCAATGTTTAAGTAATATTCAAAGGCAGGTCCTGCTCGAGGTGCATCAAATCCTTTTTGATCCTCATAGGCAGGCAGCAACGTCAACACTTCTGATAATGGACGAATGACCATTGTCATAAAAGGAAAGAATGCAGTATTGATCAATAGAGTTCTTTCGGCATTTGAAATCCCACTAAACGAAAAGATCAGAATAAGCATTTGGACCATAGCTTCATAACTAGCATTAAATACTTCTAATGTTTTGAAGGTATATGGATGTGTGACAAGATTTACTTCCTGAGTTGCATTATCTGCATGATGTCGAAGAGCAGGATTATCCACAACACTTCTGGAAGGATCATAATTGAGTTTTTTCATCTCCTGATAGATTTGCCAAAATCGGAGATAGTGACTGCCAGGAATAGTGAATCCACTCAATAAAATACCTTCTACATCATAGACAGAAATCTCAACCATTTTATCTCTTGCTGTAGATAATCTCTTCGGACTTTGCAATGATTGAGAGGCTTTCACCAAGATCTTTTTGAGTAATACAATGTTTTTGCTCAATAAGAGCTGTAGAGATTTGTCAAGTGAACCTGCTGGAACCTCTTCTAAGTTATTGATTAATTCTTTGCCAATACTAAACAACTTTCGAGCAGATCCTTTTTTCTTAAAATCCAACTGTTGCAATGCTTTAATATTGTCAACCAATTTTTGATATTGACCTTGAAGTGTAGCTTTTTTAGAGGAAGTAATTTTGGAATCTAATAGAATTCCTTCTCCTTGTTCTACGATAATGTCAATGGCTTTTTTAGCACTTGCCAGATCAACTACTTTTTGCAAATTAATTCCATATTCATGATTGGCATATCCTACAACAATATCTCCATCCTCTAATTGAGCATTTTCATTGCCAATGAATAATTTATCACCAAGTTTGTCATACAAATAATCAAAACCTTCCAAAATGGAATTGTATAGATCTTGTACTGTATGGTGATCAAAAACATGAATGATATCGGGCACTAAGCCTGTGCCAAGTACTTCTCCACTTGCATCATTTGTTGGGGCTGGTTTTTCAAATTCCATAAAGCGTTTAATGGTCTCTTTATTGAATTTTTCCAGAGTAAATGCACCTTCTGTACTATAGTACGAAGGAGGTTGTGGTAGATTGGGACGATTAAAATGTTGTGGGCCACCAATTGAATTGAGCAAATTACAAACATATCCTAAGTGCTCCATTTCTTGCATCGCAACAGCCAACACTGTTCCCTGCCAATTCCGAATTTGATTTTGTTGAAGGTCATCGATGCCTTCTTCTCGAAACCGCTTCATAGTAAACGCAGCAAATAGATAGATACATGTAAGTCCATGTTCTAATTCTGCCGCCCAACTTAATGCAAAAATAAGTTCTTCACGTGTTCGTATCTGTCCTTTTTTGAAAGGTTTTGTCTTATTCAAAGTAAAATGATTGGGGTTAATGATCTAATGGATCCTAAGGTACTGAAAAATGTATGGATTGACAAATGGCTATTATTTTTCTACTACTTTGCTAGCCGAAATCCTGGACCTTTAAATGTAGGTTCTACAAAACTTCTACTAGCAGATCTGCAGTGCCATGGATCTGCGTTATAACTTGCTCCTCTTCCTACTTTATACGTTCCATTGTTTGCTCCTTGAGGATTAGTTTTTATAAGTGATTCATACGGTTGATACCAATCCATACACCATTCCCAAATATTCCCATTAATGTCATGTATTCCCAATGCATTTGCGGGAAAAGAGCCTATTGGAGCGGTAAACTCGTGCCCATCATTGTATCCAGCCCAAATGCGTTTAGAGGGATGAGTTTTTCCAAAAGTTTCGTCAGCGATATTTTCATTTCTAGGTATGCCATCGCCCCAAGGTAAATCCATTTTTTTCCCTCCTTCTCTTAAAACATATTCAAATTCCGATTCTGTGGGGAGACGATAGTTTTCATTCAATTCTTTATTCAACCATCTAATGTAAGCCATTGCATCATTCCAGGTAGTATTGATTATGGGATGGTTGTCTATCCAGCCCCATTTAGGTTCATCGGGCATGGAACAGTTGGTTGATTTACAAAATTTACGATATTCTTCTACCGTGATTTCGTACTTGGCTATTTGAAAATCGGAGAGGATTACTTCATGAATCGGTTGTTCATCTTTTTCTCCATTTTCTTGTCCCATACTAAACGTCCCACCTTGAATAAGGATTAATTCAGGTTTTGAAGGAGGTTGATTGATGAAATGTATAAAAGCACAGAATATAGCTATACCCAGAATTACCAATAAGGGTATTACTATACGTGGAGATCGGAAAGATGATGAATAGGCCATATTTATAGAAGAAGTACTATTTTGTAATGAAAATTAAAGAAACAAAAATTATAGTTTTTCCTATTGAAAATGGAAACAATGCAGCACAAGACATTTGAAAAAGAATCGTGTCGAAGGTCAGAATTAAAGATACGTAATGGTATCAATATTGAGTTGTATAATCATTTCATCTACAGCTAAATCTTCAAAAAATATATAATTGATGATTGTCCCTTTTGGTTTGCCATACCTTTTTTCTAACAATTCAGAATATTGATCAATTAAATGATCGTCCTCTAAATGCTCCAAAATTTCTTGAAGCATAATCTTGGCCACAGTATCAGTAATATGCGAAGAATCCATAGTTCATGATTTGTAAAGTTTTAAAACATGGCTTTTTGAGGGTTCTTGGATCAATAGTATATATAATCCTGAAGATAATTTAGTAAAAATTTGGTCTGAAATATCTTGGCCTTCATAATACACG
>JARGNR010000001.1:0-34485 GCA_029212405.1 Saprospiraceae bacterium
TGCCACATTCATCTGTTCCGATCAACCATATCATATTGACACCGATATTATCACAAGTGAATGCACTCATACTTAAGGAAAGTGCTACAGTACCTCCGCAATTATCTGATGATCCATTTTCAAGTTCTGCGGTAGATAAGGTTGCCATTCCATTTTCGTCTAATTGTATGGTTGCATTTTGACACACCACCACTGGTGGAATTGTATCTACTACCATTATGACCTGGTCTTGATCAACTGATCTTCCACATCTATCCGTTACCGTCCATGTTCTGGTAATCGTCATTTCAGCTGGACAAGCTCCTGGCGTTGTCACATCATTGAACGTTACTGTGGCTTGTGGTGATGCTGGATCACATTCGCCAACTCCTTCTGCCATGCCTGTTGCCGCTGGATCTGTAGCTGCTCCACACAATACCGTCGTATCGGCTGGGAAGGAAGTAAATACAGGATCTATTGTACTTATTATTGTAAAGGTCTGCATGCACTGTTCCATGTTTCCGGCTGCATCCTGTATAAAATACGTTCTTGGTATAAATAATGTATCTCCGGGACATCCACTACTGCCTGGTATAATGGTCAAGGCCGATAAAGTGACATCTCCACATGAATCTACTATTATTGGTAAATCAAAATCCACCGATGGTAAATCTGCTCTACAGGCTAACGTCATGTCAACTATATTCGAACAATCAACAGTTAAGGTACTCTCTACCGTTACGTTGGCTGTACATGTAGCTGTGTTCCCACATGCATCCTCTCCGGTTAAGGTTACTGTATTTACTCCATTATCCGAACAAGTGAACGTATCATTATCAAGCGACAATGTTAATGCCTCTCCACAGGTAGAGGTTGATCCTCCATCAACATCGGCTGGGGTGATCACAACTGAACCAGAATTGTCTATTTGAACAGTGATGTCCTGACAAACCATTACTGGTGGGGTATCATTTATTATGGTAAATACCTGGCCACATTCTTCCATGTTTCCAGCTGCATCTTGTAAAAAGTACGTTCGAGTAACGAATAAGGTATCCCCAGGACATGCTGAATTTCCAGGTATTATCGTTAATGCAGACTTGATCACATCGCCGCAGGAATCTGTTACCATTGGTAAATCAAAATCTACCGGTGGAAGATCTGCTCTACAGGACAATGTTTGGTCAAATATATTCGAGCAATCGACTGTCAATGTACTTTCAACTGTAACAGTGGCAGAACAAGTCGCTGAATTTCCACATGCATCCGTCCCAGTCAACATGACAGTATTAACTCCAACATCGGAACAGGTAAACATATCATTATTAAGAGACAATATTAATGCTTCGCCACATGTGGATGTGGAACCACCATCAACTTGATCAGGAGTAATCGTTACTGAACCAGAATTGTCAATCTGGACTGTGATGTCCTGACAAACCACTACTGGTGGGGTATCATTTATTATTGTAAATACCTGACCACATTCTTCCATGTTTCCAGCTGCATCTTGTAAAAAGTACGTTCGAGTAACGAATAAAGTATCCCCAGGACATGCCGAATTTCCAGGTA
This sequence comes from Saprospiraceae bacterium, assembly GCA_029212405.1. GTDB lineage: Bacteria > Bacteroidota > Bacteroidia > Chitinophagales > Saprospiraceae > CAJXUU01. The sequence continues at coordinate 1,552 of JARGNR010000001.1, forward strand.
TTATCGTCAATGCAGACTTGATCACATCGCCGCAGGAATCTGTTACCATTGCCAAATCAAAATCAACCGGTGGTAGATCTGCTCTACAGGAAAGTGTCTGATCTGTAATATTTGAACAATCGACAATCAAATCACAAACATTGACAGCGATAGTAGCTACATCATTCTCTGGACATAATGAGTTGTTTACACTATAGGTAAAATTATACTCTCCAAGTGGTAGAGCTGTTGCATTCAAAATATCACCTGATAATTCGCCAGTGCCATCATCATCATTCCAGGTTCCACCCAAATCTGGTGTCCCAGTGAGTCCCGTAAATAAGTCTAACATATTCGATCCCGGATCATTCACATTGGCCAAGATATTAGTACCAACACCAGCATCAGGAGTAAGATCACAACAAACAAAACTAGCTTCCCATCCAGTACTAAAAACTGAAGCATCAGTAGTCAACCTAAATGTCAATGCTCCTGAAGGATCTGATGATGTTAATATATCGCCTACCAATTGAGTACTTGTATATGATCCAATTAAAGAACTTCCTGTAGTAGGACCATCATAAATTCTAAGAAAATCAAAATTGCTTTCCAATTCAAAATCCTCAAATAAAACAAGAAGAGCTCTACTAGGATCATCTGGACTCACTGTATATGTCTGATCCACATTATTTCCGATAAGTCCGGTGGGACCACCTGGGTCATAATATGACCCAGTACAAGTAGTTGCAGAACCATTGGCATGTGTAAATGTTTGCGATAAAATTGGGCTAGTAGTAAGCAGTGCAAAAAATAGCAGAGTGAAAATCCTTGGGAAAGACATAGGTGTTACATAGGTTGGTATGCTGCAAAGATATCATATTCCAAAAATATTCCTAAAAGATTTACTTTTTACAATCATAAAGTTAACATGCTTATCAAAACAGCTAAGAGTTCGATTTGGTTATTCACTATTTCTTTTCAATATAAACACCGCAAAATAGAGATAATCAGAACAAATCTTTGATTACTTTTGAATTCTATAAAAAGTCCTAATGAAACTTCTAAATCCAAAAAATCTAAAGCTACTTTATGTTTACATTGTAATTTTTGTATTCGTTTTTATTCTATACAGCAATAGTATTAATAATGAGTATAGCATTGATGATAATCTAGTGGTTGAGGGAGTAGAAAAAGTAGAAAAAGGCATTGAAGGGCTACCCTTAATTTTCTCTACTAGATATATTTCTAATAAAAATCAGAATTATGGTTATCGACCAATGGTCCTTTCTTCTTTCGCTTTAGAAAAGACTTTTTTCAAAAAATTACCAAAGTCTCAAAGTTCTGAAGAAAAAAAAGTAAACGACCAATTAACCCAAGCCAATATTAGTCATCTTATCAATGTTCTGATTTATGCCATTTCTTGTTTATTACTATTTTATTTTCTTCATTCAATTTTCAGGACTAAAAACATCTTTTTACCCATTTTTATTTCATTATTATTTATTGCCCACCCAATTCATACTGAGGTAGTTTCAAATATCAAATGTCGAGATGAACTTCTGATGTTTTTAAATACCCTAATTTCACTAATATGTTTTATAAAATTTACGGAAAATAATGAAGTAAAATATTTATTCAGTGGTTTGTTATTTTTCATGGTTGCAGTTTTGTCTAAAAAATCTGCTCTGGCTATTTTAGGCATTTTGCCTATCCTTTTATATTATTCAAAAGTTTCTACCCGAAAATTTTTCATTTGTACTTTGTCATTAATATTGAGTTCGGTTTTACTTTTTATATTCAAAAAAAACATGATTAGTATTGATGTCGTAAATCGGGCTTTTCAACATTATGAAAATCCATTATTTACAAAAGTTGATATCGTTGAAAAAATTAAGGTAAGCCTTTACTGTTCATGGCATTATTTAACCTTATTGATTTTTCCTAAAAACCTGGCTTCCTATTATGGGTTCGATACGATTCCTACCACTTCTTGGGCTTCGTATAAGCTGATAGGAGCCACCCTTTTTTACGGACTTTTTGGCTTCTTTGGTGTAAAGTATTGGCTTAAAAGAAATGTATTAGGATTAGGTATTGCTATCTGGTTTGGAGTTATGCTGGCTTTTGTTAACCTATTCATACCAATGGTGGGCATTGTTGCTGATAGGTTTGCATATGTATTTTCATTAGGTTTTTGTATTGTTTTGGCTGCATTATTGATGAAAATTTTTAAGATTGACATAAATAAAAATGATAGTGTACCAATAGCATTTATCCTTACACTTGTATTAATATTAATAAGCTACTCGGCAAGAGTTATTATAAGAAATTCAGATTGGGAAAATCGTACTACTCTTTTTCAGCACGATGTCAATGTTGTGCCTAATTCTGCAAAAGCTCATTCTTTACTTGCAGGACATCTGTATGATTCATATCAAAAGAACAACATAGAATATTTAAAAGAAAACATAAAGGATGACATTATTTTTCATTTCAAAAAGGCTATTGAAATTGATTCTACTTTTATTACTTCATATAACAACTTAGGTTCGGCATACCTCAGCTTATATAATGACGCATCCAAAGGGCTTCAATACTTTCTAAAAGCTACCGAATTGGATCCTCAATATTATGAAGCCCACTTGAATCTGGCGATTGCTTATGAAAAGTTAGAAAATTTTGACATGGCTTTGGCGGAATATATAAAGATCATTGATTTATTTCCTACTACAATAAATTCCTTTTACTTATTCAATAATTTTCTAAAAAGAAATCCACATTTGAATGAGGATGGAATTAATGCGTTAGTTGAAACTGCTAAAACAAACATCTCTCCAAAAATGATATATCTAAACTTAGCAAATTTCTATAAAAAAGATAGTTCTAATGAAGAATTGTTTATTTTCTTTCTAGAAAGGGCATTTGCAGCGGACACATCTGATAAAAGCATTTGCAAAAGTTTATATCAATATTTTTTCCTCAAAAATAATTCGGAGAAAATATCTTATTATCAAAGATTTAAGTGAGAACCAATCTTTCTCCTAAGTCCCCTGACTCCTTCGCGATAAACTCGAAAGTAAGGATCGCTTCAGTCGATTCTGCATTTATAAGGAGTTATGCTGTGACAACTCATTGTCTTTACATTTCTGTACAATACGCCATATATAAATTCATGCATAATATTCATCAATGTTGAAACGAATTAAGACCTGACGTATATTTTTTACTTCTTTCTTTGAAAGCTGATAGGCTTCTTGAAAACTGGTGGTAACAGAAGGTCTTCGAATGGTATTAGAAATCAGGAGTTCCCCCTTTTTTAGCAAGACCATTTTACCTTTTACATCTTCGTATTTCACTGCAATAAGTTTTCTATTCGGGAGGCTATCTAAAATATAACAGTTTTCGAGACACCATAATGCAGCATGACAACTTTCTGGCGTACTAAGCAATGCTTTAAAGGAAGAAATATCAATATCAGAATAATACTTATTTATGAAATCCAGATGATTTAATAATAAGAAAACATCGTTTGAGTCAAATTGTAAGTTCATTCTAGAAGCAACTACATCGTATGGGTTTCGATATACATATAGTATTGTTAACTCAGGGTATTTAGTTTCAAAATAGTCCAACATCAAATTTCCTCTCACAGACTTGATCAGTCTTTTTTGGCTTCGTATTTTTCTATTGAATTGGTCTACCCAATGATTATTAATTCTACCACTTAAAATCTTTTCTACAACTTGTGATTCCCTTGCATTGTTTCGATTGGGGTTGATGTAATGTCGAGCTGTGAAAACACCCCACTCTTTTGTATAGGTAGGATTAAATGGTTCGAAGATGAGACGATAATCATTATGCGCATTTATACTCTCCATTAAGAACGTGGTTCCGCTTCTTGTAGACCCAAGCAATAATACAGTATTGGAAATATCAAAATTGGTTTGGTGGGCAAAAAGATTGATAATGAAGCTGAATGCCCTGGAGTAAATTTTATGCCAAAGTAATTTAATTTTTTGCATCTAATACCTCTTTGTATTCTTTCAATAATCGCCCTATTACTTTATCTGATCCATAGTTTTCCACCACAAAGTCTCGAATTTTTCTACTGTCAAAACTGGAATACCTGGCTTGAATCTCAATTAATCCATTTGAAATTGTCTCTATACTTCTATCATGTAATTTGATTCCTACAAATGGTTGTACAAAATCATTCGGCCCTCCAGAGTCTGAGTATAATACAGGGAGTCCACACGCCATAGCTTCTAAGATGGTCACTCCAAACGTCTCATATTCACTAACCGAGACATACACATTGGACGCATTATAAATTTTTGACAATTTATGGTTTAAGATTTCTCCATGCAGAATAACGGAATTTTCCAGATTATTCTTTAATACATATGCTTTTATTTCCTTCTCAAGAATCCCTGTACCTACAATATGCAATGAAGTCTCGGAAAATCTAGATAAATGAAATGCCTTAACCAATTCGAATACCCCTTTGTGGGCTTCTAATCCTCCAACAAATAAAAATTTGAAATCTTCTTCTGCCTTTGTAGGCTTCAAAGAAAATACGTCTGTATCAATATAATTTGGAATCACTTTTACACCTGTGATGTGATACTTCTTATTCAATGTCTGGGCCAGCTTTTGCCCAACACTAATCACACTATCTGCATTCGTAAGTATCCTTGGTAAATACGCTTTCTTCCATTCTACCAACGAATCATTCATGATGGTAGAATTATGAATCGTACATACATAGGGTATGGAAAGCTCATTTTTCAACTTGTCACTTACAAAAGCACCATAGTGGTCATGGGCATGGATCAAGTCAAATGCAAACTCTTCATGTATAGACTTAAAAAAACGAACATATCGGGATGCCCAGAAATTAAGCATTGTCTCTGAAGCATTTGGAAAATAAAAATCCCCTTTTTCTATTATAGTTACATTCCCTTCTTTTCTTTTTCGTTGATATGGCACAAGACTCCATTTCAATAAAAGTACACAAACCGAACAATGCTCTGCTAAGGCATGAACTTGATTTTGGATAAATATACCATAAAGCGGATTATTCTTATTAGGGTACCAAGCTGTCACAATTGCAATTCGCATACAACAATATTAAAGAAAACTATTGAATACCTTATCGAACTGAAAAGATAGATTCCATAACTTTTATTTTGCTGAATCAAAATGGAGAATTCACTTCATAAATAACATCATTCTTATCTCGTAGTATTCAATCCATTCAATGATGAAATAAAACGCTTAAGAAAATGCACCAAGTCCGTCAACACCAAAAGAAAGTATATATATAAATAATTAAATATTTGATTTATAGTGAGATATACTTGTTAAAATATTTTAATATGTTATATTTGACACCATATTTAATTCAAAACTCAAAATAAGAATCCTATGGGTGTAATGAAAGTGATAGAAATTCTATCAAATTCTAAAGAAAGTTGGGAGGATGCGACAGCTACTGGTATCGAAAAAGCTTCGAAATCAGTAAAAAACATTAAATCAGCTTTTATTCAAAGTCAATCCGTTACTGTAAAAGAAGGAAAGGTGGATGAATATAGAGTGAATATTAAACTTACTTTCGAAGTAAAGTAGACGAGGCCATTTTCAGAAACCGTAAATGGGTATGGAGTTATTTTCATACCCATTTTTTATTTTACTTCGCCGTTTCTAATGGATTACTATAGGTATCATAGATATAGAGTTGGTACTTTTCAATCTTATCGATCAACTTATGGGCATAATTAGGATCCGTCGCATAACCGCATTTCTTCAGCCCATGCGCCCACATGAAATAGTCCGTTTTATCATAATTAAACAATTCTGAATAATGTGCGGACTGAGTTAAAAAATTAGTGTGGTCCACGTAGGAATCCACTACTGATTCGTACGACCTAAAGCAAGATTTTATCAAATTTCCATTGCTATCATAATCATCGTCTTTATGTTTATAAGTCATGCCTACCCAATAGGATTTACATTTTATACCAAAATGATTATTGGCATGAACGGCAAGATCACTTCCTCCGATTTGAGATTCGTGCAACGCTTGAGCTAGGGTAATGCTTGCTGGAATACCACTTCGATGCATTTCTACTACTGCAAGATCTTTATATGTTTCTATATAACTACTAGTAGCCTCGTCCCATGGATTGACTGTAAATGACATAATAAGGAGACAAAAAACGATGGACATGAAATACTTGAACATATTAGATCACTAATTTACTTTGACGGAATTGCATTCTAAGCTTTTGATAGCCTAACGTATCATTAAAATTCAAATGTTATGCCAAAGATTTCATTTCTGTGAAAATGAATTTAAAATAAATCCATCTACTATTCTTTATTCGATGCTCATCTGCTTTACATATTCAGATTATAATTAAATTGCATCTAGTAAAATATACGCTTTGTTTCAATACAGTATAAAAAGGATTCTATTATTCATTCCCACTATATTTTTAGTATCGTGTCTTACCTTTTTATTGAGTAAACTTGTCCCCGCTGATCAAGTTGCAATCCTGTTAAATGTACAAGGTATTGACGATTCCAATGATATTTGGAATGAAGAATATGCTTCATTGCACAAAAAAATGAATTTGGATCTTCCTTATTTCTATTTTTCTATTCAACCCAATTACACGATTCTAACATCAAACGATGAATATGGAATATTGGAACAACAACTTATCGCGAAACTATCTAAACAGCGGTATAGAGAACCATTTATCACCACACTTTTAAATCTATTTAAAGAGTGTCCAAGCTCTATTGAGCGTAAATTATTAAGCAGCAACACCTTACTACAGATTAGCACTAAGCTTTCCACTATGCGCAACAAACTAGATGATGAAATAATAAAACGTATAGATACCCACATTCAAAAAGCATCCCTCAATAAAATCAAATGGCATTATCCTGTATTTCATCTGAATGGACTTCAAAATCAATATCACTTATGGATTAAAAAGATACTCAGAGGTGACTTTGGGATTTCATTGATAGACACTCGACCAGTTACGGATAAACTTTGGGATTCTATGCAATGGTCATTGGTCTTGGTAGGGCTCAATATATTTTTTGCTTTACTCATTGCCTTTCCAATAGGTTTGTATAATGGCGTTCATCCAAATTCAACATTTGACAATATTTCGAATGGAATTCTATTTGCCTTTTTTGCAATACCCAAGTTTTGGTTGGCTACCTTATTTATTATCTTTTTTACTACTTCAGAATTTGGTGCTTGGACAAATATTTTTCCTAGTGTAGGAAGATGGTATACTGATGGTAGTCAGAGTTTTGTATCAATGATTATTGAAAAATGGGAAAATTTGATTTTACCTGTTCTAATGCTAGTTATTCCTGATACAGCGTATTTGGCAAGACTTATTCGTTCAAGTGTTCAAGAAGAATATTCTAAAGAATACATAAAAACAGCAAAAAGTAAAGGTTTATCAAAAAAAGAGCTAACGATCAATCATATTTTACCCAACTCATTAATCCCTACGATTTCCTTATTGGTCGGTTCATTACCTTCTGCTATAGCCAGCACACTGGTGATTGAAGTAATTTTTAATATTCCTGGCATTGGCCGCTTAATGTTTGAAAGCATTGAATCTTCCGACTGGGCTATGCTTTACCCCATAGTATTGATAATCAGCATACTTGCAGTAATCATCTTTTTAATTGGAGACTTTTTGATTGCCTTCCTGAATCCTAAAATTAAATTTAAATGATGAGGAAGTTATCTATACTAATCAAAAAAATATTTCCTTCTTCTACAATAGGTAAAATTGCCGTATGGATACTATTGCTCTGGGTGCTAATAGCCATCTTTAGCCCTTTTCTCGCCAATGACAAACCAATCATTGCAAAAAGCGATCAAGGGTGGTCTATGCCCATATTTTCAGCAAATAAAATCAATAACACAGAATCCTACCAGTTTAAAATTAATCCTCTAATTCCTTATAGATATGACAATTTGGACCTACAAAGTTACTTAGTCCCACCATTTACCAAAGGGGAAAAAGGGATACATCTTCTAGGAACAGATAAACTAGGAAGAGATGTAGCTGCAGGGATGATCAATGGTGCTAGAGTAGCCTTAATCGTTGCTACGGTAGCCATCTTTTTATCTGCTATTTTTGGAATTTTCATTGGATTGATCATTGGATTTTATGGAGACACTGGAATACGTCGAAATCTATTACAACAACTAACCATTATTTTATTTGGCATCCTCTTGATATATTATATAATCCATATCTACATGGAACAATTTTCTTTATATAATTTAATTCCATTCATCCTATTGCTACTATCTGGATACTTCATAGACAAGGCACTAGGAAATTTACCTTTCAAGAAATATGGTTTCCCGATTGACCTTTTTGTTCAACGACTATTTGAAATTAATGAAAGTGTTCCTAACATTTTTATTATTCTCGCATTCGTGGCGATTGTTGTTCATACCAACTTATTTACCATACCATTAATATTGGCCGTTTTAGTATGGATGACTTTTGCTAGATATGCCAGAGCGGAAGTACTCCAAATCAAGAACGAAGACTACATATTATCTGCTCAAGCCAGCGGTATGTCTAATTTGAGAATTCTCATTAAACATATACTCCCCAATGCATTGCCACCATTGCTTGTTGTGATGGCTTTTTCCTTTAGTGGTGTCATACTCTTGGAGTCGACCTTGTCATTTTTAGGTATTGGTTTACCTCTTGAGGAAGTGAGTTGGGGTAAAATATTGGCCGAATCAAGAAAGTCTTCAAAATCATGGTGGCTGGCTGTATTTCCCGGGTTTGCTATTTTTTTAGTGCTTTACGCTTTTAATATCCTCGGCGATATTCTATCCAACTATCAACGCAATCAAGAAACCATTTAAGCTGTGAATAAGAAGACACGTATTGCCATCCATCAACCCAACTTTATGCCTTGGATGGGCTACTTTTATAAAATGGCACAGTGTGATACTTTTGTTTTCTTAAATCATGTGGAATACACTAAAAAATCATTTACAAAACGTGTAAAAATTCATAAGGGGCAAAATGTAGACAAAGATCAATATATAGGTATCCCCCTAAAAAAGCATTCAGATTTTATACCAATAGACGAATTAGAAATTGCGAGTCACACCTCATGGCAAAAAAAAATAAGCGCTCAGATTTATAATACGTATCACAAAGCTCCTTTTTACTATCAATTAGATTCAATACTCATTGCGTTTTTCACCGAACGACTAAATAGCGATTCATTTTCAACATTTACGATTGAGATCATTAAACATATCGCTCAATTGATCGATCTTCAACCCCAATGGATAATTTCCAGTGAAATGCCTTCTGAACTATTCGTCGATAACCTAAACATAGATATTGTTACTTACTTAAAAGGGGAAGTATACATCTCTGGAATGGGGGCAAAAAAATATCAGAATGCTAGCCCTTTCATCGAAAATGGAATTCAATTGATCTATTCAGACTACAAGTCCTACTTTCAAACATTGGATATTCCTGATCACTTTTTCAACAAATCAATCTTAAGCTATTTAGCTTACTATGAACTAAATCAAATAAAAGAATTCCTCTCCATATAGGTTAATTTTTCCTATCAATTTCTTCCTTGCTATAACTAAAGTTATATCCATCAATAGCTATTCTCATTCTACATTTATGTCATGTAAATATTCTTAGTAAAAGAATGTTTCATTTTTCATCAAACCCTTTATTAATATGAAACAACTAGCTATTTTATTATTCGTTTTTCTCTCAATTCAAATCTCTGCCCAATTCAATTGCATCGATGGAGATGTATACACCTGCGATGGCTTTGTAAATACACAATCCATTTATGGAAACTTGGACAATTCAAACAACTCTATTTCTTCATATACCTGTAATGGCACTGAAATCGGAAGTGGTTTAGGTTTAGGGCTTAACGACAATTATGGTCAAGATGATATTTACATTTTTAATTCAATTGGTGAATCAGGCGCATTCAATTCCATGAGTATTACTTTAAACATGGACATCAACTCTGATTTGGACATCATTGCTATCACTTCAGATTGTTCGTATGAATGCTTCAGTTCAGATAGTTATGTACTAAATGGAACTGGGTCTTCCGAAACCATTACACTCAATTGGGAAGATGAAACGACAATAATCATTGTAGTAGAAGCCTACCACCTAGATGGAGGTGGAGATTATGATTTGCAATTTCAATATAATACATTTTTTAATTATTGCAGTTACTTCCCTTCTGAAGGACAACCCATTGAATGTGTAAGCACAAATACTGTTTCAGGGGCTATTACTATTCCCTTTTGCCTTACCACATTTCCAACTGATTGCCCTCCAGAGGTTACCTATCATGAAGGCAAAGGTCCATTTTATGCTAACGAACAAGTATATCAGTTCAAGCCCAGTGCATTTAATGGGAACATCAGTATATCACTGAATGCCGGTTCAGGAGTGGAGGCATTTTTATATCATAGGCAATTTATTGGAGTAGATGCTACCCCTTTATTTTTATTAGATTCTGGCACCAATTTCTTATCGGCAAATTATAGCATGGTCTCTGACTTTGATGTTTTCTACCTGATTATTGATGCTCAGAATAGTGGAACGTACCCTTTTACATTTACCATTGAATACCCCGGCTGTGCACCTGTTGATCCATGCGGAGAATGTTTTACCTATGTAGAAACTGCAAATAACTCCTGTAAAATTGATAATTCTTTGACTCCTCCATGTGGAACAGAAGAATGGTATTACTCTTCCTACCCAAACGGTGGAAATACCACAACTTTCACCTTGGATTCCAACAATGAAGTTCAGTTTCCAATTGCAGGTGATTACCTCGTTTGTTATGATAATTATTGCAGTGATCTACCTACAGACAACCTTCAATCCAATTCAACATTACCAAGCACATGTTGTATTGTCGTATCCATTGGGGAGAATTGTAACGAACCGCCAGTTGCACACTTTACAGGTTCTTCAAACATACAAGGATCCAATATTGGACATGTCAACTTTTTCAATTCCAGTACATCTCTAAATGCAGATTACTACTCATGGCACTGGGGAGACGGTCAAACCAATACCACTTCACAAACAAATATTTCACACGATTATCCCTTGGAACCCAACCCATTGACACTCTGCATGGTTGCCTCTAATGAATGTGGTATGTCAAAGTATTGTATCACCTATGACTCATACGGTGACTCTGATGTTCAATTCGACTGTGGCCTTCCATTCAGTCCTTACCAGCCTCCGGCAATATATCCAACCGTAGACGGCAATCTATTAACTATTTCTGGTTTATCCTTTGCATGTGGAGCAGACGAAATCACATTTGATCCCGGAGACGGCGGCGGAGAATATTCGATCTCCTGCAATGGTATCAATTATACCTATAGTGAAAATGGTAAATATTTAGCTTGTATACGAATTAAGTTTCCTTGCTTTACGATATGCTTCTGCTATACCGTGGACACGAATGGATTTAATTGTTCAACAGATCCATTCTTGTTAGAATGTAATGAAAGTGGTGACCTTGCATGGAGTGACTCTACTAATCCAAACACACATGCTGGCATTTCCACGTTATCGAATGTGGTAGATAATCATAACATATGCACCACCACGTACGATGGATGGGATGAAACCAATACGCTCGCACCCAATATTCCCTTTTCAAGAAATGAAGTGGTGTATAAAATTAAAAATCCAGAAGAAAATCACTTGGGAGAAATAACGATAGATCTCATAATGGATCAACCCAATTTGGACCTTGACGTATTTGTCTATGGAATATGCGAAGGGAATGGTCAATTTTCCAATTGTATCGCCTCAAGTACACACGACAATTCGACTCCCAATGGAAAAAGGGATGCAATTTTACTGAGCAACATACCTGCATTTGATGAATTCTATGTCATTGTGGACGGCCAATCGAATGCACCCAATTTTAATGAAGGCAATTACACCATTTCTTATACTTGTGGATCAATTTGTACAAAATATTCCTCCTCTATACAATGTGGACAGAGCATTACGAGTACTACGATCAACCGTAAAAACGAAGTTAGTTATTACTGCAATTGCGAAAATGAAAGTGATTTTGGTCCAGCTGGGAATTATGGTCCTGAGCAAGTATATCGGTTTGATTTATTAGAAGCCTCAACTGTAACTATAGATCTTGAAACCTTGACTCCAAGTGTAGACCTTGAATTGTATTTGCTTAATGAATGTTCAGCTAGCTTCTGTAATCGCACCAGTCGCAGACCAGCAGGCCAAGACGAACAAATACAAAAAACTTTGTCCGCTGGAACGTACTACATCGTAGTGGAGGGATTTGCAGGAGACGCTGGCGATTTCAAACTGACAGTTTCTGGATGTGAAACAAATCCTGTTCCTATTGATGACTGTGATTTAATAAATCAATATACTTTTCAGTCCTATAATGACCAAGATTTAATCCCAACCGATGACAATTCTGGGTTGTGGGAATATGGCATTTGTTATGAAGAAGATCTGAACGACAATATGCTTGATGCTGTGATTGAAGATTTAAATGGGAACAAACGTCTTGTGCTCAATTCAGGGAATTACTTCTATTCTGATGTTGCTTTGAAGTACGAAACTGCTACCTCAGGAATACGAAAATTAGAATGGGACTTAACTGTTCAATATGTTGATGACGATTTGTACGGTGGAAGAATAAAGATATATGATCAAACCACCATTTTAGACTTTACACAATTCTTAGAAATTGTATATGGTCACGACTCCAATGGCAATTATGCAGAACTGGTGTACAAATCATTCAATCTAGTCAATGGGCAAGAAATAAAACTAGCAGACATCTCCCCTATCCGAGATTACAATGGGAATAACCCAATCCCTACTTTTAATGTTGAGTTTTCATATAATTTGGACAATGGTCAATTTACCCTATGGATAAATAATACAGCAATTTATACGGGCTATTTTGGATTTGAATCATCCAACCAATTGATCAATAGAACCATTAATTTTGCAGTAGATGACGAGCAAGACTATATGGAGATCGACAATATCAGAGTCTATGAATGCGAAGACTGTTCGATCACCTATAATGACGATTGTAATTTTATTTTTCCGACTTATATCAATCAAAACAACACTGGAAATATCACCGTAACACTAGATCAAAGTGGTATTATTGAAGAAGATATTTCAAGCTATGAGGTATTGGACGAAACCACTGGGGAAGTTATTGATTTAGAATCACTCTCCTATGATAATTGTATCCCTGGCAGAAGTTATAAATTCTGTATTATCTATTATAATGAAGACGGGTGTCCAAAGGCATGTTGCTATAGAATTACAATACCACTCAATTGTAGCTACTTCCTACCCTATTACACAGGGGATGAAAGTCAAATTTCCTATGCGTTGGAAACCAATAATCTACCCTCGGGTTATGATGTTGAACAGTGGCAAATTGATGGTGTAGTTACTGGAACATCAAACTCTACAACTATTCAATATGACAGCCCTCAATCCAGTTTTGTTTGTTGTCTCATCTATGATCCTTTTTCAAAACAGCATATCTTATGTTGTTACAATCTCTGCGCACAAATAGCAACGAATTGTAATGCAGTGAATGCTCAATTGGATCCAACAACAGGCACCTATAGTTTAAGTGTTTCAGGAGCTATTGAAATTTTGAGCTGGAACATTGATTCTCCCGCTAATCTTTCGAATAATGGATTAATTACGAATCCGAATCAATTTAATCCTTCAGATTTTGGTATATCCCCTGGGCAGACAATTTTGGTAAGTGTGCGCTACAAAGATGCAAGTAATTGTATCAAAGTTTGTTGCATTGAAATCACCATTCCTATTCCTCAAGGTGCCGTAATATTTGACATTAATGATGCTTGTGGAGGAGTTGGAAGCACGATAGAAGTGCCTGTATTATTATACAATTTTAATGAGGTAGGTATTGTTGGATTCGAATTATTCTCTGCAGATTTTACAAAAGTGAGATTGGATGGAATTGTAAACAAAGCACCTCAATTCAGTTCGCTGGATTTTAACACCGTGAATAATAAGATAATTCTTGGGTGGGATGACCCTCAAGGAGGCAATATATCTGTAGCAGACGGAACAAAAATGTTTGACATTCAAGTAACCATCTTAGAAGATTTTGATGATGCTATTCTGCTCTTTGGGTCAGCGTTGGAAGTACTGGGCAATACAGCTTTAGAAGCCACGGTCAATCCCGGGAATATTTGCCTCTCAGAATTTGCAAGTATTTCAGGCAATCTATCGACTTATACTGACACTCCTTTAGCTGATATTGAGGTTACATTAAACAATGGGAATACAACCATGACGTTTTCGGATGCATTGGGCAACTATGATTTTCAAGAAGTCGATGGCAATGTGGTAGAAATTGAACCGTATAACAATTCAAATATCCGTCAAGGCGTATCTATTTCTGATGTTGCATTGATAAGAAAACATTACTTACAAGTCAGCACATTAGACAATGATTATAAGATGATTGCTGCGGATGTGAATAAAAGTGGTTCGATTACAAATACGGATGTTGCACTTGCTCGAAGAATATACTTACAAGTCATCACAGATGAAATTCCAAACAATACCTCATGGAGATTCATACCGAGTTCGTTGGACATATCACTCAATCCTCTGGACTCAAATCTAGACGAGAGTATTGTGATAGCCAATCCATCGGGAATGATAATGGGACAAGATTTTACGGGCATCAAGGTAGGAGATGTAAACAACAGTGTGGGATTCACAAAAAGTGAAAAGGAACAGTCCTCACGCTTATCTCCACTCCGATTTATTGTGGAGGATATCAAAGTACAGCAAGGCACTATGGTTACTATACCACTCCTTGTGGAAGATTTTGAACAGATCGCCTTATTCGGATTTGAAATTCTATGGGATAGTGAAATGCTAGATTTAATGGAAATGACCAGTGAATTGGATGGCTTTTCAGCACAGAACTATAATATTCTAGATGGTAAGGCCATTCTCGGTTGGGACGAACCAAACGGAGGAGCCTTAGACTATGTAAATGGCACGCTTATCGAAATGAAATTTGAAATAAATTCGGATGCTATGGGTACGACTGCTTTATCTTTTGCAAATGTAGAAGTATTGGATGGTAATTTTGCCGAGGTGGAGACAGAATTTGATAGTGGGGTGATTACTGTGGAAACGACGTCTACAAGTGATATAAATGAAGAATATATTAGAGTATATCCGAATCCATTCTCACAGAATTTAACGGTTGATGTATCTTCATTAGGTATCACGAAGGAGATTGAAATCAGGTCTATAGAAGGAAAGTTGATCTGGAAACATGAGCATATAGAAAACAAATTAATCACAGTTCCAGACCATATATTTCCTCATCCAGGTGTATTTCTAATAAAGGTGAGCTCTATGGAGGGTAAATACGTGAAAAAGGTAATGAAAATATGAGAATATTATTATTTCATTTATTTTAATTGCAAAAATACTCTACAACAATAACGAACTACTTTGTAAAAATAGATGAAATTGATCTACATGATAAAATCAAAAATATTTTTTAGAGGCTATAATTAATTAATATAAACAACCTAAAAATGAAAATGAAAAATGACATACCTATTAATGTAAGCAGTATAGATTTCACGATTAGTAACAATCCCAAAACCGGTAATTTCTCTGATATTGGGAAAGAGGCTATGAAAAGGTACAATGGATATACTACAGATTCATACATCCATGTAAGTGGTAAATATATAGGTAATGAATATCCACAATTTAAAGATGGAATCTATACTTATCTCGCTAACAAAAAAGCTAATAATCGTCCAGATATAGTTGGCGACAAAGTTGTTTGTCTACCTTGCCCTGATTTCTGTGTTGGAAGAATTGATTTAATTACAAATGATCAAAGACTAAGTAGAGGGAAAAGAAACAAAAAGCAGTTTAACTTAAAAAATCTAAATACATATTCTCTTGAAAAAATCGGTGGCTACCTTCGAAGAAGAAGAATAACAAAAGTATACTTAAGTCCAGTAAATGATTTATTTGCAATATATAATAAATTAAAAAAAGATAAATATGTATATATCTATGAACTAAGGCTAATGCTTTTAATGCTTAGTTATACTTTACATCAGTACAAGTATGCCAGAAGAATGAAGTATTATTTGGATAAAAATTATTCAAACTATGCTTCCTATCTTGAATTAAAAGGTATGTATGATGACATCGAAGATAAGATAGTCAAAAAATACACGAATAAACTTGCCTCTAAAAGAAAACATGTAACCATTGTTCGACTTGACAATAACCATGGAGGCTTTTTATACCCATGGCAGGATATTGTTAAAGCAATAATTGAAGATGTATCTGTTAAAAACGACTATGACCCTGAAATAGATGACATGAATGAATCTAATATTAACTCTGCTTATATCAATCAAATTCATTCGGTAAACAAGAAAAATGTATTAGAATTAGTAAAAAGCATAAGTAACGACAGTGACATGATTATAGTAATAGGTCATGGAGACATTAATAATACGTTACATTATTACAATGATGGCTCATTTAAAGGAAAAGAAACTTTAGTTTCTAACAAAGAATTTATTGAAGCTCTAAACAAAAACCTCAATCACGATAAAGTTTTACTTTTCTTTGCATGTAACGCTAAAAACATTTTAAATGACTCATCATTTAATTATACTATTGGCTCTGACGGCGAATATAATATTGGAATGTTAATGCCCTTTTTAATAGGGTTCTTATCTTCATATTTCACTTCCGATGCCGATATAAAATTATGTTTTGAACGAGGTAAAAGATTAGAAACAGTATTATCAAAACAGGGTAAAACTATTAAAATGAAATGATCACTTTATTTGGATTGCTATTCTTGCATTTATCAATAATCCAAAACACTAATTATTATATTTATACGGATTCTGATAATCTTACATGGATTTCTTCAACAGAAGGAATACACTGTTATTATGGAGAGAATATTAAAGTCTATGATCAATCCAATACTAATATTTTAGGTAAAAATATTCAGTCCTACATTTACGAAGATGAATCTACTAATTTGTGGTTTTCAACTCATGTAGGACTGAATCAATACAATAGAACAAAAGACAATATTATTGGAAAGCAGTTTTTTTGGAAAAACAAAAAGCTCAAAACTGACTATCGAGTATATGGAATATCAAATGGAGTTCTATGGTTTAGTGCCGAAGAATATTTATTCAAATATGATATTTCAAACAATCAAGTAATTGACTCAACTCAAATTAAGTTATCAAAAAGTAGATTAGGCTATGTTTTTAATAAAAAAAATAAAGCTTATCTTTTTGTTGGTATTGAAGACAAAACACTTGCCATCTCATTTGATGAAGATCTCAATTCTCAAAAATGCGACACATTCAGCATACCTTTCAGCAGAATGTGTATGGTTCAACATGACATTTTTCTAGCTTCAAATGGTAATGGAATATTTAAATTTGATGAACTATCAAATCAGTTCATTTTTGATTCTCGCTTTGGGTATGACACAAAATATATCACTTCGAACAACAAAATAACTTTGATAAGTGATTCGTCTAAAATACTTATTTGTCGCGGTTTAAATAATTGCAGAAAATTAAACTCAAATTTACCAAATACCGAACTGTACATAGACAACAACAATACAATATGGTACTCCAATGATTCTAAAGATCTGCAATATGAATCATTAGCTAAAAAGAAGTTCAAAAACATTGGTTATTATCGCGGAAATCAAATTCCTGTTTCGAGTATATTAAAATTTAATAATCGGCTATGGATATCTAGTCGATATGGTGGAATTTATACTTTTGATTCACTTTATAATGTTGAATCAACATACAATACTCAAAACAGAAAGGTTAATGACAATTATATCTTGGGATTGTTTGTATGGAATGAGAACTTATGTGCAAGTTCTACTACCGATATTCTAGTCTATAATAAACAATTAGATAAATTCATTCCTTCCAATCTTGATATAAAATTTAACCTCCAATCTCATAAAACCATTTACGATAACATTTTGATTAGCGATCCAGAATCTAAAAAGATTTACAGAATTAACAACCAAGAAAAGTTTAAACTAAACCAAATAAATGATTTTATAGACAAAGAGGAATATCGTTTGACTTTTTCAGAAGACAACCAAGGGGAAATATACATTTCCGTAAATAAGAAATTTTTACAAGTATTAGAATATGACACTTCTAAGAAAATTTATTTGGAAAAAAGAAAATTAGATATCCCTGGAATAAGAGATTTATACCAAATTAATAGTGATAGTATTTTTATCGGTAATTCCTTTGGATTATATCTGTATCTCCCTAACGACAGTTCAAGAATATTTAAGCTTGAGGGTCCTGGAAAATTACTTAATACAACAATTTATTCTATAGAAGAACACAAAAGGTTCTTATGGTTAGGTACAGCTAAAGGATTAATTAAATACTCCATTGATAATAAAACATCTCATAAATTTACTTTGGCAGATGGGATTCAAGATCTTGAGTATAATTCTAGGTCGTCTTTTAAAGATAAAAATGGAAATATGTTTTTTGGAGGGGTGAAAGGGTTGACATTTTTTCATCCAGATTCAACATCATACCTAGACTTAATTCCCACTGTTTATTTGTCTACAATTCTAATTAATGACACCAATTATCCAAATAAAAATAGTAACCAAATTAACTCTCTGGAGCTTCCATTTTCTGACAATACTATTAGTTTTACTTTTAACTCATTAGACTTTTCTGATCCTGTTAATACGAGAGTCAAATATCAACTGGAAAATTATGACAAGAACTGGATAATTTCAAAATCAAATTTGGGCCAAGTTAGATATCCAAACTTACCTCCGGGTTTATACAAACTTAAAATTCTCGCAAGTAATTCAGACGGCGTATGGGGCAAAACACCTAGAGAAATACAAATCACCATACATCCTCCATGGTATGCCACTTGGTGGGCACGATCATTAGCAATTTTACTTTTAGGAGGAACGGTCTACTTGACAATACGATCTTACTACAAAAGACAAATCCGTGAAAAAGAACTAGAATTGCGAGAAGCCAATCTGCAAATTGCCAAACAAAAAGCTTTATCAGAAGAAAGAACCCGCATCGCAGGTGAAATGCATGATGATTTAGGGGGCGGACTCACCACGATTCGATTCCTTTCTCAAAAGGCTCTTAGAAATACTAAAGATCAATCTCAGAAAAACCTAATTCAAAAAATTTCCACTCATTCTGAAGCCCTTGTCAATAATATGAGTGAAATCATATGGGCTATGAATTCAAAGTTTGACTCACTCAATAGCTTAATTTCATTCTGTAGACGATATGCACATGAATACCTTGATGACCATGAAATCTCTTTAAATTTTATGGTATCTGGAAATACAAAAGGTGTACAAATTAGCGGGAGTCAACGAAGAAATATATTTCTAGCTTTAAAAGAGGCATTGCATAATGTGGTCAAACATGCAAAAGCAACAGAAGTAAAAATCACATTTGTGAATAATGAAAATCTTCAAATTCAAATTGCAGACAATGGCATTGGCTTAAAAAATTCAAATGAATTTGGAAACGGAACTTCAAATATGACCAAAAGAATCAAACATATTGGAGGACATCTTGACATTCACTCCAATAATGGGACTACCATAGCCATAGTATTACCGATAAACTCTTCTTGAGCCTTTCATTTTGTATTGACTTTTGTTGTAATACGCTAACTAAAGTTATAGAAGTCTATTCCTTATTATTGTGGAAATTTGGAGTATAAAAAAATACAATGACAACATTTATTCATCCAGTAAAAACTGCATACCCCAAATCTACAATCATCCATCAATTCTTAAACATGGAAAAACAAAGCACAATCAAAATTGCCATTATCGAAGATTTAAAAGATGTTGCATTTGAACTCAAAGAATTGTTTAATGAAGTGGAGGACATGAATTGCCAACAGATTTATCACACCGCAGAAGAAGCCATGGCTTTTTTACCCCAAAACCCTGCCGATGTAGTCATTGTTGATATCGGACTACCAGGCGCCAGTGGAATTGAAGCCATTATTACTTTGAGAGAACAACTGCCAAATTCCCAATTCTGTATGTTTACTGTATTTGAAGATGATGAAAAAATTTTTAAAAGTCTGAAGGCAGGGGCCAAAGGTTATATTTTAAAAAACTCATCCCCTGAAAAAATCTTGACTTCCGCTAGAGAGTTACACCAAGGTGGATCTCCTATGAATCCAGAAATAGCAAGAAAAGTTATAGATGCATTTACTCAACCCAAACAAAAAACTGCAAAATCATCTAATCTCCCCTTAACCAAAAGAGAGTTTCAATTATTGGAACATCTTTCTAGAGGCCTTTTATATAAGGAAATTGCACAAGAACTCGGCATTACAACTGGCACTGTAAAACAACATATTCATAAAATTTATGACAAATTACAAGTCAATAATCGTACTGAAGCCATCAATTTATTCTTAGATCGTTAATTCAATTAAAAGCTACCCATTCAGATATTGAGTGTGCTGAATACTTTTAACTGGGGATACGTTACATAAAACAAATCTTTTTTACCCTATCTTTGTTAACTAATCTTAAAGCTTAAGAAGAGTATTGTCTCAGTATATAGCTTGAATGAATACACCATGTCAGAACATAGAAGGCCTGTAACAGATTGGCTCCCCATTACAAAAAAAGAAGTAGAGATGAGAGGATGGGAAGAATTAGATGTCATTTTGATATCTGGTGATGCCTATGTAGACCATCCAGCTTTTGGTGCAGCCGTTATCGGAAGAATCATGGAAAGTGAAGGATTTAGGATAGCCATTGTCCCTCAACCCAATTGGCAAGATGACTTGCGAGATTTCAAAAAAATGGGTAAACCCAGATTATTTTTTGGTGTCACCTCTGGATGTATGGATTCTATGGTCAATCATTATACTGCTGGAAGAAGAAAAAGATCGACGGATGCCTATACCCCAGGAGGAAAATCAGGTTTCAGGCCCGATTACGCTTCTGTAAAATATACACAGATTCTTAAAGAATTATATCCTGATGTTCCTGTTTTGTTAGGAGGTATTGAAGCCAGCCTGAGAAGAGTAACACATTATGACTATTGGGAAGATAAATTGTGGCCCAATATTCTTTCTAAAAGTGGTGCCGATATGCTGGTATATGGAATGGGAGAAATGCCATTGAGAGCGATTATGCAATTGGCCGATATGGGAGTTCCGCTCTCCTCCATGACACACATTCCTCAGACCGCTTTTTTGGCACCTCGAGGAAGTGAACTGCCCGATGCAGAACTTTGGAAAACCCTGAAGTTAAATTCTCATGAAAAATGCTTGCGTGATAAAGTTGCATTTGCAGCCAACTTCAAACATGTAGAACAAGAATCCAACAAAGTACAGGCAAATAGACTTACTCAGGATGTAGGAGACCATACATTGGTGATCAATCCGCCCTATCCTCCTATGTCAGAAAAGCAAATTGATACTTCGTTTGATTTACCCTACACAAGACTTCCTCACCCAAAATATCGTAAAAGAGGTAAACTCCCTGCATTCGAAATGATTAAATTCTCTATCAATATGCATAGGGGATGTTTTGGCGGTTGCAGTTTTTGTACCATCTCTGCACATCAAGGCAAGTTCGTATCCAGTAGATCCGAAGAATCTATATTAAAAGAAGTGGATCAAGTTGTCAAAATGCCCGACTTCAAAGGATACATTTCCGATTTAGGAGGTCCTTCTGGCAATATGTATAAGATGAAAGGAAAAGTCCAATCTATTTGTGATCGATGTGTTGCCCCTTCTTGCATACACCCTGTAGTATGTAGCAATTTGGACACCAGTCACCAAGGCATGATTGACATCTATAAAAAAGTGGATGAACACCCGGAGGTAAAAAAAGCCTTTGTAAGCAGTGGAATTCGATACGATTTGCTTACACGGAGTTACAATAAAAATGCTGACGATACTATTGACACCTACATGGATCAATTGGTTTCAAGGCATGTTTCTGGAAGATTGAAAGTCGCTCCAGAACACACTTCTGATGATACACTCAAAATCATGAGAAAACCCAGCTTTAAGCATTTCCATGAATTTAAAAAAAGTTATGATGCAGCCAATAAAAGACATGGATTAAACCAACCTCTTATCCCCTATTTTATATCCAGTCATCCAGGTTGTGAGGAAAAAGATATGGCCAATTTAGCCGCTGAAACAAAAGATTTAGGTTTTAGGTTGGAACAAGTGCAAGATTTTACTCCTACTCCCATGACCGTGGCTACGATTATATATTACACTGGAGTTCATCCATATACGCTAAGACCTGTATATACCGCAAAATCTGCCAAGCAGAAGAAAAATCAACATCTCTTTTTCTTCTGGTATAAAAAAGAAAATCACAGTATTATCAGAGATAAATTGAGGTCGATGGGAAGAGAGGATTTGATGGACAAATTAATTGGCAACCGAAAAAAAGCCAATAAAAATGAAATAATAAAAAATAGAAAAAAACATCATTCAAAATCTAAAAACGCAAGATCCAATTCTAGGAAAAGTAGATAATCCTTAAAAATATTCACCAGTTTATCTGAATAAGGTTATTTGTTGTCCACCCTACATTCCACAATATTTAACATTTCTTAAAACCAATATCCAATTTCATAGTTTTACATTGTGATTGATTCTATTGAATGAATTTAAAGTAAAGAAAAATGAAAATAGGAATTGTTTGTTATCCAACATATGGAGGGAGTGGTGTTGTAGCTACTGAAATCGGTCTAGGCCTAGCAAAGAGAGGACATGAAGTGCATTTTATCACCTATAAAAGACCTGCACGTTTAAATCATTTTAATACGAATGTTTATTTGCACGAAGTAAGTTCATTTGATTATCCATTATTCGAGTACACCCCATATGAAACTGCTTTGGCTAGTAAAATGGTGGATGTGGTCAAATATGAAGAACTAGACATCCTACACGTTCATTATGCAATACCTCATGCTGCCGTAGCCTATATGGCAAAAAAAATACTGCAAACTCATAACATTGATATTCCTATAGTAACTACTTTGCACGGGACAGATATTACGTTGGTAGGTTCCAATAAGTCTTTTTTCCCAGTAGCAGAGTTCAGCATTAATTCCAGTGATGGAGTGACTACCGTATCCAATCAATTAAAAAGAAAAACAGAATCCACTTTTAATGTAGAAAAAGACATTCGAGTGATTTATAACTTCATTGACTTTGAACGATTTAGAAAGACCAATAAAGACCATTTTAAAAAGGCAATTGCTCCAGATGGTGAAAAAATCATGGTGCATGTTTCCAATTTCAGGAAGGTCAAGCGGGTGGATGATGTTATTCGAGTATTCCAAAAAGTACAAGCACAATTACCCTGCAAGTTAATGTTAATTGGAGATGGTCCAGAGAGAGAAAAAATGGAAGAATTATGCAGAAAAATAGGACTGTGTAATGAAATTAGATTCTTAGGAAAACAAGATGCGGTAGAAGAATTATTGGCAGTAGCAGATATATTTGTACTGCCCTCTCAAAATGAAAGTTTTGGATTAGCAGCTTTAGAAGCTATGGCGTGTGAAGTCCCTGTTGTTTCTTCTAATATTGGTGGTCTACCTGAGGTAAATATCGATGGCAAGACAGGTTACCTTTGTGAGGTAGGAGATACGGACACTATGGCCGAAAAAGTATTGTCCATTTTGGAAAATCCCGAAACACACCAGCGCTTTCGAACTGCAGCTTTCGAGCATGCTAAAACTTTTGACATCGAAAACATACTTCCTGTATATGAAGATTATTATAAAGAAATAATTAAAAACGTGAACGGAAAAGTTTTAGCCTGATTCATTTTTTGCTGCTATGTATGGATACAAACAAGATAGCCACTTTATGGCAATTTATTTTAATTCTACAACCATTAATCTTTTTTGTATCCTCCTATTTAACCTATTCATATTAGGTCAATTTGGAAACTCCAAAATCGAAAACTAAGAAAGTACTTTTCATAATGGCTGCTTTTGGAGCAGGGCTCATTGTGACGACATTGATGATTTCTTTTTTCTTACTATTCTAAATCTGCAATCCCTCTGTCTTTTAATTTCTATTTATTCTTTATATTGATTGTTAAAAATCAACTATGAGAATTTTTATTGCTGCTTTTTTATTGGTGTGCTTCCATTGTATCCAAGCACAGATGAGTCATGAGAATCAAAATAAGGCTGCAGTTATTCAATCTGTAAACCAAAACTTTGATGCACTTAAATCTTTAAGCGATAAAATTTGGTCCTATGAAGAAATTGCCTTTCAAGAAACAAAATCTGCCAGAGACCTTACTGAATTTGCTGAAAACCACGGATTTAGAGTCACCAGAAACATTGGTGATATTCCTACTGCATTTGTAGCAGAATATGGATCCGGTTCTCCTATAATTGGAGTATTAGGTGAATTCGATGCATTACCTGGCTTATCCCAGAAAACGGTATCTCATAAGGAAGTATTACACGAAGGAGGCGCAGGGCATGGCTGTGGTCACAATCTATTTGGAGTGGCTTCACTAGGGGCCGCAACTGCTATAAAAGAACTTATTGCAGAAGGAAAACTCAAAGGTACCGTCCGTTTTTATGGATGTCCAGCGGAAGAAAAATTCTTTGGAAAATTATGGATGATCAGAGCAGGTGTATTTGATGATGTGGATGTAATTATGGATTGGCACCCAAGTGGTGAAACCAAAGTCGCTGTTCAAAGCGGTTTAGCACTTGTAGATTTCATTGTTGAATTTTATGGTCAAGCGGCACATGCATCAGGAGACCCTTGGAATGGCAGAGACGCTTCTGATGGTCTGGAGTTATTTACAACTGGCATCAATTATTACAGAGAGCATGTCAAACCAACTGTAAGGATTCATTATGACATCCAAAACGCGGGAGAAGTAGTCAATGTAGTTCCTGACTATTCTAGAATATGGACCAGAGTAAGAGATACCAAAAGAGATGGAATGGTCGAAGTATGGAAACAAGTAGAAAAAATAGCTGAAGGGGCCGCCATGATGGCCAATGTAGAATATAAAATCACACTGATCTCTGGCATTCATGAAATCTTGGTCAATCGTACAGGAGCTGCGCGACTCCAAGAAAATCTAGAATTCCTAGGCCCTATTACCTATACTGAATCAGAACAAGATTTTGCCAAAGGCATTCAAGAAGCAACTGGCAAACCTCAAGTGGGTATAGAATCGATTATAAGCCCTATGGAAGAAACCTTAGAACATCCCATGGGCGGATCCACTGATGTAGGTGATGTTAGCTATGTAGCTCCAGTAATAAGATTAAGAGCAACTACAGCTCCGAAAGGTACACCTTGGCACTCTTGGGCAGTGGTCGCATGTGGAGGAATGTCGATTGGACATAAAGGAATGTCCTATGCTGCGAAAGCATTATCAATGACCATGGTCGATTTGTTCGAAGATGCAGAATTGAGAGCAGAAGTTCGTAAAGAATTTGATGAGAGAAAAGGAGAGTATGTGTATAAACCGATCATCCCAGAAGGTCCACCTCCTTTAAATACAGGATATTGATATACTGAAAGAGAAAATTCAAATCGGAGGTAGAATTGCAATGATTCTATCGAGACAACCTTAGATCTGTAGATAATCAATAACTGGTGTGTAAAGTTCAAGCTGGGGAAAGCAAGATCGACTTTTCGAAGTGCGATTTTCAGATATAAGAATAAACCTCCGACTGAATTTTTCTTTTTACATGGTAATGCCTTTACCATAATCAATGGAGATCTATCCACGAATGTTCCTACCCACATTCATAGTTCGACCTAGGACTATTTACTATCCGACCAACCTTGCTATTAATTAGCTTAACAGTTTCTTAACACTTTGCGTGCTTGAGTGAATTACATTCAGGTTTATACCCTTATATTAGTAGTTGATGCATATAATCATACAACTAAAACCGAATGAGTTTAAATTTCGGATCAGAAAATAAATAGATTTGAACTTAAATTTAGCGTCTATTCTATTCCGCAGTTTCTATTTCTCCTAACTTCAAGTTGAGGTCATCTAATTGAGTTTGATCTACTGGACTTGGAGCATCAATCATCATATCTCTTCCTTGATTGTTTTTTGGAAATGCAATAAAATCTCGAATTGAAGATTGTCCATTCATCACGGCACACAGTCGATCAAATCCAAATGCAATTCCTCCATGTGGTGGTGCACCATATTCAAATGCCCCCATTAAGAACCCAAATTGCTCTTCTGCCTCTTCTTTGGAAAACCCTAATAGGTCAAAATTTTTCGATTGTAATTCTCGATCATGAATCCGGATAGATCCTCCTCCAATTTCTGCCCCATTAATTACTAAATCGTAGGCATCGGCTTTTAAACTTTTCATGGTCTCATGATCTCCATTCAACATCCTATCCACATCTTCTTTCTTGGGTGAAGTAAACGGATGATGCATGGCATGAAATCGCTCTGACTCTTCGTCCCATTCTAACAGAGGAAAATCTATAACCCATAGTGGCTTGAAATCTCCATCTTTCATGAGTCCCAATCTTCGCCCCATTTCTAATCTAAGTTCATTCAATTGCTTTCTCGTCTTCTCAGCTTCTCCAGACAAAATGAAGAGCACATCACCTGGTTTTGCACCAAACTTTTCTCCCCAAGTCCTTAAGGTATCATCATCAAAGAATTTACCAACTGTTGACTTTATACTTCCATCTTGTAAAAACTTCACATAAACCAAGCCTTTCGCTCCTATTTGAGGTCTTTGCATCCACTCTGTAAGCTTTTTCATATCCTTATTTGAATAAGAATCAGCAATTCCCTCCGCACAAATTCCTACTACCAATTCAGAAGAGTCAAATACACTAAAGCCTTTGTTTTGAGCAAGATCATTTAATTCCTGAAATTCCATTCCAAATCTCAAATCAGGTTTATCTGAACCAAATCTCTTTAAAGCCTCATCGTAATCCATTCTAGGAAAATCGGGAAGATCTACATCCAATGTATGCTTAAACAAATGTTTGGTCAATCCTTCAAAAGTATTTAAGATATCATCTATCGTAACAAATGACATTTCACAATCTATTTGAGTAAACTCAGGTTGCCTATCCGCTCTTAAGTCTTCATCACGGAAACATTTTACAATCTGAAAGTACTTGTCCATTCCTCCAACCATAAGAATTTGCTTGAAGGTTTGAGGTGACTGAGGAAGCGCGTAAAACTGTCCAGGATTCAACCTACTAGGCACAACAAAATCTCTTGCTCCTTCAGGTGTACTTTTTATTAAAAATGGTGTCTCCACTTCAACAAAATCTTGGCTATCTAGGTATTTCCGAGTCTCTAATGCAAGCTTACTTCTAAATATGATGTTATTTTTTACTGCATCTCTTCGAATATCTAAATACCGATATTTCATTCTTAAATCATCTCCACCATCTGTCTCTTCTTCAATGGTGAAAGGAGGAGTTTTTGCCGCGTTCAAGACTTCCAATTTTGACACGATAATTTCAATATTCCCTGTTGGGCGATTAGGGTTTTTATTTGATCTTTCACTTACTTTGCCCTCCGCGTGCACTACAAACTCTCTTCCCAATTTCCTCGCTTTCTCACATAATTCTTCATTATCATCCATGTTAAATACGAGTTGAGTAATTCCATATCGATCCCTTAAATCAACAAATGTCATTCCTCCTAAATCTCTACTTTTTTGCACCCATCCACTTAGTTGGACAACTTGCCCTTCATTACTCATTCTAAGTTCTCCGCAATTATGTGATCTATACATGTATTTTATTTTTTATTTAGAAGCTGCAAAGGTAAGATGAAAAGTTTTATACGGAATCTTTTATCAAAGAATCCACATAAAATTTAACGAAAAAATGAAGTTTATTGAAAAATAAATCCTTTTGAGTACCAAATCCCTATTCAGACTCAAATTTTAGATACTCATTGAGATCAGAGTAACTTTCTTTTAACACCTCTATCTGCGAACTATTTAGTGGTTCTCCATTCATATAAGGCACCACTTTAGCATCTAGTATCCCTTTTTGGAAAAGTTCATTTTTGATCGACCGCACTTGGTTGTAAGAGTCAAAAACACCGATAGTATATGTATAAGAATCGTCCGACATCCTTTTCTCTACAATTCCAGTTTGGTATAAGCGAATTACATCTGCTTTATACATTTGCTTTGTATTGGCTACTCGTATTTTATACGCTAAATCCACCATTGTTTTTGCATAGGCATCAAAAGTAACATCTTTCATTGCATTGGCTACCACAGGTCTTTCCTCAATAATCCTTAATTTACTTCGGGGCACATTACTGAATTGAACATCAATCCTTCTATTATTTTTATCTGCCAGGCTATTAACTTGATTTCCAGATTGTTTTGCTAATGGAAAATTTGACCCTAGACCTTTAACTGTAATTCGCTTGGGCTCTATTCCATTATTTAAAAGATATTCAGCTGCTTTCTCAGCACGTTTGATGGAAAAATATAAATCAAACTCACGCATACCTTCCTGAGGAGAGTGCCCAGAAAATGTAATACTTAGTTCTGGATAAATAACCATCAGATCCTTTATCCCTTTCATTTTGATTGTGTTGGAAGGGTGCATTATAATTTCATCGCTCCCATAATATAGTGGACTGTTGTAATATTCCTTAACAGGAACAACTTCCTGATTTTCATTTCCATTGGTAACTGAATTCACTTCCTGATTTTCTGAGGCTATAGAACCATTTTCCTCTTCCAAAAGAAATGGAAGTGCTTCAGTATACATCAATTGATCGGTTACCTGTTCTTTGAGGTACGCCAAATATATATCACTCCCTCCTATGGACTCTAATCTATCCGATGAAAATATAGCTGTCATTCCATCTCCTGAAACAGAAAAATTTTTCTCATCCAAAGCAGAGTTGATCGGTAAACCAACGTTATTTGGTTTAGACCATTTCTTTTCATCTGAATTGTACTCTATTTCAAAGACATCATACTTGCCAAAACTTTCTATTCGGTCAGAACTGAAATACAGTTTTTTACCACTCTTAGCCAAGAACGGAGTAATTTCATTAAATTTTGAATTTATATTAGGTCCCAAATTTTCAGGAATACCCCAAACTCCTTCTTCTTTTACAGACACGTATAAATCGTAACCTCCATATCCTCCTTTCCTACGACTTGAAAATAGAAGTGTGTTGTTGTTAAAAACTTGCAAATCTTTATCTCCTAACTCACAAATGACAGGGGATAAAAATTGCTTCGGAAAAGCCTCTGGATCTTTGTCTATAGAAAAAGTATCTGAATACATTTGTCCTGTAATGCCATCCTGAGTTTTCATGAAATACATAACGGATCCGTCTGGGTTAAAACCCATGATCAAATCATTTTTAGGTCCATTTAGAATAGGATGGAATGCACTTGCTGGAGACCAATTTCCATTATTCAACTCAACAGCATACATGTCGGCATAATAATTCCCATATATTTCATCTTTGTAGCCTTGATCATTTCTTAAACCACCATGTGATCCTGCACGATTTGATGAAAAGTAATATTTGTTTTGTGATGTAGGGCTTTGAATAGGATTGATTTCATCATATTCCGTATTAAAACTAGGCCCTAAATTTTCTACAAAAGCAATTTGGTCATTGTACTTATGATCCAATCCAAATCTACATTGCTTAATTAAGTTAATGATCCGATATTTCTCTTGCTCATCTTCAATGTATCTCAAATAGTTTTTATAAAACTTTGAAGCTTCTTTAAAAAGTGCTTTACTATGCAATGCCAATGCAGCATAATAATAAATCTCTTTTTTATCATATCCCATCCTGCGAGCCGCAGTAAAATCATTTAGCGCTTCATCTGAATTCTTGGTAAAATAGTTGGATACTCCTTTTCTATATAAGTTCTCTTTATTTAATTTTTGCTCATCTATTTTATTGTATAATTCTAAGGCGTCGACAAATTTTTCAGCTTCAAAGTATTTATTGGCTTGCTTCAGTATACTTTTTTGAGCAAAAGAAGAAAAAACCAATAAAACACAAAAAAGTGTAAAATATACTTTTAGTCGACTCATCTTCAATATTCAATAATTAATAGGATTGATTTGCATCAAAACTTTCTAGATAATCTGCTATTCGTCTTAAAAAAGAACCTCCCAAAAATCCATCCACCACGCGATGATCATAGGACAACGATAAAAACATCATTTGCCGTATGGCAATCACATCTCCATGCTCTGTCTCGATAACAGCTGGCTTCTTTTTAATTGAACCTACTGCCAATATAGCTACTTGTGGTTGATTTATTATTGGTGTCCCCATTACATTTCCAAACGTACCAACATTTGTAAGTGTAAATGTACCTCCTTGAATTTCATCAGGTTTTAATTTGTTAGATCTAGCTCGAAATGCAAGGTCATTCACTTTTTTTGTGAGCCCTACTAAATTTAGCTGATCAGCATTTTTAATCACTGGTACAATAAGATTGCCAGAAGGTAATGCAGCAGCCATTCCAACATTAATATCCTTTTTCACAATGATAGTAGAGCCTTCTACAGAAACATTAATTAATGGAAAATCACGAATTGCTTTTGTAACCGCCTCCATGAAGATGGGAGTAAATGTAATTTTTTCTCCATGCTTCTTTTGAAAGTCAACTTTAATTGCATTTCTCCAGTTCACAATTTTTGTCACATCCGCTTCTACAAATGAAGTAACATGAGGAGAAGTATGTTTGCTCATAACCATATGGTCAGCAATCAACTTTCGCATACGATCCATCTCTACAATTTCATTATTCCCACTACTTACCGTAGATGCATTTCTAGCACTAGCAACTTGTGATGTTGTTTGTTGTGCAGGAGTAGGAGTAGGAGCAGCTTTAGATAAGCTTCCATTTCCATTTGAGCTAGAAGATTGTCTATTAGATATAAAATTTAATATATCACGTTTAGTAACTCTCCCATTAGATCCGCTTCCTTGAATTGTCTCCAAGTCCGCATTGGATATATTTTCTTGCTTAGCAATATTTTTTACCAATGGAGAATAAAATCTTGTTGTAGTTGTAGAGGGTGCATTAGACGCACTCGCTGGCATACTTTCAACAGGCGCTGGAGTAAAGGGCACCTCTTTGACAGGTTCCTTGGCTGGAGTTGGCTGAGGTACTTCAACTGAAGGTTCACTTTTCTCTGCAATTGCTGGACTAGCAGCAGGCTCTTCTCCTTCAGTGGCAATAATGGCAATTGCTTTGCCTACTTCAACTACATCGTCTTCTGCAAACAATACCTCGATTATTTTACCACCTACCGGTGAAGGAATTTCTGAGTCTACTTTATCTGTTGCAATCTCCAGGATGGTTTCGTCCATTTCTACAGAGTCTCCCACATTCTTTACCCATTTAAGGATGGTTGCTTCCATAATACTTTCTCCCATCTTGGGCATTATCAATTCTACTTTAGCCATACACTATTGCTCTATTTTATAGATTTATACTTGGTTAGGTTGTTTATGAGCCCAAAAAGCAAACTTTACATTCATATCTAAAAGTACCTTTTAGGATCTGTTTGCAAAATTACGACTATTATTGAGCCTTTAAAAATTTTCTAAGTACATTCAATGCATAATTGCTTGCGTACTCTATATTTTTCTCTCTATTTTTCCCAGCTGATATTTTAAGCGTGTCAATTTTTGACGAATTTCCACATGCAATCCATATTGTCCCAACCGGTTTTTCTTCACTTCCTCCACCTGGTCCAGCAATCCCTGAAATCGCAACGGATACATCTACTCCTAAATGAGCATTTGCTCCAAGCACCATTTCTTTTACAGTTTCTTCACTTACCGCTCCATAGGTTTCCAGCGTTTTTAATTTAACGCCCAATAATCTGTTTTTTAATTCATTGGAATACGTAGTAACCGCACCTTGAAAATAGGCGGAAGATCCAGATGTCTTAACTATTTTACTACTGACTAATCCTCCTGTGCAAGATTCTGCAGTCCCTATGGTTAATCCTTTCTCCAAGGCAAGTTTACCCACCGTACTGGATAGGGTCTCCTTTCCATAACCAAAAACCAATTCTCCTAAAACAGATTCAATTTTTGATGCATACTTTAAAACTTCAGACTTTAATTCACCTTCATTTTCCCCTACTGCTGTTAACCGTAATTTTACTGACCCTAAATTAGGTAAGTATGCAATACTGATATGCTTAGGAAATTCCTCAACTATTGATTCTATTTTATCAGCAATTCTCGATTCGCCTTCTCCTGCAGTCAGCAAGGTATGGTGAATGATGTTTTGAGTCGTGAATTCTCGCTTTAAAAGTGGCAGAATTTTCTGTTCCATGATATGTTTCATCTCATAGGGAACGCCAGGCATACTCACCAACACTTTCCCCTCATGTCTGAATAACATTCCAGGTGCTGTTCCCATCTTATTTGGAATCAATTCCGCACCACTAGGCATGTAGCACTGCTCTCTATGTGCTTCTGTGGTAGATCTACCCCACCGCTCAAATAAGCGTTGAATTCGATCATAAGTAGGTACATCAAACCGCATTTCCATGCCAAAGTACTCCGCCATTACTTTTTTAGTAATGTCATCTTTTGTGGGACCTAAACCTCCAGTAATCAAAACAATATTCCCCTTATCTAAAGATCGATCCAACCCACTTCTAATTCCTTCTCTAGAATCTGCTACTGCAATTTTCTCAACTACTTCTATCCCAAGTC
>JARGNR010000001.1:34495-86050 GCA_029212405.1 Saprospiraceae bacterium
AAGTCCACTTAACTTTTCTCCCATCCAAGCAGAATTTGTATCAATTGTTTGACCAATCAATAATTCATCTCCAATAGTCAAAATTACAGCTTTACTCATATGTGAAATATACTTTTATTGAAATGTAAAATTACTCCTCTTCCGAGTTACTCAATTTTTTGTCTTCTACTTTATCATTCAAAAAAGTGTTCAACTTATCAATTGGGACAGTAGTTTCCATCTCTCCAAAGGCATTGATTTTAATATTGAAACCATCCAGATCTTCATGCACCACTGGTTTCCCCTCTTTTTTCATTTTTTTAGGCATTCTGACGATTTTTTATTTCAGTAAATACTTCAAGACTAGAACTCAATCTATCAATCACTTCTTGTTGTCCTAATAATTCCATAGTTTCAAACAAGTCCGGCCCCTTCATTGTTCCACATGTACCTAATCTTAATATCGGTAAAATCGCTCCAAATCCTAGTTCGTTCTCCGATATGTACGACTTGATAGTTGTTTCAATTGCAGATGAGGTAAATTGTTGCATATTTCTCATCATTTCTATCATCGCATCAAAATGAGGTCTATTCTCTAATTTGTACTTTTTGCGCGCCATTTTCTCCTCTATTTCTTCTGGCATGCTGAAAAAGAAAGCGCCTCCAGTGAAAAAATCTGGTAACATTTCTACCCGCTCTTTCATCAAATCAACAAATTTTAATAAATAGTCCTCTGTCACATCAATATTTCGCTCAACCAACATCGGCTTTAATAAATCAGCCAATTCTGTATTCGCTTTTGCAATAATGTATTGCTGATTAAACCATTTTGATTTATCTACATCAAATCGGGCTCCAGCTTTCACGATTCTATCCAATGAAAAAAGCTTTATCAACTCTTCCATTGTGAATATTTCTTCATCATTACCTGGATTCCAACCTAATAGGGATACAAAATTGATCACCGCTTCTGGCAGATATCCCGTTTCTTGAAAACCTATAAATGTTTCATTCGTTTTGGTATCAAACCAATCAAATGGAAAAACAGGAAATCCAAATTTGGCACCATCTCTCTTCCCTAATTTGCCTTTCCCTACTGGCTTAATAATTAATGAAAGATGAGAAAAACTTGGTGGAGTCCACCCAAAATATTCATACATCAAGAGGTGATGTGGTGTACTTGACAACCATTCTTCTCCTCGAATTACATGTGATATTTCCATTTTGTGATCATCCACAATATTAGCCAAGTGATAAGTGGGCATTCCGTCTGCCTTAAAGATGACTTTTTCATCCAAGTCACTTGAATTAAAAGTGACATCTCCTCTTACTTCGTCGTTGATCGTAATGCTTCTGTTCGGTTCGATTTTTAATCGGATAGTAACGTTCTCACCTTTGTCAAGTAATTTTCTCGATTCCTCTGGTGACAACGACAAACTGTTTTTCATTTCTCCACGAGTCAAATAGTTATATTTCACTCCTTGATTCCCTGAAGCTTCATTCTCCTTTCTCCATGTATCCAGTTCGTCTGAAGTATCAAAACAATAATATGCAAAACCTTTTTCTATGAGTTCTTCTGCATACTTTTTATACATTGACTTTCGCTCTGATTGTCTGTAAGGACCATAATCTCCTCCAGCAAGAGGACTTTCATCTGAAGTCAAACCAAACCATTCTAATGATTTAACTATATATTCTTCTGCTCCTGGAACATATCTCTTTTGGTCTGTATCTTCAATCCGCAATATGAATGTTCCTCCGTGCTTTTTGGCAAAAAGGTAGTTATACAAAGCTGTCCTTACGCCACCAATATGCAATGGACCCGTTGGACTAGGTGCAAATCTAACTCTCACGTTTGTCATGATATTACTTTTTTTTGAGTCGCAAAGGTAATGCTCTTAAAGTGATCACGCACAAAAGTTAGAAACTTTATTATTTACAACATAGAGTCTAATTCAATGGGATTAAGTCTTCCCCTTCTAATATTTGAAAAGCGACCGATTCATTATACACCATTAGCATCATAAATCCTCCCCCTCCGGCGCCACAAATCTTCATATCAAAGCTACATGAGCTGTGCCCTTTTTTCCAAAGTTCTGCATACTTCGGAGGAATTAATATTGAAAGATAATTGTACTGTGCCCAACTTAGTTTTTGGAAATCATTGATAAATGAATCGGTCGTATTGGAAAGATAACTTTCAATTAAATGATCGTTGATTTCGGAAATTTCGTCAATCCGTTTTCTAAACTCTTCACTCTTTTCAAACGTTTTCAGATAAGCTTCTACCAAAGGTCCTGTTCTCCGAGGCATTTTTGTATCTAATAAATATAAGGAAGAGTTCAAACTGTCATTTTGCTTATCTAATAACTCTATTGTATCGGCATTGTGAATTAAAACAGGTTGATTCAAATAACAAACTAATGGATCCAAACCGGAAGATTCCCCATGATAACACGATTCTATTAATCCAAGAATCGATCGCAACTCATGCAATGTCAATAATTCTTTGTCTTTTCTGAATCCATCAAAAACAGCTGCAGTCACACTTGCACTGCTGCCCAATCCATATCCTTGTGGAATGGAAGAATTAAACGCTAGTCCTTTCGCAATTTGATATTCTAAATCATCAAAATCAAAATTTTCTAATTTGCCATCGTAGTATAACCGCATGAGGTATTGCTTCAAACGTTGAATTTCAATAGCTGAGGCATGATTTTTTTCGTACACCCATTCCCCATAAAATTTTTCGAATGGGACAGCAAGAGCTTTGGTACCATTGAGTACAGTATACTCCCCAAATAAAAGCACTTTTGAATTGTATTTTTTATCTAATTCCATCCTGCAAAAGAAAATGATGATTCATTAAAATAATAAGGACAATATATAAATTAAAAAAGAGCCACAACGAAGTCATGACTCTTTTATATGCTATATAAATAAATTTCTGTTGATCCTAATTCTTAGATAAAAGGAGCTATAACCAAAGCTACAACAGACATCAATTTCAATAAAATGTTCAATGATGGTCCAGAAGTATCCTTAAATGGATCTCCTACCGTATCACCTACTACAGTTGCTTTATGTGCATCAGAACCTTTGTAGTGCATAACACCATCTATTTCTACTCCTTCTTCAAACATCTTCTTAGCATTATCCCAAGCTCCACCTGCATTAGATTGGAAAATCGCCATTAGTACACCACACACAGTAACTCCAGCTAGCACTCCACCCAGCATTTCAGCTCCTCCAACGAAACCAAAAATAACTGGAGTAATCACTGCAATAAGACCAGGTAATACCATCTCTCTGATGGAAGCTTTTGTTGAAATTTCAACACATTTGCTATATTCAGCTTTTCCATCTGCAGCTTCAAAGGTAGTTCTGTCAGCATCTGACCAATCAGACATTTCTTTTCCATCATTCTTTTTCATCACATTTAGTGCAGCTTTTAACTCCGGAATATCGGCAAATTGTCTTCTTACTTCATTAATCATATCCATTGCCGCTTTTCCAACCGCATTCATTGATAATGCAGAAAATAGAAATGGCAACATACCACCGACTAATAATCCAGCCATCACTTTGGGTTGAGCAATATTAATAGAATCGATACCTGCTGTAGCCATAAATGCTGCAAATAATGCCAATGCCGTTAATGCCGCTGAACCGATTGCAAATCCCTTTCCAATTGCTGCTGTTGTATTTCCTACTGCATCCAATTTATCTGTTCTTTGTCTAACTTCTTTTGGCAATTCAGCCATTTCAGCAATACCTCCTGCATTATCAGCAATAGGACCATATGCATCTACGGCTAATTGAATACCAGTATTTGAAAGCATTCCTACCGCAGCAATCGCTATACCGTATAAACCTGCAAAGTGATGAGCTCCTAAAATAGCAGCCGCTAATACGATGATTGGCAATGCAGTTGAGATCATCCCCACTCCTAAACCTGCGATAATGTTTGTCGCAGCTCCCGTCAATGATTGTTTTACAATCGACAATACCGGTTTCGTTCCTGTTCCTGTGTAAAATTCTGTTATAATTCCTATTAACAATCCAGCAACCAAACCACATACAACTGCAATAAATACACCTAGAGATGTATATTCAGTTCCATTTATTGTCCACGTTTCTGGCAACATCCAACTTGATAGTCCATATGTAGCAGCTAACATTAATCCAGCAGAAATAAATTCTCCCATATTTAATGCTTTCTGAGGATCTCCTCCTTCTTTTACTTTTACAAAAAATGTTCCTATGATAGATGTGATAATTCCTACAGATGCAAGTACCAATGGCAATAAAACTGCATTCATTCCTCCAAAATCATTGCTACTCGCAAATCCAGCTTCACCAATAAACACCGCTCCTAATACCATTGTACCAATGATAGATCCAACATAAGATTCGAAAAGATCAGCTCCCATACCGGCAACATCACCTACGTTGTCTCCAACGTTATCTGCAATGGTAGCAGGGTTTAACGGGTGATCTTCTGGAATACCAGCTTCTACTTTCCCCACTAAATCTGCTCCTACATCAGCTGCTTTGGTGTAAATACCACCACCCACTCTTGCAAACAATGCAATTGAAGACGCACCAAATGAAAATCCTGTAAGAATAGTGATTACTCTTGTTACAGCAGCTCCATCGGCAACTCCATATAAATTTGAGTACAATAAAAATAAGACTCCAAGACCCAAGACCCCAAGTCCAACAACTCCAAGACCCATAACTGCACCTCCGGCAAAAGCTACTTCTAAAGCTTTACCTAAGCTGGTTCTTGCAGCACTTGTTGTTCTTACATTTGCTTTGGTTGCTACCTTCATCCCAATAAACCCAGCCAACGCTGAACATATAGCACCTAATACAAATGATAACGCTACTAAAGGTGAAGAAGCCTCTGTACTCCCACTTACCCCTAAGAGGATAGCAACAGCAAATACAAAAATAGATAGCACTTTATACTCTGCTTTCAAAAATGACATTGCGCCATCAGATATATGCTTGGCAATTTTAGACATCTTCTCTGTACCTTCGTCTTGTTTAGAAACCCATCCCGATTTCCAGAATGTATATAGTAATGCAAGTACACCAAATACTGGAATTACATATATTAAATTTTGTCCCATTAGATTGATTTTTAGTTTTAAAGTTTGATTGTTTGTTTATTTCGAAGGTAATTTTACATAGTGTAGACCACCTCAAATAAATATTTCGGCGGCAAAAGTACAGTTATTATTATAAATGGCAAAGAACCCTTTCTAAGATATATATGAATTTTTCTATATGTTGACCTTCTTTCTTCAAAAAACACTTGATATAGGACAAAAAAAATGAGGTAATGCGCATGCACCACCTCAACCCTAACCAAATGAAACCAATATAAAATTGATTTTACTTGGTGTAAAAGTAACAATAAGTATGCAAACTGCATAATCAACTTGAAAAATTATTGATTAATTGGACTATTATTCAGAATTTACAGCATAAAATTGAATGATATTTATTTTAATCGCCAATGTTTATCACAAATTAATCAATTCTATACATGAAACAAGATGCCCTTATTTTAATTTATACAAACCATTGTTACCAATACATATGTATTAATAAAAATTCAACTTACTTTTAGAAAAAAATAAGTTCAATGAGTAAAGGAAGAATAACTGGAATTGGTGGTATTTTCTTTAAATGCCCAGATCCAACCAAAACGAAAGAATGGTATAAACAAAATCTAGGTTTGAAAACTGATCAATGGGGCGCTTCTTTTGAATTTAGATTAGCAGACCGACCTGGGGTAAGAGCATATGCACAATGGAGCACTTTTCCAGCAAATACTAAATATTTTGATCCCTCTAGTAATGAATTCATGGTCAATTACAGAGTTGAAAACTTGGTAGCGTATGTAAAAGAACTCAAAGAAAAAGGAGTAACAATTTGTGATGAGATTGAAACATTTGATTATGGAAAGTTTGTCCATATTTTAGACGGAGATGGTCGTAAAATCGAACTTTGGGAACCTGTTCATGGTGCATTCGATGAGTCAAATCCAGAAGGTTCAACCAACATGTAATCAAGTCAACTTATTGTTTAATTACTCTTATTTCCACCCTTCTATTTTGACTGCGTTCCTGCTCATTTCTATTTTTAGTGATTGGCCGAGTCGCACCGTACCCTTTTGCTAAAACCTGATGATGGGACACACCATTCTTTATCAAAAAAGAACGAATAGCACTTGCACGAGCTAAAGAAAGATTTAATAATGCTTCTGAATCTCCTATATTATCCGTGTGCCCTTCTACTTGAATAATGACGTCAGGTCTTCTCTTAATTGTTTCCGCAAGTTTAAGCAATGAAGGGTAAGAGACAGTTATTACATTTGGAGTAGCCCTTTCAAATAGTATATTTTTTAATACTACCGTACTATGAATTTCCAATGGAATCAAGTCATTTGTCTTTAACAAATCTGTTTTTTCGTCCTCTACTTTTTTATCCTCCTTATCTTGTTCAGGTTTTTTTGTTGGATTCTGAAATGCAACAGTTGTACTTTCTCCTTTTTTTATAATTATTTCTAAATCTAGTTCTCTTATACCTGCCAACTGTAGTTCTTGAGGATCTAAAAATATTTCATCACTGATATACCCTCGATTTTCAGCTTTAAATTTCATGGGAATATTTTCATTAAATGTATAGGTATATCTCCCATCTCTTGCTCTAAAGAAATTATCATACTCATCAGAATACGCTTCTGACCAATATAATTGAGCATTGGCTCTTTTTCTTTCCTCCCCTTTTACAATGAATATGTTTATTCCAATTGCATATTCCAACTCTTCATCTCTTTTCAATTTTCCAAAAAATATATCACTGGACCCATCTCGATTTGAAGTAAATAACATAGAATCATCATCCAATTGAACGTATGGATGCGAGTCATCAAATTTAGAGTTTATCGGCTGTCCAATCAGCTTTGGCTTAGACCATTTCTTAAATGAATAATCCAATCGTTCACATACATAAATATCCATACCACCGAATCCCCCAGGCCTATTGCTTGCAAAATATAGTTTCTGTTTATTTTGAGAGAAGAATGGTGTTGCTTCTCGATATACCGTATTGATTCCTCCTCCTAGATGGATAGGCTTACTATACGTATTCTGATACCCCTTTATACTAAGATATAAATCTTGCCCCCCAAGTGAATTTTCACCTTCCATAGCAATAATAATGTACTCCTTTTCAGGACTCATACTAACATTCACCTCCGTTCCTTTCTTATTAAAATCTTGGATAATAATTGGTTCGGGAAAAGTGAACGTGATGTCATTTTCCTTTTTCACTACTGAAAAACCTGCACTTACTCCTCCTTCTTCATCGAATTGATTTATTACTAAATAAGAACCGTCCTTTCCATAATGCGAACAAATGCTATTGGGCATTGCACTATTCAAAGGATATGCTGGATGGAAAAGATTGAATATTTCGCCTTCATGATATTTTGAATACCAAACATCTTGATTAAAAGAGGAAGTCTCGGGATTCTCATCTTGCTTACCCGTAATTTGTGAAAATATTTGATTTAACCTTGATTGATAATACTCACCACTCTTTTCCTCGTATACATTTTTACCATGTTCAATGAGTGTTTTATTAAAGTCAGGTGATCCCACACGAGTAAAATAAAGTTCATTCTCTTCATAAGAAAGAATTGGGCATATTTCGTCATATACATCTGTATTGACCGGATATGGCATCTTCTTTATACTATGTTGACCAAAAGAATTCTGACACAGTAAGAGCAATAAGGGTATTAAATATTTCATATTCTATTGTTCTTGATTCTAATATCTACTAAAATCAAGCCACAAAAATAGAACGGCTCGTTCAATTTTGAACACTGAAACCCTAAAATTCAGCTGTAAAGACTGAACTTTACATTTAAATTTTAACTTAAATTAATGAAGCTATCAAACTTTAAGATTATCAAAACATTATGTCCTGTAACTATAAATTTGGAATAAGCGTCAATTTGTAGAATGATTTATACATCGTTTACGTTTATTTGTGTAGTCTATTATTTATGAAGTACCTTATTATTTTTATATCATTTATTTCCTCTTCCAGTTTCTTACTGGGACAAGATACTTTGCTGTTGCGACGCGACACCATTGAAATCCCAATACCAGATCATCCAGAAACTGTCGAACCCGTATTTACTGAGTTACTATTAAAAGGTCAAGTCTATTCAGCGATGATAAGTGATGGAGACACCTTGATACTGGCAGACTTGGACGATATAAGCATTACTTCATTAAGAAAGTTTGACAGTGATGCTGACTACCGTAAATATTTAAAATTTAGACGGTATGCTGCCAAAGTATTTCCTTATGCAAAAGAAGCGATTCGAATCTTTAGAGAAGTAGAATATGCCTCAGAGCATCTAAGCAAAAGGGAGCGAAAAAAGAAAATCAAACAATTAGAAAAAGAATTAAAAGCTGAATTTGAAGAACCGTTGAAAAAATTGACCAAGCTTCAAGGAAAGATTATGATAAAGATGATCGAGAAAGAAACTGGCCATTCCATGTACAATTTGATGAAATCTCTAAAGGGTAGATTTACAGCGTTTTACTGGAATCAATTCAGCAAGCTATACAGTTATAATTTAAAAGAAGGATATCAAGAAGGAAAATATGAAATCTTAGATGCAGTGCTAAAAGATTTTGATTTATCTTACCGCATTGAAAACGGGACAAACATGAAATACATCAAAATTGATGATATTAGAAAAAATAATTAAGTGCCGTTAAATTATAAAAATTGAATTTTCTGATGGACTTTCCATACAAAATCTATACACTAGGAGATGAAAAATATTTAGATGGCAAGGTAGGTTGGAGATGTCCTTCCAATATTGCAATTGTAAAATACTGGGGGAAATATGGCATCCAAATGCCTAGAAATGCCTCGTTTTCATTCACACTATCCAACGCCCATACTGACACCTACATTACCTATAGCAAACAACCCAATGGAAAGGTATCTTTGGATTTTATGTTTGAGGGTAAAGAAAATCAGGCCTTTGCAGATAAAATAACGAAGTTTTTACATTCCATTTCAGAATATATTCCAATCGTAAAAGATTTTCATTTTAAAATTGAAAGTTCAAATTCATTCCCACATTCATCAGGAATAGCATCTTCTGCTTCTTCAATGGGGGCACTGGCATTATGCATTTGCAGTATTGAAGCAGAATTATTCGGAATTTCTCACGACGAAGAATTACGCCAAAAAGCGTCATATCTCGCCAGATTGGGAAGTGGTAGTGCAAGTAGAAGTCTTATGCCCTATTTCAGCACATGGGGAGAGCACCCAAAAATAAATGGTTCTTCTAATTTGTATGCGACAAGAACCGAAGGACTTCATTCCATTTTCCAGACGTTTCATGATGATATTCTCATTGTAAGTGCAAAAGAAAAATCAGTTTCATCAACTGCAGGCCATGCTCTCATGGAAAACAACGTCTATGCTCCTGCAAGGTATGCTCAAGCCAATCAAAGAGTCGAAGACCTTTTGGAAATAATGAAAACTGACAATGTTGATGCATTTGGAAAAATTGCAGAAGATGAGGCCATGACATTACACGCTCTAATGATGTGTTCTGATCCATCCTACATTTTAATTGAACCGGGAACGCTACAAATGATAAAAGAGATTCGGTCTTTTCGAGATAGGACCAAATTACCGATCTATTTCACCTTAGATGCAGGTCCCAATATTCATTTATTATATCCAGCATCGGTCAAAGGAGATGC
This sequence comes from Saprospiraceae bacterium, assembly GCA_029212405.1. Lineage (GTDB taxonomy): Bacteria > Bacteroidota > Bacteroidia > Chitinophagales > Saprospiraceae > CAJXUU01. The sequence goes on from JARGNR010000001.1 coordinate 44,296, forward strand.
CGAAATTCTTATAAATGACTACCTACTTCCTTTTACAGAAAATAATGTTGTTATAAAAGATAAAATCAGCAATGGCCCTAAACGTTTATTATAAGATTCTTATTTTATGGTGCATACTTGTTGCGCCTAGTTTTTCACAAGAAACTGTTATTCAATGTGTCAATCCTGAATTTGATCAACTGGTAGATCAATATCTTAACTATTCTGTTCCTACTATCAGTGTAGCTGATGCATTTGAATCTAGAGATAAATTTATTTTTTTAGACGCACGAGAAACGAATGAATACAACACCTCCCACATTGAAAAAGCAGTGCATATTGGCTATAATCATTTCAATATTGAAGCATTGAACTCCAAATTTGCAAAAGACACTCCACTTATTGTCTATTGTTCCATAGGATACCGCAGTGAAAAAATTGGTGAAATCTTAAAAAAGAATGGTTTTCATAAGGTGTATAATTTGTATGGGTCAATATTCGAATGGGTGAATCAACATCACCCCATTGTAGATAAGGGTGCAAAACCTACTGATCAACTGCATACCTATAATAAAAAGTGGGGCAAATGGGTGCAAGCTGAAAACATTCAAAAATCCTGGTAACTAGAGTAATCCAAAATTTAAGGTGAATAATAGAATGAGAACTCCCAAATGAATGAGTTCTTGTACTAAATTACTTTTGATTCGGATAAAATTAAAACTTAAAAGAATAGACAAAGGAATGAATAGCATTAATGACTGGTTAGCATTAAGACTTGTATACATAAACAACATTAACAACTGAACCATCATAAACCAAAATAGAATATCTATCTTTTTTTGGACCTGAATACTTTTCTTAACGGTATATTTCCCGTAACTCAAAACTGCAAAAATTGCAATTCCAACTATTATTAATACCTTGTATAACATCATACCTCTGAGATCAACCAATAACAATCTGGGAATAATACTTACTTTAGCTAATTCCGGTATAATTTCAATATCTATAAGATATAAAATTCCAGAATATGCAAAAAGAACCAAAAGTATACCTGAACACATTTGCAATAACTCTTTGATTTTCATTGACCTCAAAACAAAAATCCCAATAAATCCTAATAACAACAAAAATATATAGACAGGTACAATCAATCCTGCTACGGCAATAAAAAAGCCAACATCAAACAATATATCCGCCGATTTAGGTTTTTTATATGTAATTGAAATTTGCCCTAAAGCAATTAAAACAAAGGTATTGCCAATCAAATAGGGGCTCAACATAGCATATTCAGGAAGAATGGATACTAACAATGCATAAAACATACCCGGTAAAAGTGTAATTGGGTTAGACAGACGATGTTTTATTACCAATCTATTAATATACAAAACATGAAAATAGATCAAGACAATTGCAAAAATATTCTGTCCAATTCCAGATTCAAGAAAATTAAAAATAAATTTAGTGGTGAGTGTGTCAGATTCTTGAACCGTATACTTTAGTGGGTACAAAAGAGAATGTATTCTAATGATTACTATATACGGCAGTAATAATAAGCTATTGAAAAATAAATTATTTTTAAAAATCCCAATCACAAATATTTGCTTTCATTGCATAGAAAACCACAAAATTAGTTTTTTAATGACAAATTGACTCTAAAAAGTAAAAGGATGATGACAATTATTCAGAAAATTTGTGTTGGTAAGCATTTTGCAGTTAAAAATGCTGTGAAATAGATTCACATAAAAACAAAAATTGCATGATGTCAATATATGGATTGAAGTTTTACATTTAGTATTGCTGATAAAAAATTATATATTGAAAACATCTTAGCAACCATTAAAATAAAGTGCAAATTTTCTCTTTAGAGAGGCTCAAAAATATAATAAATGACATACGATAATTTTACTATAAAAGCTCAAGAAGCAATTTTAAAGTCTCAACAACTTGCTGGTGGATTTGATCAACAAGGGGTTGACACCGTTCACCTCATAAAAGGCATAATTGAAACCGACCCTAAACTCTCCGAGTTTATCTTTAATAAATTGGGTATCAACATGGCCATATTAAAGAGAGACCTAAATAAGGCAATTGAGAAATATCCTACGGTTTCTAATATTGAAAAACAATATCTTACTAATGATGCAAATCAATCCTTAGCCAGAGCAAAAAAAATGCTTAAAGAATTTGGTGATGAGTTTATCTCACTCGAATTAATGATGATGGGCATTATTACTGGAAAAGATAAAGGAGCAACCATATTAAAAGATCTAGGAGCAACTGAAAAGGATCTAAAAGCAGCTATCCTCGAATTAAGAAAGGGAAGAACAGTCACCGAACAATCTTCTGACACAGAATTTAACGCCTTACAGAAATTCGGAATCAATCTTAATGAACGAGCAGAATCTGGAAAACTGGATCCTATCATTGGGCGAGATGAAGAAATACGAAGAATCCTACATATCCTTTCTCGAAGGAAGAAAAATAATCCATTGATTATTGGTGAAGCTGGAGTCGGTAAAACTGCAATTGTGGAGGGTATTGCCTGGAGAATTGTAAAACAAGATATCCCAGAAAATCTAGCTTCCAAACAAATTTATGTACTGGATCTTGCAGCTTTAGTTGCTGGTGCCAAATACAAAGGTGAATTCGAAGAACGTCTAAAAGCAGTGGTAAAAGAAGTTGCTGCTTCTAATGGTGAAATCATTCTTTTTGTGGATGAAATACATACCTTAATTGGAGCTGGCGGTGGCAATGGAGCAATGGACGCCGCAAATATTTTAAAACCTGCATTGGCAAGAGGTGAATTACGAACCATCGGAGCTACTACGCTTGATGAGTATCAAAAGTACTTTGAAAAAGATAAAGCCTTAGTCCGTAGATTCCAGACCGTGTTGATTGACGAACCAAGTGTTGAGGATACCATCTCTATTTTAAGAGGAATACAAGAGAAATATGAAGTGTATCACAAAATGGATATTCTAGATGAAGCACTGATCGCTGCTGCAGAATTGTCCAATAGGTATATTTCTGAGCGTCAATTACCAGATAAAGCCATTGACCTTATTGATGAAGCAGCTGCAAAATTAAGACTGGAATTGGATTCTGTTCCAGAAGAAGTCGATGAATTGGAAAGAAAACTTCGCCAATTAGAAATAGAAAGGGAATTCATCAAAAGAGAAGGAGATGAGAAGAAATTGAAAAACATTACAGCCAACATTGAAAATGCTAAAGAAAAATTAGGTTCGACGAAAGCTGCTTGGAAAAGTGAAAAAGAAATTGTTGATACTATTCAAAATATAAAGAAAGAAATTGAAGAACTCGAACACAACGCTGAAGTAGCTGAACGAGAAAGTAATTTTGAATTGGTAGCAAAAATCAGATATGGAAGCATCAAAGAGTTAGAAGCCAAATTAAAAGTTGCAGAAGAAAAATTGGACAACTTACCTGATGAGAGTAGATTTACCAATGAAGAGGTTACTGCCAACGATATCGCGGATGTTGTTTCAAAATGGACAGGGATTCCGGTAAGTAAAATGTTGACCAAGGAAAAACAAAGGATGCTTCATTTGGAAGCAGAAATAGGCCAACGACTTATTGGTCAAAAAGAAGCAGTTGTTGCAGTTGCAGACGCCGTTAGAAGAAGTAGATCTGGCTTATCCGACCCTAAAAAACCAATAGGATCTTTTATATTTTTAGGTCCTACTGGAGTAGGTAAGACAGAATTGGCAAAGTCTCTGGCCGAAGTACTTTTTGATGATGAGAATGCTATTACAAGAATCGACATGAGTGAGTTTCAGGAAAGGCATTCTGTAAGTAGATTAGTAGGGGCGCCTCCCGGATATGTTGGGTACGATGAAGGAGGACAATTGACAGAAGCAGTTAGAAGAAAACCATACTCTATCATTCTATTGGATGAAATCGAAAAAGCCCACCCAGACACCTTCAACATTTTACTCCAAGTACTGGATGATGGAAGATTGACAGACAATAAAGGTCGAGTTGCAAATTTTAAAAATACCATCATTATTATGACTTCCAATATGGGAGCTGAGGTCATTCTTGAAAATTTTGAAGACCTTGATGCTTTGGGTGACAAGCATAAAACAGAAATCATTGACACTACCAAATTGGAAGTTTTTGAAGCGCTAAAGGAAAACTTGCGTCCAGAGTTTCTAAATAGAATTGATGAAAAAATTATGTTCCTTCCACTCAACAGAGATGAAATAAAGCAGATTGCTGGTCTAATGCTAAGGAAAGTTAAAAAGAATTTAGCAAAACAAGAATTAACTATTGAATTGAGTGACAGTGCAATGAATCTATTGTCTGACTTGGGTTATGATCCTCAATTTGGTGCAAGACCACTAAAAAGAGTGATTGAGAAAGAAATTGTCAATCAATTGGCTAAAGAAGTTCTTTCTGGAAGATTTGCTCCTGGTGAAACGATTTTTGTCAATACTGATCCAAAAGGATTTACATTCTCTGAAATTGAAGTGGAAAGCAATGGCTCTCCTGTTGTAGAAAAAAAGCAGCATGTAACAAAATCAAAAGCAAGTCAAGTAGATGAACTCAATAAAGCTGCCGAAGATTTGAATGATGCCATTGATGATATAGAAGGAGAAGCTCCTGATGTTGACCCTTCAAACAATTAAATTAATTGCAATAGGTCCAGAGTTCTTTCTGGGCCTATTCTAACCAATTTCGGAAATCAGGAGTTCTACTGGCACTCGTATACAATTTCTCTTTTGTACCCAGCATTGAAATAAGCATCTTGTTTTTAAAATGAGTCTCGATCTTTTCGATCCAATCTATATTTATTATCTCACTTCTATTAATTTGAAAAAACTGTTTTGGATTTAGTGTTTCCATCAGTTTGTGAATACTTGAATTGATAATATGCTTCTTACCTTCTTTGTCCATCGCTACAATGAAATCACCTTGAGATTGAAAAAAAATAATATCATAAATAGAAAGCAAAAATAACCCATTGGCTTTTTTAATCGTAAATCGAGTTTTATATGCGGTACTTTTATCTTCCACCAAAAGCTTCAATTCACTAAGTAATGAATCCGATATGGACAGGGCTTCTTTTTTTTCAAACAACAATTGATATTTACTCCATGCCTCTTTAAATTGAAACTCATCATAGGGCTTAAGCAAATAGGCTATTCCGTTTACTTTGAAGGCCTTCAAGATAAATTGATCATAAGCAGTACAAAATATGATTGGACATTTAATTTTCACAGAATCAAAAATTGAAAAAACATTGCCATCCAATAATTCAATATCTGAAAATATAATATCGATTTTTTGAGAAGATTTTAAATACTCAACTACCTCAGAAATACTTCTTAACCATGTGACAACCACATCTTTCCCAACAAAGTCTCTGATATAACTCTTTAGTTTTTCTCCTGCCAATTGTTCATCCTCTATAACTAAAATATTCATCGTTCTTTATTCTATCAATGGAATTAAAGGCAAGGAGATGCGATACATCTCTTCATCTTCATAAATGATTACATTTTGATCATAAAGAAGATTGTACCTCGTTTTTAAATTTTCCAAGCCTGTCCCTAAATTCATATGCTTCTTTTTAAGTCGCTTTTGGTTTGTACAGATTATTTGTGAATCTGAAAGTTGGATTTGAGTAATCAATGGATTTTCAATACTTCCAATATTATGTTTGACTACATTTTCTAGAATCAACTGTAAAGATGCAGGAGGAACTAAATGGGTCTTTCCACTTTGACTGGTTTTGTCAACTTTAAACACAAACGAATCCCCGTATCTTTGTTTTAATAGATAGATGTAATTTTCAGCAAATGCCATTTCTTCTTCCAATGTTACCACATCTTTGTCTTTTGAATTAATTAGGTGGCGATAAAGTAAGGCAAGTTTATTCACATACCGTTTCGCTTCATTTGGGTTCACATCGATTAATTCATCCAACGAATTTAAATTGTTAAATAAAAAATGAGGATCAATTTGAGATTGTAAGGCGCGCAATTCATTGGACTTGGTTTCTGCTTTTAATTTTAAAATATCTTGCTGTCCTTCGAAATATTTCTTCGCCAATAAAATCCCTCCTAAAATCCCCATAGACTGTCCTCCAGATACAATCTCATCTCCAATAAACTCAAGCCAAGACTCTGGAATACGCCAACTCCAAATCAAACCATATCCAAAAAAATATGCCATGGCTTCCGCTAGTAGCAAAACAAACATCCAGGTAAAAAAACGAAGGTATTTTCTCTTCGATAGATATCTGGGTGCTAGGAAATAAACTACAACAATACTCACCGCAGTAATAATTAATACATCAACAACTGATAATTTTATTGCTTTAGGCAACGACATATGGGAGATGTAATCAGACACAACAATGGGAAGAGCCATTATCCAAAAACCGATAATGACCCACCAATCTGACTTATTTATTCCTTCCAAAAAATTCATATTCTCATTAATTCTCAACAAAGAGTTATTTATCCTCAGAAGCTCTTTGAATGATAGATGATGCTCTACCTTGTCGTTTCTCTTTCTTTTTAAGATGTTGGTTACCAAACGTATAGCTCACTCTCATTTCTACTACATTGATTTCCCATTGCGACTGCATAGTTGCTTGCATATTTGCAAAATTTAAATTTCCGTTCCAATATCTGTAAATTGGATCAGACCAACTTAAGTTTACACTCAATTTATCATCTAATAACTTTTTTTGCACTCCAAATTCACTTCCATACATATGACCAAAATCAATTATCCCATCTTGTCCTCCAGATACATACCAGCCCGAAGCCTCTGCTGAAAGTCCCAATGGCAATTGGAACTTTACTTGAATAAACGAAGTAATACTCAATTTACTCCGATCGAACGTTTCATTTAAATACTCAGAATCATATTTATTATAATTTGCAATCACTCCAGTATATCCAGTAATTCCTGGTATAAACATTTCTAGTGGTAAAAATAAGCTGCCATTATATTGTTTCAAATTATCCAAATTCACATTCGTTGCTGACGCTTCTCCTGTATCATCATTTTGCTCCGTCACATACACAATAGCATCTTTTGTATCTCGATATTCAAGGTTAAAAAAGGGTTGACCATCGTAGGTAAGCGTAAATTTGCTGCTATGTGTCAATTCTGGAAGTAAATTGGTATTTCCACGTTCAGAAGTAAGTGGATCCAATGCAAGTACAAAAGGATTTAAAGTAGTATAATTAGGTCTGTTAATCCTATAGCTATACGCTAATGCGGCAGAAATTGGCCCCGAAATTTTCTTAGAAATACTTGCACTCGGGAATAACTTCTCTACATCTCTGTTTAACGTAGAATCTATTGTAATCGAATATCCTATTGATCGACTATCCTCGTACCTTAAACCCGCCGTTACATTCCAATCTTTTGAACTATAATTCAATTTTGTGTACAACGCTCCAATTGTTTCATCGAATAGATAGTGATTGCTTTCATCTTCATTAAAATTCCATTCCCCTTCTTTCAAAAACTCACTTCTGAAATTATTATCAATCGATGCATCTGTATATTTTGCACCTGTTTTGAATTCAATTGATTTACTCAATGGCAACGTATAGTCCAATTGCCCAACCCAAAATTTTGTCAATCCTGGTTGATCATATTTAGTATCTAAAAAATTATTGGACCGCCCATCTTGCTCCTCACTTGTAATCAAATTGCTTTTTTCTGTATCAAATTGAGAGATATTTAAATCCAACTCTAGTTTTTGTCCATTTGTATCCAATTTGATTGTATAATAGGCATCGCCTGACAAAAACTCCCATCCTCTATCTACTGCATTTGTAGTATTGAATGTTCGATTTTCATCTTCAAATGGTGATATGATTTTGGATAGGTTAGTTTGGATTCGATCTCCCTCCGAACTTGATCTCTTTAGACTTAACCCAACTTCCTGTTTTTTACTTATATAATAATCTGCACCTACATTAATACGTAAGGTAGTTGGATCAAATGGAATCGAATTTTGCTGATTGTAAACCGTTTCCCCTATCGTTCGATCCAATAAAAATCTTTCATTGCTTTTGTTGTTACTGATACCTGCATTCCCATAAACATTCAAAAATCCCTGCCGATAACTCAGGTTCATCCCTACACTCCTTTTAGAAGTCTCACCTTTTCCTACTCCTGCAAACACATTTCCATTTATGCCATACATTTTATTGCTTTTAAGTACAATATTTATAATTGGACCAGTACCCGCAGCCTCAAATTCTGCTCCAGGTTGAGTTATTACTTCTATCTTTTCAATATTATCACTAGGCATTTCTCTTAACAATGATTCCATATCTAAATATTGAGTACTTCTGCCATTGATAAGAATGGTCACACTTGAATTCCCTGCCATATTTAATTTACCATTCACAACAATCATCCCAGGCACTTTTTTCATAACATCTAATAAACTACCATTTACCGAGGTAAGACTTTTAGCAACATTCACCACTAATCTATCCGCCTTCTGCTCCAAGAGCGGCACACGTGCAGTAATTTCAACTGTATTGAGTAAATTAGTCTCTTCTACCATATTCATGTCCAAAATAATAGACTCATTTTCTAATTGAAACGATTCTGAGATCAAGTCTACATAGGACAGCATCAATGCTTCCAAATAATAACTTCCGTTTTGAATTGCTTCCATCTGGTATGTTCCATTTGCATCTGTCGCTATTACAGTAACAGTATTGCTATCAGGTAAAGAATGTAAGACTACATTCACATAACCCAAAGGACCGTTTTCATCTGTGATTGTTCCACTGATTGTTGATTGACAAATGCATTGACAAATTATAGAAATTGAAAGTAGCGCAGTTAATTGAATTGTTTTCATAGCTTTTTTAGTTATTGGATAACTTGAAAGCATTCTCTCAGTGTCTCTCAACAGACCTAAGGTCCATGCTATCCTATTTAGTTAACATGACAAACATAAATAACTGATGCATTGCCTAAAATGCATTTTCTATGAATAAGGTGTTTTCGTCTTTGAATGAGGTAAAAGTGGGTTTGAATGAAAATGCCTTGATTCTTTGAATTTCTTATTTTCTAAAATCCAGCCCTTGATCAATTCCTTTTTTAAGTGCTGGAACACCTTCTTCCATCCATCTTGGCATTGGTGCATCCATCAAATAATGATCAAAAAATTGTTCCATCCGTTTATTAAAATCCAATCGATTCTGCCATTTCACAGGCCAATGTGGTTCGTCGTTATAATTCAAAAACCAAGCAGACTTACCTAATCTTCTAAGTGCATTAAAATATTCAATACCCTGATACCATGGAACTGCTCCATCTCCATCATTGTGAAGAATCAATACGGGAGTGGTCACTTTATCTAATTTAAAAATTGGCGAATTTTCTAGGTATAAATCAGGCCTTTCCCACAATGTAGCTCCTAATCTACTTTGAGTCTTCTCATATTGAAACATTCTGCTCATCCCAGACCCCCAACGAATTCCACCATATGCACTTACCATGTTGACCACAGGCGCACCTGCTTCTGCACAAATAAATAGATCCGTTTTAGTTAACAAATCTGCGATTTGATAACCTCCCCAACTATGACCTTGCACACCAATCTTTGATTCATTTATAAACCCTTCATCAATTAATGCTTGTATACCCGGCATGACGGATTCATAACAACTCTGCCCAGGATATCCAATTCTATACTCTACATCAGGATTGAAAATTACATACCCTTTACTACTATAATAACTATAGTTTATAGTCGATCTATGCGCATATGGAGCTCTATGCCTATTCAATCGATCAGAACTCCTTTCGTAGAAATTAACAATCAAAGGATATTTTTTCGTAGGGTCAAAGTTCTCTGGCAAGACCAATAAACCCTCCAATTTCTTCCCCGTCTGTGAAGTCCAATCGACTAATTTTATGGTTCCCCAAGAATACTCTTTCTGCTGGGGATTCACATCAGAAAATGTATGCATCTTCTCAAATGAGGTAGTGCTTAACACCAAATCAGGAAAAGTTGAATAGTCCTCTATAGTAGTAATTACATCTTCTGTATCCTTCGCTTTTAGAGGGGTCCTATCTAGCCGAACTTCGCCGCTAAACAATTTTATTGTCTTCCCAGCTGAAACATCTATTGAAATATAAGACTCAGACTTATCTTTTTCATCGAAAACATGAACCAACAATGGCTTCGTAAGATCTGTTGTCTTATTCTCAATATCTAAATCAATTATCCGATGCACCATTTTACTGCTTCTCCCTTGAGTAATACATTTTGGATCAACCCTATTCATTGGATCAACTAACCAAATATCATATCTATCATAAATAATAAAAAACTCATCATCTGTAGTAAATCCAGCATTCCCATAAGATCGAGGATCCATAGGCCTATCATTTTTTTCATCCCCAAAACGGCTTATTTCTTTAGATGTTATTTGATTGGCTTTGTTTCCCTCAATATCATATGCCCAATGACCTTGTATGGAGGCATCATACCAAAAACAAAATTTACCGTTGGAAGATATAGAAATTCTTCCTCTCTGTTGTGAAGCAAATTGTACTTGCTCTCCAGTAGAGATATCTATTCGATATGCATCAAAGTAACCATGACCTTTCCACATTCTTTCCTTATCATATGATTTCGTATGAATACCAATAGCATAGCTGGAATTCTTGCCATCATCTAAAAGAACTCTATCTAGGAGCTCATTGCCTACTGCTTGAATGTGTTTCTCTTTTATATCATATATACAAATATGATCCCTCCTCTTATCATTTTTCAGGTCTATTTCTTGCTCAGTATAAAGCACTAAATCATCATGATGCCAAACTTCAACATTTACAATTTCATCCTCTAAAAGTGTTGTATCCTGCAAAATTGATGGAGGGGCCATATAAAACAACAAGCGTTGTCCATTTTTTGAAAATGAAGGTTTTCTAAAATTACTTATGTTATATCCATCTGGTAGAAATTTAGAATTTTGATTAGCCAATTGAATAGAAATTGAGTTTTCCTTATCCCAATAATAAAGTTCATAAGGTACCCGTCTATTATCCGTTGTATCAGAATTCATAATGAATGCCAATTGATTCCCCATTTCATCCCAATTGATATTGGTAATCTCTCCTTTAGATTCAATGATTGGATTCCAACTTGAGGTTTGAAAGTCAAATGAATACAAACCCTTTTTAATTTTTGGATCAGCTCCCAAGGAGACTCCCACCAATCCTTGTCCCTTTTCTGAAAAGATATAGTCTTTAGCATAAAATAAAGTGTCTGAATGCTGTGAACTAAGGTTGTAAACGATGAGTTTACTTCCATTTTCTTTCGATTCTTTTAAAGGCAATAGCAGCGAATCATGCGTCTCGGCGGGCTCTAATAAAAAAGCAACATGCCCTCCCCATCCTATTGGAGTTTTAAATGATTTTACACGGGGTATTTTTACTAGAACTTCATTTTGTAAATCATAAATGCACAATGTATCTTTTGGCATTTTATTCTTTTTCGTTTTTTCTCTCTTCAATGCGCGAACATCTTCATACGAATGTTCTATTGTAAACAAGGCAAAATTTCCCTCCTGATCAAATGACGCTTTCTTTACTCGATCAAAAGTAAACTCCTTTTTATTTCTTGTATCATATATTTTTAAGACTTTGTCCCCTACTTCTTTTGAAATTTGATACATTGCCCAATCTCCATCATCTGAAATTTTCACATTCTTAATCTTATTCCATTGCGAATAGACTGCTGGAGTCATGCTTTTTTTAGCCTGGGCTGTAAGATTGGAGGTAATTAGTAAAAATGAGAAAAGTAGTAAGGTCAGAGATTTCATTGATCAGGTATTTTGCCCCGAATATAAGAAATCAACCTAACAGGTATTAATAGAAGAAGTAACTTTATACGTTTTATGGTTCTATGGCCTTGTATAAAATCCAAAATATTACATAAATATGTAAACTATAGTCTCCTAATCGAATGAGATTGGAAAACTATTTTGATAATAAACCACAAATAAGTAAATACGAAAATTATGAGTAGAAATTAGGCTTCCGGTTCTCCCATTTCAAAATTATTTAAAAACCCAGTATCAAAGTTACCAGTACGGAACCTCTCATCTTTCATTAATCTCTTATGAAAAGGTATGGTTGTTTTAATTCCTTCGATGATAAATTCATCCAATGCTCTTTCCATCTTAGTAATTGCTTCTTCTCTAGTTTGAGCACGAACAATTAATTTTGCAATCATAGAATCATAGAATGGCGGCACAGAATACCCAGCATATACATGCGTATCTACACGTACACCATGACCTTTTGCACTATGGAAGGAGGAAATATTACCTGGACTAGGTCTAAAATCATTGAATGGATCCTCTGCATTAATTCTACACTCTATGGCATGCATATTTGGAAAATAACTATCTCCGTCGATTGGAATACCATATGCAACTTTAATCTGCTCTTTGATCAAATCATGATCAATCACCTCCTCGGTTACACAATGCTCAACTTGAATCCTAGTATTCATTTCCATAAAATAGAAATTTCTATACTTGTCAACCAAAAATTCTACCGTTCCTACTCCTTCATAATTAATAGCTTCGCCAGCTTTTATAGCAGCAGCTCCCATTTTTTCTCTTAACTCATCCGTCATAAAAGGAGATGGACATTCCTCAACTAATTTCTGATGTCTTCTTTGGATAGAACAATCCCGTTCAGATAAGTGAATAACTTTTCCCTGTTGATCTCCAATAATTTGGATTTCTATGTGTCTAGGTTCTTCTACAAATTTCTCAACATATATTCCGTCATTCCCAAAAGCTGCTTTGGCTTCTTGTCGAGCACTATTCCATTGTTTTTCAAATTCATCGGTATTTCGAACAATACGCATTCCTTTTCCGCCACCTCCCGCAGTAGCTTTAATCATGACTGGATATCCTATGTCCTCAGAAGTTGAAATTGCTTCTTTTAAATCCTTTACTAATCCGTCTGACCCAGGAACAACAGGGACGTCAGCCTTAATCATGGTATCTTTCGCTGTAACTTTATCTCCCATTTTTCGAATCATTTCAGGAGAAGGCCCGATAAATTTCACTCCATATTCCTGGCATATCTCTGCAAAATCTGCGTTCTCTGCCAAAAAACCATATCCCGGGTGAACCGCATCTGCGTTGGTAATTTCAACCGCTGCCATAATTTTGGGGATACTTAGGTAGGACTCTGCGGAAGATGGTGGTCCAATACAAACTGCTTCATCTGCAAATCTAACATGCAAACTATCTTTGTCGGCAGTACTGTAAACAGCCACAGTCTTTATATTCATTTCTTTACATGTACGAATAATTCGCAATGCAATTTCTCCTCTATTCGCTATGAGTATTTTCTTAAACATGATTCTCTTGGATTTTTAAATCAAGGCATCAGCATAACATAACACTATATGCTACTGACAATTAAAATAGTCTATTTATTTAGCTTGGATCAACTAAAAACAAAACTTGATCATACTCGACAGGAGCTGCATCTTCTACCATTACTTTTACAATTGTTCCACTCACCTCACTTTCGATTTCATTGAACAATTTCATAGCTTCTACTATACAAACGACTGATCCCTTTTCTACTGTATCACCCACTTTTGAATAGGCAGGCTTATCTGGTGAAGAAGATCTATAAAATGTTCCAACAATTGGAGACTTTATTTCTAATAGTCCTTCAGTACTTTCCGCAGCTTTTTCTGCTGGTGGAGCACTCGCAACTGCTGGAGCAGGTGCAGAAGTAGGCCCAGGCGCAGCAGGTGCAGGATTCGGCATTTGAATCATTGGAGGCGCACCAGCCTGAACTACATGAGTATTCTTTCCCTGAAATTTACTGGTACGAATTGAAATTTCAAAATCTTTGTCTTTAAGCTTGAATTCTGAAAGTTCAGTTCGGTTAACAAGCTTGATTAAATCAGTTATTTCTTTAAAATTCATTAGCTGGTTTTTTTTATTCTTTTACTCGTTCTACATAAGCTCTTGAAGCAGAATCAATTTTGATAAGATCTCCTTCATTGATAAATATAGGAACTTTTATTTCAGCTCCAGTTTCAACCGTAGCAGGCTTAGATACATTTGTTGCTGTATTCCCTCGAACCCCTGGTTCAGTGTAGGTCACTCTCAACTTAATATATTGAGGCATGTCAATTGTCAATGGCACCCCTTTCTCAGAATGAAAAAGGATTTCAACAACTGATCCTTCTTTTAACAAATCCGAGTTATCAATCATTTCTTTTTGAATATTGACTTGATCATATGTTTCATTATCCATGAAATTGAAACCCATTTCATCTGGGTAAAGATATTGAAAAGTCTTTCTTTCTACACGAACAACATCAATTTTATGACCAGATGGAAAAGTGTTATCTATTACTTTACCATTAGTTAGACTTTTTAGCTTTGTTCTTACAAATGCAGGCCCTTTACCTGGCTTCACATGTAAAAACTCTACTACTTTGTATACATCATGATTGTAATTCATACAAAGTCCATTCTTAATATCGGAAGTACTTGCCATATTTTTTTACTCTTTTTTATAATCGACCGCAAATATATAAATTCAAAGCGGAAGGTTATTAAACTTTTGATGTTCCTATTGATATAAATAAATGTACTTACAACAACAATCCCCTGATTAGTACAATAATTTATTAATTATAATTCCTTGAGGCTACAAATTATTCATCTCCATCATAGGCCCAAGTTAATAAGGTAGAGCCCCAGGTGAATCCTCCTCCAAATGCAGTCAGTACTAATTTGTCTCCCTTTTTCAATTGGGATTCATAATCTGCCAAACAAAGAGGTAATGTACCTGCAGTAGTGTTCCCGTAATTTTGAATATTCACCATTACTTTCTCTTTAGGGAAATCCAACATATCAGCTACGGAATTTATAATTCTCATATTTGCTTGGTGAGGTACCAACCAATCCACATCGTCATGACCAATCTCATTCCGCTCCAGCAAAGAATTGAACGTAGTGGTCATCCCTTTAACAGCTGCCTTGAAAACAGGTCGTCCATCTTGAAATACAAAATGCTCTTTATCTTCTATAGTTGCTAGCGTAGGTCTTTTTAGAGACCCTCCTGCCTTCATGTGTAAATACTGCCTTCCATCACCATCGCCCTTAAAAATGGAATCTTCAATTCCATATTCTTCGTTGGGTTCTAAAAGAACTGCACCTCCGCCATCACCAAATATAACACATGTAGTTCTATCTGTGTAATCAATAATTGAAGACATAAAGTCAACACCAATGACTACAACTTTCTTGTGAGACCCTGATTCTACAAATTTTGCTCCTGTCGTGAGTGCAAACAAAAAACCACTGCAAGCAGCATTGATATCAAACGCAAACGCATTAGAAATACCCACCTTACTACATATTGTATTAGCGGTATCTGGAAATGTCATATCAGGTGTGATTGTTGCACAAATCAATAGATCGATTTCATCTGCACTTGTGTTGGTTTTCTTTAACAGATTCTCAACCATCCTAGTGGCCATATCAGAAGTAGCTTTCCCTTCTTCCTTAAAAATATGACGTTGCTTTATTCCGGTTCTTGAAGTAATCCATTCATCAGAAGTATCAACAATCTTTTCAAGATCTGCATTTGTCAATAATGTCTCTGGCACATATTTGGCTACACCAGTTATGGCAGCTTTAAGATTTCCCATTGCTAGGTAATATTTTGCGATTATAATAACAAGTTTTTTACACCACTCGTCATAAAAAGCTGCAAGATAAGACTTAATCACAAATTTGATATCCAAGCATAAAAATTTGAAGGAAATATTGAATTTTATGCGAGTAATCTTTGGAATATTTTCATTGCACATCGTTTTTATATAGTTGAGACAAATTACATATGTATAAAATTCCAAAATTATTTTCAACCAATTTTCACACCCCAACAAAACACTCCACAACTTACTGTAATTCTGATAATTACATTCACAATCTAAATAGGATTACAACCTAAAGAACACATATTAAATTATTATTTAATGTGTAATTGGAAGGATTGGTATGCATTTTGCAAAAAGAACAGTACAGGCAATCAATACATTACAAATTACAATAATTGGTTATGTATGGACGCCTCATTTTATAATAAAATTTTTAATCTGCTCTTAAAAGATTCAATTATGAACATATCTAAGATCGCCGTTAATTTTTTGGTTGTATTCACCCTGATGGCTACATGTGTCAATACGATTGATGCCAACAATCGAACAACTGTAAATTTTTCTGACGTGAATGTCGATGAGGCCATAGCAAAAGCTAGCGAAGAAGGAAAATTAGTATTATTGGATTTTTATGCCAGCTGGTGCACCCCATGCAAATGGATGGAACAGACCACTTTTACAGATCAAAGAGTTACTTCAACGCTTAATTCCAACTATGTGGCAATTAAAGTAAACATAGATGATGTGGAAGGATTTCAGATGAAAAATAAATATCAAGTAAATTTCTTACCCACGATATTAATACTAAGTTCAGAAGGAAAAATGGTAGAACGAATTGAGCAGACCATGGTAGCCGATGAACTTCTAGGGATACTAGAACTTCACAATTCACCTGAAAATAAAGTGGTGATTAAACATGATTTTAATAAGTCACCGAAAAGAATTAATGGTTCTAAAGATGTTGAAGAGGAAGACCCTTGGACAATCAGTCAAGATGACTACCGAAGGTATTCCGAAATGGAAGACAAACGAAACTATAGAGTACAAGTTGGAGTGTTTGATGATTATTCCGATGCGCAAAAAGAAGTGAATAAATTGAGAGATATATTCATGGAGCCAATAGTTGTGCTCAATGACTTCAGAAACGATAAAGTCCTCTTTAAAATCATGTTGGGCCAATTTCAAACAATGTCAGAAGCGTCAAGTTTTTGCAAAATACTCAAAACAAATTTCAGCATTAATGCGATTGTAAATTAAATGCAATTGAATTCTGTAGGAGTATGTTGTCCTCAATGTCACGGATGCGTTAAATTTGAATAGTTATTTTTAAAAAATAGCATTCTAAAGAACAAAAATAAAGTTACTAGCGTATTATTAACATATGGACTTAAGAGTTATGAAATATTACGTACTTCTATTTTTTGTTGGACTATTTATATCCTGCACTGAAAATAATCCACCCCCATCTGAAGAACTACTTACAGGTATAGAATACAACCCTATCCCTTTTGATATAGAATATCCTGCGTATACTCAACTCATTGACAATAGAGAGGTAATTATACCAGAAATGCCAATCCCTGTTGATAATCCATTGACTGAAGATGGAGTCGAACTTGGACGACATTTATTTTACGATAATATCCTTTCCAGCAATAATACTATGTCTTGCGCTTCCTGTCATTTACCTGAAGGTGCATTTACAGATAATTTAGCTGTTTCACCTGGAGTAGATGGGATTTTTGGAAATAGAAGTTCTATGTCATTGTTTAATGTTGGTTTTTTTGACAATGGTTTATTTTGGGATGGAAGATCAACTACTCTAGAGGAACAAGCCTTACTTCCCGTTGAAGATGAAATAGAATTGCATAATTCTTGGGAGGCTGTAATTCCTAAACTTCAAGAAAGTGATTTGTACAAAAAGTTGTTCCGCAAAGCTTTTGGCATTGAAAAACCCTCAGAAATAAATAAAACACTTGCCGCAAAAGCAATCGCTCAGTTTGAACGATCCATTTATAGCTTTGATTCCAAATTTGATCAATATTTAAAGGGGGAGGTTTTTCTTTCAGACGATGAATTATATGGATTTGAAATGTATATTGATGCTCCTGGTGTAACAGATGCTCAATGCGCGCATTGCCACAACCTTCCATTAATGACCTCGAATGATTATTTCAATAATGGATTGCAAGAAGCCAATACGATTAATGACTTTCTTGATAATGGATTAGGGAATGTAACTATTGCTGCAGAAAATGGATTTTTCAGAGCCCCTTCCCTTCGAAACATTGAACTTTCAGGTCCATACATGCATAATGGAAGTCTACAAACACTGGAGGAAGTTATTGATCATTACGCTTCCGGTGGCAAATTCTCTCCATCAAAAGATCCATTGCTAGACGACATCAATTTAAATGCATACGACAAATTTGCTTTGAAGCAATTCCTACTAACACTAACAGATCGAACAATTATCAATGAAGAGCGACTGCAAAGTCCCTTCTAACGATATTTACTTTTTAATCCATTCTACTCTTTTTTAAGAAAAACAATCACTACAACATCGACAATAGGAGGTCATATCTTATTTATTTTTAAAAAAATCCACCTAATAAGTCGAATTTAATAATTTTTCTAGCTGATTATTCCAACACATTAGTATTAATCATTATAAAAAAATAGACAAAACACTGCACATATAAACATATTAGATACTGCTTTTCAACAAGTTATAAAATTTACTCTTACATATTATGATTTTTTATATATAACAAATGGTTAATTCTGTAATTGAGTAGGCCTATTTCTGTTCTTATACTTGTATTATCAAAGGAAGTTTATTGAGACCTTCCTTACTTCTAACAAAGAGTTAGAACTTTAATTAGGATATGTTCATGGGATTATAAATGTTGTCAGGAAGTTGTTTTGTAAAGATAAAATCAACTTCCTGATCAACAACTAAAGAACACCTTAAAATTGAGATTGAGTTTTGTTTATATATATTATTATTCTGAACTTTAAATCAGAGATATTACGAACGAGTAATTGATTTAAACTCAGATATGTTCATGGGATTATAATTTGCTAAAATGGCCGCTGGGGAGCGGCCATTTTTATTTTATCTTCGTTCAAAATTATTCTATGAAAATTAACGGTATAGTTTGCACGCTACAAGTACACGACCTTGATAGATCTATTTCATTTTATAATTCAATTGGATTTTCATTAGACTGGAAATGGCCAGAATCGGACCCAACACATGCTTCCTTATCTACCTCAGGACATTCATTTATGCTAGTACAAATAGATATAAAGAATAAACCTCAAATCGGAGATCTCTATTTTCGTGTGGAAGAAGTAGAAAAAATTCATCAGGAATTAATCCGTAAAAAGATTCAAGTAAGTAAATTGGTGAAAACCGATTATGGAATGTTAGATTTTAGCATTGAGAGTCCTAGTGGGCATCATTTGGTATTTGGTCAACCTTCTGGAGAATGGAATGGATAACATTTAAAATAACACACTTATGAAAATATTCTGTATAGGGAGAAACTATGCCGATCATGTAAAAGAACTGAATAACTCCTTACCTACACAACCATTGGTTTTCATGAAACCAACTTCTGCCCTATTAATAAAAAATAGACACTTTTTCTATCCTGAATTCTCTAATGACATTCATTATGAAGGTGAAATAGTTTTGAAAATTGGTAAAAACGGTAAACATATACAACCAGAATTTGCTCTTTCATATATAGAATCTATTGGTTTTGGGATTGATTTTACAGCTCGAGATCTGCAACAAAAATGTAAAACCTCTGGACATCCTTGGGAAATAGCCAAAGGCTTTGATAGTAGTGCAGCTATATCTGACTTTATCCCGTTCCATGAATTTGATCCAAACAACATTCAAGTCACAACAGTTTTAAATGGAGAGACCGTGCAGGATGGCAACACAAAAGATTTGATTTTCAATTTTGAAACAATAATTGTCCACCTTTCAAAATACTTTACCATTCAGATGGGCGACTACATTTACACAGGTACACCCGCAGGAGTAGGTCCTATCAAAATTGGAGATAGAATTGAAGGATACATCAATAGAAAAAAAATGTTGAAGTGCGATATTAAATGATAGGGTTTAACCGAGTTATCGAGATGGCCTAAAATAAAGAAAAGCCTTCAACTTTTTGAAGGCTTTTCTTTGAATGCAATAGTCAATCCCAATGAGTATTTACAAGTTATATATCTTATAAGATGTCAAAGACATCTATTTTTTCTTTTTTTTGGCAAAATTATAGGAGAGGAATTCAATCCTTAATGATCTTATTTCTTCGGTCTTGAGATAAGATCTTTTGAAACCTCGTCCTATAATTTGCACAATCCGTAAACCGATAAATCATGCCAACTTTACTAAACAGTCATTATCGAAAAAAATCATCTTAATACATTGGTAGTGTATAGTTGATGAATGAATTATGTTTTTTCTCTGTATTGATCTTTATCAATAATTATAATACAAATATGCAGTCAAATTGTGACCTGTATATCCTAGTAATCACCTATTTTACACTTTAAGGGTTTTCCCCTAGAAAATTAGGAGAATTCACTATAACTTAGCTTTTATTATTGCAGGCGTCTGAATGACTCTCAATTTTATTAGGTTGTCCCCTGAATATTTACACATCATTATTCGAAATTAGATTAGTCGATTGATTAGTCAGGACTTGACTTCATGATGTTAAATTTCATTATTTCATAAATTTTCAATTGTTATTTAATTATTCCATATGATAAATATTCTATTGGCAGATGACCACACCATGTTTGTGGATGGTATTGATTCGATTCTTAAAACTGAACCTGACATGAAAGTCGCTGGTAAAGTCTACAACGGCCCCGATGTAGTCTCTTTTGTGAAAGAAAATGAAGTAGACCTAATATTGCTAGATGTAAATTTGCCAGACATGAACGGCATAGAAGTTTGCAAAGCACTTAAAGAATTTGAGAACAATGCAAAGGTTCTAGCTATTTCCATGTTCAATGAAGAATCTTTTGTTACCGAGATATTAAATAATGGTGCGCAAGGCTACATCCTTAAAAACACAGGAAGAGAAGAACTGCTCAAAGCTATACGAATTGTTGTTGGAGGCAAATCCTATTTTAGTGATGATGTGACCCAGACCATTATGAAAGGCCTGATGAAACAACGAAAAGCGAGTAAGCAGAAGGAAGGATTTTTCCCAAAAATCTCAAGAAGGGAAAAAGAAGTATTGAAACTCATTGTCCAAGAACATACCACCCAAGAAATTGCCAACAAGTTATTTATAAGTCTTAAAACGGTGGAATCTCATAGATCTAGTTTACTAAATAAAATGAATGCACGAAATAGTGCCGGTCTAGTCAGAATAGCCATTGAAAATAATTTGTTGGATTAAATTTCGACCCAAAGATTTTATTAATCGTTATTTCTTAGAGTTTTGCCGAGTTATACAATACTTTTGATAGAATGGTCATATATTTATACTGAATCAATCAACAATAAATTATGGACCCAATATTTGTCGCTTTAGGCGTTTTTATTTTACTATTAGTCTTATCCTCATTATTTACTGTCAAACAACAGACCATTGCCATATTAGAACGGTTTGGTAAGTTTCACTCTTTAAAAACTCCAGGCCTCCACTTCAAATTTCCAATTCTGGATAGAATTTCGGGGAAAATCAACCTCAAAATTCAACAATTGGATGTCTTAGTGGAAACCAAGACGTTTGATGATGTATTTGTAAAAATGAAAGTATCTGTTCAGTATAGGATTTTACAAGACTCTGTTTATGATGCATTCTATAAACTGCAGAATCCACAAGATCAGATTACTTCTTATGTTTTTGATACTGTAAGGGCTGAAGTCCCCAAGATGAAGTTAGATGATGTATTTGTACGAAAAGATGATATTGCGAATGCAATCAAAAGAGAACTGGGAGAAGCAATGAATGATTATGGATATGGTATCGTGAAAGCATTGGTCACTGATATTGATCCTGATGAAGAAGTAAAAATCTCTATGAATAGAATTAATGCGTCTGAGAGAGAAAAAATAGCTGCAGAATATGAAGGAGAAGCAGAAAGAATTCGAATTGTGGCAAAAGCAAAAGCTGAAGCAGAAAGTAAGAGACTTCAAGGGCAAGGTATTGCTGACCAGCGAAGAGAAATTGCAAAAGGGTTAGAGGACTCCGTTGAAATATTAAATAAAGTAGGAATTAACTCTCAAGAGGCTTCTGCTTTAATTGTAATCACTCAGCATTATGATACGCTCCAAGCTGTAGGTGAATCAACCAATAGTAATTTGATACTACTTCCTAATAACCCTAGCTCAGCTTCAAATATGCTGACTGATATGACAGCTTCCTTTATAGCTTCACAACAAATGGGAGAACAACTCACATTAGATAAGGAAAAACAACAAGAGCTTGAGTTGAAAGAAGTTTCAAAGAAGAGAAGATAAGCTAATAAAAAAAAGAGTTCCAAAATTGGAACTCTTTTTTTTACTACTGTATTTCTAAGCGGCTCGTAATTTCCCTAATTTTGATTTATTAAGTTTTTCCAGCACATATATTTTATCTACTTCAAATTCGTCCACATCAGATGAAGATGGCAATTCAAACATAGCGTCTGTCAATATCGCTTCACAAATAGAACGAAGTCCTCTTGCTCCTAATTTATACTCTAAAGCTTTTTCTGCTATCGTATTAAGAGCTTCTTGAGAAAACTTCAAATCTATCCCTTCCAATTCAAACAGCTTTTTATACTGCTTAATAATAGCGTTTTTAGGTTCAGTAAGAATTGCTATTAAAGTCTCTCGATCCAATGGATCCAAATATGTAAGCACTGGCAATCTACCAATCAATTCTGGAATCAATCCAAAAGATTTGAGATCTTGATGGGTAACATATTGCAATAGATTCTCTCGATCAATGATTTCTTTATCATCTGTGTTGAATCCAATAACCTGTGTATTCAGCCTTCTAGCAATATTTTTCTTTATTCCACTGAATGCTCCACCACAAATAAAAAGGATATTTCTAGTATCCAATTTAATCATTTTTTGTTCGGGGTGCTTTCTCCCTCCTTGAGGCGGCACATTCACCTCTGTTCCTTCCAACATTTTCAACATTGCCTGCTGTACACCCTCTCCTGAAACATCTCTAGTAATACTAGGATTATCATTCTTCCTAGCGACTTTATCCATTTCATCGATATAAACTATTCCTTTTTGGGCAGAATCTACATCATAGTCACATGCTTGCAATAACCTACTCAACATACTCTCTACATCTTCACCCACATATCCTGCTTCGGTAAACACAGTAGCATCAACAATGGCAAATGGTACATCTAAAAAATTGGCAATCGATTTTGCCAATAGAGTTTTGCCTGTCCCCGTTTCCCCTACAAATAAAATATTGGATTTTTCAATCTCCACATCATCAGAGATAGAATGATTCAATCGCTTATAATGATTATAAACTGCAACTGAAAGATATCTTTTAGCTTCATCTTGACCTATTACATATTGATCAAGGTATGTTTTGATATGCTGTGGGGTCACATTTGCTGGTAGAGAAAAATCAGAACTTTTCCCTAGTGGCTCTTTTTGCTCAATTTCATCCTTAATTATGTCATGCGCTTGTTCAACGCAGACTTCACAAATATGCCCATCAATACCAGCAATCAACACCAGTGCTTCCCCCTTATCTCTTCCGCAAAATGAACATTTTATATTTTCTTTTTGTCGTGCCACTCTATTAGATTTTAATATAAAGTTAGAACTTTTTGGCTTCGTCTATAAAAAAAAGAAGTCTAATGTATTTTAAAAGGCAGTTTTTACCTTTCTCAAAACACTAGACTTCTTTTGTAATTCTAATTTTTATGACTTCTTTCTTGGGTTAGATCTATCTAACACTTCATCAATAAGTCCGTATGCTTTGGCTTCTTTTGCTGTCATCCATTTATCGCGTTCTGAATCTTTTTCGATCTCTTTGAACGTTTTCCCTGAATGATGTGCCAGAATATCGTACAATTCTTTTCTCAACTGCTTTATCAAATTGTAGGAAATCTCCATATCCGTAAACTGACCTTGCATCCCACCAGAAGGTTGGTGAATCATTACTCTACTATGCTCTAAACATGTTCTTTTTCCCTTTGTACCTGCAGTCAATAATACTGCCCCCATAGAAGCCGCAAGACCTGTGCAAATTGTTCCTACATCTGGAGAGACATACTGCATAGTATCATAAATCCCCATTCCTGCTATAACTGATCCTCCAGGACTATTGATAAACATTTGAATATCTCTCTTGGGATCGACTCCTTCTAGAAACAACATTTGTGCTTGTATAACATTTGCAACATAATCATTAACTGGGACACCCATAAAAATAATTCGGTCCATCATTAATCTTGAGAAAACATCCATACTGGCAACATTCATCTGCCTCTCCTCAATAATCTGAGGGGTAAATCCTGTAATATTAGGTACAGAAGCTTTCATATATTTTTCCAGATGCATTGAACTCATTCCTAAGTGCTGAGTAGCATACTTTTTAAATTCATCTTGTGGGAACATATCTTTGATTTTTATATGATTTATAAAACAAAAAAGGTAATACTTCAATTATACCCCCTTAACGCAATTATTGGGGTTGTTGTTTTTCATTTATAACTTTTACCTTCTCATTAAAATCTTCCAATGAGATTTTATTTTCTATGTGAGAAACTGTCTCACCTATTTTTGTAAATAACTTTCCAGCTTGCAACTCTTCATATGTCTTGTTTACTTCTTCTTGATTTTGGAGCATTTTTCCAAGAATCTCATTCACATATGATTCATCCATACCATATTGACCAAAGTAGCTTCTAACTTTGTTTGCCATAGCTTCTCTGATTTCTTCTGGGCTGACTTCGACTTCAAACTGTTTTGATAATCTACCTTTGATCAAAGTCCATTTCATATTGTCCAAAAATCCATCAAAATCTTTTTCTATCTCTTCATCAGTCAACTTTTCGTTCGTCATCTTCAACCATTTCTTCAAAAACTCAGCTGGCAAATCTACTTTTGTTTCTGCAACCAATTTATCCATAATGTTTCTATACATTACTTGTAATGCTTGGTTATGGTAATGATTCCCAATGTATTCCTGAATTTTCGCTCTCGCTTCCTCTTCAGACTTTACCTCATCTTTCCCAAAGTATTTGTCATAAAACTCTTGGTCCAATTCAGCTACTTTAAGACGGGCAATGTCAATTATTTTCCCAGTGAACATATTGCCGATTACCGGCTCTTCTTCACCTTCTTCAACTTTTGGCACATTCAGCAAATACTTCTTCACATAATCGTCTCCTTTTTCTTTTTCCAGTTTGAATACATCAAAAGTAAAAGTATCTCCTTTGCTTAATTTTAATACTTCTGCGTTGTATTCTTCGGTCAATGAATCCACCAAAACTGAAAACTCAGAAGCCCAACCATCTTTTTTAGGTTCGTCTCCATCAAGTTCTTCAGCTTGAATTTTTAAAATATCATTTGGGATTATCTCACCGTCTGGGTGTTCTTGATTTCCAAGACGCTTCTGAGCATTTTCTAATTCTTCATCAATAACTTTATCGTCTACATCTATCTTATATATATCATAGGTGTCACTTTCACTTACCCCTTGAATATCAATGTCAGGTGTGAGGCCAATATCAAATTTGAATGAATAATCTTCTAAGTTATTCACATCAAAATTCATATCTCCATCCTGATCATCAGACGGGATGGGTTGACCCAAAATATCCAACTTCTCTTCTTCCAAATAACCTGATAAGGCTTTTTGCAATGTTTCATTGACAACTTCAGCTAATACGGATTTTCCGTACATCTTTTTGATTACTGATTGTGGAGTCTTACCTTTTCTAAATCCTTTCATTGTTGCCTTTCCAGCAACTTTCTTAAGTTCAGCTTTGAACTTATCATGATAGTCTTCTTTACTGATGTTAATAGTAATTGTAGCGTTGAGATTATCAACTGAATGTTTTTCAATATTCATTTCTTGAAATTGACTGTATTGAATGAAATAAAAATAAGAGGAATAATTTAAATAAGCGAAGAAAGCTTAGTGCGGGTAGAGGGAGTCGAACCCCCACGCCTCGCGGCACTAGATCCTAAGTCTAGCATGTCTACCAATTCCATCATACCCGCTAAAAGAACTAACTTTTCAAATAAGCAGCGCAAAGATAGAAACATAATTAATTAAAGAAAGTTTTTACCTCAATTAATTTATCAAAATAATACTTGAACCAGGAACCTATTAAACCACTGTTTTAAAACATATGTTTTTTCACCATCATCTATGCTAAAATGTAGATATTTGTCAAATCGATTACTTGATGTATTTTACTAGAAAATCTGCAATCTTTCTGTCATTGCTTAACCTAGGAACCTTATTCTGACCACCCAACTTTCCTTGATCTTTCATATATTCTCGAAAGGCCCCAGCTTGTAATGGTCTAATTTTTAGCGTCTGTAAAATATTCCCTTTTATTAGGTCTTCGTAATAAATATTTTGACGCACCATTTCCAAGTCCACCTCTTTTGAAAACTCAAGTAAATTTTCTGGAACATGCTCAAATTCTACAAACCACTCGTGGTAAGGCGTAGATCCATCGGAAGGGTTCACTTCTGGAGCCACCGTAAATTCTACCACTTTCAGTCCCTTTCTTTTTACTACGGTCATTAATGCCTCTTCTACTTCTTTACCTATAACATGTTCACCAAATGCACTGATGTAATGCTTTATTCTACCAGAAACAATAATCTTATACGGATCCAACGAAACAAATCGTACACAATCCCCAATACTATATCCCCAAAGCCCTGCATTATTATTGATGACTAGAGCATAATCTTTATCAAGCTCTACTTGATCTAATTTTAACCGAGTAGGGTTTTCATTATGCGCTTCCTGAACTGGAATAAATTCATAAAATATTCCGGATCGCGTGTTAAGCAATAAGCCCTTTTCATTTTGACTTACTTGAAACGCTATAAACCCTTCTGAGGCAGGATACAACTCAACACTTGGAATCGATTCGCCAATGAGCCCTTCCAATTGTGCACGATAAGGTTCAAAATTTACACCCCCATACATAAATAGGTTGTAATTTGGAAAAATCTCCTTAATAGATGCCTTTCCAGTGCGTTCCAGTAACCTTTCATAATACATTTGTACCCATGGTGGAATACCTCCGATTAGACGCATGTCATTATGTAATGTCTCGTCAACAATTTTTTCTAGTTTTTCTTCCCATTCATCAATGCAATTCGTCTCAAAACTAGGCAACTGATTCCCTTTCAACCAGATGGGAATTTCATGATTTACAATTCCAGATAATCTACCTGTTTTAATTCCACCTTTTTGACTAAGCTCAGGTGAGCCGGAAAGGAAGATCATTTTTCCATCAAAAACAGAACTGTTGTTGGACTCCGCAATATAGTTTAACATAGCATTACGGGCAGGATTCAAATGATTCGACATACTATCGTGTGTCAACGGAATGTATTTTACTCCGGATGTTGTCCCGCTTGTCTTTGCAAAATACTTAGGCACACCGGGCCACAATACATCTTTTTCGCCAGCTATGATTAAATCCACATACGAACGAATTCCTTCATAATCTTTTACAGGAATGTGTTGCTTAAAGTCTTCATAGCTTTTAATATCATTAAATCGGTGATCTCTGCCAAACTTGGTTTTTTTAGCCTTGTCTACCAGATGATACATGATTTCATCCTGATCCTTGACCGCATTAGAAGCCCACCTTTTGATATTTCTGGCTGTCCATTTAGCCACTGGTAATATTATTTTTGCTTTTATTCCCATATCAAGACGAAGGTAATTTATTTGCAGAATAAAGTACTTAACTTAAGTAAAAACAACACAGAATTTGTGCACTATGTTTAAATACGTATTTTTGACATTTCAAACCATGGAATTTGGCAAAAAAAATCAATCATAAAAATAAAATCAAGTACGACGTATCCGAAACCGACGATTCAGTTTTCCTGCAAGCAAAAGAAATCCCAGGCGTACGTTTATTAAAACCAGATGGCTCATTTAATATTGAACGGAGAGGACTTTCTGATTCAAATATGTACGAGAGAATTGTAAATTTCTCATGGACTAAAATCATTTTAGCATTTTTACTTTTCTACTTTTTCATCAATGCCATCTTCGCTTTACTTTTTCTATCCTGTGGTACGGAAAGTATAAATGGTATGGAATCTGGCACTCTTTGGGAAAACTACACGGGAATGCTGTACTTCAGTATCCAAACGTTTACTACAGTCGGATACGGTCATTTAAATCCAGTCGGCTCTACGGCTAACTTAATATCAGCTTTTGTTGCATTCACAGGATTGATTTCTTTTGCTTTGCTTACCGGTTTGTCGTTTGCCAAATTTTCAAAACCTGAAGCCCATATTATTTTTAGTAAAAATATCCTCATTGCCCCCAACCCACTAAAAAATGAAAAGCCCTCTCTGCAATTCAGAATAGTCAATACATCCAAAAATCAACTTATTGATATGGAAGCCAGAGTAACAATCACTTGGCTGGAAGAAGTGGATGGCACTTTAAAACGAATGTTTGAGCGACTAGATTTAGAATTGGAATCCATCCATCTTTTCCCACTAAACTGGACGATAATTCATATGATCGACAAGAGAAGCCCTTTGTATGAGCTGACAAAAGAACAAATGATTTCGAAAAACATGGAACTCTTGATTTTAGTTAAAGGGTTTGATGATACATACTCTCAAAAAATACACTCAAAACGATCTTATAGCTTTTCAGATTTGGTAGACGGAGCTAGATTTATTTCTATGTATGAACACACTCATTCTAATACCGTCCTTCATCTAACACAAATTCATAATTTTGAGCCTTATCAATTTGATGATTAAAAAAATAAAGACCAATTCAATAAATTATTGGTAGGAATTAAACCTCTTAGTATTATTTTAGTCATACTACTATAACTTTTATTTGCGGACTAGAAAATCTCTATTTTGAAACATAAGCTCACTGACGAACAACTCTTGGAATTGATCGGTCTGAATAAGGAAAGTGGATTTCGTACGTTGATGCATCAATATCAGGAACAGACGTATTGGCACATAAGAAGAATGGTCACAACCCATGAAGATGCAGATGATGTTGTGCAAAATACGTTCATCAAGATTTTTAAGAATCTTGACAAGTTTAAAGGAGATTCTAAATTGTACACCTGGATTTATCGAATAGCTACAAATGAAAGCTTGACTTTTTTAAAAAAAAGAAAGAAAAGGAATTCGGAATCTATAGATGAGTCTGAAAACACACTAGATAATAAATTAGTAGCTGATGCTTACTTTGACGGCAACGAAGTTCAACTAAAACTACAAAGAGCAATTATCGCACTGCCAGAAAAACAGAAAGCAGTATTTAACTTAAGATATTATGAAGAAATGCCGTACAACGATATGTCTGAAATTCTAGAAACATCCGTTGGCGCATTAAAAGCCTCTTACCATCATGCTGTTAAAAAGATTGAAGAATACATAAGAAATGAAAAATAAACCAAACATAGAAATAAAAGATATCGCTCCTACTCTATTTTCGATGGATAAGAAGAATCCATTTAAGGTTCCACATGGGTATT
The DNA here is from genome assembly GCA_029212405.1 of Saprospiraceae bacterium. Lineage (GTDB taxonomy): Bacteria > Bacteroidota > Bacteroidia > Chitinophagales > Saprospiraceae > CAJXUU01. Next base: position 73,754 of record JARGNR010000001.1, read on the forward strand.
TTTCTGAGCTAGAAGAAAAAATCTATTCCTCTGTAGATGTAAGCGAAAAAATCACAAATGATTTGCCAGAAGGATACTTTGAAAACTTATCTAATCAGGTGGTATCTAGGGCAAAGGAAAAAAGACAATCCAGGATCATTCACTTTTTCAGCAAAAGAAGATTATCTATTGCTGCTTCTTTCCTTTTCTTATTCTGTGCATCCTATTTTTTTATTTCTCAGTCGAACACTGTACAACCAGAAAATGAAATTGCCTTTGAAATGGAGGAGGTGGAAGAAGCATTGGATTATTTAATTGAAAATGATCATTTATACCTATCAGACTTAATCAGCTTAGACTATTTAACAGAAGCTGAATTTGAAGACGGCAATGATCTTGACGAAATTGAAGATAGTGAATGGGAAGATTTATTAGAAGAAATAGACCCTGAAGATTTAGAAGAATTACTATAACCTAGAAATTAATATCACATGAAATATATACACACATTACTCCTTGCTCTTGTCTTTTCATTTGTCCTCATGGGCCAACAGACTACCCCCGAAAGAGCGGAAAGGAGGGAGAAAATGGAAAACAGAATTGAAAGTCAAAAAGTAGCTTACATTACTCAAAAATTGGACTTATCTCCTACTGAAGCTCAGAAGTTTTGGCCCATATATAATGAATACCAATCAAAATCCAAAACGCTTCGAGTCAACTATAAAGAGAACCTAAATCAAGCCGACATTGAATCAAAAGATGCAGATCAATTTTTGAATGATCTATTCTTACAAGAACAAAAAGAACTTGACCTCAAACGAGAATATTTTGACAAGCTGAAGACAAGCATTCCTTCAAAGAAAGTAGCTAAGCTTTATATTATTGAAAAGAAGTTCAGAGAAGAGATATTGGAAAAAATCCGAAACCAAATAGGAAAGAAAAAAAGAAAGGCAAGAAGAAATAGAACCAATTAATTGATTCTTACAACGCTTTACTATACATGATTTTTGAGACAAACTAATGTCACCGGTTTGAATTTGTATCTTTGCAGAAGTCAAACTTCAAACCATGAATGAAAACATCAAGGCTCATCTTGCCTTGATTTCGGTGGCTATTATCTATGGCCTTAATTATACCATTGCAAAAGATGTAATGGTAAAAGGATTTATGACTCCATTTGGTTTCATTATGATGAGAACCATTGCAGGTCTAGTTTTGTTTTTACTTTTCCACACCCTCTTTATTAAAGAGACAATGGAAAAAAAAGATATTGCCTATGCTGCATTATGCAGTGTGTTTGGAGTGGCAATAAACATGCTTGCTTTTTTTGAAGGCTTAAAGCATACTTCTCCCATTCACGGATCCTTATTTATGGTACTATGCCCTATCCTTATTCTCCTTATAAGTGCTGTTATAATTAAGGAGAGAATTACCAATAAAAAGATATTTGGTATCCTCATTGGCTTATTAGGTGCTGCTATTTTAATTATTCATAGTGGAACATCAAATGACAAAGTAGCTTCCTTTTATGGTGATGCCCTCATCATGCTAAATGCTACATCTTTTGCCCTATACCTTGTTTTGGTGCGTAAACTCATGAAAAAATATCATCCCATCACTGTAATAAAATGGGTATTTGTCTTCGGCACACTTCTGGTTATCCCTTTTGGGGGGAATGAGCTTTTAGCCACAGATTGGGCTTCAATTCCTCAAAGTATTTGGTTGGCCATAGGATACGTTCTCTTTTTTACGACTTTTCTAACCTATTTACTTAATGGCTATGCATTAACCAAAGTTCTCCCTTCAACGGTAGGCTTCTATATCTACTTCCAACCACTTATTGCTACGGCTTTTGCTATAGCCTGCGGAAAAGACCATTTGGATCTACTTAAAATCGTCTCTGCAATTTGTTTATTTTATGGTGTTTTTTTGATTAATAAACAGCCTGTAAAACAACCAAAAACCACATAAAATCGAACTTTTAAAATAAAAAGTTAGAAAAGGCTAAAAAAAATCTCTCTCTGTATGTAAAAAAGGAATCATGTGTATCATTGTGGAATATAACGATTTAAAAATTTAAAAAAGTATACTCAATTCGCATATACTACTGAATAACAATTACTTACAAACAAATAAAACAAATTTATTATACAAAAATAATGTGGAAAAAAAGTCTATTTGATCTGGCTCATCTGTCCATAATTTATCTATATTTGATCGACGAATTTATAATCCTGTACCCATTATATTATATATGGAACAAAGAACAAAACGAGATTCTGCGTTGATAAGTCTCGTTTCTGAATTCGAAGCCAACTTTGAAAATGGAAACGTAGAATATTTGAATGAGAAGTCTTTTTTTCAACTCATCAAGTATTATGAAGACTATCGAGAGTACGATAAAGCACTCGACGTAGCTAAACTTGCACTGGAACAATATAGATATAGATCTGATTTTTATATATCACTATGTAGATTATTATTGAAATTAAACAAGGTCAATGATTGTCTACTTAATCTAGAAATTGCAGAATCTATAGCACCTTATGAAAATGAAATAATCATTTTAAAAGTAAGGGCACTAGCCTTGAATGGTGACTACGACTTAGCATTTATAGAACTAGATGGACTGAAGACGGTATCTCTGAAAGGAGACCTAGTAGAGGTTTTACTCTGTGAAGCAGAAATTTATGCGGAGATGAGTAGCCACGGTCAGATGTTTGATAGTTTAAAAAGTGCCTTAGAAATTGAAAACACGAATACAGAAGCTCTCGAAAAATTTTGGGTAGCTACTGAATTGAGTAAACGATACATCGAATGTGCTCAATACATGTCAACACTGATTGATAAAAATCCATACAATTCACTTGCATGGTATAATCTGGGACATGCCTTATCATTTTCTGGTGAATATGAAAAAGCAATTGATGCTATTGAATATTCTTTCATTATCAATCCTGATTTTGAAGAAGGATATATGGAATGTGCTGATTTATGTTGCCAAATAAAAGACTTTGGCAAAGCACTAAAAGTATACCAAGAAGCAATCGATTATTTTGGTGAAGACAATGACTTGCTTATTAATATTTCAGAGTGCCAGATGTACTTGAATAAGACAGCTGAATGTAAAAACAATCTTTACAAAGCAATCAAGCAAGACCCATACAACGATGAAATTTATTTCTTTCTGGCTGAATGTTATAGCAAAGAAGAAAAATGGTATAGTGCTATAAATGCATACCATAAGGCAATTGACATCGAGGATGGTTCAGGAGATTATTACCTTGGTCTGGCAAGAGCATATGTTGCTGTAGAAGATTATAATAAAGCAACAATCAACTTTCATCTATCGGTAAGTGATGGACCAGAACAAACTCATTTCTGGAGAGAATTCACTTCCTTTTTACTGAAATTAGGTTTGTATGAAGAATCTCTTCAGATCTTGGATGAAGCTGAAGAATATACTTTTGGAGCAGATTTATTGTACTGTAGAGCAATGGTCAATTTCTTCCTCAAAAAGAAAAAGTTAGGCTTAGAAATATTAGAAGAGGCACTGCTTGAGGACTTTTCATTGCATACAATCATATATAAGTTGGCACCCGAATTAGAAGTTGACAAAGAAATCAGCAGTATGATAGCTTACTTTGCTGGAGAGTAATAGAATATTAAACACCTTATAAAAGAAAATAAAGATACTCAAGAACTCAATCTATTGGTTGAGATAATAACCAAAACTCGAAGCTGCTTGCATCAATCAAGCAGCTTTTTTTATTTCATAATTCTATTTTTTCTATCCCTTTCATCCAAATAGGTAAAATAATATTATTTACTCTCGAATAATTACAGAATTTTGAACCTCTGTCTGTAAAGATTGTTTTATAATTATTCTTTCTCTGTTTTCAAATGAAGTTTTATTACTTTCGCATTCTAAATAGTTGATTTTATCCCAGCATGCATTCCGAGAGAATAATATCGAAATATACTGGTACCAACCCAGGCCCTCTCCTCATCGTTTTTGGAGGTATGCATGGCAATGAACCTGCAGGTATAAAAGCCATTGAATTGATGGCAAAAATGCTGATTGTAGAACCCATTACAAATCCAGAATTCAGATACAACGGTACATTTTTAGGTATAATTGGAAATTTACAAGCCTACCATAAAAATCAACGATTTATTAAACAAGATTTAAATCGATCTTTTACCGAAGAGAATATTAAACGAGTTGACAACACACCAGAATCCGAACTCCAAGACGAGTTGCTCGAAATCAAACAAATCCTGAAAATTGTAAGAGAGACCATTGAGGAGGTAAAACCTGAGAAAGTCATCGTTTTAGATCTACATACTACATCTTCTTATGGAGGTATTTTCACCATTACCACAGATGATCCTGAAAGTATAAGAATTGCTGTAGAATTGCATGCTCCAGTAATCAAAGGAATGCTCAAAGGCATCAAAGGGACAACTTTACACTTCTTTAATTCAGAAAATTTTGGTGTAAATATGATTCCTGTAACTTTTGAATCAGGGCAACATGATGAAACCTTATCGATAAACAGAGCTATTGCAGCAATTACAAACTGCATGCGTACCATTGGAAGTGTTTCTCCAGAGCATGTTGAAAACCAACACGATACATTACTCATTGAACATAGTAAACACCTCCCCAAAGTATCTGAATTGATATCAAAACACAACATCAACAAAGGAGACAACTTTAGTATGATACCCAACTATAAAAACTTTCAAAAAATCAGATCTGGAGAAATAATAGCCAGAGACAATGAAGGACCTATAGAAGCACCTGAGGATGCATTATTGCTTATGCCCCTCTATCAATCACAAGGAGAAGATGGTTTTTTCTTAATTAAGAAGCTAGAATACTAGTTATCCCCTAATTTACAATTGAAAGTTATTAACTTTTTTTAAAAATTATTGCAACAAGAAGATTACCCCTAACCACCACCCTATCAGCCATTTAAAAATATAATAATACCATATATCACATATCTTTGATTTTGCGATTAGCAGCGAATTCAAAATTTATTCATTCTTGTCAATAGGCTTAACAATTTTGATTATTTTGCGTGACTTTTATGTGACCAGTTTTTGTATGACAAACAACCTAAAGATGAAAATAAAATTTCTACACACCCTTATTTTATGTTTTACTCTATTCAGTGTATCACTGAATGCTCAAAACTCCTTGGCAGTTACTGTATTTGAAGATGTCGATGGCAATGGTCTAGAGGATATTGGCGAACCCGTTATAAACGGCGTAACAACTTTAGAATTGCAACTTTGGCAGGATGTTGATATGAATGGCTCCATTAATGCTGAAGACATAGAATGGATGCATGATGGTGGAATAGGTGGAGTATACACCTTTGGAACAGGAAATGTTCTTCCTGATGACGGTTATATCTTATTATATAATGAAGCAGGAGGCCCTGGATCTTATTATGTGACAAAATTAGTAAATGGAGTGGGTACCATGGATTCAGACAATGATGTTGATCCTATGACGAACTCTGCTACTTTTGGACTAGTAGGTGACTCGCCTGAAACACTTATCGATTTAGGACTAGTTATCGCTGGAAATATAGGAAGTTTTGTCTGGGAAGATTCCAATGGTGATGGAATTCAAGACGGTGGTGAAAATGGTATTGATGGCTTAAATGTCACCTTGCTTGATGCAACAACAATGTTGAATGTCACTCAAGATATAGATTTCCTCCCTTTGACCAATCCAGCGGTAACCGCTGGTGGAGGTACATATACATTTGATAATTTACCTCCTGGACAATACATCGTAGAATTTACCGCTCCTACTCCTTCTCCAAATCCTTGGTATCCAACTGTCTCAGCTGTGGAAACTGATGCAACGGATGTAACCAATGATAGTGATGCTGAAAATAATTCTGCAGCTGCCAATTACTTGCAGTCACATACTATTATTTTATTATCCGATGAAACGGATGAAGAAGATAAGATTGATGCTGGATTTTTCCAAGCATCCATCATAGGAGATATGGTATGGGAAGATTTAAATGGGGATGGAATTCAAGACGCTGGTGAACCAGGTATTGATGGAGTTACAGTTTCTTTATTAGACGACTTAGGAGCTGCAGCAATTGGAGCAGACGGCTTAGCTGTCCCAGATCAAATAACAGCTGGTGGTGGTTTATACCAATTCACCTTGGTAGCACCTGGTGATTATCAAGTACAATTCAATCTACCAGCTCCAATAGCAGGTGTAAATTGGTATCCAACTGAATTTGACAATACGCATACGGATGCGAATGATCCAGATATAGATAGTGATGCAAATAATGATGCTGCTGACGTAGCTAATTATTTAAAATCACATGTTATTACTATAGTTTCAGATGAAGAAACCAATGGTAACGACAATGAAGATACAAGAATCGATGCAGGGTTCTGGTTGCCTGCCATGGTAGGTAATAAAGTCTTTTGTGATGTGAATGGAAATGGGGTAGATGATGGTGAAGCAGGAGTCGATGGTGTAGATGTTCGTATGATTAATGTAAGCACTGGAGCAACTGCTCAAGACGCAGATGGAGTAGATTTAACTACCACTACTGCAGGAGGAGGTATTTACAATTTTGACCTGGTACCTCCAGGAGACTACCGTATTGAATTTTCATTTACAGCAGCTGTTCCCGGCCCTCCATTTACATTCACACTGCAAGACGATCCTGACGGATTAGGAACAGATTTTACAGATAGTGACGCAGACCCTAATCCAGGTGGAACTCAAGGACAGACTGAAGAATTTAATATCATTTCCCAAGATACAGAAGAAGAAGAAAAGTGGGATGCAGGGGTTTATCAAGCAATTAACATCTTAGGAAATGTATGGATTGAAAATGATGCTAACTTGATGTATGATGGTGAATCCGGTCCTGGTGCTGTAATGCTGGAATTATTTGACAGCGATGGTAATAAGATCGACGAGGCATTTACCAATGCTGGTGATTACGAATTTATTGGTTTACCCCCGGGAGATTATTATATCCAATTTAATACAGTTGGTACTCCTTTGGAAAGTGCCACTCCGTGTGCAGGATTTAATGATGCCAATGACATGGTTGATAATGATGACAATGGAAATGATGATCCACTGGTTCAAACCACCATATTTACATTAGAAAGTAATTGCGATGTAAATAATCCACCTGAAGTTGTGTATATAGATTTTTGTTACTTCTTTGATTGTAACGAACCGAATATGTTGGCAGCTACCGCTTGTGATGAAATTATCGACCCAAATATCATTTGTGATATATCTATATTAGGTACGTTTTGCAACTTGATGCCAACAGAAGATTCTCCAGGAAATCAACCACAACCATTATGTCCTGATGGTGGAGCACCTCACAACATGTCATGGTTTGCTTTTGTTGCCTATGGAGGTTCTTATACCATTACTGTAACTCCTACGGGATGTACGGGCAGTACCACTGGAATTGATGGTGTTCAAATTGGATTATATACAGATTGTACATTTACTGAAGAAGTTTACTGTAATCCCGATTGTAACCTTGACCCCGTCACGTTTGATTCTAGTGTACTAGAGGAGGGACAAACTTATTATTTCTTCATTGATGGTTGTAGCAGTAGTGTATGTAGTTATGAAGTAGTAATCGATGGAGCTCCTCAAGAACCGAGTTTGCTTCCTGATGATGTTTGTATTGACAATAATGGAGTTCTTGAATGCGAAGATGCAATGTATTGTCCAGACGCTTTAGTTGACTTTGTTGTAACAGACTTCAACTTGACAGTTGATTTCACTTGGTCTGTAACAACCGTTTCAGGTACACCGTACACTGGAGATCCTGCTCCAATGACAGAAGATGAAATATTATCTATTTCTTTCCCAGATGAAGGAGTTTATCAAGTGTGTATTACGCAAGTTGACAATGGTTGTTTATCACAACAATGGAATGGAAATATATGCAGAGAAATCACAATTGAAGGTATTGATGATGAAGAATTTACGGATCAAATCATATGTGAAGAAGATTTAGTCAACTTTAATCTAAATGTATTTGATACAGAAGATCCAAATACGGATGGAACAGCTGGATGGCAAGATCCTTCGACTGCTGTAGATTTTGGAACAGTTACAGGATTTGTGACAACACCAGAAGGGTGTATGTATGAGCAAGAGTTTGAGTTGATGATGCATCCAGAGTCTGAAAAAGGTCTTTATGAGCAAACCTTATGTAGAGATGAGTTACCAATTATTATTGATGGCACACAATATACTGAAATAAGTTTTGCAGGAGATCTTGTATTGTCTATTCCAGATCTTCCGATAATTGAAACACCTGATGTAAATGGATGTGATTCTGTTATTGATCTTAGCTTGGAAGTATTAGACATATTCAACGGAACATTGACAGAAGGAATCTGTACTCCAGATGGGGTACTGCTTCTCTTTGAATATGGTACAGAAGCGGATGGTTTCCCTTCTACAGAAGAAGAATTTATTACATGGGAATGGACAGCTCCAGATGGAGACATTTTGCCAGATGACATATTCGATCCATCAGACATTTTAAATAATATTGCAACAATTGATGAAGGCAGTGGAACATATACGCTTACTGCAACAATTGTTAAAAACGGAGTTTCTTGTATGTTTACGTATGATGTAATGATTGATTTCGATCAACTTTTACCTCCTACTCCTAATATTACTGCACCTGGGTTAGATGTATGTGAATCAGATCCCTTGGTTACTTATACCGCGGTAGATCTAGGAGATGCAACATTACTTACATGGGTTTACCCGAATGACGTTGCATCTGCAACATTTAGCGGAGCGTTGGATGAAGAAATCACGATCGACTGGACTGGCTCCGCTGGAGGAACCGTGTCATTATTTACCAATAATGGATGTGGAGATAGTGAATTGATTGAAATTGAAGTTACTGTAGTCCCACAAGCTACTCCTGCATTTGACTTTACAGCAGAAGTATGTACAGACAGTTGCACTATTATAGAATTCATGGGCGATGTGACAGACATAGATGTTTTTGATTGGGATTTCGATGGCGGCACCGAAAATAACGGTACAGGAAGTCAAGGACCTGGTCCTCATTGTGTGAGCTGGTCAGATAGTGGTGACAAAACCATTACTTTGAGTTATACCGACCTTGCTGGTTGTGTATCAACTGTAACCACAGAGATTGTTTCGGTTATTGCACCAATAACTCCGCCTGTTATTAATTGTAACCCGAATACAGGAGAAGTAAGTTTCACCTGGGACGATGTTCCTGATAATACAGGATATAGTGTTGAGGTAACCTCAACTAGTATAGTGACAGGTGACCCTCATACGGGTACATTAAATGGTACAACATTCACTGTAACTGGATTACAAGAAGGAGAAACTGTTACAATCATTTTGACCATCATGACAATGGATGCATGTCAGATGATTACAGTATCGTCTCCTGGATGTACATCTCAAGACTGTATCGCACCAACTATCGATTTGGATGCTGATGTGACTACATTCTGTTTGGATCCAACTACTGGAACGGCAACAATCACCGCAGATATCACATCGGGTGAAACTGGAACAGGCACATTTGTAGGTCCAGGAATAGTTGATCCAATTAATGGAATATTCGATCCAGATTCGGCAAATATTGGTATAAATACCATAACGTATCAATTTATGACGGATGATCCTGTACCTTGCCTTGGAAACCAAACAATACAAATAGAGGTGAATGAAACACCAACGGCATCATTTGTTTCTGATGTAGATACCATTTGTATTTCGGGCCAGTTTAATCTTATGTATGATGGAACAAATAATGTAAATACTTTGGAATGGGACTATGGACTTGATGGTACGGGTAATGATGGAACAACACCTTCTGTAACCTATACCACACCTGGTGAGAAAACCATTACACTAATGGTCACCAAAGATAACTGTCAATCAGAAGTAGTAGAATATACTGTATTTGTTCAACCTGAAGTAGAGCAAGTAATGATTACATGTTCGATTCAAGAAATCGATCAAGTACAATTCAGTTGGAATGCTGTCCCGGGAGCTACTGGTTATTTAGTTAGTGTTGATGGAGGAACACCTTTTGTTACTACAGATACATTCCATGGAGAGACAGGGTTAAGTCCTGATGACATGGTTACTATTACAGTAACTGTAATTACGGATAGCAAATGTCCTCCAACAATGGACGAAGCAACTTGTACAGCTGTATCTTGTCCAACATTTACTTTCTCTTACGACGATCCTGTACAAGATATTTGTGTTGACGGAACAAACCCACTCATTGACCTTCAAGCATTAGCTTCTGGTGGTGATGGAACTGGAACTTACACTTGGTCAGGAACAAATGTAACAAATGCACAATTTGATCCAAATGGGCTTCCAGAAGGATCTTATGATTTATTTGTTACCTATGAGGAAAATAGTTGTGAAGAATCAGGTTCAGTAACAGTAAATATTACAACTATACCAACTGCAGCTTTCTCTGTTGATAACAATACCATTTGTGTTGGTGAAACTGTAAATCTTCTATATGAAGGTTCTCAATTGCCAGGTCAAACGATTTCGTGGACATCTGGAGGTGAAGATGTAGTTCCTGGTGCAAATCCAAATGAATATTCATCCACATTTAACGCTGTAGGAACTTTTGATATAACACTAGATGTAGAGAATGGAGCATGCTCCACTACTCCTGCAAGTGCATCAATAACTGTAGAACCAGAACTCGTATTTGATACGATCAACTGTCTGGAAGACTTAGATCAGATATTCTTCAGTTGGGCTCCAGTTGACTGTGCTACCGAATATGAAGTCTTTATTGATGGAACTTCTCAAGGCATACAATCAACAACAGACTTTACAGCAACTGGTCTTTCTGTAGGACAGGAAGTTACAATAGAAGTGATTGCAGTAAGTGGTTGTGCTTGTGGAAACGTCATGAAAACAAGAATTTGTGAAGCACAGGATTGTACACCAGTTGATTTATCATTGTCAACCATGGATGGAGTTACCGAATTCTGTTTAACAGAAGGTATTGCACCGGTTGAGATTATAGCAGAAACAATTGGAACTATGGGAAGTGGTACATCCACATGGTCTGGTCCAGGAGTTGATCAAAATGGAATGTTTGATCCTACTGCTGCTGGAATTGGAACTCATGTTATTGTCTTTGACTTTTTAGAATCAGCAGGATGTCCTTATCAAGAATCAATAACATTTATTGTTAATGAACTTCCAGAAGTTTCACAACAGTATGAAGAACTATCTTGCTACGATCAGACTACCACGCTATTGGAAGTACTTCCAATGGGTGGAGATGGAGACTATACCATCACTCTGAATGGTGCTGATGCTGACTTAATGAATGATGTAGAACCAGGCACCTATGAAATTATTGTGTCAGATGGAAACATGTGTTCTGCAACAACAAGTGTTACAATCGCACCTGCGGCAGAGCCAACAATTAATATTTCAGGTTCAGCTGAACTAGTTCTGGGAGATTCATCATCTTACTCCATAAATAATGTATTTACTGGAGAAACTGTTGATTCTATTATATGGATCGCTAATGGAGAAGTGATTTGTAATGATCCTGCATGTTTTAATATTGGAACACAAATGCCATTGCAAACTACAGATTACGAAGTGACTGTGTATTATAATAGTGGATGTTCTGTGTTTGCGACCTTCACAGTAGTAATTACTGATCCTCCAATTATTTCAGTATTTGAAATACCGAATATCATTTCACCTAATAATGATGGAGATAATGACGAATGGAAAATTGTTTCGAATGATGAAAACATAGTTGTCAACTCTGTCAGTATATTTGATAGATGGGGAAATAATGTATGGGCTTACGAAGGTTCTCCTTTTAATGCGAAGGATAATAACATTACATGGGATGGTAAGTTTAACGATAAGGTTTTACAACCTGGTGTCTATGTTTTCTTCGTAAACTTTAATGACGCCATCAGAGATAATAATCTCCGAACTGGAAGTATAACGATCATAAATTAGATTTTATAAAACATATGATTTTAAAAAGTGGATCTTTCGGGATCCACTTTTTTTTTAACTCATTCTAACAGCAGTTTGACGGCATTCCCGTAATGGTGGTTATATTATATACGTGATAAAGTTGACTGTGAAGAAAAGTATCTCTCTTCTTTCTAGATATTGATTTTTATTTAGCAAGGTTTATCTTTCGCCGATCTTCATCCTTCAGCGCAACGAAATCTCAACATACACTCTCCCCTTTT